>JAXMGY010000019.1:0-44464 GCA_046347035.1 Gammaproteobacteria bacterium | reverse complement strand
TGCACCGGTCTTGAAAACCGGCGTCGGACTAGCTCCGACCGCGAGTTCGAATCTCGCCCTCTCCGCCAATTCCAAATCCGGTTCAGCGAGCAACCTACGCCGATGAACGATGCCTCAATTCCAGGCGGGCAGGCACAGCAATCCGCCGTGCGTGTCGCCGAGTTTCGTCAGGTGGTGCTGTGGCCGGTGCAATTGATCCCCGCCGAGCAAGGCGATCGCGTGCACAAACCTTGGGAATATCTGCGGTCATTACGCGGTCAGACGCCATGGCAACCCATTGACGATGAATTCACCGCCGATGATTCGGCAAATTTCAGCGAACGGCGTTATCGCGAGTTCGTCACCTTCCTGCCATTCGCCCAGCGATTCCTCTATGGCGAGGGGCGGCAGGATTCCGATGGCGCTGAGCAAGGTGCATCACCCATCAAAATCTTCAGCCGCAACGACGTGGCTGCCGCGCGTATTCGGCTTCGCAACAACGGTCAACTGATCCGCGTCAAGGTTGAACGCGTTGATCTTTACTTCTTCTATGACATGGACGTGGCCATTCTGGTCATGGAAGTCATTGGTCGTGATCTGGATTTGGCCGCTGTGCTCGATACGCAGTTTCGATTCGGGCGCGCCTATCCCAGTCACTGGGAAGGCAGCGGCCAGGGCGGGAACTCGGCGCTGAGCATCGAGTGGCTGGATCGCAATGACCATGTTCTTGCTGCTTCGGACTACGAAGACAAGGCGAACTACCTGCGCTTTGTGCGCTTACAACGCGCACCGCGAGTTGCTGCGCATTGGGAGTTTCTCCTGCAACCGATGGTGCAGCACTATTCTGACAAGGAGGGTGCGCTGCGTTATCGCGAGATCGAGTACCAGCGCATGCCCTTGATGAGCTATGTGGCCTGCGACGACATCACGCGCATGAGCAAAGGCGACATGGTGCGGTTGGGTCTGGGCATGCCACCGGGCGACTCACAAGCCATGCCATACGCCGAGCAGTACTTACATGATTTCGACCAACGCTATTGCTATGATCGCTATTGGCAACCCGAGCGGATGGCTGATAAGCAATTACACACGCGTTTTATTTGCACTGGCCAGAATTTTCTGGCGGTGGGTGAGGCCGACGACAAGTTTTTCTCTGATCACGACAAAGGAGTCTTCAGTCAGTTTCACCACCAGCATTTCCTGTTGTTCCTGATTGCGCACTTCCAAAAAGCCGCGCTGCTCATGCTGTCGGATCGATTGGTCTCCGCCATCAGCCGCCTGGACATTGACGATGTCGATTCAAGCAAGCAATTCAGGCATGACATCCGACTAACCATGGAGGTTTTTCTGCGATTCACGCATCGTTACTGGTTTCATGCGGTGTCTGACCATATTCACGCACGCGATCTGTTCCGCATGATGATCGATCACCTTGAAACCAATTCATTGTATGAGAAGATCCGCCGCCGCATGCTGGATATGACCGACTATCTCGACAGCGAGCAGTTGCGCCGCCAGTCCGATACCGTTGTGCGCTTGACCGTGGTGACCATTCTCGGACTTATCGGCACCATGACGACCGGTATTTTGGGCATGAACCTCATTGATGCGACGCATGAGGCGGTGTGGCGTCGGCTCTTCTACTTCATGCTGGTCTTCGTGCCCGTAATGTTCCTGACCTTTTATACGGTGGTCAAATCGCGAGGGCTGTCATCGTTTCTGGATGCCCTGTCTAGCACGCAGGTTCCCTGGAGAAAGAAGTTTCTCTTGCTACGCCAGCGGAAGGACAGTATGAAGGGCGATGATTGACGCGGCCACTATGTGCATCTCTGGTACGACTGAGCGCGATGAGTAACACTATTCTTCCTGCAGGTGAACCGACGTTGAAAATTCCGGCACGTCCGCAGGACGTCAATATTTTCGGCGACATTTTTGGTGGTTGGCTCATGAGTCAGGTGGATATGGCCGGTGCAATGTGCGCCATGGATCGTGCGCGAAGTCGCGTTGCGACGCGCGCCGTCAGTGAGTTTCAATTTCTGAAACCCGTAAAGGTGGCAGATCTGGTTTTGCTTTATGCGAAGCTTGAGTGCGTCGGGACAACTTCGCTTACAGTCGACGTTGACGTTTATATCGAACGTTTTGTGCCGCCGAGTTTTGAGCAATTGATACAGAAGGTGGCCGAAGCGCGTTTGGTCTATGTAGCGATCAGCGCCGATGGCAGCATCAGGGCGGTTCCGCCAGCTGCTGCCGGTTGAGGCTGTCAAACGATGCACGAGGAGATCTTCGCCGTTGTTGATGAGTTTGATCAGGTGATCGACTATCGGCCACGATCGGTGGTGCATCGGTTGGGTTTACGTCACCGGGCGGTGCATGTTTGGGTGTACAACCCGCAGGGCGAGGTGCTTCTACAGAAACGTTCAGTACGCAAAGAATGTTTTCCGGGACTGTGGGATTCCTCTGCCGCTGGTCATGTCGATCGCGGTGAGGAGCATGACTGCGCCGTACGCGAATTGGGTGAAGAGCGGGGAGGAACCTCGAGGGTGTTCGGAGCGGTTGTTCAAACTTGAGGCGAGTGCACAAACGGGTTGGGAGTTCTGCTGGGTGTACCGTTGCATGGATGAAGGGCCGTTTGATTTGGATCTCGGTGAGGTGGATAGCGTCGCGTGGTTTTCGCCCACTGCATTACATGCAGTTGCGCAACGCCGCTGGCGTTCGCGAGCACGGTGCCGCTCATTTTCTCGCGCTTGCACGGAGATCTGGCGAAGTAGCGACATTAATGAGCGATTCATCACCGCAATTTGACGGCAAGGCGTTCGGCCAGACCTTGACGGTGCGGCCGGGGGTGTATCGCATGTTCGACGCGCAAGGTACCGTGCTCTACGTGGGTAAGGCGCGCAACCTGAAGAAGCGCGTCGAAAGTTATTTCGGTAGTCCTTCGCGCCTGAGTGCGAAGACTCGTGTGTTGGTAGCGCGCATCGCCAGCATGCAAGTGACGGCCACGCACACCGAAGCCGAGGCGTTGCTGCTGGAAAGCAATCTCATCAAGGAACTCAAGCCGCGCTACAACGTTACCTTGCGCGATGATAAGAGTTTCCCCTGGATCTATCTCGCCAGCGAACAAGAGTTTCCTCGTCTGCGTTTCCACCGTGGTGCGCGCAAGGGTAAGGGCCGGTATTTCGGACCCTATCCCAATGCGGGCGCGGTGCGCTCGACGTTGAATCTGCTACAGAAACTGTTTCGCATTCGCAATTGCACGGATGGGTTTTTCCGCGCGCGGTCACGACCCTGCCTGCAGTATCAAATCAAGCGTTGCAGCGCACCTTGCGTTGGGCTGATTGGCAGTGCGGCTTACCGAGAAGATGTGGAACACGCGGCGTTGTTTCTTGAAGGCAAAGGCGCGATGGTCATTGCCGAACTCGTCAAGCGCATGGAAGCGGCGGCGGAGAAACTCAATTATGAAGTCGCCGCCCGCTACCGCGATCAAATTGCACAGCTCAAGCAGGTAGAGCAGCGGCAGTACGTCTCGCAGGAAGATGGCGACTGCGACATCGTCGCGATGGCAAATGATTCGGCTGGTGCCTGCGTGCAGCTTTTCATCGTTCGCGGGGGCCGTAATCTCGGTAACCGCACTTTCTTTCCGGCAAATACTGAAGGTGCGGATGCCGAGGAGGTGTTGTACGCATTTCTGACCCAACACTACTTGGACAGCGCCGGCGATGACGTGGTGCCGCCATTGATAGTCATCAGCCATGCAATCGCTGGCATCGATGTGCTGTGTGACGCATTGAGCCAGCATGCCGCGCACAAGGTCAGTATTCGTCATGACGTGCGTGGTGAACGTGCGCGCTGGCTGACTATGGCGAGTGAGAATGCCGAGCTGGCATTAAAGCAACGTCGCAGCCTCGCGGGTGAGGAGGGCCGCCGCCTCGAAGCCTTACAGCAGTTCCTGCGGCTGGAAGACCCCATCGAGCGCATTGAGTGTTTCGACATCAGCCACACCATGGGCGAAGCCACCGTGGCCTCGTGCGTGGTTTTCGGCATTGATGGCGCGATCAAATCCGACTATCGGCGATTCAATATTGAAGGTATCACCGCCGGCGATGACTACGGCGCCATGCGCCAGGCCGTTGAGCGGCGCTACGCGCGCGTGCAGCGCGAGGAAGGGCGATTGCCGGAAGTGCTGCTCATCGATGGCGGCGTAGGGCAGGTGACGCAGGCGCAACGGGCAATGAACGAGTTGGGTATCACTGACGTCAGCATCGTAGGCGTGGCCAAGGGGCCGGCTCGCAAGCCCGGCCAGGAGGTTTTGATTCTTGCCGACAGTGAGCGGCAGCAGCATTTACCACCGGATTCGCCAGCTTTGCACTTGATACAGGCCATTCGCGATGAGGCGCATCGCTTCGCCATCAGCGGTCATCGCCAACGGCGTGGAAAGGCACGCACGACTTCCACGCTGGAAGAAATCGAAGGCATTGGCGCACAGCGGCGGCGAACTTTGATACAACATTTCGGCGGATTGCAGGGCGTGGCGCGTGCTGGCATTAAAGATCTTTCACGCGTACCGGATCAGCAGTGAACTGGCGAAACGCATCTACGACCGGTTTCACAAAGACAAACGGCATCTGCTCACACCCGGCTTTGACGCATTTGATTCAGTAAGACCTATCTCACTGATGGCGACGCTCGCTATCTTGAATCCCGACGGTGCCGCGCAAGAGGACTGGAAACCTAGGGGCGCGGTGGGAATTCGCAAATCCATTTGCATCCGATATTCTTGTGGGCGTAAATCAAAATGACCGGTGCCGCCTTGTCTCCATTGATGAACATTCCGAATTTTCTGACCGTGCTGCGGATTGTACTGATCCCGGTGTTCATACTGGTGTTTTATCTGCCGATCCCGAGTTCGAATCTGATTTGTGCCGCCATCTTCGCCGTCGCGGCTGTGACTGATTGGCTGGACGGTTACCTGGCTCGACGCTGGAACCAAACCTCGCCACTGGGCGCTTTTCTCGATCCGGTTGCAGACAAGCTGATGGTGGCGGTAGTGCTCGTGGTTTTGGTGCAGAAACATCCCACGGTGTGGCTGGCGCTGCCCGCCGCGGTCATTATCGGGCGCGAAATCACCGTTTCGGCGCTGCGCGAGTGGATGGCGGAGGTCGGCGCGCGCTCGAAAGTGGCGGTGTCGTGGGTGGGCAGGCGACAACCTCGCTGCAGATGATTGCACTGGTTTTCATGCTTCGCGAACCGATTTTCGGGCTACCCAGCTACAGTGTCGGCTTCGTGTTGCTGTATGTGGCCGCGGTGTTGACTATTTGGTCGATGTGCAATTATTTGCGGTGCGGCCTGGCCGCGTTTGTGCGCGCAGGGTAATATGGGTTTGGCCGACGGCGAAAAATCGTGAAAATATCTGGTGGCAAAAGGCGTTAAAGTGGTTGTCGTGGCGCTTAATCTTAGCTTGACACTGCTTGGGCCTGTGTGAACAATACGCGTTCACGCAAGCGGAATAGCTCAGTTGGTAGAGCACGACCTTGCCAAGGTCGTCGAGTTCGAGTCTCGTTTCCTGCTCCATTCGATGTTGGAACGCAGGTTCGATTCGACAAGAACCCCGACTTCGGGTGTTTTTCAGACTGCTGCGTGCGGAGCAGGCAGAAAGTTCCGGTGTTGTCACCGGCTGGGTGGCAGAGTGGTCATGCAGCGGCCTGCAAGCTGTACGCCGGTTCGATTCCGACCCCAGCTCTGGGTTCCCTGGTACGAAACGTGGATCGATTTTGAGGCAGGTCCCACTCACGATGGCTGGGTGGGCAGAGTGGTTGGCGCAGCGGCCCGCAAAGCCGCCTAGGCCGCGTTAAAATCCGGCCCCAGCCTCCAATCTTATTTGCGCCGCGCGAGAGCGGGGTACAGTCTTGTTATCAAAGCCTTTTCGAAAGAGGTCCGTAGGACGTGGACGGACTGCCCGTATGAATTGGTAGACGCAAGGGACTTAAAATCCTCGGGGGTAACCTCCGTGCCGGTTCGATTCCGGCTCCGGCACCAAATTGACGGTCACATTCGTGGCTGCGGCGAAGTCTCTTAAAAACAATGGATTACATCCCGTCCTTTGCTTGGGCGACGCCCGGTTCATGAATTGGTGCTGGTTACCCAACAGCTGTCACCGATCCTTCTCCCGCCACAGGCAGAATAGCCGTCGAAATTCAGCAAATCACCAGGCTTACCAATCTGCCACAGCAAATTGGGACTTTGCCTGAGTCCTGATGTCCTTTTTTACTTTTAAATAGTTAACGCTGAATGTTCTAGTAGTTCTTAATTTATCCTGCTAAACTTATGTAAATGAATGAGATTCCATGGTGAATCCGCCGACTTTTAAGGTAATAAATGTCCGGTCGCGGAAGCATCGAACCAACGAGGGTGTATCCATGAGTCTTAAGTCGAACTTTTCCTATTAGCCGACGCCTAGCCGTTGCAGCCGCGCCTGTGTTGGCGCTTGGGGCGAGCGTCAAGGCTGCGCAATGGGTGGCGGACCCATCGCAACCGTGTTGATTACCCGACCACCGATCCCAGCGCAACCGAACCCACTTCGCCACCACCGAATCATTGGCGGCACAGGCCGCGGCCGGCGATCAGGCCGCCGGATTCGCCAGTCGGAGAATCTACGCCAGCAGCGGCAGGAGTCGCTAAAATCACCCGCAGGCAAGTCCGGCATCTCCTGGTCATGAAAGCGAATGCAAAGTCAGGCAGGGCAAGGACATGGGCGTAAAAGCGATGGGCAATCGACACTGGTGGAACCCGCATTGCAGCCCAATCCGATGGCGTCGAACGGACCGAATAGCCATAGCGCAGTGAGCGCGCTGCCGGAGCCAGTTTCGCCGGGGAAGTCTAACACTTCGTCTCTTGCTGACGCTACGGATGCGCTGACTACAGCGCCTGAAGCCGCGCCGGCAGTCAATCCGACGGAAAAGCCGATGGTGATGATATGGCGCGCTGGCGATGCGCAGGCGCAGAAGCCGCAGGATATCAACCACTGAGCACGGGCGTACGCGAACTGGTGGCTTACTGCCGCCTTCGGATCAGTATCTGGTGCAGCCCGGGGATATTCTGCAGATCACGGTGTGGAAGGAAGAAGATCTGCAACGCGAAGTGTTGGTGCGTCCTGACGGCGGTTTATCGTTCCCGCCTGCTGGCGATAGCTGCTGCTGCGGGAAGAACGGTGGACAGATTCAAAAAGACCCGGCACGCGCATTGAAAATTACATTCCCGAACCCGTGGTGACGGTGGCGGTCACAGGTTGTCGGCAATCGCGTTTACGCAGTGGGGCGCGTCAACAAACCCGGTGAGATCATCATGGGCCATGAGCTGACGGTGATGCAGGCGCTGAGTCTGGCAGGCGGCGTGACGCCGTTTGCGTCGCTCAACAGCGTACATGTGTTTTCCGGCGCGAAAACGGTGTTGAGCGTCTTCGATACCATTTCTGATATGGCGATGTGGAGAAGGGACGCAGCCTGTCGCAAAACATCTTGCTGCAGAACGGCGATGTGGTAGTTGTGCCCTAAATTCGCACGCACGCGGAACGATCCCTTGAAAGCAACGCGGCGCAATTTCCGGCATCTGCAGATGGCCGGCGTGCCGGTGGCGGTTGCGTTAGTAGGTGGCTGGCAAGCAAGCATCGGCGCGAATGGTCCGCAACTCCCCAGGCCAGCGCTTACAGCGAAATCAACACCAACCCTCGACTGACCACTGGCAAGCACAGTACCGTATTCGGATTGATTGGCGATGTCGGCGTGGTGTTGAAGCGCGCGACTGAAATCAACACGCTGGAATTTGAACCGCGCGTGCGGCCGGTGCGCTACTGGGGCGAAGATAATCTCGATTCTGATAACTATTCGTTTCGTTTTGGCGCCGATCACAAGTTTGAACGTGGGTCGATCGGTCTTGACGCGGAGTATCGCAAGGACTCCACGCTGGGCACCGAATTGCTAACGACCGGTTTGGTGCAGAATCAGCTGGACGTGGACATAGTCAATGTGGGACCAAAGCTTTCCTATCAATTGACCGAACGCGATCAAGTCGATTTGGCATTTTCCTATGGAACGACCGACTACGAAGAATCTCCGGGTTCGGGTTTGTCGAACTACAACACCAAGAATGCGAGCGTGACTTACACTCACGCATTGACGGAAAAAGCGCAGCTATTTAGTCAGTTCGGTTGGAGCGCGTTCAATGTGAACGACATCGACAACGATCCTTCTGACCCGTTCAATATTCGCGATACTTCTTCGTCTACCGACAGTTACACCTTGTTGGGCGGATTTCAGGGCAACACGGAAACCCTGAGTGGCACCGCCTACGGCGGTCTTATTTACAGCACGACTGAGCGGCGACAGAATCAAGTGGCCTTCGCGCCCATGCAGGACTTTAACGGCGTGGGATCGCTTTTCAACTTTGCATTGAAGAAGAAGTTCGAACGTGACACCTGGAATGCGAGCTATGACCGTACCGTGCAGCCGACAGGTTCGGGCAACCAACAGGTCCGCAACGAGTGGAGCACCAGCCTGTACCACGAATTCGACGAACGCCTGACCGGCAATCTGGGATTCAGGTATTTTGACAACAGCACACAGTTCGGCGATCAGCTTGGTTTCGGGAATGCGAAAACCACATACATTGGTGGCAACGCCGGATTGACGTATCGCTTGACGCCCTACTGGTCGGCGTTTCTTAGGTACTCGTACCTGCAGTCGTCAAACGACATCAACGACCTCACTGCGACACAAAACGTCGCTCAGCTGGGTTTGAGCTACAGCGGGGAAAAGTGGGCAGTTTCGCGTTGAAAAGCTTGCATTTTGCCCGTCGAATAACAAGAATCGGTCGTCCCCTACGTCGCGACTTCCAACCGAATTCGACACTATCAACACGCCCAACGCCGTGTGAACTTGCAAGCTAGACGGCGGTCATGAATACAGCGGGCAAATCGTAATACACTTGACTTATTTCTCATTAGAATCAGCGCCTCCCAGTTCTATGGTCAATAACCCGGTCGCAGTCATGGAAGAGCAGGAAAAGTCGCTGAGCGACTATATCGAGGCACTGAAACGCCGGCGTAAGCTGCTCACAGCCGTGGTGCTGAGTTTGCTGCTGATTGCATTGGGCGTGACCTTTGGGTTACCGGCGATTTACCGCTCCAAGGCCGTCATTCTGATTGAGCAACAGGAAATCCCCAAGGAGCTGGTCACCTCCACGGTCACCAGCTATGCCGATCAGCGTATTCAGGAGATCACTCAG
The DNA here is from genome assembly GCA_046347035.1 of Gammaproteobacteria bacterium. Lineage (GTDB taxonomy): Bacteria > Pseudomonadota > Gammaproteobacteria > JAJPIJ01 > JAJPIJ01 > JAJVHZ01. The sequence goes on along the minus strand of JAXMGY010000019.1, from coordinate 35,209 downwards.
CGGGTGATGACCACGTCGAACTTGCTCGACATTATCAAGCGCTTCGAGCTTTATCAGAGTGAGCGCAAGAAGGATCCGCTCGAAGTGGTGGTCGAAGACATGCGCAAGGATATCAGCGTCGATACTATCAGTGCCGATGTAGTCGATCCCATCCGCGGTCAGCCCACCAAGGCGACTATTGCATTTACTGTCAGCTACGAAAATCGCTCCGCAGATCTGGCGCAGAAGGTGGCTAACGAGCTTGTCTCGCTCTATCTGAAAGAAAATCTTACTCGCCGTACAGAAGTGGCCGAGCAGGCGTCGAGCTTCCTTGCCGAAGAGGGCGATAAACTGAAGGCACGCATCGCCGAGCTTGAACATAAGCTGGCCGAGTTCAAGGAGAAGAATGCCGGCAAACTTCCGGACATGAAGGAAGTGAACTTGCAGATGATGGATCGTACCGATCAGCAACTCATCGAGCTCGATCGGCAGATCCGCTCGCTGGAGGATCGGCGCGTGTACCTGCAGGGGCAATTGGCGTTGGTCAAGCCCACTACCGCAACAGTTTCCGAGACGGGCGAGCGGATCCTGGGACCCGCTGACCGGCTCAAGATTTTGCAGACGCAGTACGTATCGCTGCTGGCGAAGTACTCACCCAATCATCCTGACGTCATTCGCACCAAGAAAGAAATGGATGCCTTGCAAGCCGAGGCAGGTGGGCCGGGCAATGCGGCAACGATGATCGAAAAAGAGCTCGAAGGCGCGCGCGCGGAACTTGCCAGTTTGCAGCAACGCTATTCGGCCAATCATCCCGACGTAGTACGCGCTACACGCACCGTTGCCAATTTAGAGAAGGAGGCTGCGGAGGCGAGAGCACGGCGCCCGAATCGCGATACCAGTGAGCCGGATAATCCCGCATACATCCAATTGCGCACCGATTTGCAATCGGTGGATGCGGAAATTTCAGCCGCTCAGCAGCAGAAAGAAACTTTGCGTGGCAAAGTCGCCGACTACGAGGAAAAATTATCGGCTTCACCGCAAGTGGAGCGCGAGTTTCGAGATCTGACGCGCGACTATGAAACCTCTAGTCTGAAGTATCAGGAAATCACCCAGAAGTTGATGGCGGCGCAGGTGTCGCAGACACTGGAGACCGAGCAGAAGGGCGAGCGCTTCAGTCTCATCGAACCACCGTTGGTGCCAGAGAAACCCGCTAAACCGAATCGACTGGCTATTGCGTTACTGGGCTCCATGCTCGCGTTTGCAGGCGGTATCGGTTCCACTGCGGTTGCTGAGGCGTTGGATCCATCCATTTACGGCCGCACAGCCTTGACCAATCTCACTGGGGTACCGCCGCTGGCGGTCATCCCGGAGATTGTGACGCCTAGTGAGCGGCGCAAACGCGTTGCCGGGCGGATTGCCATCGTGCTGGCCTTGTTGGCAGCGGTACTGGCGGCGTTGGCAGCGATTCACTTCTTTTATCAGCCGCTTGACGTGCTATGGTTCCGCGCCATGCGCAAGTTTGGTTTTATCGAATAATGGCAGGATGGGCGCGAGAGCCCCAAATCACTGGACTTTTCTGAAGTTGGCGCCAACGTCACAAATCTCATCTATTATATTGATTATTCTGGCTGAGACCGGGAAACTTAAACTGAAATTTCAGCTGGTAATGGCCCGACGACGGGGCCGTGCCTACGTTTATCGATATAGACCCGGCAACCTATGGAACGGATCAAACAGGCTTTGGAACGCGCGCGCCAGGAACAGGTGCGCCAGATGGGTAGCGGCACCATGCACCCGCTCGCGCCCATTGAGTCGCCAGAGTCACAAATCAAATACTCTGAAACGCGCGTGACACCAATCAATGCGCAGCTGTTACGCAAGAACCGGATTATTACCGGCACCGAAACCGATGAAGTGACGGCGGCGTACAAAATCCTGCGCACGCAGGTGCTACAGCGCATGGTGGCGAAGAACTGGAATGCACTGGCGGTGACCAGTCCAGGGCCGGGGCAGGGTAAGACCGTCACTGCCATCAATCTGGCAATCAGCCTGGCGCGAGAAGTTCATCATACTGTGCTGCTGGTCGATTTGGATATGCGCCGGCCCAGCATCCATCGGTATCTGGGACTTGAAGTCGGCATCGGCGTCAGCGATGTGCTCACCAAGAATGCAGTGGTCAGTCAGGCGTTGGTCAATCCGGGAATCGAACGTCTGGTTGTGTTGCCGGGAAGGGAAGCACTGCCGAATTCATCTGAGCTTTTGAAATCGCCGCGCATGCGGCAGTTGGTGAAGGAGTTAAAGTCGCGCTATCTGACCCGCTTCATCATCTTTGATTTGCCACCGTTGTTATCGGTGGATGATGCCATCGCGTTCGCACCCTCTGTGGATGCGGCTTTGGTGGTGGTGTCTGAGGGCATTACCACCAAGGACGAATTGCAGAATGCCAGCACGCTGCTTGCCAATACGCCGGTCATTGGTACGGTGTTAAACCGTTCCAGCGAAAAGGTTTCGCCGTATTTCAGTTAGCACAAGCTTGAGGCCGAGAGAATACGAATAGCGAATATGTACGAAGAATTCTACGGTCTCAAGGAACGTCCCTTCACGCTGCAGCCGGATCCGGCATTCCTGTATCTCAGTAAGCGGCATCGTTCAGCGATTACGCTGCTTGAGTACAGCATCGTCAGCCGCGCTAATTTTACGGTTGTGTCGGGCGAAATTGGCTCCGGCAAGACCACATTGGTTAGGCATTTGCTCAATCGTTTGGATCGCGATGTCACGGTGGGGTTGATTACCAACACGCATCGCGCGCTGGGCGAAATGCTGCAGTGGGTGAACCTTGCGTTTAACCTCCCGTATCACGGCAAGGAGAAGATTGAACTGTATCAGCAGTTCATGGATTTTCTCATTGACCAATATGCCAAAGGTCAACGCACCGTCCTGATCGTGGATGAAGCACACAATCTCGACGTCAGCACTTTGGAAGAATTGCGCCTGCTGTCGAATATCAATGTCGACAAGGATCAGGTGTTGCAGATGATCCTGGTTGGGCAACCGGAGTTACGCGAAATGCTAATGCGGCCGGCATTGATGCAGTTGGCGCAACGCGTTTCGGTGGCCTGTCACATTGAACCGCTGAATCCCGAGGAGACCGACGAATACATCAGGCATCGCGTTTCCGTAGCCGGCGGAAATCCGGACATATTCAGACCGGCAGCAACGCGTTTCATCTTCCACCAGACTGGCGGAATACCGCGCATGATTAACAAGCTTTGCGATATGGCGCTGGTCTACGGCTTTGCCGAGCAGAAGCCCGTCATCGATGTGAAGCTGGTGTTCGACGTGGTACGCGAACAAATCCAGGGCGGTTTGTCGTTCTATAAACTGAAGGGCGATACCGACGGCGACGTCAAAGTGCACGAGTTGGCACCGCCAGACTCTGCCGCCGAAGATTTAACCGACGTTGCGCCGCTGCGCATGCCAACCCTTACCAACAAAGCGGAGTACTAAATCCCGGTAGGCATCTCGGGGAAACGTTGTGCGCCGTTCGAATTTGAGATCACGTTGAATTTGGCTGTACGTACGGATCTTCCGGCGCAATCTGATATAAGCCACCATTGACTGTCGACGATGCTGTGCGCGTGGTGGCTGCACCAAAGGAATTGGCAGAGCCAGTGCAATTCCCGGACGTGTCAACTTGGTTATAGCCAATACTCTGCGTGTCGAAGTACCAGGCTTTCTTCGTATTATCCATCCCGGTTCCTTGTGTCGGTGGGGTCGTCTCGCCGATAAAGCGAAAACTGTAACATGCACCCGATGGTGTCAAACCCGAACCCGTATAAAGTTGTAGTGACGCGCCTTCTTTTGATGCACCTTTATCGCTCGCGGTAATGGTTGCGTATGCCTGCGTTATTCCGGCGTCGGCCGCCTGCAACGAGCGCATGACTTCCTGGGAGTTTGCAGCCATTTTCTCTTCGAGACCTGTGGTGCCCATAGATGCAATCCAGGACCGTCATCACAAGCAAGAGGATCAGGGCGACTACCAACGTAGCGCCGCGCTGGGTTCTACTACCATGAGTAACTAATCGATAGGAGATGTTCATAGTCTTTATGCTTTGTCGCTGTTGACAGAGTTGTTGCGAATGAACACGGTTGCTTCAATTGCACGTCGCTTGCGATGGTCGTTTGCGGCGGAAATGGAAGTGCCATTCAGTGTGTATGTCTGAGAATCGGTTTCAGGCGCGTTTGCGGTTGCACTTCGAGCTAGCAACCCTATCCGTACGGCAATGACCTTGGTCCAGTTATCTGCCGTTCCATCCGTGAAATCAGTGGTGTTGGCGGGGACAAACTTATCGACTGCAAAATCACCGTCCTCATCTACACCATACGTGATTTGCATGTTTTCAATTCCAGGTACGAGAAGTTCAGTAACCGTTGAGTTACTCGCACGATCCCAGCGCTGCCGGTAAAGTGCTGGTTCGCCGGTGGTGCCATCTGTGCCTATGTAGTAGCGAACGAAGGTGGCTTTATTGACGCGGGCATATTTGTCATAACCGGTGCTAAAAGTCGCTGTGTGAGCGACGCTCGTTGTTGTGGTGGTGCCTGCCTTGAATAGGTCGACGTTTCCACATGCACCTACCGTGACTAGATCATTGGACTCGATTTTTGAACCCGTGCCACCGTAAACAACATTTGCGTTCAACGACAAGTAAGTTGTATCGGCCGTGTATGCGCTCGTGACGTTCTTGACGTCAACTGCCTCGTTCGCTGCAAAATCGTCGGTGACTTCCCAGGTCGGTCCTGCGGCATGCCTAATTGTAATGGCATCAGCGGAACCGGTTGTTGAGCCGATGACCTCGGAAGTATTTCCACTGGGTAACCATTGTTTTGTGCCTGCGCTTCCTTCCATACCTTCGAGCCCACCCGCCTTGGTATCGAGAAGAGTTCCGGAAGCTGCGCCGAGGGTATTGTTCAGTTTCGAAGAGTCAATCGCGTAACCACAACCAAAGTATCCTGCGGAGCGAAGATCATGGCTAATTGTGTCCATCGCGTACCGAAGGTTCTCTTGAATGCGTGACATGTCTTCTTGCTCCACGTACACGCGCTTACTGTTTGTAAATATACTAATCGCACCGGCGAGCAAGAATAAGCCGATGGCAATGGCGACCATCAGCTCTACAAGGCTTAGACCCTTCTGGTCACGGAGGGCATGTGATAGCGTTTTCATAATTGTGATGAGAATGAAAGCGGAGTGGAGATAACGTTGCCTGTTTGACGGTCAACCCAACTTATGGAAACCGTGTAAATGTTGTTTGAAATATTGCCGTCAGTACATTCTGAAGCCGTGGCGTTGGTGCATTGAATGGTCGCTTGCGCTGACGTGCCGCCTGGCAGTTTACCCAGCGCTTCCTGAAAGCACGCCAGTTCCGTTGTGACGGTGTTGCTAGAGGTCGTGGGACAAGCTGTTCCGTTTGCTGTTCCAGCGTAAGCAGTTGCCGAAGTGTACGTGTTGATAGTGGTTTCGGCCGACACATTGTGGGCGTAGCGGCGACTTCGCATTTTTTCGAAGATATCCATAATGAGCTCTGTCGCCTGACCTCGTACGAGCGCGTCGTGGTTGTACTGCATTGATCTTGCTTGAAGAGAAGCAAGGCCGAGCAAGCCAATTGAAAGTACAAGTAGCGCGATCATCGCTTCCAGCAGCGTGAAACCGGCAGATTGTTGGCGACTAAGTTGATTGATCATGAATATTGCTCCTAGGGGCAAGTCGACTCGGTAGTCTGAATCGTTCCCACCGCACTGACTGAAATCGTTCGCGCGTTCTTCGTCGATTTGTAAGCGGTATTACATATCGTTGCGGTCAAAGCAGCGCTTGCACTTCCATCGCGGTTAAATTTGAGCGGAGTAGTACTTACGTTCACGGTAGCGTAGTCCGTACCGGAAGGAAGGGCTGCTTCCTGCCGTATGGTGACTTCATCGCTGTCCAACACGCCGTCACCGTCAGTATCAATGAAAACTCGCCATCCATTAGTGCCCCAGTCCGTTGTTGGATTGGTAGAACCGATTGGGCCGATGGTGACGGTTGATGACCGTTTTACGGCTTCTGACCGGGCGTACTGCAGGGCTGCAACGAGAGTATTGGTCTGGGCTGTGAGACGACCACCGAGAACAAAATTCTTCATGTTAGGCACGGCCCACGCGACGAGTACGCCGGCTACCACAAGCGTAATCATTAGCTCAATGATCGTGAATCCAGTTTGTCGTGAGGCCTTTGTCATGTTGTGTCCTATCATTCATGGGTCTCCGACTTGATCGTCGGAGACCCCCTTTCTTTGCGTAGCGACTACCGTTCGTACCAGTAGATCCGGCCGCGAGGCAAACCCTTCAGCGGATTGATTGAAGCGCTACCAGAGCCCATGCCGTCGGTGTCGGTGGTGCCATTACCACTACCGCCACTGCCGTTGATGCCATCGGGATCACCGCCACCATGATTGGTGAGGAGAATCAGACCGGCACTGGTCGAGCCGAGGTTCGAACCTTCAACAGGCATGCCGACGCCTAGATTTGCTCGATCGCTCGTGGTCGGGTTACTGCCGCCTCCGTCACTGGTATTGAAGTTGGAAAACACGGCACTTCCGGTGAACAAGTCAATCGCGTAAATTCTGCCGGAGCCTGGATTGGGCAGATTACAGCTATTGGCGCTGGAGGAAGTTGCTGCCGGCGTATAAGTGTTGAACACGACGATGTCGTTCGTCACCGATACTGTTGACACACCCTTTTCTCCTGTATCACTGAGTGTGATGTACCAGCCGGTCTTTGTTTGGTACGCGGTCTTCAACGCGGTTTTCTGCGTGCTGGTTAACTCCAACTTGCCGGTGGTCGCATTCTTGGTCATCTGATACCCGTTCGAGGTCAGATCAAGTAAGTCGCCTACCAGCAGTGGAGTACCGGAAGTGCCCGACTTGCGAATCGGGAAATCCGAGTCACTGGCCTTATCGGTTGGCTTAATCTTGTAGTCCATGATTGCGTAAATACTGTTGATGACCGTTGCATTACCAGTTGTTGAATTGTCCTGGCCATTGCGCGGATTTTCACGCTGACCACTGGCCAGCAATACCATGTCAAACCGACCACCGTAGTCAGGGCGATTGACCTGAACCACCGCCGGGCGGTAATAGAAGGTACGCGAATTCGCATTCAATACCTGACGCGTAGTCACGCTGGTGGCCGGTTTGCCTGTAGCTGGCGGACCCGCAACCGTTGGTGCGAGATCGGCGAGCTTGTCGACGGCGGCTGTCAAGCTATTTGACGAGGTCCCATCGTTGTAGAGATCGACGCGCCAGACGTTTCCACCCAAGTCACCGAAGTAGAGCCGATCAGTAATTCCGTCACCGCTCGTATCGAGCGCGGTAATGGCAGATGGGATCGGATAGTTCATGCCCGTTCCATCGGCGGCAGTTTTCATCGTCGCCGTTGTTCCCGCACCGCCGATTGAGTAGAGCAATTCACCGGTATCGGCATCGACGATGTAAACAATGTTGCCCGCCGATTCGCTGCCGATGTTGGTGCCGTAGCGATAGTTGAAGCCGCCCGGACTGGTTGTGCTGGAGGCGCCAACCGGATTGCCACCGCCGAAGATCAGCACGTTCTTGATACCGCCGGTGGCAGACACGCGGACGCGACCGCGCGTCGGCATCGACCAAGTGTTCTGTAGGTTGGTGAAGCCAGAGGTTACGCCACCTTCAATTTTCCATAACAGCTTCGGATTGATGGTGGCGGAAGAGCTTGACGTCGTCACATTGCCTGAAGGTGTCACATCCAGCGCATAGTACGCACGACCACCATCACGCTCACCAAGGACCAGATGAACGTAGTCACCGTAGGTTGGCTCGATTTGGCCATTCGGGAATACACCATTGGTTGCGTCGTTGTCATTGTCATCTCGGACCCATATTACAGGTGTCATATCGAGACCGAAGTTGCGAGCACCCGCAGGCAGAATCGCGGATGTATCCATCAGCGCAGATTGACGGGCCAGCAATTCCTGCGGAATGAACATCCATTCCTCGGCACCGGTGTCGGCGTTCAGCATTCGAATGCCACCGTTGTTCGTGGGCACGAATATCTTGGTGATAGGTGAGCTGGAACTGCCGCCATACTCCCAAGCCACAGGACTGGCGTGCATGGGATCTTCGAACGGCCACAGCGGATCATCGTCAGCGCCGTCATTATCGTCATCGACAGAATCATAGTAATCGGTTGTCGATGAGTTGCCATTGCCGTCATTGACGTCAAGACCCGGATCTCGAATCCATTTAATGATGTTGTTCATCGACGTCACATTGGCAGCGGTGAGTCCGCCAGAGATGCCAAATAGCGCCGGCGTGATGTTGCAGTTGTCGGTCGCCGATGACGACGAGCAGGTATAGCTCGAGCGAGTGTTGAGCAGATTAATGTTCTGGCTCAGATCAGGATTTGATGAGGACGACGTGGCGGGAAGTCGATTGCTCGAATATGAACCGGTAAACGTATAGAGTTTGCGTGTTGACTTGGTTGTCGCATCAAGCACTGCGCCCGCACCGCCGGCCCGAACCTTGGAACCGTCAGGAGTTGACGTGGTATTCCACAGATCCTTCGATGTAATCAAGAAGTCGCCGCTGCTGTCCGTGGCTTTGACATAGGTTGAAGAAGTGCTTCCGCGCGACAAATAGGTGCCGAACGTGACGGTGGAGCCACCTTCGGTAGTGCATCCCTCTACGGCTGGCGTTGCAGGGTTGTCATCGACATCACAGAACTTATACTTCTTGACATTGCCAGCCCACCGCTGACGGTTGGTCGGATCGAAGACTGACAGGTACACGTCGTTGCGCGTGTAGAGGGGGTTGAATACATTCAATGACACCGCCGGCACGCCGGTTGCCGCAGAACGGCTGATGGCGCCAGCAATAATCTGGCTCAATGCGTCCGCTAATTCATCCGGCTGATTCGCGGTATACGCGTTGCCGCCACCGGCAGTCGCAATTTCCTGTAGGTAGTTCTTGCCGTTGGTATCGCTTAAGGCAAGTGCAATCGTATGGGTGATTACCCATTGATTGCCGGTCTGGCCCGAGCGTATATCACCGCTGTTGTACGTGCCGTGCATGAAAGCGGCAAGTTCGGGGCCACACTTGCCATCCGTACCGCCAGAACCGGTGACGCAGCTGCTTTGGCCAGTTAGAGTCTGCGCCTTAGTACGCAGACTGGATGTGGATGATGTGGGTAAGCCGTCGGTGACGAGCACAACATAATCTGCCTGAGCACACTGGGGTTTGGTGGCCTGAGTAAAGGGTGTGCCGCGATCAGCCGACAATGGGCTTATATAAGTCGGCTCCGGCGTGCCGGTGGTTGTGCAACGGCTGCTGCCCGTGGTTCCAGAATCGCAGGTGGACGTGCAAGTTGTCGTCCAGCCCGACCACCACGACCATGACGATGTACATTTCTGGTAACTGCCACCTGTAACGGCGGCTTTGTGTGGTACGCCGTAGTAGCCGGTGCCATCGTCGGTAAATCCAACCGTTGAACCCGTCAAATAGCGCGCGGCCTCATACAATGCGCCGACGATCGGCGTGCCGCCGCGCGGTGACATGTCATTGACGATTTTCAGCAGGCGATCCCGCACTTTGGTGCCGCTGCCATAGGTGGAACCACTATCGACCGTACTGGCATTGTCGGTTAACGGTTTAATGGGATAAAAAACCGGGATGTATTCGGAGTCTGAATCGTCGCCGTCAAATCGCATGATGCCGGCATTGATGCCGTTGTAAACATCATCACTGTTGAGCAGATCCGTCATCGCCTCCTTCAGCGCATCCATACGCGTTTTGCACCCCCAGCCCGATCCGCTGAAGCAGTCGGACATACTGCCGGAGTTATCCAGGATAAAGAGTACGTTGGGCTTGTTGGTCGTGCCGCTAACGCTGGTTGGATTAAAGAATATTTCCGTGTCATCAATTGCCCGCGCGGGAGCCGACAAGCCTGCGAGTGCGCCAACCATCACGGCAGCGGTCGCTTTCGAAAGTCGCGTCTTCATCATCATGTTGCGGAACAGATGCTGTATGGGGCGCATTGGCATGTCGTCTCCGGTTGCAATGGTTTCGTCGATCGTCCTGTTCGGGCGCTGTGCCGGGCCTTGTAGCAAAGACCAAACCAATTTGTTCAAGGCACAGCGCACCCAAAAACAGGGTGTCGCTATGGGTTTACGGCGTTGACTTGAATTTCTTTACCGCTAGCCGACTGGCGGTGGGGACTTGGGGACCAGCGGCAAAGTGTTGTGCGCCAGTTGGCGTTCTCGTGGTGGGTGGTCAGCGATGGGAATGGGCGAGTGCGGTATTAAATGGGCGCGTACCCGCTAAGGTTGGCGGATTTCCAGCACGTTGGCGCTTTGAACCAGTTCCGCATGTGACAGAAATGACATGCCGAGCAGCGGCGATTCTGGATAATTGACGTCTTCGGTGACGGCAGCCAGCGTGTCGTGAACGACGACGTTGCCAACCTGCATTTCCGCCACGCGCACATGGTGAATGCCGGTGGTGCCGGATGCAGTCTGCGCGGTAGAGGTTTCGGAACCGGCGGGGGGAAGTGGCAGCCCCAACTGCTCAGCTTGGCGGCGATTGAGCGTCACCAGGTTGGCGCCAGTGTCGACGACAAAGCGCACGGGCCTGCCGTTGACGCTGCCGTCCACGCGATATACGCCGGTTTCATCGGCATTGACTCGCACTGATGATGGATAGTCGTAGATTCGAGCGCTGGACGTTGAGGGCGCATTGCCGTCTGGTGCGTTGGTGGCGACGAGGTCGTTGGTTTTGATTGTATAAGCCCGCACCGTGAGCGCAGTCACACTGGATCCAGGCGCAGTGCCGGCAGCTGCGCGATCACCATAATGAACTTCGCCGCTGGCGTCGATCCAACGATAGACCTCGGCGTTGGCAACTGGCGGAACGGCGACGCACACGGCCATGACCAGTTTGGAGCAGGATCCGGGCTTTAGCATGGCTCGGAGCGTGCGGCGCGTGTGCATTGTTTGCAATCCTCGCTGTCCGCACCATTCGGCGACGAACAGTCTAATAGTTAATCCTCGGGCTATGATGGCTAACGGCCAATAGGAGGCGATCTTTAGCCGAAAGCGGCAATTGTTTGCCGGTTAGTGACGGAGATCTGACAGCGGTAGTGGTGAATTACGGATTGGTCGTCAGCCAGCGTAGTGAATGGCGACCGCCGCCAGTATCGAGCGCGGCATGCAGCCAAGGGAGGGTGGCGGCAATTTGCTGGTCGATGAGAAAGGGTGGATTGATGAGTAGCATGCCGCTGCCATTCATGCCGAGTGGATTGTCATCAGGTGTAACGCAGAGCTCGGTACAGAGTAATTTTTCAAAACTATGACCGAGCGTATCGCGGTGCAATTGCGCGACGGCAACTTTGGGCATGATGGGGTACTACACCGCGTAGCAGCCGCTGCTGGCCCAGCGATGAGCGGCTCCCCGCGCAGGGCAGCAATGATATGCACGATTTACCCGCCGTTCGTGGTGGATGATCGATGAATACCACGCGACGTTCAATTGGCGGCGCGACTTCAACAGATGGTAGCCGTCACCTCGCCAATGGGTTACGCGATCGTCCCTGGCGCAACCTGGATGCTGGCAGCGGCTGCTCGCTGCTGTGCAGCTCGGCCAGCACCATGCGATCGTGTGCGCGAAGAAAATGCGCGGCGATCCGTGGCGAGCCTGGATACCAGCGCGGTGGCGAATTAGGCTGCCCGCCGGCAGGCCATCCTGGCGTACGCCTGTAACGGGCATTCAAGTAGTCGGCGACCACCGCAGGTGGATTTGGCGCCTTCCATACGCGCGCAATACCCGTTTCGAACTCGCGATTCTTGATTGCCACTTCCGAACGGAGATCATAGCCGCCGGCACCCGCGTGGGTGTCTGGCATATGTGTTGGTTTGTCCTTGCGGCCCAAGGCCTGAAGCAGCGCGACGAGCGTGACATGCTTGAATACATCGGCGAAATTGCCAGCATGGTAGCCGTGTCGATAGCTCAGCATGGGTTGGACCGCATCGACCGGACCCCAAGTCAGGCGGGTAGTTCGCTTAAAACGACATCGGCGCGGGCGAGCATCTCGGAATCATTTGCCTCGGCTGCAAGATGCAAGCCGCTTGAGCGCAGCCCACGCGCCTCATCGATATTGTCCGGCGTACGCATGACGTTCGCCCATGCCCATAATATGGAGGTGGCCGCAGTTCATTTCGCTTTTCCGCCAGCATCAACGCGTCAGGATCAGCGCCTGATCGTTGTCAGGCGAAATCGCCCAGCGTTTCCAGGATGCAGATGTTCGGCTGGTTTCATCCACGGAAAGCGCCAGGCAGTAATTTCAAGTACTGAACACTTCTTCGAGTTCTTCGACGTTACGTCGGCTGTGTGCGTCTTTCATCGCCATGGCCATGTCATACAGCCGGGCGTACATGCTCTGGCAGATCTTTCATTCTGACATCTGCTCTTCAACGTCAGAATAGCTGCGGTGCGGTTGTCGGCATCTTCGCCCCGCGCGGCGTCGTAAGTCTTCCACGGTATTCGGCGTAGTTGCCTTCAGTTCATACCGCCGCCTGAATCGTACTTCCAGGTTGTAGAATGTGAGTGGCGCGTAGCTGGCGAAATCGCGGTCATGTGAATCGCTGACCACGCAACCGAAGCCGAGCAAAGCCAAGCCCAGCGCGCAGCGTTTCCACGTCGAGATCAGCACGGTTCGTCGAGCAACAGCAGATTGCCACCTGACTTTAATAGCGTTTCCGCCAGGTGTACACGGCTGCGCCTGCCGCCGGAGAGTTGTCCAATGATTTTTTGCTGATCCGTGCCTCTTTGAAACCGGAAAATCGTCCGGACGCAGGAGACAGACGGCGTTTGCGCGTTACCTACCTTGATGATGTCCAGGCCGTCGGAGAGTTCCTGCCACACCGTCTTCTTTGCTGATTGCTAATCGCGCGATTGATCGACATGGCGGAAAGCCACCAGAATCACGACTACAGCAAATGTGCCGTTGCTGTCCGGTGATTTCCGACCATGACCAGCGCATCAGCGGTCTTGCCAGCGTGCCGCCATTAGCCCAATCACACTAACGACTTCCCCGCGGGAGTCGTTCAGGTTGTCGAACAACAGTCGATCACCAAAGCCCCTGCGAAGGCCTTCAGCTTCAACGACCAAATCGCCCAGGCGGACCGGGTGGAATAGATTTCGTTGGTTCCCATTGCGCTTGTACGCCCGGTGGACGACAGCTCAAACGCGCCAGGCGCCTTGCTCTCGCGTGGCGACCTTTATCGATCGTACCCACTCCAATTCCTGTTTCATGGCTTTCTACGCGAGCGTCAGTTTTTCTCTTCTTGTTCCAGCCGCGCTTCCTTCTGCTCCAGCCATGAGGAGTAGTTGCCCTGCCACGGTATACCACCATGGCCTCGGATCCACCGAGAATCCATCCGGCGACGTTATCCAGGAAGTAGCGATCATAAAGATGGTGACCACCAGCTCCGGATAGTTTTCAAGAAACTTTTCCAGCCAGGCGATCGACAAGGCGTCGAGGTGGTTGGTGGGCTCGTCCAGCAACAACATATCCGGTTGGGAAAGCAGGAGTCGGCACAGCGCGACGCGCCTTCGCTCGCCACCGGAAATCTTGGCGACATCCGCATCCCACGGTGGCAGGCGTAGGGCATCGGCGGCGATCTCGAGCTTGTGGTCGATGTTGTGGCCATCGCCAGCCTGTAACACTGCTTCCCATTTTGCCTGTTCGGCTGCAAGCTTGTCGAAATCGGCTTCAGGTTCTGCATAGGCTGCATAAATCTTGTCGAGCTCTGCCTGCGCATTGACGATGTCGCCCAGGCCATCCATCACGTTGCCGCGAACGTCCTTGGTGGGATCCAGATGTGGCTCTTGCTCAAGGTAGCCGATTTTTATGCCAGGCATCGGCAGGGCTTCGCCGTCGAAGTCCTGTCAATACCGGCTATGATCCGCAGCAGTTAGCGCCGACTTGCCGGAGCCATTGAGGCCGAGAACGCCGATCTTGGCGCCGGGAAAAAGCATAATGAGATGTCGCGAAGAATGAACCGCTTTGGTGGCACTACTTTGGCCACGCGGTTCATCGTGTAAACATACTGCGCCATGAGCAATCAACCTCGAAGAAAATTGAGTCGGCAATTATGCGGCAAGCCGCGTGCGAATCGAACCAAAAGCCGATTTAGCTTGAGCGGTTGACCGGGTTCTTATTTGACGAACTGGGCGCCGGAGGAGATCGCCTACAATCATCGCGACGACAAACAACACGGCTCCGTGTGCAGACTGGCGAGATTCACGATCGCCGGCCCCGGACAATAATAAGCAAACCCTCATCCGATGCCAGATTACAGCACCAATGAGAAGCGGTGCATCGACATTCGTGTTGGTGGAAGATGGAAGCGATCAGTAAATATCGGCATGGCGTGCAAACACAAGACGGTAACCGAGAAAGCGGTGACCACCGCGCTGCCAAGTACGAACAACAGCGTCGGATCCCAGGCGCTGGTTACATCAAGAAATGCCAGCACGGTTCGTGGATGAATCATGCCTGAGACGCAAAGACCGATCCTACCATTACTCCAGTAACAAACCATGCAATTAGAACCTTCATGACGCATCGCCGTGCTGGACTACACATACCGTAACCATTGCCGTGATGAGGAAGGTGGCGACTGCGGTAAAGAGCGTAAAGCGATAGCCTTTACAGTCCGCAGACGCCGTGGCCGCTGGTACAGCCATTGCCGATCCGCGTTCCAAGCCCAACCAGAAATCACGCGAGCACGAGCCATATTGGCGACTGACGAACTTTCAAAATCAACATGGAATTTCAAGAGACTCTAGCAGCACAGGGCCAAGATCGTCCAATCACAAACAGAAATCGGCCAAGTCGTTCCATCGTGCCTCCGGAGAACATTCCGGTCAGGATGCCGCTGATGCCGGCGATTCGACCAAGCAACGCCATCAGCAGTACAGCGCTGAGTCCTATGAAATGCCGCCAACAAGCCCATTCAACATGGTTCACTCATGAAGTTTCTTCAATGGCAATGTCGCAATCACAACGCTGTCTTCGCTGCTGTAGTCGAGCTCAAAGCCCAATTGCTCTGCCAACACCAGCATGTCGTGATTGCCTTGCAGGATATGGCCATACAGCTTCCCGGTGCCACGAGACTGACAGTACCGAATGATCTTTCTCAGCAATGCAGTGCCCAGGCCGCGTCCCTGCCAGTCAGTGCGAATAATGATGGCAAATTCAGCGCTGTGATTGTTGGAGTCGGTAATTGCGCGAACTACGCCCATGGTTTCGCCGGTATTGACGTTGGTGGCGATGAACGCCATTTCGCGGTCGTAGTCAATCTGTGTAAAGCGCGCGAGTTGCGCATGGCTGAAGTCCTGGTTCGGGTGAAGCGAAAATACATGTCCTGCGGGTCAACTTCTTCGCAAATGCCAAATGTGCGGACTCATCTTCCGGTCGAATGGGACGCAGCAAGAGCGATTCGCCGCCGCTCAGTGTTAATTGTTCCTCCAACTCGACGGGATACGGGCGAATGGCCAGGCGATCAGCGCCACGACTACTAGCACGAGCAACGCGTATGCGTGCGTCGAGCGCAATGGTTCCTTTGTTGCTGGTTAGCAGTGGATTGATGTCGAGCTCAACAATCTCGGGAAGATCAATGATCATTTGCGACAGCCGCATTCATCCGTCGTTAGCGCTTCAAGGTTTGCGGCGATGATCTCGGAAGCCCCGCAGCAGCTTGAATACACGCGTACGCCGGATCATGTCATTGGCCAGCATCATGTTCAACGGTGGAAGCGCAATGGATTTATCGGCGAGCACTTCGACAGCAGTGCCGCCGTCGCCGAAAAGAACAATTGGACCAAATATCGGATCGATGGTCATGCCGACTATCAGTTCGCGGGCACTACTTCGATCAATCATGGGCTGAACCGAAAAACCGTCGATGTGTGCGTCGGGACGTTGTTGCTTTACATGTGCCAGCATGGATTGTGCCGCGGCGCGAACCTCGTCGTCGGATGTCAATCCCAGCGCCACGCCGCCGACATCGGACTTGTGAGTAATCTGCGATGATACGATCTTGAGGGCCACTGGAAACCCCAAACGAGTGGCGACGGCGACGGCAGCGTCGATATCAGAAACAAAACGAGTATCTACCACGGAAAAACCGTAGGCGCGCAATACTGTCTTGGCTTCCACCTCCGTGAGCAGATCGCGCCCGGCTGCGAGAGCCGCCGATATTGGCTCGCGTGCGACTTGCAAATTGGGTGTAAATATCTCGGGTAAGGAAGGCGGCGTTTGCATCAGCAGTTGCTGTGTGCGCTGGTACTTCACGAGGGTCATGAAGGCGGTGACGGCCGCTTTGGGTGTTTCGTAAGCGGGCACGCGGTGTTGTGTGAAGATTGAACGTGCGGGTTCAGCGCTGACTCCGCCCATCCAGCAAGTCAACACTGGTTTGCGATATTGTTCCAGCAAAGGCGCCAGCGCGCGTGCGGCTTCCTCACTCGGAAGCAATGCAGTTGGCACGTGCATAACCAATAACGCGTCAATGTCGGAAGAGTTTTGCAAAACATCTAGCGCTTGCGCGTAACGGTTGGCATCGGCATCACCGACGATGTCCACGGGATTGCCTTGCGACCAGCTTGCTGGCATCACGGCGTTGAGGGCGCCAGTGGTTGCTGATGAAAGGGTGGCCAGCGATCCGCCCTGGGTGACGATGGAATCTGCGGCGAGAACGCCGGGGCCGCCACCGTTGGTGAGTACACCCAATCTTTCACCCGCAGGCAGTTGGCGAAACATTGCAAGGGTTTCGGCAGATTCAAACAGTGCTTCGACGGAATCGACCAGGACGATGCCAGCGCGATGCAACGCACTCTCAAACACCGAAAAGCTGCCGGCGAGGGCGCCGGTGTGCGAGCGTGCCGCCCGCACACCGGCTTCGTGACGTCCTGCCTTGATGGCGATGATGGGTTTGTTGCGACTCAATGCGCGTGCGGCGGATAGAAATTTGCGCGGCGAGGTGATGCCTTCGATGTACAGCAGTACGCCGCGAGTGGCGCTGTCGGTGCTGAGATAGTCCAGCATGTCGCCGAAATCGACGTCCAGCATGTCGCCAAGCGATACGACATGGGTGAAACCAATTCCATTGAGTTTGGCCCAATCGATCACCGCCGTGCACAGGGCGCCGGACTGAGCAACGAAAGCCAGCGACCCTTGATCCGCAGCCATGTGCGCAAAGCTGGCATTCAAACCAATTCTCGGATTGAGAAGACCGATGCAGTTCGGACCAAGGATACGTAGATTAAAAGGCTTTGCGGCATCCAGGAGTGATTGTCGTGACATGGTGCCGGAATCGGAAAACCCCGTACTCATGACAATCGCCGCGCGTGTGCCTTTCTTCCCAAGCTCGGTTATCAACGCTGCAACCGTCGGTGCCGGCGTGCAGATGATGGCGAGCTGCGGCACAGCAGGAAGGGCGTCGACGCTTGGAAAAGCTTTCAAGTCCCCGATGCGATCATGATGTGGATTCACCGGATAGATGGAGCCCTTAAATCCACCCTGCAGAAGGTTTTGCAAAACGACCTGACCGACGGCATGCAAGCGATCAGTGGCGCCGATAACGGCCACTGACGTGGGCGTGAATAGTTCGTGAAGGTGAATCGTGCTCATGCGTTGTCACGACGACGGCGGCGGTCGTCAATCAGAAGCAAATCAAGGCATGGATAGCTTACGCTTTTTGTGGCGAAGGCGCCCAGTGCCTGACCATGGCTTGCAGAAGATCGGTTTCAGTGATCAGGCCATGCAATTTTCTTTCGTTATCGACTATGGGGAGGCAGCCTATGCGCCGTTCGAGCATGAGTCGGGCTGCATCGACCAGCGATGTATCTTCTCCCACTGTCACCGGTTTCAATGCCATGATTTTCTGTACCGTTATTTTGCACAGGATGTCGTCCTGTTCCCAATTCTTCAGCGCAATAGCTTCTGACGGCTGGGCGGCAAGAATATCCGTGCGAGTTACCACACCCACCAGCTCACCATCCACGAGCACCGGAAGGTGACGGATACGTCGCTTGCGCATGAGGTAGCTTGCGTCGGCTACCGATGTGTCAGGCGTGACGGAATAAGGAAATGGCGCCATGAAATCGCGCACCGTAACATCGATTGTGGAGTCTTGTTGAGTATTCATGGCGGAAGAACCTCCTAGGCAGCGCAATTCGGAGCGACTGTACGCGCCAGCTGCTCCTCTGCATGAGCGACAAAGGGTAACCCTGGACGTCCGGTACAAAGCGGTGTGCGATGAAAACTGCAAAAGGTCTTTGAACCACCGGCCAGTGTCTTAACTTGCGTAAATCCAGATTGAACCAGAATACGGTGCGCGAGGTAGCTGCGAAAGCCGACCCGGCAGTAAAGATACACGGGTTTGTCAGCGGGGATCTCACGCATGCGTGTTCTCAGTTGACCGAGCGGTATATTAATCGCATCGGGGATATGCCAGGCGCTGAATTCGTGCTCGCCACGCACGTCGACTAAAGTGCCTTCGGGGAGATCGTGTGGATATGTTTCCGCATACCAGAAGTCGACGTCACCTCGTAGCAGATTGGCGGCAATGAATCCCGCCATGTTGATTGGATCCTTGGCTGACCCGTAAGGTGGTGCGTAGGCCAATTCGAATTCTTCCAAGTCGAAGACAGTCATTTTTGCACGTAGTGCTGTTGCCAGCACGTCTATGCGTTTGTCGACGCCATCGTAACCGACTACCTGTGCACCAAGCAGTTGGCCCGTGTCGGGCGTAAATAATATCTTCATCTGCATGGGAGCGGTGCCGGGATAGTAACTGGCATGGCCTGAGGGATGCAGATAGATTTTCTTGTACGGCTTGCCAATCCGTTGCAGGGTTTTTTCATTGCTACCCGTGCCGCCACCTGTCATTTCAAATATCTTGACAATGGCGGTGCCCTGCGTGCTGCGGTAACTGCTGTCGCGTCCAAAAATGTGGTCGGCAACAACGCGCCCCTGCCTGTTGGCGGGACCGGCAAGTGGAACTAGTGTTGGTGCGCCGGTTACGGTATCGATAACTTCAACGGCATCGCCCGCCGCATAAATATTGGGATCCGATGTGCGTTGATGCACATCGACACGAATCCCGCCACGCGCACCAATCTCGATCCCAGCTTGTTTGGCTAGCTGCGAGTCGGCACGCACACCAATGGCCATTACAACGATATCGGCAGCGAGTGAATGACCATTCGAGAGCTTCACACATGGTCGGCCATCGCTATCGTCGAACTCAGACGCTGCCGTGCCAAGATGAAGCGTCACACCGTGAAACTCCAGATGGTACTGAAGATCGCGCGCCATTTCCGGATCAAACGGTGGCATGATTTGATCTAGCATTTCGACAAGATCGACGCGCAATTGCCGGTGGCGCAAATTCTCCGCCATTTCAACACCGATATATCCGCCGCCAATGACTACCGCCGACTCCACCCCTTGTGAAAGTGTAGCGAGAATTGCGTCCATGTCCTCAATGTTGCGTAAGGTATGTATGCGAGGGTGGTTAATTCCCGGTATGGGTGGACGAACGGGTGAAGCGCCAGGACAAAGTACCAGTCGTTCCCAATTCTCGGTGTAGGTACGACCGGTGTTTAACTCCGTGACTAGTATGTTTTTGTGGTCGCGGTCGATGGCGGTAACTTCATGGCCGATGCGAACATCCAGGTTGAGTGACTCGGCCAGTGACTGTGGGGTCTGCAGTAGCAAGGCTTCGCGTTCGGGGATGTCGCCACCAATGTGATAGGGCAGGCCGCAATTGGCGAATGAGACGTGCTGTGTGCGTTCGATGACTACAATTTCTGCCGCCTCGCTCAGGCGGCGCGCGCGTGCGGCAGCGGACATGCCCGCGGCAACTCCACCGACGACAACTATCTTCACTGATTACTCCCCGCGCTGATTAGCTCAAAGACCGCAATATGTCGCGAGCGAAGAGTCTCGTGGGAGACGATTCACTT
This sequence comes from Gammaproteobacteria bacterium, assembly GCA_046347035.1. Taxonomy (GTDB): domain Bacteria; phylum Pseudomonadota; class Gammaproteobacteria; order JAJPIJ01; family JAJPIJ01; genus JAJVHZ01. Next base: position 15,137 of record JAXMGY010000019.1, on the reverse strand, counting down.
CGCCGTATTGATTCCTATCAAGTCGTAGGCCGGACACCAACGCAATAGGCCAGTGGCAAGAGGGATTAATCCGATCGCGCCCCACATGCTGCCGTAGGTAATGCCCAGGACGATAATCAAAGCACCGGCAACAATGCGCGCAATTCGTTCGTTCTTTCCAACGTTACATTTCATGGTATTTGTCTCCGCGGCTCAAAAGTTGCTGCATTCTCGCGCCTGCAGTTGGCGTCAGACTTGATCGCGGTCACGCGATGCCCAGCAGAGTGCGAATGTGTACGGTGGCGCTGCGGCCAAGCGCGGAAAGTGCATAACCTCCTTCCAGGGTGGAAACAATGCGGTTGTTGGCGTACCTGCCGGCGACGTGCATGACTTGTTTGGTTACCCAACCGTAGTCGTCTTCGACTAGATTTAGGCTCGCCAACGGATCCTCGCGATGTGCATCGAATCCCGCGGAGATGAAGATCATTTGCGGCTTGAATGCCTCCAATTGCGGTAACCACTCCTCCTTCACCGCCGTGCGGAAATCGTGACCGTCAGCGCCTGCTGGTAGTGCCACGTTGATTAAACTTCCTGGCACCGAAGGTCGCGCCTTGAACGGATACAGTGGATACTGAAATGTTGAACACATCAGCACGCGCGGATCGTCAGCAAGTATATCTTCGCTGCCGTTACCGTGATGTACGTCGAAATCAATCAAGGCAACGCGCTGCAGTCCATGTGTTTCCAGCGCATGCATGATTCCGACAGCAACATTGTTGAAAAAACAGAACCCCATGGCACGGTCGCGCTCCGCATGATGGCCGGGCGGGCGCACACAGCAGAAGGCATTGCGTTCCTTGTCGTCGATAACTAAATCCGCTGCGAGTACGGCCGCTCCCGCCGCGCGCAGCGCAGCTTCCAACGTTTGAGGATTCATCGCGGTGTCGGGATCAATGCGAACGACGCCGTCGTGAGGCGCGGCATGGAAGATGGCGTCGATATGCCGTTGACTGTGCGCGCGCGCCAATTGATCGCGGGTTGCTCGCGGCGCTGCGTAGGGGTGCAAGTAGTCCATGATGCCGGCGGCGCGCAGGCGATCTTCAATCGCGTGCAGGCGCGCCGGACTCTCCGGATGATCGGGTGACATCACGTGCTCGAGGCAGGCGGCGTGGGTGATGAATGCGGTCATGATTGGATATTGCTCGAATGAGGTCCACGCGGCAACCAGTATAATCAATGACAGTCTTGGCAGTTTTCTCGTACAACTTTCTCAAAGGAGTGTCAGATGAACGCAGGCGAACAAGTACGTCGGGCCGTGATGGGCAGTGATTTTGTCGACCGGGCGCTCAACGGGGCCGACGAATTCAGCCGGCCGCTGCAAGAATATATTAATGAACACTGCTGGGGCGCGGTGTGGACCCGTGATGGATTGGACCGGCGAACCCGCAGTTTGGTCACTCTCGGTATGCTTGTTGCACTGAAAATGCCACAGGAATTGAAGGGACATATTCGTGGCGCGCTGAACAATGGCGCGACCATCGCTGAAATACGAGAAACCTTGCTGCATTCAGCGGCTTATGCCGGAACGCCGGCGGCCGTGGATGCCTTTAGGGCGGCGCGCGAGGTGCTCGCAGAGATCGGCCCAAAATAGCGGCCGAATCCACTACCAGGGAATGCCGGCTTCAGTGGGTTGAAGCCACGTGTTCAGCGTAACAGTCTGAATTTTCAGTGGAAATGGCACGGGATGGCCGCGAGAGATCGTCGGTTAGCGGGCAACGCGTGCGCACGGATCCTAAAATCGGAGCGCTGTGGATTTGACGTGGGGAAGCTGGAACCCATCTTAATGGCGGGCACAGCAATTTTGACATACGTTCTAAATGAGACAGTTGAGTTTGACGATGTGATGCTATGAATCGAGCAAAAACCTTGGGCAAGTATGAACTGAGCCAGGAAATCGGCCGTGGCAACATGGGGCGAGTTTATCTGGGCTACGACCCTTACGTGGATCGGCGCGTGGCGATTAAGCTCGCCAATGCCGATCAATTGCGCGATGAGGAAATGGGGTCGCATTATCGCCGTCAGTTCTTCAATGCTGCACACATGGCTGGGTTGCTGGCCCATCCCAACATCGTTGCCATCCATGATGCGGGCGTTAACGATGAGGATTGCTACATCGTCATGGAGCATATCGAAGGCGGCCGCACACTGAAGGATCACTGCCGCCCTGAGACGCTGCTGCCAATCGACAAGGTGGTGGAAGTTTGCTTCAAGATTGCCAAGGCACTTGATTACGCACATCGACAGGGTGTGGTTCACCGCGACATTAAACCCAGCAATATTCTGGTATGTCCGGACATGGATGTGAAACTCGGCGACTTCGGCATTGCGTTCGTGGGGCGCCAGGAGGCTACTGGTACTATTCCGTCGGTGACCTTGGGTTCGCCACGCTACATGTCGCCGGAACAGTTGAAGGAAGACACCCTGAGCGGACAGACCGACGTATTTTCGTTGGGTGTAGTGATGTATGAATTACTCACGGGCCGTCATCCATTCGCGGCCGATAGTTTTACGCGACTTATCTTCCGCATCCTGCACGAAGAGCCGCCACCGATGAACACGCTGCGCGCGGGTATTCCGGAAAGTCTGGAAGTGATTATGCGCCGCGCGATTTGTAAGCAGACTTCACAGCGGTACCGTTCAGCAATGGAAATGGCTGCGGATCTCAGCCGCGCCTTCGATCGCGTCCTGGAACATCCCACCGAGGAGATTGCCGCTGGCGAAATGTTTGGTGAACTGCTTCAACTGGAATTTTTCCGCGGCTTTAACGACGTCGAACTTTGGGAATTGGTGCGTGCTGGTGAATGGCAGGAGTTCACTCCCAACAGCGAAATTGTCATCGAAGGTGACATTGATGATTCCTTCTACGTCATCATTAAGGGTGAGGTCAGTGTACGCCGGCAGGGTTACGATTTGCGCGTGCTCAAACGCGGAGATTGCTTTGGCGAGCTTGGTTACCTGGCGCAGACGGCGCGCATTGCGACCATTGTGGCGCGCACCGACACCAGTTTGCTGAAGCTCAGTGCCAGCATGATCGAACAAGTGTCCGTGGGTTGCCAGAATCGGTTCCTGAAGTCGTTTCTGCGCATTTTGATCCAGCGGCTATCTATCAAAACCGATCTTTTTCGTCTGCCTTCCGCAGTTGCGTAGATGGGGCAGTCAATGTCGATTTTGCCAAGCACTATCCCGTAGCCTTCTGCCTGTCCCGAATATCTTCCCCGTTACAGGGGGCAGACGAAGATCTGGCGACGCGACACGTTTTTCTCGGCTTCAATGAGGCAGACGTTCTACAACTTTTGTAAGTAGTCGATGCCGCCCAACTGCTGCATCTGTTGCAAGATCCAGGCGCGACGCACAAGTACATAGCGCGAAGGTTTGTCAACACGCAGCATCACCGGGTTGGGTAGCACCGCAGCAAGCAGCGCTGCGTCGTGCGCACTCAACGTCGCCGGGGATTTTTGCAGCAGGTATGTCGAAGCCGCTGCCACGCCGTAAACACCATCGCCAAACTGAGCAATATTCAAATACATCTCCAGCGTGCGTCGTTTGCTCCACAGATTCTCAATCAGCACTGTGAACCATGCCTCGAGACCCTTGCGCAGGAAGCTGCGTCCGGACCACAGGAAAAGATTTTTGGCAACCTGCTGTGAAATGGTGCTGGCGCCGCGCACGCGATGAGTTTGATTGTGTCGCCAGAGCCTCACGAATGGCTTTCAGGTCAAAACCCGAATGTTCCGGAAACAATTGGTCTTCGGCTACGATCACCGCCAGCGCTGCGTTGGGTGACATTTTCCCAATCGAGCCATGAATGGCGTGTCTGATAGTCTTCACGATTATCGCGCCAGGCTTGGTAGCGGGCGTGCGGTATGAAGGATGTGGTGGGCGGATTCACGCTGACCGAGTAACCACACCGGTCAAACAGTGATTGCAAGGAAAGCAAAGAATAAGATCAGCAGCCCGCATGGCGGGGCTCCCGGCCGCTTACTCGCTTGGGCGCCGCTTTGATGCAAGCATTCGGCGTCGGCTACCGTCGGGATCAGGATGCAAACGCAACATCAATGCAACACATGGTTTGAAATGTTCGGTTGCGGTTCAAAGTATAAATGCCGTCCGCGGCAAGTTTGACCGGAATTCGCGCTATTCTATCGTTCCATGAGTACGTTTGTGTGTGCCTGCCGCGCAGGTTTTGAAAACGATTGCAGCGAGGAGCTGGGCGCGCGCCTTGCGCAAGTGGCGCCAGAGTCAAATCTATCGTAGCTGGGGCAGCTGCGGATTTGTCCTCATTGAAATCTACCCAACCAACTGATAGGCGCCGACTACTTACAAACCTGACTGCACTTTGGCCGGTTTTTCGCGCCAATTGTGGCTATCGGATATATCTTGCTGACATGCCGTCGAAAGATCGCGTGGTCTCATTGTCGATTCAGCAGCGGGAATGGGCACCGTATTTGTGCGCGTGGGTGGAAGCCGCTGATGCTGAATCCACGCGCCCACTGCTGCCATTGTGCAGGACGCTGCCGGTGCCTTTGCGAAGGTTTGCGTAAGCGAGGATTGCTGAGCGTAGATCCTCGTTTACCCGTTTGCATGCGTTCTTCACCGAGGACGCCACCAGTGCCTACATCGGGTTCAGCCTCGCGACTCAAAGCGCCGAAATGGCCCATGGGTATCCCACGCCTGCACATGCCACGTGCTGCACCCAGCCGCTCGGTGCTCAAACTCGATGAAGCGTTGCTGACCTTTCTTAGTGGGGAAAAGCGGCAGCAGTTGCTTCGTCCAGGCATGCTGGCCATTGACCTTGGCGCCGCACCAGGTGGTTGGACCTGGTTGTTGGCTTCGATGGGTTTGCGCGTGATCGCTGTCGACAACGGTCGGATTGCGCCTGCAGTCATGCAGCTTGAGACAGTTGAACATCGGCGCATGGATGGTTTTAAATTTCACCCGCCACGCGGCGTGGATTGGCTGGTATGCGATATCATCGAGCAGCCACAACGAGTGGCTGATCGGTTGGGTGTGTGGTTTGCCAAACGCTGGTGCAAGCGAGCCATATTCAATCTGAAACTGCCGATGAAAAAACGTTACGCAGCGCTGTTGCAAGCACAAGCCACGTTTGAGAAAGCACTTTCGGGGCGCAGGTACGAGTTGCAATTCCGGCAACTCTATCATGACCGTGAGGAGGTCACTGGCTTTTACCAGGATTTGCAGATCGGATGACAGCGAAGACTATTTATGTTGCGGTGACTTTCCACGGTTACGGACACGTGGCGCAGACCGCACCGGTTGTGAATGAATTGGTGACACGTCAACCGGATTTGCGTGTCGTAATTGAATGTGTGGCGCCGGTCGAGCTGTTGCGGAAGCACTTTCATATGTCGTTCGAGCATGTGCCTATCGCGTCCGACTTCGGCATGGTTATGCACGACTCGCTGGCGGTAGACTTGCAGGCGAGTCACGAACGTTACCTGGCGCAACTATCACGCTGGGAAGAGGAGATCGTGCAATCGATGCAACGCATGGTCGCGTTCAGGCCGGGGTTGGTTTTCGGCAACGTTCCGTATGTGCCCTTGTTGGCGGCCAAACGAATGGGCATTCCAGCGATGGCGATGTGTTCGCTTAATTGGGCGGAGATCTATCACGGTTACTGCCACGATCTTCCTGGTGCCGCTCGAGTTTATGTGCAGCTTTGCCAAGCCTACGACAGCGTGGATGCATTCATCGCGCCCACACCCAGTATGCCCATGCCGAAGGTGAGCAAACTGGTGTCCGTCGGCCCGATTGCGCGCCGGGGAATTTCCAAACGCGATGAAATACGAACGCGCCTGGCGCTGGACGACAATTCTCGCATCGTTGCCGTATTCATGGGTGGCGTGCGGACTGAGTTGCCGTTGGATCTCTGGCCGCGCCGCGCGGATATTCATTGGTTGATTGCCGGGAGCAGTTGTCCTGCGCGTGAGGACATGACGCCCATCGAGCGAATCGATTTTTCGTACATTGACATCGTATGCAGTTGCGATGCATTGATCACCAAGCCAGGCTATGGCGGTTTTGTGGAAGCGGCTTGCAACGGCATTCCCGTGTTGTACGTGCCGCGCGAGGTGTGGCCGGAGGCGCCGCATCTGGTCGCGTGGCTGGAGTGCGAAGCGCGATGCCTACGGCTTGAGAAACATGATCTCGAGCACGGAAATATCCTGCCGCCACTGGAAGCGCTTTGGGCGTTGCCAAAACGGCCAATCGTTGCGCCCAGTGGTATCGATGAAACTGCAAGCATCCTACAAGAACGGCTGAAAAATTAAGTAACAGGTCGTGCTTTTACGTCGAAGTGGAAAATCTGTGTTCATATTGGCTGCACAATAGCGAAAGATTTTTGCACCATTTATGAACATTCCAAATGTTTTCGATGTCGTGAATATAAAATTGTGACAATTGTTCCTCGTAATTCCCCGAACAAATAGCTCTCTTGATGTAAGTCAACTCTGCAAACTGGATCGCTTCGGATTTGGCAACAGTGCATGCACGGTTGATGCATTGAATGACATTGTGCGGCGCACTAATCTTCATAACAAAGAGGCGTGAGTACTATTTAAAGCGTTGCCTCTATGGAAATTGTTATTCGACAACCTTTAGGAGATACGACTATGAAAATCGCTGCAACCATGATGTTGTTACCTCTTAGTGTTGGTATGGCATTTGCGGAAACGCCGACGGTTGTTGATGCGTACGCCATTGCCAATCAGTCCAACGCTGCATGGGCGAAGAACTATTCAGCCGGCGATGCAAATATGGTGGCGGGTGCGTACACGGGCGATGCGTTGTTAGTCCCGCCGGCGGCCGAACCAGTTTCCGGTCGTGATGCCATCAAGAATTACTGGACGGATCGCATGGCCGATGGGCAGAAGATTTACGTGCGTGTTGAATCAGCGAACGTCCGTGGCAATTCGCTTATCGAGTCTGGCGTTTGGTCGGTGATGGTGACCAATGTCTATGGACAGAGTGCCTATGGCGGAGGCGATTTCACGCGCATCTTTGACAAGCAACAAGATGGTAGCTGGAAGATCCGCCTGGAAACCTGGACTCCGACCGCTGCACGCAACGCGTACGATGCGCGCGTGTCGATGGAGTAGCCGCCAAAAGTAACGATGCCGCTTGCAGATGTCGGGCAAGCGGCATTTATTTTCGGGAGGCGCTGAACAAGTCTATCCAGAGCAACGCGGAGGTCCTTTAGTTATTCTCGCTAGGAAGTGCAATGGGCGGAGTCGCAGCGGGAGGAAGTCCTTCAGGGCCTGGCGGGGCGTCGCCACCCATTCCCATCGCGGCTAAATTTCCCAGTGGCTGTCCGTTGATCTTGATCTGGCCATTTTGAACGATCAGCGTTGTGGCAAAGTCATTGCCTTCGCGCTTCACGTAGGGAGACTGCGCCAGCATTGCATCTGCTGATCGACGATGTTATACGGCGCGAATGTTGGCTTCGTTGTCCTCCATGCTCTGTGCGGCCAGCATCTGTTTGGCGCTTTCACGTGCCTTGCTTTCAGCGACCATACGCATCAACGCTTCCGGTGCGCGCAGTGTGGCATTGACGGTTGCACGTTTCATGGCCTCGTCCATTGCAGGCGGCCAGGTCGCGAGTCCATTGCCATTAAATGTCGCAGTTAACGTGCCGTCGATGGCACCTGGTCAAATGCAATGTGAAGTTTCGGAATTTCAGAATTGGCGAGCGCGCGGCAACAGCGTGCGCAGCAATTCGTTAGCTGCTGCCATGGTTTGTGGCAGCGCGGTAGCCACGAGCGTCTGCTTGTCGCCATGACAGGAGAACAACTGACTCATCTGTTCCTGGTATTTCTGGTAGGCGGCCTTGTCGAGATTGCGTAATCGATATTCAAGCTCACACTTGCTGACCTTGAAAGGCGGTTTGGTTTCCGCCACTCGACGACATGCCGTCGTTGCTCAGCATGAACTGCATGTCGAGTAGATCCTGCAATTCGTCCTGTCTGGATGCAGGGCGTGCTTGATACCCATCTTAGAACGTGCCAGTCTCTGCGCTCACCACCTCCATGGCACCAGTGCGATGGCGCCAGAACAAACCAGCGGCATGCCGTTGCCGAGAGCGTTTCATATCACCCTCTGTATGCAACGCCGTGACGGTCATTTGTTCATGCTTGTTTGCATTGTTGATCGTGAGCGTTGGCACATCGCCGCTTAGCTGAAACAGATCTTCCACGCGGGTAGCCTTTGCATTAAGGCCACCCCAACGCCCAACTGCACATTGGGATCCTCGGTAGGCGTGGGGTTAAATAACTGCGGCGAGATGATAAGTAGTCGCCGCTCCGTTCTGTTCAATCAGCGTGGTTGCAGTCACTGGCGAACCTTTGAAGAATCGCTGCACGCGTGCCTGCACCTCAGATGGAATCACCGGCGTAGTTTCAATTCGCGCGACGGCGTACTGCGGTGACGGACCATGTTCGATGTGATGTTGCAGTCGGAATTCAACTTTGGAATCGGGGAATTGCCAATGCGTGACGGCGGTGGACGAACGCCAGCCGCGCTCGTAACTCTCGACCGACACATGCAAACCGTTTGGCGCGCTGGTCGAGGTTCTTGCCATATTATTGCGGAAGTCCTGCTCGATCATTCTGCCCGTATAGATGGGGGCGAGGGCGAAGATTGCCGCACCGGCGACAGTGGTGGCAATGGCAGTACCGATGAGGATATTTTTTACAACAGACATAGGGTGCTCCGCTTAAAAGTGGCACTGCAAGAGCGAATACTCATGTATCCGCTAGATCACTGGTGAAGAAATTCTATACGTCGTGAGTTCTGAACGCCGCGCGCCCGCGCTTAAGGAACCGCTGCAAAAGTGCGGAGCCCCTTAGTTATCGACGCATTGGCATATTGTGACAGCGTATCAAAGATGCTGCATCACATGGTTAACTTCCTCAGGGCTGCCGAGCACGACGGGTACGCGCTGATGAATATCGTGTGGGTCGACATCAAGAATGCGCTGATTCGGCGCGGCCATGGCCTTGCCGCCCGCTTGTTCAATGAGCATCGACATTGGGTTGGCCTCGTACATCAGGCGCAGTTTGCCATTGGGCACTTTCTTGGTCGGTGGATACATGAAAACACCTCCCTTCAGTAATATGCGATGCACGTCTGCGACCATCGCACCGACATAGCGGCTGGAGTACCCATTTTTCTGCGCCCAGTCGAGATACTTGTTGTAGCCAACGGGAAATGTAAGGCGGTTGCCCTCATTGAGCGAGTAGCTCTTGTTGGCGCTGGGGATACGTAGTTTCTCGGCTACGCGCACATAGGCTCCGATCGCGGGATCGAGCACGAACATGTCCACACCCATGCCGATGCTCAGCACCAACACAGTCGAGGAGCCGTAAAGCACATAACCGGCGGCCACCTGCTTGGAACCGGACTGCAGCCAGCCGTTCTCGCTATGTGAGGGATTGTCGAAGCGCAGGATGCTGAAGATGGTGCCCACACCACCACACACATCGAGGTTCGAAGAGCCGTCGAGCGGATCGAACAGCACGCAGTACTTGCCGTCACCGACGGTGCGCAAGATGACCGGCTCTTCGTTTTCTTCCGATGCGACGACGGCGACGCCTTCACGCTGACCCAGCGTACGCAACAGCACTTCGTTGGCAATGACGTCGAGTTTTTGCTGTTGCTCGCCTTGCACATTCTCGTTGCCGACGTTGCCCAGCACGTCATCGAGGCGCGCGCGGCGCACACTGTTGGCAATGACCTTGGTAGAGATGACCAGCGCCGATAATATCCAACTCAGTGTGCCGCTGGCGGCGGGGAACTTCGACTGTTGCTGCAGGATATGCGCCTGCAAGGTGACAATATCTTTTTGAGCGGTGGTAAAGGGAATGGCGCGCTGGACAGCGTTCATGAAGCCTCGCTATAAATTATGAGAATTACATCGGAAAATCACGTAGTTATGAATCGATTTTAGAGGTAGAGGCGTCCTTGGGAAAGGACGAAACGCTGTCTTTGTGCACTTGCGCAACAGGTTGTTCGGGCGGTGGGTGTCCTGCAGTTCTTAGAGCAAGGAAACTGGGCCGGAGTACGCCGGCCCAGTGAAACTGCTGGCAGGGTCTACGCGGTGGCGGAGACGCTGCTTGACGCTGCTAGCTTGCTCAAGTCGAAGCCATTCCCTCCATAGGACTGAAGCAGCTGAGCAATCTGCTTCATCACCTGCTCGCTCAAATCCGTTGAACTCGAAGACGACGATGAGTTGCCGTCTTTCGAAGAGGATTGATCGTAGGCCATCGCTTCATCACGCGTAACGCGTCCGTCACCGTTGCTGTCCGCGGTGCTGAAATTTGCAGCCAGCTTGCTGAACAGATCCGCCCCCTTGCTGTCCTTTGACGAGAGCTCGTTCGCCATCGACGTTAGCTGATCCTTGGTGAGACCTGGATCCGAATCCTCCGAGCCGTCACCATTGGGTGGCGGCGAAGGCGGCATGTCGCGCATCTCATTCATGCGCATGCTTCGCATCTGGCTGTCGAACTGCTTCAACGCATCGGTCAGCTCTTGTTTGCTAACCTTGCCGTCGCTGTCGCCGTCGAGTTTGCTGAAGAGCGCATCGACACCCGATGTATCATTGGTTGAAGATGACCCGCTCAGCGCTGACGTCAGCTCGCTTTTATCGATGGAACCTTGGCCGTCGGTGTCGAGTTTTGAAAATAGATTCTCCGCCATCTGCGCCGGGTCAGGGCGCTGCATGCCCCTGGTTCCCGCACCCATGGCTGAGTGCATCATGGCGGAGAATCCTCCGCCTAAACCGCTTATGTTGCTCATGACTGACTCCTCAAGATTTACAGTTATGCCTAATTTGGCGGTTATACGTGCAAGCACGTCATAACCACCGCTGATGTGACACTGGCATGAGGCGTTGTTATTGGTCGTCCCGCATCACGGTGCTACCTCTAGTGATATCGACTTGGGGTGAACGATATACAGGCCGGTATGCGTAAAGCTGGGTAAAGGTTCGTAAAGAAGCGCCCCGCACGATCGGCGGGGCTTGGCAGTAGGCCAAAGTGGAGAGACTACGCCGCGACGTGGTTGCGGCGACACTACTGGGGTGGCAGGGGAGGCTCTTCGCTCGGTTCAAACTCCGCGATTTGTTTACGCTGCTCAGGCGTAAGCAGTGCGCGAATCTTGGACTCAGATTCAGCGTGCAGGACCATATGGCCAGCCAAAGCACGAGCGACAATATCGGCAGCTGACTGCACCTGTTTTAGGTCGAATTTGTCGCTGGCGGTGAGCTCACGGATTTGCTCATGTGCTTTGTGAAGGGCCTTCCATTGCTCTCGAACTATTGGTGCCTGGGCGTGCAGAATGTCAAATATGCGGTCCTGTTGCACATCGGTGAGTTCTATATCGTGAAGAAATGGAGGTGCGCCGGCCGGTGGTACGCCCAAAGGATCGAAAGGACCAGACATGTCTGCGTCTTGGAACGGTCCATGTACGCGAATCTGTCCACGAACTTGGTCGCGGATGCAATGCGGACCAAAATTGTCATGATGACCTTGCGCCGTTGCATATACAAAACCGCCGGCTAGTAGAACGGCGATTGCCGCCAGAACGCGGGTCGGATTCATTTATAGCATGGTTCTAACTCGAGTCGTGTGTGCTTGGAGGATCATCGCAGCGAGTGTTGCTCATTTTTGTTGTGACCTGATGGTGGAACGGACAGGTGAGCGGGTGAAAACATCAATTGACAAGTACGGTCCAAGCTCGTTGCGTGGCGTGTGGCGATCTGTACAGGAGTTCCGGTTGTTTTGCCTTCGCATACGCTGTGCGCTTCCTGTGGCGGACCGGGAGGATCATTACGCGAGTCAGCGCCATTGTGTGTGGCCGACGCGTTGGTTATCGTAAAGGCGGGCGATAGCGTAACGGCAATCAACCAGGATCTCATTCGCATGGATGTCTCCGGTACTAAAAATATGTACGTGCAAGAACGTGGTGGTGGAAAGCAGCCGGCGTGAACGGTGGGGAGTCCATAACGCCGGCTGCAATGCACTTTCCACGCTGCGCATACTAGGTCGTCAGCAAGTTAAAGGGCGTTACCGAGAGTAAAGCTGGGTAAAATCACTCAGACTCTGTCAGAGCACTCAGGTCTTGGCAGCGGTTGTGAGGACAGAAGCGGACAAGTTGAGTCCACTGATTTCTTGAGGCGCGAGCGGGATTCACATGAGTGGTAAATGAGGATGTCGAGTACCGCCGGGACGCAGGATGACGAGCAAGGCAATTTTGAGATGAGCCTTAGTCGAAGCGTTGAGGGCGAGCGGACAACACACTACCCCCCGGGGCAAGGCCGACCCCGGAGGGACAGCAGTAAGATAATTTCGGTTCTCAGCCGTTAGAAATTTTCTTCAGCTTTAGGTCGCTCTTGGGTTCGCTGGTGGACTTGCCGATATCGGACTGGCTCGTTTCGCTGTACGGCGTGTCCAATGTCAGGCAGCTCATCTTCCAGCAGGCATCCATTAGCGACATCTGCATTTCGGCCCAATTTCGCCAAGCATCGAAACCAATTTGATAAAAAGTGCCGAAGCTTTCGGCATCGCCCCAGGCGCGCCAGGGCATTTCGAGCAGATTGAACTGATTTTCAACCGTCGCAGTAATTTCGTGAGCAGAGCGTGGGGCTGCTTGCGTGGGCATCGTACCGACCTCCAAATTTCGCGGCGTCCTCGCCTGGCATGCTGCGCACGTCCGAAGGCGCAGCGAAACGGTGTGGCTGCTCCACGGCGCCCGGCAAAGCCGCCATGGACACAACTTCCTTTGCCGCCCGAGGTATCCGGAACGGCTGCCGTGTAACGTGTGTAGTGACCCTACAGCAAGCGACAATCCGGCCCCTTAATCCGGATCAATGCGGTCCGCTCCACAACGAACAAGCTGTTCGACACGGGCGGTCTCTTTCTGGATAATGTCGCCCTTTTTTCAGCGACATAACTGCTATGGCCGAGTCACCACGCGTAGGCGTCATCATGGGCAGCCGATCCGACTGGGAGACCATGCGGCACGCGGCCGATGTGCTAACTGAATTTAGTGTAGACCACGAGCGCAAAATCGTCTCGGCCCACCGTACGCCGGGGCTGCTGGCCGAGTATGCCCGTGACGCCGAGCAGCGCGGCCTGAAAGTCATTATCGCTGGCGCCGGCGGTGCGGCACACTTGCCAGGCATGGTGGCTGCGCAAACCTTACTGCCCGTCATTGGTGTACCGGTGGAAAGCAAGGCATTGAAAGGTCTGGACTCTTTGCTGTCGATTGTGCAAATGCCGGCTGGCATTCCGGTGGCGACCGTCGCCATCGGCGAAGCCGGAGCACGCAACGCGGCCCTGCTGGCCATCGCCGTGCTGGCCAACGAGGACGCCGCGCTGCGCGCCAAGCTGCGCGATTTCCGTAACAGTCAAACCCGCCGCGTTCTCGACGATTCCCTGCCGTGAGCAAGCATTCAGTCATCCAGCCGGGCGCCACTCTGGGCGTGCTGGGTAGCGGCCAATTGGGCCGCATGTTCGCCATTGCGGCGCGCCGCTTGGGTTATCGCGTGCACGTGCTGTCGCCGGATAAGGATTCACCCACCGGCCAGGTGGCGGATCTGGAGGTGGTCGCCGACTACCTTGATCTCGATACCATCGCCCGCTTCGCGCAGGGCGTTTCGGTGGTGACCTTCGAATTTGAAAATGTGCCAGCGCAGACAGCCGACACCGCCGTGCGATTCACGCCGGTGCGGCCGGCAGGGCAGGTGTTGCACATCGCTCAGAATCGCGCCCGCGAGAAAGGCTGGTTGCGCGACAACGCCATTCCGGTGACGCCATTTCGCAATGTACGTTCGCGCGAGGAATTAATTGCAGCAATTGCAGCGCTCGGTACGCCATCGGTGTTGAAAACTGCGGCTTTCGGTTACGACGGCAAGGGGCAGGTGGTGATCCGCACTGCCGCCGATGCCGAGAATGCGTGGGCAAGTCTGAAGCATGAGGAATGCGTGCTCGAAGCATTTATCGATTTCGAGATGGAAGTGTCGGTGGTCGCTGCGCGCGGCTTGGATGGCGACATGGCGCTCTACGGACCGATGGTCAATACACATGCCAATCACATCCTCGATACATCGGTAACGCCGGGCAATCTGCCGGCTAAAGTGGTGAACGATGCGTTGGAGATCACGCGCGCGGTGATGACAGGGTTGAACGTCATCGGCGTGCTGTGTGTTGAGTTTTTTGTTGCGCGCGATGGGCGGGTGATGGTCAACGAAATGGCGCCACGACCGCACAACTCTGGTCATCTCACCGTCGACGGTCACGTGAGCTGCCAGTTTGAGCAGCAGGTGCGCAGCGTCTGTGGTTTGCCGCTGGGATCGGCGGCATTGCTGCGTCCGGCAGCGGCTATGGCGAACCTGCTTGGCGACTTGTGGAATGATGGTGAACCCGCCTGGGATCGCGCGTTGGCGATCCCTGAAGTAAAGTTGCACCTCTACGGCAAAACCGAAGCCCGCCCCGGTCGCAAGATGGGGCATATCAACGTTGCCGCCAACTCCGCCGAGGAAGCACTGCGCCTGGTCACTACCGCGCGCGCCGCATTGCTCAGGTAGTAACTACTGCCGCGGCGATGTGCCGGGCTTCCCGCATTTACCAATCTTTACTCTCGGCCACTGTCAAATTCATAGGGCATTCACGAGAATAGGCGGTAGCGCAGCTTCGCTGCCGATTACACCCGCCAATTCGCTCCGCTGATGAATAGTATTCTGCTTGCCGACGATGATGCTGAACTAGCTGGATTGCTAAAGGATTACCTACAGCAGGAAGGGTTTCACGTCGAACTTTGCCATGACGGCGAATCCGCCGTTGCTGCCGCTCTATCCGGAGTGCATTCAATCGCTGTTTTGGACGTCATGATGCCACGTTCGAGTGGTATTGATGCCTTAGGGCGGATTCGCGCCGCAGGTTCGCGAATGCCGGTGTTGATGCTGACTGCTAAGGGTGACGACCTTGATCGCATCTTGGGATTGGAACTCGGTGCCGACGACTATGTGCCGAAGCCCTGTTCGCCACGTGAGCTGCTTGCGCGATTACGTGCCATCCTTCGTCGAG
>JAXMGY010000018.1:0-44866 GCA_046347035.1 Gammaproteobacteria bacterium | reverse complement strand
CGCAGCACGCCGCGTTCACCGGCCAGATGCAAAGCGCCAATCGCGATGACGACACCGCCGCTTTGCAGGTGTTGTTGCAGGCGGTCGACCATTTGTTCGGAGCGCTTGTACAGCATGCGCTCATTCATGCGCTGAAACATGGCATCGTTTTCATGACCATGTTCGTTCTGCCAGGCGATGCCGGCGAGATCTTCGTTGGCATACAATTCCAGCAAATCTACAGACTCCTTCATGATGCGCGGATGCTGGCAGATGGTATCGACCAGCACGGTGACTTGTTCGTCAACCGATTGTTCTTCCTCCGCAGCAATCAGCTCATCCATGGTCTCAAGCGCGAAAACCTGCTTACCCATTTGAGCGGCAGTGTCCTTGATGGCGTCTTCCATGGTACGTCCCGAATTCGGGCGCGGGCGCCCCACCAGGCTTGTCGCCGCCCACGGCTTCAAATTCAGGGCGAGCGATTCCGGAACTCGATAGAACGCCACCAGCTTCCTGAAACGCGACAGCAGCTCGCCTCCCAACCAGCGGATCAACGATTCATTTTCCGGTAGCCGCATGCGTTCTTGAAACACGGCCTGCGCGGCGTCATCGGTCAGTGTTTCCATGACCACGCGCGTGCTGCTGAGCAGCGCCACGTTCAGTTGCGGTGGCAGGCGTTGCAGATGCGGGTCATCCAGATGAATCGTGCCGAAAATGTGGCTTGGTGCAATGCCATCCTTTTCGATGCGGAACAGCAGTCCGCTTCCGAAAGGAATGCTCGGCGCTGTTCCGGCTGCGGGTTCCGGGACGGCGGTAGGGCAATGCTCGATGGGATAGGCGGCAGGTAGCTCTTCAGGGCCGGAAATTGACACTTCAGGTGCGCAGAGGAGCATTAACGCTACCACTGTCAACGTTGCACGGCGTCTCGGCGTTTTTTGGGTGGTTCTACCAGCCATCGCGGAAGTATAGCGGCGATAGCCGGTACCTGGGCCGCCGACGCTGGCTAAGGCTGACGCGCCCGGTCGCTGGCCGTACAATGCCGCGTTGACCAAATAAAAGCATTCAGCGTTGGGTTCCGCCTCTCATGTCGTCCTCCCGTAGCCTGGGCATCACCGCCCTGTCATGCGTCCTGTGCGCCTGCCAGTTGCAAGACTATCGGGAGAAACCCATTGAGACCTCGCAATGGGTGCAATCTTTCGAGCAGCGCGACCTGAGCGCGCGGGGGCTGCGTGATTTCCTCGCACAGTGCGGATTGCCGTCAAATCCGTGGCCGCGCAGCCGTTGGGAAGCGGCAGGCCTGGAATGCGCCGCGCTTTACTATCACCCCGATTTGGCGAAGGCGCGCGCGGCGATTGACGTGGCGCACGCGCAGGAACATACAGCCGGCCAGAAGCCGAATCCTTCGGCTGCCTTGCGGCTGGAACATCAGGGCGGGGATCCCAAGGCAGGCGAGCCATGGGGTATCGGTCCACAATTCGACATTCCGATCGAAGGCAGCGGCAAGCGAGCCGCGCGTATCGAACGCGCCGTTGCGGAAACCACGGTGGCGGAGATCGATCTCGAAGCGCGCATTTGGGAGGTGCGGCGTTCGGTACGGGATCGCCTGTTGGAATGGCAGGAAGCGCGGCAGCGGTTGACCCATGCGCGCGAAAAACTGGCGCTGCTTGACCAGGGCGAGTCGCTGCTTCGCCGCCGCCAGGAGTTGGGGCTTGCAAGCACTTTTGAAGTCAGCAGTATGCGCATCGACGCGCAGCGTAGCCGCCTGGCGGTCAGTGCTGCACAAGCCAAGGCCAACACCGCCATCGTACAGTTGGCGGCGAGCATGACCGTACCGGTGACCGCGCTGCGCTCAGTGGAAATCGATATGATGCCCAGCGCTGCCACGATTCCAGGTTTGCCCGGCGCCTCGACGCTACAACAACAGGCGCTGACGCGCAGAACGGATATTCGCCGCGCTTTGCAGGAGTACGTGGTGGCGGAGAAAACCTTGAAGGAGGAGATCGCACGACAGTACCCAGATTTCAATTTTTCACCCGGTTATTTCTTCGATCCCACTGACAGTATCAATATCTGGAGTTTCGGTGTGTCGATGGTGCTGCCGATGTTCAATCGCAACGAAGGGCCGATAGCCGAGGCAGAGGCGCGTCGGGAACTCGCTGCCAGGAATGTTGAGTCTGTGCAGGCCAATATAGTTGGCGAAGTGCAGGGCGCCGCGGCGGGTTATGTCGAGTTGCAGAATGCTTTGAGTGAAGCCGATGCGGTGATAACGGAATTGAATGACCAAGAGCAGCGCCTGCAAAAACAATTTGCCTTGGGTGAGGCTGATCGGCTGGCGCTGGTGCGCGCGCAGCTGGAAACCGCCGAGGCCAGGACGTCGCGAATGGATTTGATGATTGAACAGCAACGGGCGCTCAATCGCCTGGAGGATGCGGTGCAATTGCCTTTGCGACCGGAATTGAACGTAAACGGGCAAAAACAGTGAAGCGAACACGAGTACGCGCTGTTCAAGCTGGCGCAGTTTTATTGGCGCTGATTGTGTATTTCTCCGTGCCGTCTACCACGCGCAGTCAATTTTGGCGTGATCTTCGCGACGCGATACGAGGCCGTGCCACTGCCTTGGTTGGTGGCGTTCAACGATATGGCGGAGAC
Source organism: Gammaproteobacteria bacterium (assembly GCA_046347035.1). Lineage (GTDB taxonomy): Bacteria > Pseudomonadota > Gammaproteobacteria > JAJPIJ01 > JAJPIJ01 > JAJVHZ01. Next base: position 42,238 of record JAXMGY010000018.1, on the reverse strand, counting down.
CAGATCAAACGACAGTGCAGGTGCGCAGGCCGCCAAAGATGATGTCGATATGCCGCATCGCGCGTGGCGAAATTGATGGGCTGAGCGCTATTCGCATGTCGGTGCAGGAACAACAGCAGACCGGCGTCAGCGTACTTGATCTGGTCGAAACCACTTACCAGCCCGAGGCGTTGGCCGCTGGTCGAATACTCGATGTGCAGTCACTGGTGGGTATTCGTGCCGATCTCAATGCCGCGCGCGGAGAGCAAGAGATTGCGCAAGCGGCGTTGGCCGCATCGTCGCAGTTGGCGAAGCGTTTGCGCGTGCTCAACCAGGAAGATGGCAACGTATCCACGCGGCAACTGCAGGAGGCGGTATCACAGGCAGCCGCGGACGGCGCGCGTGTGGCCACTACCGCGCGGCGGTTGCAGGACTTGCGCAACACCGCGGTTGTGCACTGGGGCGCGCCGTTGGTTGACATGGTGCTGGCCTCGGATCAGACGACATTCAATGCGCTAGTCAGCGGTGAGGAGGTGCTGTTACTCGTAACGCTGCGCCCTGGGGAGACACTGCCAACGGGAACAAATTTCGTATTTGTTGGGCCTACGGGTGAACGTGCAATGGCGCGTAAGGCCGAACTCGTGTCAACGGCGGTACAGACCGATCAGGTTTCGCAGGGCGAAACTTATATTTTCCGTACCAGTGGCGACCGCTTGCGCGTGGGCATGCGCATGGACGCGTGGATTCCGCAATCGGGTGGCGCGAAAAAGGGCGTTGAAGTTCCAGGTGCGGCCGTCATTTGGTACGCAAACAAGCTTTGGGTTTATGTTCGACAGGACGAGAATCTTTTTGTCAGACGCCCGTTGATCGATCACGAAGAAACGCGCAGCGGCTGGTTTGTTAGTGAGGGCTTGTCTCCCGGTGATGCGGTGGTCGTCGCGGGGGCGCAGATGTTGTTTTCTGAGGAATTTCGTTCCGCTATTCCCAGCGAAGACGAGGCGCGGGAATAATGCTGGCCGCGCTGGTTCGTTTTTCGGTCCGGTTTCGCGGCGTGGTGTTGAGTCTTGCCGTATTGCTGTTGGCGTATGGTGTTTACGACCTCTCGCGCGCCGGCCTCGATATCTTTCCCGAGTTTTCACCGAAGCTGGTCATCATTCAAACCGAGGCGCCAGGCCTGTCGGCGGAGCAGGTTGAAATTCTGGTGACGCAGGTCATCGAGAATGCCGTCAGCGGCCTTATCGGCCTGGACTATGTGCGCTCAGAGTCCATCCAGGGACTGTCGGTCGTCACCGCAGTGTTTCGTGAAGACACCGATCGTTACCGCAACCGACAACAAGTGACCGAACGACTGGCCATGATTGGTTCGCGCCTGCCGCCGGGCGCGGGTCCCGCAACAGTGGTTCCGCTGGCGTCCTCCTCGGCGACGATTCTGACCATGGGTGTGACGTCGAACAGCCGCAGCCTCATGGATCTGCGAAGCATCGTTGACTACACCATTGTGCCGCGCGTGCTCGGTGTGCAGGGAGTCGCTGACGTCAATGTATTCGGCGGCGATGAAAAGGACCTGCAAATCGAGGTGCATCCAGAAGAACTGCGTCGATATGGATTGGGCTTGGATGATGTGGCGCAGGCAGCCTCGCAGGCAACCGGCATTGGCGGCGGCGGCTTTATCGAGAACGAGAATCAGCGCATTGTGGTGCGCACGGTGGGTCAACCCATCACCGCAGTGGAGTTGGGTGGTGTGGTGTTGCGCCGTGAAGCGGGTCAGAACATCACCCTTTCACAGGTGGCCACGGTGGCTTATGCGCCGGCACCGCCCATTGGCGCGGCTGCAGTCAACGGTCAACGTGGCATTGTGATGATGGTGATCGGACAATTTGGCGCGAACACACTGACGATTTCCCGTCGCGTGGAGCATGCGTTGCAGGACTTGCAGCACACACTGGCGCAGGATGACGTGACGCTATATCCGACCTTATTTCGACCCGCCAATTATATTGAAACCTCAGTGCACAATCTTTCCGGGCACTTGTTGGTGGGCGGCGCCTTTGTTATCGGCATACTCTTTCTTTTCTTGTTCAATTTGCGCACGGCATTTATTTCCGCGGTCGCAATCCCATTGTCATTGCTGACAGCGGTCATCATTCTTCGCCGTTATGGCGTCAACCTTAACATCATGGTGCTCGGTGGATTGGCGATTGCGCTTGGTGAGGTGGTTGATGATGCCATCATCGACACGGAAAATATTTTCCGTCGCTTGCGCGAAAACCGCGCGCTAACGACGCCACGACCGGTGAGCGCGGTGGTGTATGAGGCTTCGATGGAAGTGCGCGGCTCAGTGGTGTACGCCAGCTTCATCGTTGCGTTGGTGTTCGTTCCGTTATTGACCCTGGGCGGCGTGGCAGGACGATTGTTTTCGCCGCTGGGTTTTTCCTACATTCTGGCCATACTGGCCTCACTGGCGACGGCATTGACGGTCACCCCGGCGCTCTGTCATTTGCTGCTGGGCCACGCACGACTTGAAAGCCGCGACCCGCCGTTGATTCGTTGGCTGAAGCCGCTCTATGGTCTGGTGCTGTCGCTGTTGGCGCGCGTTCCAGTGTTGACGCTGATTGCCAGTTTGGGTATCTGCGGGGTGGGTTTATTGTTGCTTCCAGAATTGGGTGGGCGATTTCTCCCGGAGCTGCGCGAGGGACACTATATCGTGCACACCACCAGCGCGCCGGGAACGTCGTTGAATGAAACCATCCGCCTTGGCGATGAATTGCAGCGGCGTTTCCGCGAGATTGACGGCGTGGTGTCGGTGTCGCAATTCGCCGGGCGTGCCGAGCGCAGTGCCGATACTTTTGGCAGCCACTATGCGGAATACGAAGTGGATCTGAAACCCCTTTCCGGTCGTGAGCAGCAGCGGGTGCTCGATCAGCTGCGCGCTGTCCTGAAATCGTTTCCAGGTATTTTGTTTGAAGTGAATACATTCCTTACCGAGCGCGTTGACGAGACGGTTTCCGGTTATACATCGCCAGTGGTTGTGAATATTTTTGGCAAAGATCTCGATGAATTGGATGCGAAAGCGGCGGAGGTTGCGGCCGTCATGCGGTCCATGCATGGCGCAGCAGATGTTCAAGTGCGCTCGCCTTCCGGGATGCCGGCCTTGCAGGCACGCATTCGACTGTCTGACTTGGCCAACTGGGGATTGCAGCCGTTGCAGGTGATCGATGCGATGCAGACTGCTTTTGAAGGGCGGGTGGTTGGAACGGTTCACGAGGGCAATCGCTCCTACGACGTCACTGTAATCCTTGATCCGGAGGCGCGCGATGATCCGGAAGATATCGCGCATCTGCCACTGCGAACGCCCGATGGTGTGGTGACTACCCTGGATCAGGTCGCGGACATCGAACAAACCGGCGGACGATACAACATCCTGCACCGTAACGCTCAGCGCCTGCAGACGGTCACCAGCAACGTCAGCGGACGTGACTACGCAAGCTTCATGAGCGAATTGCGCGATCGCCTGCGCAAGGAAGTGACTTTCAACGCGGAGACCTATCCGGAATTCACCGGTTCAGCCGTTGAACAGCAGGCCGCACGCGAGGAATTGGTTCTACATTCGCTGTTTGCCGGCGTGGGCGTGTTGGTACTGGTTTATGTGGCGATTGGAAGTTTTCGCAATCTTATGGTCGTGCTTTTGAACTTGCCATTTTCATTGTTGGGTGGTGTGGTGGCGGCGTTGGCAGGTGGCGCGGCGTTGTCAGTGGGTTCGATGGTGGGATTTGTAACGCTGTTCGGCATCACTGTGCGCAATTCGATCATGTTGATATCTCACTACCAGCACCTGGTTGACGCCGAAGCGCAAGTCTGGGGACGTGAAACTGCCATACGCGGTGCGCAGGAGCGACTGCCTTCGATATTGATGACAGCGCTGGTGACGGCATTGGCCATGCTTCCCATCGCAGTTGACAGCGACAATCCGGGCCGCGAGATCATGGGGCCCATGGCGTCCATCATTATCGGCGGACTGGTATCCTCAACGATATTAAATCTGATGATACTGCCGACGGTATTGCTGCGCTGGGGCCGATTTATTCCTGTATCGGACGAAGTCGATTGAGCTTGCCATGCCTGACAAGGAAAAACCTAAAGCCGAGAATATAGTTTGGCAACACCACGTTGTGACGCGTGCGATGCGCGAACGACACAATGGCCATCGGGCAGTGGTGTTATGGTTTACGGGATTGTCTGGTGCGGGCAAATCAAGTATTGCCTGTGCGCTTGAGCAGAGGTTGCATACTGCCGGTTGCCAGACCTACGTCTGTGATGGCGACAACATTCGTCACGGGCTCAACCGCGATTTGGGTTTTTCGCCGCAGGACCGATCGGAAAATATTCGCCGCATCGCGGAAGTGGCGAAGTTGATGCTCGATGCGGGTCTCATCGTCATGACGGCGTTTATTTCGCCGTACCGCCATGATCGCGCTCTGGCGCGTCAACGCATTGGTAACCAGGATTTCGTCGAAATCTATTGCCGATGCTCAGTGGAGGAGTGTGAACGCCGCGATGTGAAAGGGCTGTATCGCAAGGCGAGAGCGGGTGAAATCAGGGAATTTACTGGCGTCTCCGCACCTTATGAAGTGCCTGAAACAGCTGATATCGTGCTTGACACGGTCTCAAACAGTATCGATCAATGTATTGAGATTGTTTTGACTCATCTTCGTGAACGAGGTGTCCTGGGCAATGGACACCTCGTCTGATTGAATCGTCAAATATTGTCGAGAATGGCCTTTCGCCGCGAGTCGTATTCTTCCTGCGTAATCAATCCCTTCTTCTTGAGTTTATCGAGCGTCGCAATGCGTTCTTCGGCGGTCTGAGCTGTCGATGCTGAGCTGGCCGAGCTGCTTCCACCGTCTTGCATTTCCTTGCGCATGCGCGCCATTTCTTCGCGCATTTGGCGGCGCTCCACAGCGGCGCGCGCGGCTTCAAGCTTGGCCTCGCGGCGCTCTTTTTCCAATGCCGGCGGCAGACGATTGCGCTGCCGTTCCATATTGGCGACGATGGTATCGACGTCTAACACTATCCAGTCGTTACGGAGCTTGGCGCCTTCATGGGCAAAATCGACGCCGACGGCCGTCGCCAGCGGTTCCGGCAGATCGCCCTTGTGGTAGCGCGAAGCTGGGGCGAAGTAAATTGTGCGATCATCCATGGGGCAGTCGCCGCAGCCGGCGGCGAGCGCACGCTCTTTCTGACCTTTATCCACCATGGGTTTGTATACTTCACCCAGGATCAAATTCAACTTACCGTTGACGAAGAAAACGCGGCCAGTGGTCGCAGCCGATTCTTTACCCAATACCCCGGCGTGCAGTCCAGAGATAAGAAACGTCAACTCCTCATCGGGCTGAGCACGTGACAAGCCACGAGCAATGTTGGGCGCGAGAACAGCAATCTCGCGATCGGTAAACAGCGGTACGTCCTCTTGCTTCTCAACGATAACTCCGCCCGTGTGTTGCAAAGTGAGTGCGTGCAGCGCCATGGAAATTTGATCGGCGCTGAATTCGGCGGGATGTTCATTAGGCGGCGGTTTGGCGCCGCCATCGGATTCCTGTTTGACCAACGTGACGTGCTGCAATCCAGCTGTAAAAAGCGCCTTACCCTCTTCCTTGCTCTTGCCAAATCCGAGGTCGGGCAGCAAATCGATGGCTAGGGCGGATGGAGCTACACCCATGCAACCAGCAAAAAACGCTGCAAGGGCGAACAATGAAACACGGGAGAACGGGTTAAAACGGCGATTCATCATACTGAAACCCCAAGATTGTGCGGATTGCGGCCGCGGATTATACGCCTTTGTCCGCGGGAGGCGGATTTGGTTCACAATCAATTGGCAAATCAGAGCCTTGAACTGCCTAATGGTTCAATCCCAAGGCTTCCTTAAGAGGACCAAGGTACTTTTCATAATTGCGCCAACGCTCCTTGGAGCGGGTATAGATGCCTTCGCGTACCTGGGCGATGCTGGCGGTGCGGACTTGCCGTTTGGTGGCGTGAAAAGCCAGACAGGCGTCATCCCAGGGTAAACCACAAGCCGCGATTAATTTTCTTGCTTGCGTTTCAGGATCAGCGATCAGTTGCTCGTAGTTGCAAGTATAGATGCGATCAGGAAGTGCGGAATTCCAGTGCGTCATCAGTCTTTGGTAGTGGTTGCGATAGTGGTGGCCGATTGCCTGGAGTTCGAAGGAATATTCGTGACCACGTGCGAAACGATGAAAATAAATTGATAAGCAGGTGTCCATGGGATCGCGCTCACAATGGATGATACGAGCGTTCGGAAACAGCGTGGCAATTAGTCCCAGATAGCGGAAATTGGTTGGCATCTTGTCCACCACTCTTTCCGCCGTGGGAGAATGCCAGCGCAGGAGAGCAAGATAAGGTTCAATGATCTGTTTGGCGTTTTCCGAATCCAACTGAGTACAGATGCTTGGAAACTGCGCGTTCGTTTTCAATAGCACGTGCAGACCGTGAGCTACTTGAGGAATGTAGTAAAGCTCTCCGGCGCCATGGGCCTTGGGGTGAGATGAAATGATCTGTTCCACCAGGGATGTGCCGGACCTTGGCATGCCTACAACGAAGATGGGTAGCGTCGTATCGTTGCCAACGTGCGACTTGGAGGCGAAGTACTCCGGTGTAAAGAACGCGATGGTCGCCTCAGTGAGTGTTCCGAAGTCCACGGGTTCCGACTTGGTTAATTCCCGGCGCAGGTCATTACCAATTTGATAGTGCCTGAATGCATCATCGTAACGCCGGCAATCATCCAGCATCTTTCCAAGCGCGAAATGCAGGGCACTTAGCGTACTCTGGTCAAATTGGTTGGAACGAAGCAGCGTCTCCAGTTGCTCGACATCGGCGCGGTCCTCGGCCTTGAAGCGCTTGCAGGACGATAATCCGATCCAGGGTTCAGCAGCGTTGGGCCATATTCTTAGGGCTTCCCTATACGTTGTTTCAGCTTTCGCAAGGTCTCCCAGCACTTCATGGGCACGTCCGAGATGCAGCATGGCTTTAAGCGATTCTTGTCCGGAATGCGCAATACTCTGCAACATCTCAACTGCTTCCGCGGCTCGATAGGTTTCGGTCAGCACGTCAGACAGTGCCAACTTTGCCTCAATGAAATGAGGAGCCAGTTCGAGGGTCCTGCGAAAGCAACGCACGGCGGCCTCTTTGCGGTCGAGCAGCGAAAATACTTGCCCGAGTTGAAAATGTGCCACGGCAAGCGTTGGTTGCAATTGTATTGCTGACTCATACGCTTGCAGTGCTAGTTCGAGTAGTCCCGTTTGCTGCAGTAGCTTTCCCAGGTTGAAGTGCGCGTCGACGAACGCTGGATGATTCCGCGTGATGGCACGAAAACAATTGATTGCTGATTCGGTTTGGCCAGCGCCAGTGAGAGCGTGCCCGAGGTTGTTGTGAAACTGTACCTGGTCAGGACGAAGCTCGATGGCGCGGCGAAAGTACGTTTCAGCCACTTGCCACCGCTTTTCAACCAGTGCAATCACCCCACAATCGTTGCAGTAGTCGGCATTGCCCGGGGCCAGATCGGCGGCGCGGCGCATGCATTTTCCCGCCGCTTCAATATCGCCGAGTTGATACCGCAAGGTGCCCACCGTATGCCAGCATTCCGCATTGTCGGGATGTGACTTGAGATGTTCGCGATAGTGATCGACGGCAGCGCGAAGGTTGCCTGAAGCGTGCAATTCACGGGCTTGATCGAGATGGGCTGATTTCACAGTCGTCGAAGAATGCGCAAATAAAAAGGCGCATCCGAAGATGCGCCTTTCAATTGTACTGCTTCCAACAGTCCTTGCGGACTGAAGGTTATTACCAGGTCATGAATGCGCCAACACTGAACGCATCGATGTCCTGCTTGACGCTAGCGAGGTTACCAGTGACAGGATTATCGGCTTTCTTGGTCACGTTGTTGTACTCGGCAACCAGCTTCAACCATGGGGTCAGGTCGTGGTACACGCCAACCGTCCACATGTCAGCGTTAACGTCGTTGAACACCAGCGTGGTGCCGGCATTCGCGGTTTCACCGTCCTGGTTGGACTCGCCATACGACAGCGCAACCTTGGTGCCCTGGCCGAAGTTATAAGCGCCTTGAACATAGAAGCCATCGTTGTCGGCTTCACGGCACTCGTTGGTCGTGCCAACGAACACGCCGCAGTTCACGCCATTAGGAAGAATGATGCCACCAGGTCCCGGGGTGCCCAAGTTCTTCAGGCCGATGCCCAGCGCCTTGCCGCCGTAGTAGTAACCGGTCAGCGCGAAGCCCATGTAGCCGATTTCCGCGCCGACTTCGCCACCGTAGCTGTCAACGTCTTCGCCATTGGTGGTGTTCTTAGCCGTTTGCCAAGTGCCACCCGCCCAAATTAGGAAGTTGCCCGCATTGGAGAAGGTCGTGGCATAGGACAGTTCACCTTCGAACTTCGGAATGCTGGTTTCGAAGTTGGTGGTGCCGGTCAGTTCTTGCGGATCAAATACGCCAACTTCAGCCTTGAAGCCGTTAATGTTCGGCGTGGCATAGGCGAAGCGGGTACGGAACTCAGGATACACATAGCCAACACCAATGCGGCCGAGCGTAGTGCCGCCGCCGTCAACAGCCAGCGGATCGCCGACGCCGAACAGGGTTTGGTCATGCAGAATGGCTTGACGGCCGAAGAGGCCCAGCGTACGGCCGAAGCTGACGGTACCGAAGCTGCCGGCAACGTTGGCGACGACTTCACGCATATCGATCGCGGTGCCACCCTTGTCGTTGAACGTATGCTTGTCGCTGGATGAGTCCGGCGCAAAGCTGATGCGAGCGGTACCAGTCAGACCATTGACGGTCGGGCTCTTGATGTTGGTGCTGAAGAACGCTGGCAACAGACCTTCCTGCAAGTGCGAGGAGTCGCCGTTGGTGCCGTTGTCCGGGTGCGCGACTGCGGCGCCGGTTGCGGTGGTTTCAGACGTATCAAAGTTATAGTGGTTGTAGAAGAGATTGACGTTGCCGTCCATGCTCACTTCCCAACCATCGTTGCCACCCAGAACTACGGCTGCCCCGGCCGAGGAAGCCATGGTTGCGGCGGCAATTGCGGCTGCAATCTTGCTCATACGGAATTTCATTAGTATTTCCTCCTAACGGAAGTTAACCCAGTAACGTTAAAGCTTAAGCTTTAAGCGCCCCCCTAACCTGCCCCAAATTTGGTCACCTTACTTCCGACCCATTGTGGTAGAGGTCATTTGTGCGCATCCCCCTCTCGAGAGATAGTCGCGAATTTAGTGTATCGGGCGAAGGAAAGCAAGCTTTAGCGCAACAAAGCTACCCGGATTCGAGGGGCTTGTGATGTGAAAATACAACAGTTGTTCCCGAGTCATCGTTGGCACTTCTTTGGGGCACGGGCGATGGCGGGGCAGTAAAGTGCCCTGTAACGAGACAGCCAACTTCAATGACGGCCAGAACGTATTCCAATCCCAATCCTCTAATAGCATCGACGGCCGCAATCCGAGTCGCGCATTTGGGAAAGTCTCCTGACTTTTTCGGACAGCTGTATGCGGGTGTGCGTATGCCTTACATTGAGCGCCGGCGTGATGTCGATAGCGTCCCCATACGTTTGGAGGGTTGATGAAGCTACTGGAGAGAGGTTCTTTGAACATCATGAACAAAAATGGCCTGATAGGATTAGCCGGGGCGGTGGCATTGGCAGCCTTGGTGACAGTAAGCGGTCTCAATTCGCGCGTGGCACACTCCGCCGATGACAGCGAAGTCGAGATTCTCTTTGTTGGCGACCAAAGCAGTTCCGCGTGGGCGGGGGCTTCGCAAGGACTGGTGGAAGCCAACACCCAGGGCAAATTTCTTGGCAAGACTTTCAAACTCGTTCATTTACCGGGGCCGGGCTCCATCATCGGCCAGTCGGCGCCCGCGGCGGTGGTGGTCGCTGGTGATGCCGGCACCATCAATCAAGTTGCGAAAGCACTGCCGCACACAGCGGTGTTTGACGTCAGCCTGGATGATGACGCCACGCGCAAGTGTGGCGGCAATACGCTGCATGTTCTCCCCAGCAAGAGCATGAAACGCGACGCACTCTCACAGTGGAAGAGCAAAAATCCGGACTCCGACGCGCGTCCACTGGCATGGCACAGCTCGGCGGTGAAATACTCTGGCGAGCAGCTCAATCAACGCTATTCACGTGCTTACGGCAAGCCCATGGATGAGGAAGCCTGGGCTGGCTGGGCGGCGGTGAAGCTGCTTTCGGATTCAGTGGTACGTTCCAATACGAGCAATGCGTCCAAGCTGCTTGACTTCATTGAGACGCAATTGGAATTTGATGGCCAAAAAGGCGTGAACATGAGTTTTCGACCCAACGGTCAATTGCGCCAGACGATTATGCTTGTGGAAGGTGAAAAGATTGTCGGCGAGGCGCCGGTAAAAGGCGTGGCGAAAAGTGTTGAGGATCTTGACAGCCTCGGCGACGCGCCTTGCAAATAACCAGTTTGCATCGATTGACTGTGAAATGGCAGCATCTTCGTCAATGACGTCGCTGTCGCGCAGAATGAGCGACTCTGCCTGTCCCCGCGCAGGCGGGACCAGTCAAAAAGAGTTTTTCGTTTACTGATTCCGCTTTCGCGGGAACGACAGCGTGTCCACAAAATGGCACTGGCTTTATGCTCTTCTATCGAACCGCGCTGCGGATCAAAACCGATTACATGATTTTGAATTTATCGACGAGGAGAAGCGTTGTGAAAAGAAAAATTTTGATCGTGTTGGCCTTGTGCGGTGCTCGCCGTACGCCTGATAAACAAGCGCCGACTGCTGCGAGTACGCCCGAAGCTGCCAACCGCCAGCGCAGGCGAATGCGCCTGGCCGGCAACCCACAACCGAAACCGCAAGCGTACTGCGCGGCGAGCGCGCCCGCGACGGCGTCCGCGGCCACTGGACTGGTGTTCGGTCACCAATGAAAAAGGCAACACGGTGTCGGTAATTGACCTGGCGACCAACACAGTGCAGGCCACCATTGACGTGGGCACGCAGCCCCGCGGCATTGGCAAGTCACCCGACGGCAGTGAACTCTATGTCGCCTTGGGCGAGGAGGGCAAGATTGCCGTCATCGATCCGAAAACGAAAACGGTGCGTAACGGATTCCGGCCCGGATCCGGAAGCCTTTGGGGTGCATCCCGACGGCAACATCTACATTTCCATGGAGGCCGATGCCAAGGCCGCGGTCTATAACCCCAAAACCGGCGAGCGCGTGACTTTGGTCGATGTGGGTTTGGAACCGGAAGGCGTGGCGGTGTCGCCGGATGGCAGCAAAGTCATTGTCACCAGCGAATCGACCAACATGCTGTATTATGGATTTCAGTCCCCGATCATCAGATCGTGGCCAATATTCTGGTCGGATCGCGGCCGCGTTCGGCGACATTTAGCGCCGATGGCAAGTGGGCGTATGCATCGTCGGAAATTGGCGGCGAGATCAAGCGCGTTGATATGAGCACCTCAAGGTTGAAAAGGTGACCTCAATCGGCGAGCAGGATGCCGCTTCAAGGACGTGCTGTTGAGCAAGGATCAAAAGACGCTGTATGTGGCTGGCGGCTGCGCCGGGCAAGCGTTTTTATTCTGGATGCAGAGAGTGGCGTTGAAGGGCAACATTGTCGTTGGCCCGCGAGTATGGGGGATTGGCGCCGCTGAACGCCGAAGTGTTCGCGCCTCTACACGACCAATGGTGCCAACAATACCGTCTTCGGTAATCGTGGAGCATTTCTGACCAATCAAGCTGTCGCGACCGTCGAAGCTTGGTGAGGCGCCCTGGGGCGTGACTGTCGATTAGTGGACCATCGTGCCCTCGTTTTCAACGCACAGACCGAAGATCGCCCCTCGCAAACGGGGCCGCGCGTAGCGCTATCGAAAAAGCCCCAAAGGGGTTTGAGGAAGCCCGGTCATCAAAGACGACTAAGTTGTGGCGCCGCGCGGGTGTAACCCAGGCATAAAGTTCGAAGCAGGGCCGGATAATGGTGACGGCGAGCGTCGAAAGTTTTCGAAGCTGCCGTCAAAGTGAATGCAGCCTTCGTGAAGCATTACGACGCGCGGCCGCAACCGCTGCAGCAGATCCTTGTCAGCGGGGTGATGACCGTCGCGCGCAGGTTTGCCCGGTTCTGATCGATTGTGCAGCGACAGGATCAACGGATGAATCTCAGCTGCACCAGTGGACGATGCGTGGTCGGTTCATCATAGAAATCACCGCCGGATCGGTGGCTACTGCACGGGCAACAGCTGCAGGCGCCATTGCGCCGCCGGAGAGGGCTTCCGCGGCTGCGCGAGGAATTCATCGTCAGGCAAATCCCATCGATCCCAAAACGCCGCGTGCTAAAGCCAGCTTGATTTGCTGCTCATCCTTATGGCCCACTTCACGCAGCCACAGCGCGATGTTTTCCAGCACCGATCCGGAAAACAGCGCATTGCGCTGAAACACCACGCCCCAATGGGTGTGGATGCGGTCGCGCTCATCGCTCGATAACTGCGCCAGGTCGCGCAGCGGTGAATCCGGTGCGTCATGATCGGCGACCAGCACGCGTCCCGAATCTTGCGTCAATAAGCCCAGCACATGGTTGAGCAGGACTGTCTTGCCGCAACCGGAACCACCCACGATTGCAACCACTTCACCGCGCAGAATGGCGAGATCGATGTGATCGAGCACACGCCGAGTCCCAAAGTCTTTGGTTAACTCCTCGATTTGGATCTCGACGGGCGCGGTCATATCTACGATTGGATTTTGGCTATGAGTTCGAAGCGTAGGGTTGATTCCGCCTCGTAGTTTTGCCGCAGGTCACTGTCCATTCAAGTGTCGACAACGCGATCGCGCAAATAGACGGGAAGGGCATACTCGGCTTCGACGGCTTCACCGCGCGCATGCGCGGTCAGCGCCAGCGTGAGCACATCCTGCGCCTGCGGATAACAGTCAGGGTAAACGTCGCCAATCCGCGCTCCCAACCGTGTGCGGATCTGTTCAGCGTGGGCGTTAAAACCCGTGCCGACACCAATGTGGGTTTGATCATTCGGCACGCTGATCAATGGGGCGCTGCAAACCTGTTCTGCGGAAGTTGCCGTGGCCACGCCCGATTTGGCCACGTAGCAAGCGGTGTAGACTTCACTCATGCGCGCGTCGATGGCCGCAAGCACGTGTGTCGCTGAATATTCACGGACAGCTCCCTGTGCCAGTGCTGCCAGTGATGAAATAGGAATGACCTTAAGTCCGGTACCAAGCGCGATGCCCTGGACGACACCGACCGCTATTCGCACGCCGGTGAAAGCGCCCGGCCCGCGCCCAAACGCCAGCGCATCCAGCTCGTGCAACGTGAAGCCGGCTTCTGCAAGCACCGCCTCGCACATGGGCAGTATCAACTCGGCATGCCTTTGCGGCGCCAGTTCAAAGCGCGTGTATACCTGACCATCGCGATAAACTGCGGCCGAACAGGCTTCGGTGGCGGTTTCGATGGCAAGCAGTCGCATCCTGCGATTATCACATATAAGCACAACGCTTCCGCGCCACGTATAATCTCGCCCCATGTTTCGACCGCTCTCGCTTTTTATCGGCCTGCGCTATACGCGCGCCAAGCGGCGCAATCACTTCATCTCATTTATTACCGGCAGCTCGATTCTCGGTATGGCGCTGGGCATTACCGCGCTGATCACCGTCTTGTCGGTGATGAATGGTTTCGAGAAGGAATTGCGCAATCGCATTCTTGGCGTTTCAGCGCACAGCACCATAGGCACCAATTTCAAGCCGCTAGAAGATTGGCAGGAGGTTTCCGCGTTGCTCGCCAAGCAACCCAATGTCGAAGCCGCAGCGCCCTTCATTCGCTCGGCGGCCATGGCTACGCACGACAATCGCGTCAACGGTACCGTGGTCTACGGCATCGATCCGGATTTGGAATCGCAGGTCACTATTCTTGGAGACAAGGCGAAAGGTGGCGCCGATCTCTCAGCGCTGAAGACGGACGGCGGCATCATTCTTGGCAGTGAGTTGGCGGCTAAGCTCAAGGTGGTCGTTGGCGATCGCGTGACGTTGGTGGCGCCGCAACCAACCGACACGCCGGGCGAGGTATCGCCTGAACTGCGCGCCTACGCCGTCCGCGGCACCTTCAAAGTCGGCATGTACGAGTATGACTCGGCGTTGGCGCTGCTCAACCTTGCAGATGCGCAGGATCTATTCAAAGTCGGTAAGGCCGTGAGCGGGATTCGATTGAAATTCGACGATCCGATGAAAAGCCTTGAGCGCGCCAATCAGATCGTCAACGGACTGGGCAGCAACTATTTCGCCATCGACTGGACGCAGTTTCATGTCAATTTCTTTCGTGCATTGAAAAGCCAGAAGGCGATGTTGTTTGTCATCGTGACGTTGATCGTGGCGGTGGCGGCGTTCAACATCGTCTCGACGCTGGTGATGACGGTGCAGGACAAGCGTTCGGACATTGCAATATTGCGAACGCTCGGCCTGACGCCAAGTTCAGTGATGGGTGTATTCGTCGTTCAAGGTGTGGTCATCGGTCTGTTTGGAACTGTGATCGGTGGCGCCTGTGGTTTGTGGCTGTCGGCGCACATCAAGGCGATTGCTGCGTGGATTGAACGCGTGACGGGCTTCGACCTGCTGCCGGCCGATGTGTATTTTCTGAGCGAACTTCCCTATGACGTGCACACGGCCGATGTCATGGTGGTGTGCTTCACGGCATTTATGCTCAGTCTGCTGGCAACGCTTTACCCGGCGTGGCGAGCGGCAAGGACACAACCCGCCGAGGCTTTGCGCTATGAGTAGCAGCCGCATCTTCATGATCGCAGCTTGGATATAATCCGGCGATGTTCCATCCTCTTCCTGTCAATATCGGCTTGCGTTACACGCGCGCCAAGCGGCGCACGCAATTTATTTCTTTCATATCGTTGAGTTCGATGGTTGGTCTCGCCATTGGGGTATTGGCGTTGATCACCATTTTGTCGGTGATGAATGGATTCGAGAAAGAATTGCGCGGACGAATACTGGGCATGGCCGCGCACGCCAATGTGCAGATTGACGATGGCGCGCTGCAGGATTGGCAAGCGCTGCTGCCGCAGTTGCGAAAGCAACCACATGTGATCGGTGCTGCGCCGTTTGTGCGCAATGAAGCGATGATGACTTACGGTGGCTATGTCAACGGCGTGGTGATTCAGGGCATCGATCCGGCTGCCGAGCCGCAGGTGTCATTTATTGCCGAAAAGATGATTGAAGGCCGCCTAGATGCATTGCGGCCTGGCGAGTTCGGCATTGTGCTCGGTGGTGCGTTGTCGCGATCATTGCGCGCCAATATCGGGGACAAAGTGACGGTCATTTCGCCGCAGCCAGTGGCGACGGCCGCTGGCAATATTCCGCGATCGAAACGATTCACGGTGGTTGGAATCTTCGAGGTCGGCGCGCAGGAATACGACACGACGTTGGCCTTGACCAACATTGACGACGCAGCGCGCCTCTTTCGGCTGGGCAGTGGAATTACTGGAATTCGATTGCAATTCGATGATGTGTTTGCGGCTCCGCGTCTCGGCACTCAAATCGCCGCCGGGCTGAAAACGCAACGTCCGGAGTTAATTGTCAAGGATTGGACGCAGGAGCACACCACATTTTTCCAGGCGTTAAAGACAGAGAAAGTCATGATGTTTGTGATTCTGATGCTGATTGTGGCAGTGGCGGCGTTCAATATTGTTTCGACGCTGGTGATGGTGGTGACCGACAAACAAGGCGACATCGCCATCCTGCGCACGTTGGGTTTGTCGCCGCGTTCAGTCATGGCGATTTTCATGGTGCAGGGCGCGATCATCGGTACGATTGGAACGCTTCTGGGCGGCGCGGCCGGTGTGATGTTGGCGCTGCGCCTCAAACACTTCATCGCCTGGCTGGAACAGACGTTGCGATTCAAGTTCCTCGACTGTCGCACCTACTACATCTGCGAAGTCCCCTCCGACATGCATTGGTCGGACGTGACGGCCATTGTTGTGTTGTCTTTCTTACTGACTTTGCTAGCGACTATTTATCCGGCGCTGCGCGCCGCTCGCACCCAACCTGCGGAGGCGTTACGTCATGAGTGAAATCGTTCTTGCCTGCCAGGGATTGGTGAAGACTTTCGATGATGGCGATCTACGCGTCGAAGTTTTGCGTGGCGTGGACTTCGAAGTGAGGGCCGGCGAACGCGTTGCCATCATTGGTGCCTCAGGCTCGGGCAAGAGCACGCTGCTGCATATTCTGGGAGGCCTGGATGTGCCAACTGCGGGCGAGGTGCAAATTGCCGGCCAGCGAATGAGTGCGTTGGGTGAAGCGGCGCGCGGTGTTTTGCGCAACAAGGCACTTGGATTCGTATACCAATTCCATCATCTGCTGCCGGAATTTACCGCGCTCGAAAACGTCAGCATGCCGCTGTTGATTGCTGGTTGGAAGCCGCAGGAGGCCGCTAATCGAGCCGGCGAACTGTTGACGCGCGTCGGTCTTGGTGAGCGCTTGCGCCACAAGCCGGGTGAAATGTCCGGCGGTGAACGCCAGCGCGCGGCGGTGGCGCGGGCGTTGGTCACTTCGCCGCGCTGCGTGCTAGCCGACGAACCCACCGGTAATCTGGATCAGAAAATCGCGGCGCAGGTTTTTGATCTCATGCTTGAATTGAACCAGGATACGCAAACCAGCCTGGTGGTTGTCACCCACGATATGAAACTTGCCTCGCGCATGGAACGTGTGATGACTTTGCAGGCCGGACGATTGGTTCCTTTCGACATGAGTTCAGTTGCGAGTTGACAAAATGTCGAGACTCGATGCGCGCATTTCATGACGCCTGCGGCAAATCCCGTCGCGTCGCCATGTTCGTGGAGCTGAGTATTCCGTAACCTGGTTGTGTTTTAGTTATATTTCTTGCGTTATCAGTCCCAGGGATGGGAGGAATATTATGCGTTCATGGACGATCGCTTTCGCCTTGGGCGTCTGCGTCGCGCAGATGCTGTCCGAGTTACCTCCGAAGATATGGTTGATGTGCATCCTGGGGTTGGTTCCACCAGCGCTGTGCCTTCGCCGGCTGCGACTGCCTTTTGCCGTGATGTTGGGGTTTGCATGGGCTGTGTTTCGTGCTGCCTGTTTGTTGCAGGTGGAATTGCCGCCGCAGCTGGAAGGGCAGGTGCTAAACGTTGTCGGCACCATCATTGATCTGCCCGAGACTGTTGGAGATTCCACGCGCTTTCAATTTCGCACTCAGTCGCTGCAACTCGGTGAGCGGCACTGGCCGGCTTGCGGAAACATTCGCCTCGATTGGCAGGTGCCAGCGTCATTGCAGCTATTGCCAGGACAACGTTGGCAATTGCAGGTGCGTTTGAAGCGACCGCATGGCTTCAGCAATCCCGGCAGTTTCGACTATGAATTGTGGTTGCTACAGAATCGGATTCGCGCCACGGGCTATGTCGTCGGCGGGAATGCGGAGAAATTGTCCGATGGCGGCGCCAGCATCGACCGCTGGCGGACGGTCCTTGCGCGGCAACTGCACGAATCAATCGGATTCCACCCTTTGCACGGGATAGTCGAAGCGCTGGCAATTGGCGCGCGCGGGGAAATCAGTGTCGGGCAACGGCAGGTGTTCGCCAACACCAACACCGGGCATTTGATCGCCATATCGGGACTTCATATAGGGTTGTTGGCGGCGATTGGTTTTTTCATCGGGCGCTGGCTTTGGACTTTGCCAGTGCAAACCCTGCGCTGATCCCGGCGCAACGCGTTGGTGCGCTGAGTGGGGCATTAACTGCCGCGGGTTATTGCGCGCTGGCCGGGTTTGACGTGCCGGCACAACGCACGCTGATCATGATCATCGTGGTGGCAGTGAACCTGTGGCGTGCTCGACGCGTGCGCTCGCTGGACACATTACTGACGGCGCTGCTCCTGGTGCTCATCTTCGATCCGCTGGCGGTCACCGAGGTTGGATTCTGGTTGTCGTTCGTGGCGGTGTTGGTATTGATCTACGCTACGGGTGAAATCGTTGCGGCAAGCGGATTCTGGCGGCAGTGTATCTATGTGCATTGGGCTATTGCCGTTGGAATCGCGCCCTTGTTGGCTTACTTCTTTGCCACGATCCCGTTGGTAGGCCCGCCGGCAAACCTGTTCGCGGTGCCTTGGGTGAGTTTTGTTGTCGTGCCGCTGACGTTGTTGGGTACGTTCGTGCAACCGTGGCTGCCATTTCTGGGATACTGGTTTTTGCGCGGAGCGCTGTTGGCGCTGGAATTGTTGTGGGTCCCATTGCAATGGTTGGCTCAACTTCCGCATGCAACGGTTGCGACACCGCATCCGAATGTGGCTGCACTTGCCTGTGCAGCTGTGGGCGCATTGGTGGCCTTGATGCCGGCAGGGTTGCCTGCCCGCACCCTGGCATTGGTATGGTTCGCGCCACTGTTTCTGTGTTCGCCGCCGCGCCCGCAAGCGGGTGAGTTTGAGTTGACTGTGCTGGACGTGGGACAAGGCTTGTCGGCGGTTGTGCTCATGCGCGAGCATGTGCTGGTGTTTGATACCGGGCCGGCCTTCAGCGAACGATTTGACGCCGGTTCTGCCGTCGTGGTGCCCTTTCTCCGCCATCATGGCATCACGCACGTCGACGCGTTGGTCGTCAGTCACGGCGACAACGATCACATCGGCGGCGCGGCATCGCTATTTAAAGCGATGGATGTGATGCGAACACTCAGCAGCGTTCCGCAAAAAATTCAACATGGCAAGGTAGAAACGTGCATGCAGGGCCAGCAGTGGACTTGGGATGGTGTTGTTTTCCACATGCTCGGACCTGCTTCCGATGCAAGGCTCACCGGCAATGACGCGTCTTGTGTCTTGAAGGTGCAAAACCGAAGTGGCGAACGATCGGTGCTGTTAACGGGCGATATTGAAGCCGTCGGTGAACGGTCGCTGCTATCTTCGGGCGCGGGTTTACTGAGCAGCACGTTGGTTGTCGCACCCCATCATGGTAGCGCGACTTCCTCGACCGATGCTTTCGTTGCCGCGACTCGGCCGCAACTGCTGGCGTTTGCCGTGGGGTATAAGAATCGTTGGCGGTTTCCGAACCCAGATGTGGTTAATCGCTGGCGCAGTGCGGGCGCACAGCAGTTTCGCACGGACGAGGATGGCGCTATTAGCTGGAACTCCGAAGCGGGTATTCAGCTGCAACGTTTTCGCCGGGACCATCGACACTACTGGCGCGCCGCAACGCAAGTTCAGTCGGAAGTAGGTAACCAGCGCTAAGTCCACGAATTATCGTGGCGGCTGAGGATCATTTTTGTAGCACATCGACAAGTCTTTCACTTCGTTGCATCCTTTGCTATGGTCAGCGCCGCGCCATCGACTTTAAGGAGTCAGCGGAATTGTTTGAAATCATCAAGGCAGGCGGATGGGTCATGTGGCCCATCGTCATTAGTTCCATTGTGGCGGTAGCCATCAGCGTCGAGCGCATGTGGACGCTGCAACGGCGGCGCATCCTCCCACCTGGATTGGTTGACCAGGTTTGGCAATGGGCGCACGCCGGTGTGCTGGACGCCAAGCGTTTGCAGGCACTGCGGCTGAGTTCGCCGCTGGGCCGTGTTTTGGCTGCCGGCCTGGTCAACATGAAACATGATCGCGCGGTGATGAAAGAGTCGATCGAGGAAGTTGGTCGCCATGTCGCTTATGAACTGATGCGGTTTCTCAACACGCTGGGTTCGATTGCCGCGGTCTCGCCGCTACTCGGCTTGCTGGGTACGGTCTACGGCATGATCACCATGTTTACCGCCGTCGGTGAACACGGAGCTGGCAATCCGCAGCAGCTGTCCGCCGGTATCGGCCAGGCGCTGATCTCCACCGCCGCCGGGTTGACGGTGGCTATTCCTTCGCTGCTCATGCATCGCTACCTGCGCGGGAAAGTCGATTCGCTAACGATGGATATGGAGCAGGAGGCGATTAAAATGGTGGAAGTGCTGCACGGCGAACGCGAGCTGGATTCGCGGCCAGCGAGTGGCACGACCATCGATTTGACGAGCACGCGCGGCGGCCGCCGCCAGGGAAGTTAACAGGATGAATTTTCGCCGCGGTCAGGACGACAATGTCGAAATAAACGTCACGTCGTTGATCGACGTCGTATTGCTCTTGTTGATTTTCTTCATGGTCTCGACCACGTTTCTGAATCCCGAACATATCAATCTCACCCTGCCGACGGCGAACAAGGCGAGCGAACAGAAAGACGAACCCAAGCCCATCGATATCACTATCAATCGTGATGGCCAGTACTTCGTCAATGGTACGGCGCTGGTCAACAATCTTGAGGAGACGTTGAAGCAGGCATTGACCGATGCCGGCGGCGGCCAGGATGAACCGCGCGTGCTGATTCACGCCGACGCCAATACCACGCATCAGTCGGTAATAACGGTGCTCGATGTAGCTAGGCAATTGGGTTGGCTGCATCTGTCGTTTGCCACTGAAGTGCGCAAGGATCAGCCGGCTACCAGCGACGGCAAGTAAGGCCTTGCCGAAGCGATTCGAAGAGATCTGGTACTCCAATCATCCACTCAGTCTCGCGCTGTTGCCACTGGCGGCGCTGTTTTCCACGGTAGTCTGGTTGCGGCGCAAAGCTTTTGCATTGGGGGTCTTGCCTTCGCGCCGGCTGCCGGTGCCGGTCATCGTCGTCGGAAATATTTGCGTCGGCGGTTCTGGTAAGACGCCACTGGTAATCTGGATTGCAAAGTTTCTTCACGAGCAGGGGTTCAATCCTGGTGTGGTGAGTCGCGGCTACGGCGGCAACGCACGCAGCTGGCCTCAGCAAGTGCGCGCTGACAGCGATGCCTTCATGGTGGGCGATGAGCCAGTGGTGATTGCTCGACACTCCGGCGCGCCGGTGGCAGTGGGGCCGAATCGTTTCGCTGCCGCGATTGCGCTGCTGCAGTATCAGCATTGCGATGTCATCATCAGCGACGATGGACTGCAGCACTACGGTTTAAAACGCGACGTAGAAATTGCTGTCATCGACGGATTGCGGCGGCATGGCAATGGACGCTGTATGCCTGCGGGCCCGCTGCGCGAACCAGTGTCGAGACTCAGGCAAGTCGATATGATTGTCACCAACGGCATTGCCGCACGCGGTGAGTTCGCGATGAAATATATTTCTCAGCCACTGCTACCGCTTGATTCGGCGCAGTCGCCGCAATACGCGCCGGTAGGTGCGCAAGGCAATGCCGTTCACGCCGTGGCTGGTACCGGTAATCCCGAGGGATTCTTCAATTCGCTGCGTTCGCAGGGATTTCGGGTATTGCGACATCCGTTTCCGGATCATCACGCATTTCGGCGTGAAGACGTCGAGTTTGGCGACAATCTGCCAGTGGTCATGACCGAAAAGGATGCGGTAAAGTGCCTGCGTTTCGCCGGTCCGCAGCATTGGTATCAGCCCATTGAGGCAGAAATGCAACCGGCATTCGGCCATCGTCTCGTTGAATTGTTGAAAAGGTCTGGTCATGGACAAGCGCCTGCTTGAAATTCTCGTCTGCCCGGTCACCAAGGGACCGTTGATCTACGATCGTGAACGCATGGAATTGATCTCGCGCAGCGCGCGGCTGGCGTATCCGGTGCGCGACGGCATTCCCGTCATGCTGGAAGAGGAAGCGCGCGCTATCAGCGACGAGGAATACGAAAAATTGAAGTAAGGATTCTTTCTCCGACAAAGGCGCGTCAGCTGTGAGCCACACCGAGTTCACCGTCATCATCCCGGCGCGCTATGCGTCCACGCGGCTTCCTGGCAAGGCGCTGCTTGATCTTTGTGGCAAACCGTTGGTGCAACATGTCTACGAGCGGGCCATGGAGAGCGGCGCGGCGCGCGTCATCGTTGCAACCGACGATGATCGCATTGCCAGGATTGCCGCGACCTTTGGCGCCGACGTGGAAATGACTTCGCCCGCGCACGCTTCCGGCACCGATCGATTGGCTGAGGTAGTCAGCCGACGGTCACTGAATGATGCCGCCGTTGTGGTGAATCTGCAGGGCGATGAGCCGATGATGTCCGCAGCGGTCATACGCCAGGTTGCCGGATTAATGCAGTCGCATCATTCCTGCATGATGGCGACGGTTTGTGAGCGCATCGAAAGTCCAGCCGACGTCTTCGATCCCAACATCGTCAAAGTGGTGATGAGCAACGGCGGCGAGGCACTTTACTTCAGTCGTGCACCCGTCCCGTGGGCGCGCGATTCCTTCGCTGATGCAAATCGTCGTTCTTTGCCAGAAACGCAGCGTTTCTACCGCCACATCGGCTTGTACGCATACCGAGCGGGGTTCTTGCGCGCTTTTACCCGATTGCCGCCAACGGACTTAGAGAAGATCGAGGCGCTGGAGCAATTGCGCGCCCTTCAGCATGGCTATCGCATCGCGGTGGCCGAAGCGTGCGCAGCGACAGGCTTTGGCGTTGACACGCCGGCAGATCTTGATCGCGTCAGGCAACTGATGACAGGAACGCCGCATGCATCGTGAAGCCCGCTATTTGCGGCGTAATCGAAACCACGCCAGCGCACTCATGCCCAGCATCAGCAACAAGCCAAAGCCCACGCCAGTCGATACCACCGGTGCGCCGGCGCGCGCAACGGCGGCATAAAGTCCAACCATCAGCAGCATTGCAAAGTTATCAAAGAAGTTCAGCACCGCGACCGCATGGCCGGCGCCGATGCCGCGGTGACCGCACTCCTGGATCAGCGCGTTGATGGGGACGATAAACATGCCACTGGCCATGCCCAACAAGGCCAGTACGGCAACGGTGGGGCCCATCGACTGCATGGGTGCCAGCAGGATGACCATGATGCCCATCATCAAACCTGGCGCCAGCACGCGGTTGATCTGCGGCAGCGTAATGAACTTCGCCGCCAGCGCCGCACCAACCGGAACGCCGATGGCAACAGCGGCATTGAGGTTTGCCGGTGTCTTGGTATCGGAGATATGCAGCGCAACCGGAACCCAGGCAACAAGTAGAAAGCGCAAGGTACTGCCTGCGCCCCAGAACAAACTGGCGCCCAGCAGGCCGAAGCGGCTGTCCGGGTTGGCAAAAAACGTGCGCAGCGCATTGCTAAAATCGCGCAAGATTTCCATCACATTGAACTGCGCCAGCGGATGCGCGGCTGGCAGGCGCGGGATGCCGACATTGGCAATCGCCGCCAACAAGTAACACACAGCGACGGAACCGAATGCCAGAGTCACGGAGCGATCGGCGAGTGCGCCGCCGGCTACCGTACCCAGCAAAATGGCGACGATGGTCGAACCTTCAATCAAGCCATTAGCCTTGACGAGCTGCTGGGCAGGCACCAATTCACTCAAGATGCCGTATTTGGCAGGTGAATACAGCGCCGCACCCAATCCCACAAGCCCGTAGGCGGGCAGAGGGTGCACGCCGAACAACACCATTGCCGATCCAACAAGTTTGATGAGATTTCCCAACATCATCACCCGGCCCTTGGGCAGCGCGTCGGCAAACGGTCCTACCCACGGTGCCAATACCACATACGCAAGGACGAAAAAATCCTGCAGCAATGGCGTCATCCAGTCCGGTGCAGTACGGGCCTTTAATGCTGCAATGGCAGCAAACAGCAGCGCGTTGTCCGCCAGTGCGGAAAGAAATTGCGCGCCGAGAACCGCCAGCATGCCGGGCGCATAAATGGTTCGCTGACTACCGGCGGCGTCTGCGCGACTTTGGATCGGAGAATTGCTCATTGCGGTGTTCAGGATTGTCACAGCGCGTCGTAAACACCGCCATGGACCTTCCGGTTTTTTGTGATTGGGGCAATAGTAGCCTGTTTCTTTGAGATATTGTGCCGGGATCGGTAATATCGCCTGACTCCATGATCGCGGGTGAAGGGCCTTTACCCTTGTTTCGCGACAATAGCCGGTGCGTCATGAACGCCGGCAACAATGAGAGGATCCTCTGGTTTCGGAGATCCCGCACCCCCAAGGAGGCGGTATGTGGCAGGTCAAAATGCAGATGAGCCCATGGGCTTGGCTGCTGATCGGTTTGATTGTCGGCTGGTTGGCGGAATGGCTCATTGACGTTTGGTACTGGCGGCGAC
Organism: Gammaproteobacteria bacterium; assembly: GCA_046347035.1. Lineage (GTDB taxonomy): Bacteria > Pseudomonadota > Gammaproteobacteria > JAJPIJ01 > JAJPIJ01 > JAJVHZ01. Next base: position 18,162 of record JAXMGY010000018.1, on the reverse strand, counting down.
GCGTCGAGCAACGCACGGCGCGGCTGCAATCCGAGCTTGATACGTGGCGTTACCGCATCCACAACTACGAAAACGCCACCGACAAGGCGCGCGCCGATCTCGACGCATCGCAATCGATTAACTCCGAGCTGATGCGCAAGCTGCAGCAGCTGGATTCTGATTACAGTGCACTCAAGGCGCAGCATGAGCAACTTCGCAGTGACAATGAGGCGCTGCGTGCAGGCGGTGCCACGGTTCTGCCCGCAGATCTGGAAGAAGTGCGCCTGGCGCTGGAGTCCGCGCGCGCTGAAGTGAGCACGCTGCGGCACCAGGCCGCCGACATCGGTGAATCGCAACTTGAGCTTGAATCCGCCCGCCGCGAACTCGACGCGGCGCGTGCTGAGCTGGCCGGCATGCAGCAGCAGTTGACAACCGTGCAGACATTGCGCACCGAGCTTGAACAGGCACGTGCTGGGTTGGGCGATCTGGCCGAAGTTCGCAAGCAGCTGGCGGCCGCGCGCGCGGAATTGCAAAGCATTACGTCCGCCGCGCAGAGTTCTACAACCCATACCGAGGCGCTTGATCAGGCACACAAGGAAATTTCATCGCTGCAGGAATCACTGCAAAGCGCCACCCGTGCCGAGATGGCTGCGCGCGCTGACTACAAGCGGGTGAAAGACGAGTTGGCGACGTTGCAGGGTCGCAACGACGAGGCACAGCAGCAGATTGAGCAGCTCAAGACCAATATCGGCGATACCGACAAACTACGCGGTGAGTTAGCGCAGCTGCGGATCGTGGCGCAGGCCGCTGAGAAGGATGCAGCCGAGGCGCGTTCGCAGTCCCAGAGCAAGTCCGCTGAACTTGAATTAAAGTCGTTGCGCGAGCAGCTTGCGGATCTGCGCAAGCAATCTGAACAAGCCGAAGCGTCACTGGCACAGGCACGCAAGAATGCTGATGTCGCACAATCGGAGCGCGACGCACTGCAGAGCCAACTGCGCGGCGCACGCGAAGATCTGCAGAAAGCGAGTGCATTGAAGGCGGAGATGGAGCGCGTCCGTAACGATGCGTCCGCGGCGCTGGCGCAGGAGCGCGAGAAATTTGATCGCGCGCAATCTGAACGCGCGACGATGCACGACCAATTACGCGCTGCGCGCGAGGAGCTGCAGCGGCTGAATACGCTGAACGCCGATCTGGAGCGTGCGCGTAAGGAGGCTGCAACCGCGCACAGCCAACTTGAAAGTGCAAATCGTACCGTCGGTACGCTCAAGGCCGAACTCGACGCCTTGCGCAAGCAGCAGTCCACCGCCAATGCCGAAGCTGAGAAAGCGCGCGGCGCCGCTCATGATGCGGAGCGTCTGCGCACTGAACTGACACAATGGCGCACCAAGTACGACGACACGCTGAAGACACAACAGCGCGAACAGGCTGAACTCAAGCGCCTGCAAGGCGAACATGCCACGCTACGGATGGAATTGGCCGCCGCCACCACTGCAAAGGAAGAATTCGAGCGGTTGCGCTCACGGCTCGCCAGTCAGGAAGCTGCCGCGAATGCGAGCAAGTCTGAAGCCGAGCGCCTGCGCGCATCGATGGAAAGCGAGCGATCAATTGTTGCGCGCATGCGTGCGCAGTCCGATGCACATGACAGCGAGCGCAACGAATTGCGACGTCTGCTGTCGCAAGCGGAAGCCCAGCAGCAGCAATTGCGCGCCGAGATCGAAGCGTTACATGCGACAGCCAGACCGGCTGCGACAGCCAAGCGACCGGGTGCGAATGTGGATCGATCCGCAAAGGCGCGAACCGAACGCGCGCATCGCGATCGGCTCGAATTGATAAACGGTATTGGCCGAGTTTACGCGCAGAAACTCAACGACGCCGGTGTCTATACCTTTGCCAAACTCGCGAGCATGAGTCCACGCGGCATCGCCAAGGTCATCGACCCCAAGGAATGGCAAAAAATCGAACCCGAGAAATGGATACGCGAAGCCGAGAAGTTGGCGCGGCAAGCCGCGAAGCGCGGGTAACCGGGCTCACCGTTGACGCCTAGGAATCTGACGCATGATGTATTACGTATCGCATAACGACGGCGCGCACCGGCTGGATCGCTTCAAGACCGTGGTGCTGATGATGCTGGTGGCCATGCTGCTGCCGGTTCTTTGGTACGGTCGCATGGATACCGTGAGCGAACAGACTGTGCCGCCCGCGGCGGCAACGCAAGCCGCATCCCCACCGCCTCCAGCAGTGACCATCGAAGCACCCAGCGACGGCAGTACCGTTCAGGGCGATAGCGTGACCGTCATCGGCACCGCGCCGCCGGGACAAAAACTGGAGATGATGGTCAACGGCAAATCCGCGACTTCACTGACCACGGCTGTCGATGGCGGCTGGCGTTACGACCTACCGATGTCTACACCCGGTGACTATCGGGTTGCGATGCGCTTGTTAGCTGACGATGGTACCGAGAAGGCGATGTCCGCGCCCATCATCGTCACACGACTGCCGGAATTGAAACCCATCGCCACGCCGAGCATTCTGGAGCCTGTTACGGATGCAACGCTCGCCGGCAATTCGGTGCCATTCAAGGGTAAGGGTGAGCCAGGGCGCGAAGTGGTGCTGGTAATTGATGGCAAGGAGGTCGCCAAGACCAAGGTTGCCGACGATGGTACGTGGACCACGGTGGTAACAGCCGAAGCTGCGGATCATGATGTCCACGTCTACACGCTGGATGAAAACGGCAATGCACTGATGTCGCCGTCACAGCACTTGTCGGTTAGGCACGGCGATGCTGGCGCCGCGGTGCAGCGGCACCGAACTCCGCTAATGCCGCACCGGTGCCGTCGACAGTGTCACCTGCAGCTGATTGCGCGACGGATACCGCAGCCACCGGGTGCGAAAAAACCACTACCGCCGCCGATGTGGCGGCGCTGACCGACCAGGATGAGGACGGCGTGGCCGATGCGGACGATAAGTGCGTCCAAACACCCAAGGGCATGAAGGTGAACAAAGATGGTTGCCCGGCATCGGGGCAGACGTTGCTGACGCTCACCGGCCTAACATTTGAAAATAACACCACAGATATGACATCGGAATCCAAGCCGGCGTTGGAAAAGGCGGTGGCGGTGCTCAAAGAGAACGCGTCATTGAATGTGCAGATTGTCGGTCACACTGATGATCGCGGTGAGCCCGACTACAACCGTGAGCTGTCGCTGCAGCGCGCTGAGTCCGTGCGTCAGTATTTGATTGGACAGGGCATTGCCGCCGAGCGACTGGAGGCCGTGGGCAAGGGCGAGGATGAACCACTGGTGCCCAATACCAATGATCGTGCCAGAAAGCAGAATCGCCGCGTCGAATTGGTTGTTAAGTAGAAATTCGGCAGTGCGACAAATTTAGATTTTCGGCGAAGAACCGATCTTCGTTTGGGACTGGGACGGATATGTTGTAAGCTTTTGTCAAGGGCGAGGGTGTGACGCCTGTCTATGTAGCCGACGAGGATCGCAGCCGGTATAAAAAAACGCACCGCAATTGGTTCGTGAGGAGAGGGGATATGTCCGAGCGCGAGCAGGGTTCCGTAAAGTGGTTCGACAATGCCAAGGGGTACGGATTCATCAAGAGAGAGAACGGCGAGGATGTGTTCGTGCATTTTCGCCAGATCCGCGGCGATGGCTTTCGATCATTGAAGGATGGCCAGCGCGTGGAGTTCAGCGTTGTGAAGGGACAGAAGGGATTGCAGGCCGAAGATGTGACTGTTTCGCCGGGTGGCTAATCCGTCTTTTCCGTACATCTTTCCCTGCTTCAAGATCTCCTGATGCTGCCGAACCGGCCGCGTCGCGGGGGTGTTTGGCGTTTAATTGCGGCAATTTCTACCGTATGGCGGATGCACCGCGCAATACTTCGCGGGGCGCGCGGTGATCCAAAACATACTCTTCATCTGCACCGGCAATATTTGCCGCTCGCCTTTGGCAGAGGGACTGATGCGAGCGCTTTTGCGCGAGGCGGGGCTGGAAGCGCATATCCAGGTTGATTCGGCGGGCATTCACGCGCGGCAGGGTGAAGCGCCCGATCCCGTCGCCGTGGAACTGGCTGCCGACGATGGCATCGACATTACCGGTTTGCGCGGGCGGCAATTTGAATTGAGCGATTTTGAGCGTTTCGATTTGTTACTGGCGATGGATCGCGAACAACTCTCGCATCTGAAATTCATCTGCCCGCGCGGACGCGAATCCAAACTGGGCATGCTGATGAGCTACGCGGCCGACGGCGTGGCGCGCGATGTGGTCGATCCATATCGGCGTTCCCGCAGAATTTTTCAACGAGCCTGGGCTGATATCGAACAGGCCTGCCGTGGCTTACTGGTACAGTTGCAGGATCAGCCGTCGGAGGGGCGGCGATAAGACCGCCGAGAAGATTTATCTAGAACCCATCTCAAAATTAGCGAACGAGCGCAGCACTTTTGAGATGGGTTCTAACGACCGCGGAAGGTAATGCGCCCCTTGGATAAATCATAGGGCGTCATTTCGACCGTGACCGTGTCGCCGGTCAGGATGCGGATGTAGTGCTTGCGCATCTTGCCCGAGATGTGCGCGGTCACGACGTGACCGTTGGACAGTTCAACGCGAAACATGGTGTTGGGCAGGGTCTCGATGACCTTGCCTTCCATTTCTATGTGTTCTTCTTTCGGCATGGGTAGCGGCCGATCTCCGTATTGAGGACGGCGCGCATTGTGCCCTAAACAGCACGATTGCGCCAACCGCGCTGCTCGGCGCGGGTAGCCGCAAGTGCGGCCTGCGCACTGCGCAGGGCTGTACGCAGGCCTTCCTCCACCACCGGGTGGTAGAAAGGCATTTCCAGCGCTTTGTCGACAGTGAGTTCGCATTGAATTGCCCAGGACAGCAAGTGTGCGAGGTGCTCGGCGTCGGGTCCGATTAATTCGGCACCGAGCAAGCGTCCCGAATTGACGTCGGCATAGACGTGCAGCAGCCCCTGATTACGTAGCATGATGCGGCTGCGGCCTTGATCCTCAAATGACACGCGTCCGCAGACAAAATTTCCTGGTGTCAGCGAATTGAAACCCGAACCAATGACCGCGAGTTGCGGCTCGGAGAACACGATCCCAAGCGGTACTCGCCGCAATCCGGGTTTGGCGCCGTCAGAGCGAGCGGCATTTTGACCGGCAATACGACCTTCGTCGGCGGCTTCGTGGAGCAGTGGCGCATCATCATTCACATCACCGGCGATAAATATATTGTTGTTACCACATTGCAGCGTTTGTCGGCTGAACGTGGGCACGCCGTTGGCGTCCAGAGTCAAGCGCGTGTTTTCGAGCGCGAGCGCACTCAAGTTGGGTTTGCGGCCGGTGGCTGCGACGACGTATTCAAAAACTTCAGTGCGCTCAATACCATCGCGATCGATGAAGTGGATTGCCACGCCGTCAGCAACGCGTTGAACGCGGTTCACCACGGCGTTTGCGTCGAGATAAAACTCAGACTGAAAGGTCTTGGTCGCATAGGCGCGAATCTCCGGATCGGTGAATGGTCCAACGCTGTGATTGCGGCCGAAAATTCGCACACTCACACCCAGGCGGTGCAATGCCTGTCCGAGTTCCAAACCGATTACACCTGCACCGAAGACCGCAACAGATTGCGGCAGATCATCCCAATCGAAAATATCATCGTTGACGATGAGACGATCGTCGGCCGTGCGCAGCAAGGGCGGCAAGTTGGGCGACGAACCTGTGGCAATGACAGCACGCTCAAAATTGACACGCGTGTGATCGTCAACTTGCAACGTATAATCATCGATAAACCGCGCATGGCCGCGAAGCTTGTCGGTGGCGGGGATCTTTTCAACGCCCTCAAGCACGAAACCGACAAAGCGATCGCGCTCGCGTTTGACACGCGCCATGACTGCCTTGCCGTCGATGTTGACTGTTCCTTGCAGTTGGATGCCGAACTGTGGCCAGCGATGCGTGGAATGTGCAGCTTCGGCGGCGGCGATAAGCAGCTTGCTCGGCATGCAGCCGACGCGTGCGCAGGTGGTTCCGTATGGGCCACCCTCGATGAGTACCGCGCGCGCGCCTTCTGCAACAGCCGCGCGATAAGCTGCCAAGCCTGCGGTACCGGCGCCGATGACGGCTACATTTACCTTCAAATTATCCATGACGGCTTAGTTCCGTGATTTGAGACGACATAATGCCATGATAAGAGAATCAGAGCCGCGCGCTCCGATCCCACCTGGTCTAAATCAGGCGAGACCGGAGGCACTGACGACGCTTGCCGTTAGGCTGCCTTGGATCGGTTCGCAAAAATTTCCAGGGCTTCCAGGCCACCAATGTGTTGGCCGTTGATGAAAATTTGCGGCACGGTTTTCTCGCCGGTGACGGCGCCGATGACGCGGCTGCGGCTGGTGTGCGGTAGCGGGATCTCGGCGTAGGTATAACCAAGCTCGGTCAAAATCGCTTTCGCCTTGGCGCAGAATCCGCAGCCTTCGCGGGTGAAGATTGCCACCTGATCGGGTTTCTTCGCCTTTGGATTGATGTAGTTCAACATCGTATCGGCGTCGGAAACTTCAAAAGGATCGCCGGGCTTGTTGGGTTCGATGAACATCTTCTCGACCACGCCGTTGCGAACGAGCATGGAATAGCGCCAGGAACGCTTACCGAAACCCAAGTCGGCCTTGTCAACAAGCTGCCCCATGCCGTCGGTGAATTCGCCGTTGCCGTCTGGGATCAGCATGACATTCTCGGATTCCTGATCCTTGGCCCACTCGTTCATCACGAAGGTGTCGTTGACCGACACGCAGAGAATGGCATCAATACCGTTGGCGAAAAATGCCGGCGCCAATTCGTTGTAGCGTGGAAGGTGCGTTGATGAGCAGGTGGGGGTGAATGCGCCGGGCAGCGAGAACACGACGACGCTCTTACCGTTGAAAAGCTCATCAGTGGTAATGGTTTCCCATTCATTGTTCGTGCGGATGCGGAATGCGACGTTGGGCACGCGCTGGCCTTCACGGTTGCTGGACATGGCAATAGCTCCTCTATGCTTGAAATGGTTTGAACGTTGAATGCGTTCGACGCCTGCAAGAATAGAAAACGGTGTTGGGAGCGTCCAATGAGACTTATTGATGAGAGCTATTAATTATTTCTATCAATAGACTAGAACTATTAAATATTCAAACGCATGCGCCATTGAAACCGCAGCTCAATCTTCAAATGATGGCGCCGACTCGGCGTGCCTAGGGCGAGTGGCCGTCCAGCCTCCATTCCAGAAATACTCCAGCGGTTGATAGTCGACCTTGTAACGCATCTTGCGGCAGTTCGCGATCCAATAACCGAGATACAGCCACTGGCGCTGCTCGGCGCGCGCGGCTGCGATCTCCTGCAGCACCGCAAACTTGCCAAGACTACGGCGCTGATAATCTGGGTCGTAGAAGGTGTAAACCGCCGACAGCGCATCCGCCATGACATCGACGACCGCTACCGCCAGCAAACACGGAAACCCGAGACGGAATTCCATGAAACGCGTGTCGCACCATTCTGCAGTCAGAAAATCCATGCTGCTGCGGACTGGGATTGTCCATGCCACCACCGGCATGGCGACCGGAAATGTAGCGCTGATAGAGATCGAAGTGTTCACAATCGAAGCGCGCCGGTTGGGTGCGCACATTCAGGTCGGCGTTCAATTCCAAGGATCGACGTTGATGCCGACTGGGCTGAAAGCCTTCCACTCATAATCACCTGGCCACAGGCGCGGCAACCATGACAGTGCGGCCGATAAGCCGCTGCGGCGTCCATGCGCGAAGTAGGCCGTAAACCGCGTCAGTTTTGGGAATACGGGATCGGCGAACAATGTCACCGCCTGTCGCGGCGGAGTAGCTACATCCATGCGGCGGCGTGGTGTAAAATTCAACGCCGCTGTCCGCGCCAGGTTGTTCATGAGTCGTTCCGAGATTTGCTCCAGGCGCCGGCGGCTGGTGGCACGGCGCAGGCATTTTTCAACATGGTAGCGAAGGATTTTCGAGGAATACAGGAGGCTTTCCAGGTGATGCGTGTGCACCTGGCAATCAATCAGGACATAACCCCACTCCCGTAACCACTGGCAAAGTTGCACAAAGGCGACTTTCGATGCATCGGTGCGGCGGCTGAACATGGATTCGCCAAAGAAAACCAGGCCGATGCCTACCCCGTACAAACCGCCGACCAACTCTCCATCCTGCCAGCATTCAATGCTGTGGGCGTGGCCGCGCTGATGTAGATTCGAATACGCACGCACCATGTCGTCGGTAATCCAGGTACCACCGCCGTCGCGCCGCACCGTGGCGCAGCCCGCAAGCACGCCGGCGAAATCGCGATCGTAGGTAATCGTGAACAATCCGCGCCGAATAGTCTTGCGCAGGCTGCGTGAAATCCTGATCTCCGCTGGTGCGATGACGGTGCGCGGGTCCGGACTCCACCAAAGAATGGGCTGGCCTTTGCTGTACCAGGGGAAAATGCCGCGGCGGTAGGCGCGCAACAGCCGCTCAGCACCCAAGTCGCCGCCGGCAGCGATGAGACCATCGGGTTCCGACAGCGCCAGGTCCAGCGGTGGAAAATCCTGCGCATAGGTCTGGGTGCTAAACCAGAATAGTGGCGTCGATTTCATCTAGAACCCATCCAATAATTGCTGTGCTCGCCATCTTGCGTCCCGGCGGTGCTCGAAATCCTCATTGACTACTAAAGAACCCATCTCGTGTGGAATAGGGAGATGGGTTCTTCAACTCCGGTTTCTGCGCTCCGGCGCCAAGTAAATTTTCCGGACAACCGGGCTTCGCTCGCTAATTTTAAGATGGGTTCTATTCAGCATTGGTTCGATAAGGGCTGTGAGCGGCCAAGTCCAATATATAACGATCGACCATAATCTGCTCGCGGCGCAGGAAATCCGCGACCGCGCTGGCAAATCCGTGATCGCGTAGCCAATGTATGGAGGTGGTGCGAACCGGTGCAAAGCCGCGCGCCAACTTGTGCTCTCCCTGCGCGCCGGCATCCAGCCGCGACAGGCTGTTGGCGATGCAGTAATCGATGGTTCGGTAGTAACAGAGTTCAAAATGCAGGTACGGAATGAATTCCGAACAGCCCCAGTGGCGGCCAAACAGCGTGTGTGTCCCACGCATCGCGAATGCGCCGCCGACATATTGACCGCCGCGCTTGGCAAGCAGCAACAAGGTCAAATCGGGCAGGCTGCGGCTCAGCGATTGAAAGAAGGACAGTGTCAGGCGCGGCTCGCCCCATTTGCGAGCAAAGGTTGAGCAGTAGAAGTCGTAGAACACCGACCATTGACGGTTATCGACATCGGCACCGCTGAGAATTTCCACTGCCACGCCGCTTTGTTGCACCTCGCGCCTTTCCTTACGCAACTGCTTGCGATGTTTGGAGTCCAATCTGGACAGAAAATCGTCGAAGTCGCGATAGCCCGCATTGAACCAATGGTATTGGAAGCCAAATCTTTGCAATGCGTTTGGCAGCGAGGCGATCGCAGGTGTTTGCTCTGAATCAGGAAAAAGTAGATGCGTGGAAGAAAGCTGATGCACTTGCATGATCTCAGTCGCCCGGTTGATGAGCGCATCGGCCAGCGGTGCGAAAGGGGAGCCAGCGGCAACCAAAACACGCGGTCCAACCACGGGTGTAAATGGAACCGCGCTCACTAGTTTGGGATAGTACTGGCCGCCGGCGCGCTCGTAGGCCTGCGCCCATGCGTAGTCGAAGACGAATTCGCCGTGCGAGTTGTCTTTTAGGTACAGAGGCAGCGCGGCCACCAGTTTGCCGTGATCGCGCGCGACAAGATGCATGGGCATCCAGCCGTGCGGTGCCAAACAATCATAGCGCTCCAAACCATGCAGCCATTCGTGCCGCAGGAAGGGATAGTCCGGGTCGACCATGGCGTTCCATTCGCCGGCGCCGATCTCGCTTAAGCCATGCAGTGTTTCAATGTGCACGTTGATGATGGAGACGGTTCTGAAAATCTGGCACTCTGTGATAACGATGGTTCCGCATCAGTGTAAGGGTAACAGGCGTTTACAAAGATGAAACAATTCGTTCTATTTGGCGCGATGGCCTTTGTCGGCATGGCGGCGCAGGTTGATGTGCGTGCGGATGAGCAGGCGCCCGTCAATGTAGAAGTCGCCGCGGTTAAAAGTGAGGCCGCTGCCGATACCTTGCGCGTGACCGGCAATCTCGTTGCCAGCGAGTCGGTAACCCTGCGCCCGGAAGTCGCCGGACGCATTGCCAGCATCAGTTTTGAAGAGGGACAGCCGGTACAGGCAGGACAAGTGTTAGTGACGCTGGACGCAGCGGAGTTTGAAGCGCAGGTGGCCAGCAGCGCGGCGGCAACGCGCCTTTGGGAATTGAAGTTCGAGCGCGCGCGCGATCTGCTCGCGCGCAATGTGATGAGCCAGCAGGAGTATGACGAAACACAGGCGTCGTTGAAGGAGGCGCGGGCGCGCCTTGAGCTCGACAAGGTGCGTGCCGGAAAAACCGTCATCAAAGCGCCCATAGCCGGTGTGTTGGGATTGCGTAAGGTGAGCAGCGGCGACTATGTGCAGATCGGCGATCCGCTGGTGTCGCTCGCCGCCATCGATCCGCTCAAACTCGATTTCAGTGTGCCGGAACGATATGCCTCGACAGTGACAGCCGGCCAGGCAATTTCGATTACAGTGCCGGCTTTCCCTGGGCTTGAGTTTCAGGGGAAGGTCTACGCCGTCGATCCGCAGCTAGATGAAGCGGGGCGGTCGCTGCGCGCACGCGGCCGCATTGCCAATATAGACGGGAAACTGCGTCCAGGCATGTTTGCGCAAGTGGCCGTGGTGGTCGCGCGCCGCGAGAATGCATTGTGGATCCCGGAAGAAGCAATCGTTCCGCGCGGTGGTGAGCAGTATGTGTTCAGAGTCGACGACAACAAGGCGCTGCTGACCCGCGTTGTCATCGGCGAACGTCGCCTCGGTGTGGTGGAAATCAGCGCCGGGCTGCACGCCGGTGATACGGTGGTGACTGCCGGCAGCAATAATCTTCACGACCAAGCGGCGGTGCACATCGTCAATCGCGGCACGCCCGAAGTTCCGGACGTCTGATCCGGATGCATTTGCCATGAAGCTTTCTGATCTCTGCATCGAACGACCGGTATTGGCGACGGTGATGAGCCTGTTGCTGGTGCTGCTCGGTGCGATGTCAGTGCAGCGCTTGCCGGTGCGCGAATATCCCAATATCGACACGCCCATCGTTTCGGTGAGCACGGTATACACAGGCGCCAGTGCCGCCGTCATCGAGAGCCAGGTGACGCGGCCCTTGGAAGATTCTCTCGCCGGAATCGAAGGCGTCAAGGTAATGAAGTCGGTGAGCCGCGAAGAGATAAGCCGCATCACCATTGAGTTTGAGCTCAGCCGCAATCCGGATGCTGCAGCCGCCGATGTGCGCGATCGGGTTTCACGCGTGCGCGGACGGCTGCCGGACGATGTCGACGAGCCGGTGATCAGCAAAGTGGAAGCCGACGCGCAGGCGATCATTTGGCTCGCTTTCGCCAGTTCCAAGCACAATGCCCTGGAGATCACCGACTTCGCCGATCGACAAGTGAAGGATAGATTGCAAACACTGCCCGGCGTGGCCAGTGTGGTCATCGGTGGTGAGCGTCGCTATGCCATGCGCTTGTGGATTGATCGCGAGCTACTGGCCGCCCATGGCTTGACGGTAAAGGACGTGGAGGACGCCCTGCGTGAGCGCAACGTAGAGCTTCCTGCCGGCCGCATCGAGAGCAAGATGCGCGAATTTACCGTCTTGAGCGAAACCGATTTGCGCACGCCCGAGCAATTCAACGCCCTCATTCTTCGCGAAGTCGATGGCCGTCCGGTGCGTCTGCAGGACGTGGGGCGTGCCGAACTGGGCGCTGTCGATGAGCGCAATGAAGTGCGCGTCAACGGACAACCGGCGGTTGGACTTGGTATCGTCAAGCAAAGCACGGCCAATACGTTGGCGGTCGCCAATGCGGTCAAGGCCGAGCTGCCAGCCATCAAACGTTCGTTGCCGGAAGGGATGACGTTAACAGTGGCCTTTGACACTTCGCTGTTTGTCGAACGATCAATTCATGAAGTCATCAAGACGCTGGCTGAAGCACTGTCTTTGGTGATCCTGGTAACCTTTGTTTTCCTGCGGTCATGGCGTGCCACGGTCATTCCGTTTGTCACCATCCCTGTTTCGTTGATTGGTGCGTTTATCTTCATGGATCTTGCCGGTTTCACTATCAATGTGATGACTTTGTTAGCATTGGTGTTGGCCATTGGCCTGGTGGTCGATGATGCCATTGTGGTGCTCGAAAATGTGCATCGCCGGATTGAGCGCGGCATGAAACCCAAACAGGCGGCGTTTGAAGGTAGCCGCGAAATTGCGTTCGCCGTGATTGCGATGACATTGACTTTGGCGACGGTATTCGCACCGTTGGCGTTTTTGAGTGGCAACACCGGCCGGTTGTTCTCCGAATTTGCCTTGGCGGTATCGGCCGCCGTGCTGGTTTCCGGTTTTGTTGCGCTAACGTTGACACCAATGATGTGTTCGCAGGTATTGAAGGCGGATCAACGCTACGGATTTTTTTACCGTTTCGGTGAAATCATTCTCAACAGCATAACGCGTGCGTACGGTCGGTTGGTCGAATGGACCGTGGCGCCAGCAGCATGGTTGCGTGCGCATCTGCCGATGTTGTTACGCTGGCTGATGGTGGTATTGGTGTTTGCGTTGATAGGCGCGGCGATTGCACGCTATGCCATGGGTATCAAGCGCGAGCTCTCTCCACTCGAGGATCGCAGCTTCGTGATGGCAATACTCAATAGCCCGGATGGCGCCACCATGGCCTATACGAGACGATACGCGAGGCAGGTTGAACAATTTGTCAGTGAAATTCCTGAAGTGCAGACCGCGTTCGTGGTTGTGGCGCCGGGCCTCGAACGCCCCAATCAAGTAACGCAGGCTATTGGTTTTATCGTGTTCAAACCGTGGGATGAACGTACTCGCAAGCAGCAGGACATTCAAAAAGAATTGCAGCCGCGAGTGGCGGGACTGCCCGGCGTGACCGGGTTCGTACTCAATCCGCCCTCGTTGGGACAGAATTTTCGCACGCCGCCCATTCAGTATGTGATACAGGCCGATTCGTACGATACATTGCAGAAAGCGGTCGACGCATTGACGCAACGCGCACGCGCTTATCCCGGCTTGGTTAATGTTGATTCGGATCTGAAACTCAATAAACCGCAGTTCAGCGTGACCGTCGATCGCGATCGCGCCGCCGATCTCGGTGTCGAAGTTAGCGATATTGGACACACGTTGGGGACTTTGCTGGGCGGGCGGCAGATAACTCGTTTCAAGCACGAGGGCGAACAGTACGACGTCATTGTTGAGCTGTCGCCGGAGGACCGCGCCACGACCACAGATCTGTCGCGAATATATGTTCGTGGCAAGAATGATCAGCTAGTGCAGCTCGACAACTTGGTCCAAGTAGATGAGACGGTCGCCGCGCGCGAACTCAATCACTTCAATCGCCAGCGCTCGGCAACCATCAGCGCTGCGCTGGCGCCGGGCACGTCGCTGGGTGAAGCATTGACCTTTCTCGATAAGGCCGCCGCGGAAGTATTGCCGCCGAGTGCGCGCACAACGCTCGATGGTCAATCGCGTGAATTCCGTGAGAGTTCCTCGGCGCTCTACATGGTATTTGCAATGGCAATGGTGTTCATCTATTTGGTGCTGGCTGCGCAGTTCGAAAGCTTTATCGATCCTTTTGTGATTCTGCTTACTGTGCCATTGGCGGTATGTGGTGCATTGGTTACGCTCAAGGCGAATGGAGGCACGCTCAACGTCTACAGCCAAATTGGATTAGTGATGCTGGTGGGGCTCATTACCAAGAACGGTATTTTGATCGTCGAATTTGCCAATCAACTGCAGCTTCGCGGCCGCGCGATTCGCGCAGCTGTGACGGAGGCGGCTTCGTTGCGGCTGCGGCCAATTTTGATGACCACGTTTGCGATGGTGTTGGGTTCGCTGCCATTGGCCTTGTCTGAAAGTGCCGGCGCGGAAAGCCGACAGCAGATCGGTTGGGTTATTGTTGGCGGACTCAGCGTTGGAACGCTGCTGACGCTGTTTGTCATTCCAGTTGTTTACATTTTGCTAGCGCGCGATCATGGCGTTCGCCGCATGCAAGAATCAAATGCGGCAGCTGTTGAAGTGGCAGCGAGTACCGTTGTCGATCACTTGCCGCGCGTCGAACCGGCATAACCCAGTTCGTGCGCTTTTAGCACCGCCTGCGTGCGGTTGGCAACATTCAGCGCCTGCAATATAGCGCAGACATGCAACTTCACTGTTCCGACAGTCAACTCCAACTTGCGCGCAATTTGCTTGTTGGATTCACCGTCGCACATCAACTGCAAAACTTGCCGTTGGCGGGTGGTGAGTTCCGGTCGGTGCTCGGGTTGCAAAGTGGTATCAACGTCGGTAAATGTGAGGGCATTGCCATCGCCTGGTAATTCACCGGCGAGAACGCGCGTGAGCGAATCGCGCAAACTGGCTTCGGAGACCGATTTGGATATGAAACCGAGCGCGCCAGACTGGATCGCCTGGCGTATATCCCAGGCGTGATCTGATGCAGAAACGACGATGATTGGAACGCGCGGGAATTCCTGATGCAACCTCTTGACGGTGTCGCCGGCATCGCCACCCGGCATGCGCAAGTCAAGGAGCATGAGATCATAGTCGGAATCCTCCGCCAGCCGCGCCCTCACTGCGGCATGACTGTCGGCTTCATGCACGGTTGCCGTCGGTTCAATGCGCGCAACCAGCCGTGCCAAAGCGTCGCGAAACAGCGGATGATCATCGGCAACCAGAATGCGCATGTTTCAAGGCTACACAGCGATACCCGTCCAGTAAACAATTCGCGCCAAAAAAGGGACCTAACAGAAGGCCGTCCTTGGCCGAGGACAGGTCTGTTCCGTTACTTGCCGTTAAAATAGCTGCTGAGACGTCCAAGTCCCGCGACGTAGATCCCGGCAATGACATCCTTGGCCTTGTCATCGGGTGCGCCTTTGGCGTCGAAGGTTGAACTCCATTTGACGATGCTGCCACCGTTGTCATCAGCTTTTACTGACAAGGTGGATACGTAATGTTCCACCGGTAGCGGTGAGGCTTCAATCGAGTAGGTGTAGCTTGCGCTATCGATGGCAACTAGCTTCTCGGTAATCGTCGCGCCATCGCCCAGCGTGAGCGTCCGAATGTCGCCGGGAGTAGCGCCGTCCCCAACCAGCGTACTGTTGGCAACCGCCGGATGCCAGACGTCAAGATGGTTGAAGTTGCCGATCATCTTCCAAACCTTCTGTGGCGAAGCATTGATGACTGCTTCACGTTCGACGATCAAAGCGCCATTGCAAAGCGCGATACTAGGAAAGAATGCCGATAGTATTAAAGCAAGCAGCGATAGACGGTGTATTCTTGACATCCGAGTTCTCCTGAAATGACATGAGGTAGCGTTAAATGGCGGGCACATTGTCATCGCGCGTGGTGAGAGCGCCAATATGTCCAAAGACATAGTGAGCGAGAACACATCTCCGTCAAACGCGGATTCCGCGCCTGCAGCAATGCGCGAAACCGATATCACGTCGTGGCGACGCATGACGGCGGCGGCGATGGTGCTTGTTGTCGGCGTTGCGCTGAGTATCATTGGTAGTAAACAACTGGTGGATTTCGCACGCGAGCGCGGCCGTCGCGCTTTGGAGGAGGAGGCCGTCGGTGGCGCTGAGCAGGCGCAACTGGCGATTGATCGGGCACTGCAGTCATTGGGGTCAGTGCGGGCGTTTCACGATGCCACCGGCAAATTCTCGGCTGATGCATTCAGCCGCTTTGTAAAATCCGATGCCGCCTTCCATCATGGAACACTTGCGCTGGGATGGGTGCCCCGCATCACCCATGAACAGCGCGCCGCCTTTGAGCATGATCTTCGTCCCATCGGTGGCCATACGGCGAGAATATTTGAAGCCAACGGCCACGGATTACTGATAGCCTCGCCGCCGCAAGCTGATTATTTCCCGGTGCAGTACTTGATTTCACTGGTCGATGGTGAACTTGTGCAGGGCATGAATCTGGCGGCGCTTTCGTGGTTACGCCGCCCACTTGAGAGTTCGATTGCCAGCGGTCAAACCGTTACGTTGCTGCGAAGTCGCAGTGACAATGGCGCCGACAATTCATTCATTCTGCAGGCATTCACGCCGGTCTACGATTTGTCCATACCGCACGTGGTAGTCGGATCATCGCGATCAGCGTTAGCCGGATTTGCCATGGGAGTGTTCGATGTCGATCAACTCTTTCGAAGTGTTTTCGATGCGCGGCGTGAACCATATGACGTTGCAGTATTCGCGCTGACGCGCCAAGGTGGCGAGCGGCAGGTGTTTGCCTTGCGCCCGAATTCTGCGGCAAGCAAATCGAATAACGATGCCGCTCAGTCAATTTGGACACGCGAGTTTCAAGTGGGCGATCAAAAATGGCGCGCGGTTTTTTCAGCTTTGCCCACTGGCAACAACCGTCCTGGATTGTTGCCATACGTTGGTTTGGTCGTTGGCCTGTTGCTGACCACGCTGTTGTCGACATATCTGTTCCTCGCGCAGTGGCGCACCGCGCAGGTGTTGCATCTGTCGCAACGCTTGCAGCGGATTCAGCAAAGTTTGTTCGAGCAGCGCGTCTCAACCGAGGTGCAGACACAATTACGCGAGCAAGCACAGGCATCCGAGATCGCCAAGACGCACTTGTTGCTGGCTGCCAGTCATGATCTGCGACAACCGATGCAGGCGCTGGGACTGTATCTCGGACATGCAATAGCTGAGGACAATGGTGGTTCGCGGTGGCTGAGCTCCATGCAGCGGTCATTCAATTCCATGCGCGACATGTTCGACACGCTGCTTGACTGGAGCCGATTGGAGTCGGGAAGATTGGCGCCGCAGGTGCGTGCATTTGATCTCTACGGCGTGCTTGAGCGATTGACGCATGAATATAGCGAACAGGCGCGTGCCAAGGGGTTGAATTTCGTACTTGCCGCGCAACCGATTACGGTTGATTCCGATCCGGTTTTGCTGGAACGCGTGCTGCGCAACTTGCTGAGCAATGCCGTGCGCTATACCAAGCAAGGGTCAGTTCAATTGCGCTGCGATCGCCGGGGCAATATGGGGCGGCTGCGTATTGTCGATACCGGCGCGGGGATCGAACCGGCCAGTCGTCAACGTTTGTTCGAAGCTTTTGAGCGCGGTGAACAGCCTGCCAGCCGGCATGAGGGCTTGGGATTGGGACTGGCCATTGCGCAGCAGACCTTGGCGCTGCTGGGGCATCCATTGCAACTTCGCAGTTCGTCGCGACGCGGCAGCATATTTTCGATTCGCCTGCCGATTGCCGAAACGCCTGCCGTGGCGATTACTACCCTTCGTGGCGCGGCTTCGCTCAACGGTGCGCGCATATTACTCGTCGATGATGATCGACCGACATTGCTGGAAACCGAATCGTTGCTGACGCGCTGGGGTGCAACGGTAACCGCAGTCAGCGATTTCAACTCCGCGGTGCAGGAGATCAATCATGCAATACCGGACTACATCATCGCTGATCAATTTCTGCCCGATGGCACGGGTCTCAGTCTCGTGGAGATGGTCGAAGCACGGCGCGGCGGTTGCGCGCCGGTTGTGGTGAGCGGTGACGCGAACTTTATCGACACAGTAGGCGCAAGCCGACCGGACATTATTGCGTTGTTGAAACCGGTCTCACCATTACGGTTGCGCGCGGCGCTAACTGAATCGATGCGCGCGCTGTCCCTATCCGCGGCGCG
This sequence comes from Gammaproteobacteria bacterium, assembly GCA_046347035.1. GTDB lineage: Bacteria > Pseudomonadota > Gammaproteobacteria > JAJPIJ01 > JAJPIJ01 > JAJVHZ01. The sequence continues at coordinate 331 of JAXMGY010000018.1, read as the reverse complement.
GCGAGCGGAAAATAGCTAGGAAAGCACTGAACTTGGCTTGCGCTAATTCCCGACGATGCGCCAACTGCCATCGGTCTGGCGGCACGCAGTTCCATAAGCCGTCTCGTCATGGCCATTCACTGAAACGGTTTGGGTAAACTCCCTGCAGTTGGTGCCCTCGTTGGTCTGGTAGGTACGCGTCGGGGTAATACTTCCGGCGTGCCCGGTATCGGGATTCACCCAGGATGAACTGGTACCCGTGCGCTGGGTTTCGAAAGCGTGCTGCGCCGTGTCGGCGTGGTATTGCTGATCCTGGCAATCGAGCTGCGAGCCGAGGTGGTTGCCAAGCAGG
>JAXMGY010000017.1:0-45739 GCA_046347035.1 Gammaproteobacteria bacterium | reverse complement strand
TCAACGATGATGTGGTCGGCGGCTTTTACAAAGTGCTGCAATGGTCGCCGCTGGTGTTGGCGCCACTATTGATCGCACAGCTCTACAGCGACAAGGGCACAGTGCCAATCTCAGCATTGTTCGCCAGTCTGCGCCGCGAACGCGGTACGCCAGCGGACGTGCGCCATGCCAGCTTCGACTTGAGTGGTGCGTTCGCCGTCTCGTGCTGGATTGCCGCCAGCGTCGGCGAACAGCGAACACGTGGATTTTCGATTGTGCTGGTGCTGTTGATGGCGTCCATGCTCTGCCAGAGCAAGCCGCGGTCAACATCATTGCCGCGGTGGGCTTTGGTCGTCATTTTCGCGGCAGTGCTCGGAGTGGCGTTGCAGTCGTTGATGTATGGGGCGCAGGAGCGCGCCGAAAGCTGGGCCGTGCAGTGGATGCAGGATGCGGATGCCACCGATGTTTCGCCGGATCGTGCCTTCACTGCCATTGGCATGTTGGGACGGCTGAAATTCTCCGATCGCATTCAAATACGTGTCCGAACCAACGCGCCGCTGACTAAGCCACTCTTACTGCGCGAAGCGACCTACGGCCAGTATCAATACGGTACCTGGCGCAATGCCGATAGCGCGCGCAACGCCATCGATCCAGTTGGAGACGGTCACACATGGATACTTGGCGAACAGGTCGACGACCTGCAACGCGCCACGATTATTGCGCCCTTCAAGGCCGAGGTCACCGTTCTTCCCTTACCACAAGGGGTTCGTACGATGAGCAGTAACGGTGTCATTGGCGTCCAGCGCAATGCATACGGAACGATTTTGGTCGACGCGCGTCCTGGATTCGTGAGCTATGAAACGAGTTATTCGGACGGTGTATTGGTGGACTCGCAGCCACTGGCGGGTGATCTCGAACTACCAAGTAACTATGAGCAGACCTTCGCAAAACTCGACACAGAGATCCGCCACGACGCGAATTCAGCGGCGGCAACCATCGCCGGTGTGAAAGCGTTCTTCGACAGCAAGTTCGAGTATTCATTGGTGCAGAAGGCGAAATCGCCTTGGCGACAACCCTTGCAGGATTTTCTCCTGTCCAACCGTCGTGGACATTGCGAATATTTTGCAACGGCTACAACATTATTGTTGCGTCACTATGGAATTCCAGCGCGCTACGCGGTGGGATACGCCGTCTCTGAGTACAGTACACTTAACGCGCAATACATCGCGCGCCGCCGCGATGCACACGCCTGGACGCTGGCTTGGTTCGATGGGCGATGGCAGGTTGTCGATACCACGCCCGCGGCGTGGCGCGCCCGCGAGGACGAGGAATCATCTTCCTGGTCGGTTGTGAGCGACTTCGCTGATTGGGTCAAGTTCAAGTGGTCGCAGCTGCGCGTATCAAGCGGCGGAATTCAACAATGGTTGCCGTGGTTTCTGCCACCACTTATTGTAGTGTTACTGTGGCGATTGCGACGCACGCGCATGTCTGTGAGCACACGGCGTAACTCGAATAAATCAGACGTGGTCCGCGCAGGCGCAGACTCAGAGTTTTATGAACTTCTGCAATCAATGACAGTGCAGGGTTTTGAACCCTCCGCGGGCGAAACCGTAGCCGCCTGGACTGAGCGCATGTGTGTTGCGCGGCCAAGTAATGCAGAAACGCTTCGAAGCTTAATGCGCTTGCATTGCCGACTGCGCTTCGATCCTCGTGGTTTGAGTGTTGACGAGAGAAATGCACTACGAAGTGGTGTAACGGATCTTACGCGCGCCCTGGCGAACTAACTGCGCTGAGACTGGCCGGGGCGTTGCTTGGTTTGCCAATCCTCGGCAGTGCGGAATGGCGCGGTCGAGCGCTGTAGCATTCCCTTACCCTTGATGTGATCGGCGGCCTTCTCGCCGATCATAATGGTTGGTGCATTGAGATTGCCGGTGGTTACCTGTGGCATGATGGAGGAGTCCACCACGCGCAGTGATTCGATGCCGCGCACGCGGCATTTCGGGTCGACCACCGCCATGTCGTCTATGCCCATGCGGCATGTGCCGCACGGATGGTAGGCGCTTTCCAGAGCGCGGCGCAGGAATTCATCTATCTGCGCATCCGTTTGTACTTGCGGACCGGGTTGTAACTCCACGCCTCGATAAGGATCGAAAGCCGGCTGCGCGAAAATCTCGCGCGTCAGGCGCACTGCCGCACGCATTTCAATCCAGTCTTCCTCATCGGACATGTAATTGAAGAACACGCGTGCCTTGTCACGCGGCTGCGTACTTGCCAACTTGACCCAACCGCGGCTCTTCGATCGCATGGAACCGACATGGGCTTGGAATCCATCGGTACCTGCGACAGCGTTACCATCATAAGAAAACGCGCCGGCGAGGAAGTGATATTGAACGTCCGGCCAACGCACGCCAGCGCGACTGCGGATGAAGGCGCCGGTTTCGAAATGATTGGTGGCGCCCAATCCGCCGCGCGTGAAAAACCACTTCGCCCCAATCAAAAATTTCGACCAAGGGTTCATCACCCGGTTGAGCGTGATCGGCTGCGTGCAAGCTTGCTGAAAGTACATCTCCAGATGATCTTGCAAGTTTTGTCCGACGCCAGGCAGGTCGTGCGCCAACGGTACGCCAATCTCCGACAGGTGCGCACCTGGACCAATGCCGGAGAGCATCAACAGCTGCGGTGAGTTGATCGGCCCCCCGCTTAAAATTACTTCGCGACGCGCACGCGCCTGCATCAAAGTGCCTGCGCGGTCATACTGAACGCCGATCGCGCGTTTGCCTTCCAGCAAAACCTTATACACAAGTGCGCCCGTTTGAATCTCCAGGCGCCGCGTTTGTTTAATTGGATGAATATAGGCATTAGCACAGCTCCAGCGCTGTCCGCGATGAATGGTCATGTCCATGCGGCCAAAACCTTCCTGCTGGTAACCGTTCATGTCATCGGTTTTCCAGTAACCGGCTTGCGCCCCGGCTTCGACGAAAGCGCGATACAGCGGATTGGTCAACGTGCCATTGCTGGTATGCAGCGGTCCATTGTCGCCGCGATACTCATTGCCGCCATCTTCCCGGCATTCGGCCTTGCGGAAATAAGGTAAAACATCTGCGTACGACCACTCTGTTGCGCCAAGCTCGGCCCAGGCTTCGTAGTCCAGCGCATTGCCGCGCACATACACCATGCCGTTAATGGATGACGAGCCGCCCAGCACTTTGCCGCGCGGACAGTGCATTCTTCGACCGTTCAAGCGCGGTTCGGGGTCGGTTACATAATGCCAGTTGTATTTGTCCATGTTCATGGGAATGGACAAAGCAGTAGGCATTTGAATAAAGATGCTCGAATCACCACCGCCATATTCAAGCAACAAAACGCTTACTGCAGGATCTTCGGTGAGACGGTTCGCCAGCACGCAGCCGGCGGAGCCTGCGCCGACAATGATGTAGTCAAATTCACCTGCTGAATTCATAGCCATGCCAGGGATTTTTTGTCCTTTCATGTCCCGCGAAAGGTAGAGATAGAGCCATAGTCCTCTGTTGATTCTTGCAAGCTGTGCAGCCTAGTCGGCAAGAAAGAATTAAACGTAACTAAAACCCATCTCAAAATTGCTGTGCTCGCCATCTTGCGTCCCGGCGGTGCTCGAAATCCTCATTTACTACTATGTAAACTCCGGTTTCTGCGCTCCGGCAGGAGCGCAATGCTGTCGCTCGCTAATTTTGAGATAGGCTCTAGTATAGCGCGGCAAAAAAATGGCAACTTCGCTCAGTAAGGCGCGTCGACGTCGCCCATCTCGACGTAGACGCTTTTCAACTGTGTATAGTGCTCGATGCAAGCGAGCCCATTTTCGCGCCCGATGCCGGATTGCCGGTAGCCACCGAATGGAATTTCAATGGGCGTGATGTTGTAGTTGTTGATCCAGCAGATGCCCGCCTGCAGCTCCGCCACCACTCGATGTGCACGCTGAACATCGCGGGTGAAGACTCCAGCCGCCAAACCGAACTGCGTTGCATTGGCGCGTGCAATCACTTCATCCTCGTCCTCAAAACTAAGCACCGTCATCACCGGCCCGAAAATTTCTTCCTGCACGATGCGCATGTTGTCATTGCAGCCCGCGAATATTGTCGGTTCAACGAAATTGCCGCGTTCGCAACCGTTCCTGGTAAATCGATTGCCGCCACAGACAAGCTCCGCGCCACTGCTACGTCCAATTTCAATGTAACTCAGCACCTTGTTCATATGCTCCGGCGAAATGAGCGCGCCGACATCGGTGCTGGCCTCCAGCGGATCGCCGATGCGCATGCGTTGCGTGCGAACGCGCAGCCGGTCGGGAATTCATCGACTACAGTGGCGTGCACGAACACGCGCGTGCCATTGAACAAATTTCACCCTGCGTGAAGAAATTCCCCAGCAACGCGCCGGACACGGCATTATCCATGTTGGCGTCGGGGAAAATAATGATCGGCGACTTGCCACCCAACTCCAACGTCACATGCTTCAAGGTTTCCGCGGCGGCAGCCATCACACGCTTTCCGGTGCCAACTTCGCCGGTAAGTGAAATCTTGGCAATGCCGGGATGCGCGGTCAGCATGCGGCCGGTGCGTGCGTCACCTTGTACAACATTGAAGACGCCAGCCGGCAATCCGGCTGCCGTGTAAATTTCCGCCAACTTTGACGCGGTGAGTGGCGTTAACTCCGCCGGCTTGAAAATCATGGCGTTTCCACATGCCAGCGCCGGCGCCGACTTCCAACAGGCGATTTGAATCGGATAGTTCCACGCGCCAATCCCGGCGCAGATCCCTAACGGTTCGCGACGGGTGTAAGCAAAAGAATTTCCGAGCTGATAATGATGACCATGCAGCGTTGAGGCAACATTGGCGAAATACTCCAGACAATCAGCACCCGAGTACACATCAACACTGCGCGCTTCACGAATGGGTTTACCGGAATCCAACACCTCAAGGCGCGCCAATTCTTCATTGCGTTCGCGCAACAACGCTGCGGCGCGATGAAGAATGCGCCCACGCTGCGCACCGGTCATGGCTGACCAGATTCGAAATCCGGATTCCGCTGACTGAACTGCCGCCTCGACATCTTGAGTGCCCGCTTGCTGCACCTGGCACAGGGTTTCGCCGGTGGCGGGGTTGATACTTGGAAAAGTCTCGCCGCTGCTTGCTTGCCGATAGCTGCCGCCGATATAGAGTTTTTGCGTTTCCATCATTGCTGGCCTGAGCGTTTATGGCATTTTTGACCCACTTGAGACCTGATAGAACTCCCGAACGAGTATATTTACAAAGCATACAGAAAACTAGATACTCATCTAGTCAGCGATTTTCGATTTGGATAACGCCGCAAATTTTTTGAAAAACAAGGTGTTGGTGCGGTGCGGCAGGTAGGACATATCACGAAAGGTGGACAGCTAAATTTGCCGATTTGGCTTCGAAACAAATTTTATTTGAAAACAACGGAATTTAGTCGTCGGTGCAAAGGGGATGTGCTGGCGGAAAAGTGGTAGATTTACGTCTACAGAGGCATTATCCTGTTGTATACAAAAGGCGTGTTTGAGCCTTTCCGAACAAAAGTGATGTAATTTTGCAACAATTAATTTTGGTTTGGCTTAAGAGTTAGCGTATTATTTGCCCACAAATTCGTTATCCATCCAGTCAGCCTGTTACGAGGCCATTGCCTCGATGAGGGGGAAATTAAAAATGAAATCTGCAATGAACTCACGAGGCGCCGCGGTGCGCTGCATGATGGGGTCGGCAGTTGCCGCAGTCATGGCTGCAGCGGCAATGCCCGCAAGCGCTGAATACACCTTCTATGAGAACGGTGGGTTCAAGGCTAACGCTGGTTTGTCAGCGATTGCTGGCGCAATTGGTACCAGCGGTATTAAGCCAATCGGTGATCGACAGGCTTACTACGAAGCGTTCTTGAAGCCGAACGTCAACTTCACCTGGGATATGCCGACGGAAGGCACTATCTACGGCAAAGTTTCCGGTGTCGGCGTTTATCAAGGTGGAGATGGCGATCCGTCCGGCGCAACGAATGGTGATGTCGGCGATCTCGGTCTTGAAGAAGCCTATCTTGGATGGCGCGGTGATTATCTCGATGTGCGTGCAGGCCGCACTGAATTCGCGATTGGTGATCAGTTCCTGATTGGTGACTGTCACTTCGACGCAAATGGTGCGGGCGGGCGCGCGGATGCGCATTACGACGGCAGCTACTGGGTTGCACCATATAAGGCCTGCGACAGCTCGTTTATTGCCAGTGTTAACAATGGCGGCCATTGGCGTGCCGATGCGTTCTACATCAAGGGCGATCTGCATCAAGCCTATACCCGCATCGGTGGCTTGAACGTTGAGTATCTGCTGGGTGATAAGGGCGCCGACGGCAAGTTCGGTTTCATGGCTGCTGCGATTCCGGAGTCCACTGACTTCCTCACTCGCCAGGGCATGGAGATTCTCGACTTCCGCGCCAATAGCATCAATGTTCCGATGGTTCCTGGACTGCAGCTACACGGTGAAATCGCCGCTGAAACTGGATCCAACGATTCCGCTGGCGTTAAGTACGATGCGATGGCCTACTATGGCGAGGCTGATTACACCTTCTCCAATGTCACGTGGACACCGACCGTTGCCTATCGCTATGGTCATTGGGATGGTGATGACGATCTGACCGACAGCACTGTTGGAAACTTTGACTCGTTGTTCTACTACGCTGGCCCACGTGGTTGGGGCACTTGGTATCAGGGCGAAATCGCTGGCGAATACCAGCTTTTCAACAGCAACCAGAACACGCATATGGTCAAGCTCGCGGTGCATCCGCTGGATACGGTTACCGTCACCGGCTTGTACTTCAATCACTCGCTGGATGAGAAGCAGTACTTCGGTACGCCGACTACCAGTCGCGGTTGGCTTGACGAAATCAACCTTGTTGCCGAGTGGACGCCGATCAGTAGCCTGTATATCGCTGGTATCGTGGGCTATGGATTCACGGGTGACGCGTACGAAGAGATCTATGGCACTAAGAAGGACCCGGCGGTTTACGAACTGTGGGTTCAGTACACGTACGTAAGCTAGTACCCGACCGCAAGGTCGCATTGAAATTGGAAGGCCGGGGCGTTTCTCCCCGGCCTTTTTTATTGGCGCATCTGCGTGCGTATGCTGACATGGCGATAAGCGTTTTTGACATGTTCACCATCGGTATTGGACCGTCGAGTTCACACACCGTCGGTCCGATGCGTGCTGCGCGCCGATTCGTCCAACGTTTGCAGGAAGCCTCGCAGCTTGATCAAGTCTCCTCAGTGCAGGTGGAATTATTTGGTTCGCTGGCGTTGACCGGACGCGGCCACGGCACGGACAAGGCCGTAATACTTGGCCTACTGGGCGCCGAACCAGAAACCATTGATCCCGACGTCGTTCCGTCGTTACTGGAGAATGTCCAGTCAGCGGCAGCTCTGAAAATGCTTGGCGAACACACGATAGCGTTCAACGCCAAACAGCATCTCGTCTTCAACAAGCGCGACGTGCTGCCGTTGCATCCCAACGGCATGCGCTTCACTGCGCAAGCGGCTGATGGCACGGTTTTACGCGAAGCAATTTTCTACTCCGTTGGTGGAGGTTTCATCGTTGGTAGCAAGGGCGACAAGACAACACTTACCGTGGACACCAAGGTATTGCCCTATCCGTTTCGTAGTGGCGATGAACTACTGAAACTATGTCTGGAACACAACATGACGGTAAGCGCCGTCATGTTGGAGAACGAAAAAGTTGGCATCCGTCGGCAGACATCGATGCTGGCTTGATGGCGATTTGGAAGGCCATGCAAGCCTGCGTGGAACGGGGCTGTACGACCGAAGGTCAGTTGCCAGGTGGAATGAAAATCAAGCGCCGCGCGCCCGCGCTGCGGCGCGCGCTAGACGCACGCGTGCACGACCACGATGCCGATCCTCTCCTGGCGATGGACTGGGTGAATCTCTACGCGCTCGCGGTAAACGAAGAGAACGCCGCCGGTGGGCGCGTGGTAACCGCACCCACTAACGGCGCGGCGGGCATCGTGCCGGCTGTACTGCATTACTACTATCATTTCTGTCCGGGCGCTTCCGATGAAGGTGTCAAACGTTTCTTACTGACGGCGGCAGCAATTGGCATGCTTTACAAGGAAAACGCGTCCATCTCCGGGGCCGAAGTCGGATGTCAGGGTGAAGTTGGCGTTGCCTGTTCCATGGCGGCCGCAGCATTGACGGAAGTGCTGGGTGGTTCGCCGCGACAGGTTGAAAATGCCGCTGAAATCGGTATGGAACACAACCTCGGCTTGACCTGCGATCCCATCGGTGGCTTGGTGCAAATTCCCTGCATTGAACGCAATGCAATGGGCGCCGTTAAAGCCATCAATGCATCGCGGTTGGCCTTGCAAGGTGACGGCACGCATCACGTATCGCTGGACACCGTGATCAAAACCATGCGGCAGACGGGCGCTGATATGCTTAGCCAGTACAAGGAAACTTCGCGCGGCGGACTGGCCGTTAACGTCATTGAGTGCTAAATCATTGAAGTGCTCCCCGGGCTCAGCGGGCGACTACCTCAATAATCTAGCTGCGCGGTAAATGCCGCACTGCAGTACCGCGCTCGGTAAGTTTATCGCCTTTAACTGTTGTTCCCGGCAATGCGCCACGACGACGCTTGATATCTGTTGGTTCGCGATCGGCGCGAACATGGTCATCGATATACTCATCGATGAATGCGATCATGTCCTCAATGCTACCCTGACTGCTGATCATTGCGCGGCGCACCCACATTCCATCGATCAGTACGCTAATTCCGGAGGCGACTTTCTCGGCGTCTTCAGCGGGGATCACCTGTTTCAGTGCATGCATTAGGTTGCTGTGCAAACGTCGGTAGTAGGCCATCTGCAAACGCGCAAATTCGGGTACTTGTGGCGCAAGACCATAGAACGACAGCCACGCCGCGGCGGTGTCACGCTGGAACACACCCTCAAGAAAGTTCGCGCGCACGACCGCGTCAATGCGCTCACGAGGCGTACGCGCTCGTTTGAGCTTGGCGACCGCATCGTCCGAAATTTGGCGAAATGCATATCGCATTACCGCCTGTAACAACTCGTCCTTGGTTTTGAAATAGTAATTGACGATACCGTGCGACATGCCCACGCGCTCGCCGATACGGGCCACTGTGGTGCCATTCACCCCATGCTCCAGAAACACCTGGTAGGCAGCACGGATCAAATCCTGGCGGCGGATATCCTCTATTCGTGTTTTCACGTGTTTCGATGCAACCCTATTCTCTGCATGTATTGTGCAGCGCAACCAATTCATGGCGGAATTTAAACATCATCCCGGAAAGCGCAAAGAAATTTGCACTGCCGCAATGTTAATTGTCGGCTATCAGGCGATCCAAATCCTTTGCGCCAAATTCACGAAGCAATCCATTTTATCCGCGCTACTTGACAGAGCATACAATTAAGTTTCAATCTATCCAAAATTTTAGACGACCATAAAGTTTCGGCAAGCTCGGATTTCGCCAGCCCGGACAACTAAGCGCGGCGAAGCCTGACCAAGGATTGGATTATCAACACTTAAAAAGATGTAACATCAGAAAACCACAACCTACCAAGGCCGGCCTGACCGCGCCCTCCCGAAAAGGAGACAGTACATGAAGCAAATCGCCCAAGATTTCCGTCGTTACTTCTTAGCTTGCGCTTTGACAGCAGCGTCGCTTCCCGCGATCGCGGATGACGCCGCCAAGTGCGGGACGGTTAGATTTTCCGATGTCGGCTGGACCGACATCACCGCCACCACAGCGCTGACTTCTACGGTTCTGGAAGGTCTGGGCTACAAACCCACCACACAGGTTCTCTCGGTTCCAGTCACATACACCAGTCTCAAGAACAATGACATTGATGTATTCCTTGGTAACTGGATGCCGACCATGGAAGCTGATCTCAAACCGTATCGGGATGAAGGCAGTGTCGAAGTGCTTGGTGCCAACCTAGAAGGCGCTAAGTACACCCTGGCAGTACCCGATTACGCCGCAGCGGCAGGGCTGAAAGATTTTGCCGACATCAGCAAATTTGCCGACAAGCTTGAAAAGAAGATCTACGGCATCGAACCCGGCAATGATGGCAATCGCTTGATCCAAAAAATCATCACCGAGAACGCATTCGGCTTGAAAGACTTTGAACTGGTTGAATCGAGCGAAGCTGGCATGCTGTCACAAGTCGCGCGCGCCACTAAGAAGAATGACTTCATTGTGTTCCTCGGTTGGGAGCCGCATCCAATGAATGTCAACTTCAAGCTGGCCTATCTCACCGGCGGTGATGACTACTTCGGCCCAAATCTTGGCGGTGCCACGGTCTATACCAATATTCGCAAGGGTTACACGACGGAGTGTCCCAACGTCGGCGCGCTGTTGAAAAATCTCACCTTCACTCTGACAATGGAAAACCAAGTGATGGGCGAGATCCTCGACAAGGGCGCGCAACCTGCGGACGCCGCCAAGACTTGGCTCAAAGCTAATCCCGATGCACTGGATAAGTGGTTGGCTGGCGTAACCACCATCGACGGCAAGGATGGATTGGCCGCAGTCAAAGCCTACCTCGGCCTTTAATAAAAGAATCGGCGCCGCCGGTGACGATAACCGGCGGCGCTCTCTCCACCATAACCGCTAGCAGATAACGCAAATGGAGTGGCTGGAACAACATAAGATTCCGCTGGGAAAATGGATCAACGTGTTTGTTGACTGGCTCAACGCGCACGCTGCTGGATTTTTCAACGCTCTGTCCGACAGCCTGAAGTATCTCATCCTCGGATTGATACATATTCTCCAGTCGATTCCTCCCTTGTTGCTGATCGCAGCCGTCGCTGCGCTGGCGTATTGGCTGCATCGCTCGATAAAGCTGGTTGGTTTCATCGTCGCTGCGCTACTTTTGATTATCAACCTCGGATATTGGGAGCCGACACTGGAAACTTTGGCGCTGGTTATCTTTGCCACCATTATTTCCATGTTGGTTGGTATTCCAATGGGAATTGCCGCGGCCCACCGTCCTTGGTTGTTTACGGTGTTGCGTCCAATTCTCGACTTGATGCAGACCATCCCAACTTTTGTGTACCTGATCCCGACACTGATACTGTTTGGATTGGGTGTGGTGCCGGGATTGATCTCAACGGTGATATTTGCGATTCCCGCCCCAATTCGCTTGACTCACCTCGGCATCTCGACGGTACCAAAGGCACTGATCGAGGCAGGTGAATCCTTCGGTGCGACTAAGTCGCAGCTGTTGTGGAAAGTCGAGCTGCCCTACGCCATGCCGACCATCATGGCAGGCCTCACTCAATGCATCATGTTATCGTTGTCAATGGTGGTGATCGCGGCGCTGGTTGGTGCAGACGGTTTGGGAAAACCCGTGGTTAGAGCATTGAATACCGTCAACATCGCCCAGGGATTTGAAGCTGGCACAGCCATCGTCATTATTGCCATCGTGCTTGACCGTCTGTGCAAGCCGCGCACGCCATCAAAGGTAGGCTAACGCCATGAACGTCGTTGAATTTGATCACGTCGATATTGTCTTCGGGCCGAAGCCAGAACGCGCATTGAAAATGCTCGACGAAGGCGCCGATCGCCAAACAATTCTCGAAAAAACAGGCAACGTTCTCGGCGTTGCTGACTGCTCGCTAAATGTCAGCGCCGGCGAAATTTGCGTACTCATGGGCCTCTCTGGCTCCGGAAAATCGACGCTGTTACGCGGTGTCAACGGTCTAAACAAGATCAACCGCGGACAGATCCGTGTTCGAGACGGCGAGAAAATGGTGGATGTCGCGCATTGCGATGCCGAAACTCTACGCCATATTCGCAGCGAGCGTGTGGCCATGGTGTTCCAACAATTTGCGCTATTGCCCTGGCGAACCGTGCGCGAAAACGTGGGTCTCGGTTTGGAACTGCGAGGGATGGACAAAGCCGAACGCGACCGCGTCGTCGAGCAAAAGTTGGAGTTGGTGGGGCTGAGTAAATGGGCGAATAAGTATGCCAACGAACTTTCCGGCGGCATGCAGCAACGAGTGGGTTTGGCACGAGCGTTTGCAACCGATGCCGACATTCTGCTGATGGACGAACCTTTCTCGGCGCTTGATCCCCTCATCCGCACTCATCTGCAAGACGAGCTGCTCGAACTGCAACAACGCCTAAACAAGACCATCATCTTCGTCAGTCATGACCTCGATGAAGCGTTGAAGCTCGGCACGCACATCGTCATCATGGAAAATGGCCGCATCGTTCAATTCGGTCGGCCGGAAGAAATTGTATTGAAACCGGCGAATGCCTACGTGGCACAGTTCGTCGCGCATATGAATCCGCTCAACGTACTGCGTGGCACATCGCTGATGACCCCAATAGACGCGCTCAAGCGCCTCGGCGACCGCCTGCAACTCGATTGGACTGGGCATCATGTTTTGGAACTCGACAACAGTGGCGCACCGGCCGGCGCAATGATTGAAGGTAAACCAGCGCGCTTGTTGCCCTACGCCAATGGAATGAATCTGGAAGCGGCATGCCAGGAGTGTCTAACCATGGTGACGGCGCCGCCGGATATCTTGATGAAAACGGCCGTTGAGATTCGTCACGCCACCGGTCGACCCGTGCCGCTGGTCGAAGAAGGCCGCATGGTGGGTGTGATTGGCGACACCGAAGTCTATCGCGGCATGCTGCGCCAGACTGCGCTCGCCAATAAAGATCACGACAAGCAATAAAAAACGCGCCGGTCGGGCGCGTTTTCAGTCCACCAAGAAAAGTAATTACACGCCAGCGGGCGCTGGCAGCAACGCCGGCGACAGCGCGTTGCGCAGCTTCTTCATCGCATTAACTTCCAGTTGCCGAATACGTTCCGCTGAAACTCCGTAATGAGCGGCAAGATCCTGTAGCGTAGCTTTCTTGTTGTCTTCGGCCAGCCAACGCCGCGCAATAATATCGCGACTACGTGTGTCTAGCGAATCCAACGACTGATGCAGCGCGTCGAGTTGCGATGCTTCGGATTCCGATTCGCTTAATTGCCGCGATGGTTCGAAGCGTGAATCCTCAAGATACTGCGCCGGTACGATCGAATGATCCTCGTCGTCTTCGGGCAGCGTGTCGTAAGACGCATCATGCGCATTCATGCGCTCTTCCATTTCCAGCACATCGGACTCGGTGACGCCCAGCTCGCGCGCCACGTCCGCAATTTCATCCTTGCCCATCCAGCCCAGGCGGCGGCGCGTACTGCGCAAGTTGAAAAATAGCTTCCGTTGCGCCTTGGTGGTGGCGATCTTCACAATGCGCCAATTGCGCAGGATGTACTCGTGCATCTCGGCCTTGATCCAATGCACCGCGAACGACACCAGCCGTACGCCGACGCTGGGATCGAAGCGCTTCACCGCCTTCATGAGACCAATGGTACCTTCCTGAATGAGGTCAGCCTGCGGCAAACCATAACCCTGGAACCCCCGCGCGATCTTCACTACAAAACGCAGATGCGACAGCACCAGACGACGCGCCGCTTCCAAGTCGTTTTCAAGTCGAAAACGTTTGGCCAGCGCCAGCTCTTCCTCTGGCGTCAGCATTGGAATTCGGTGTACGCCCCGCACGTACGACTCGATGGAACCGGTCGTTGGCACGAGCTGCAACGCAAAAGCTTCAGTCATCCCCTATCCTCCTCTGACCTGCCCGCCGAGCGGGAGGTATTTACTAAATATAATACTAGCACTCCGCATTAGAGAGTGCTAAGCCACAGGAGTTCCGAATTTGTAATTCGAATCCTTAGGTTATTCAAATCCCCAATGCATTTGAACATTTAGTGATATTCTTCAACGAGTTACACTCACTCAATGCCTGCGTTTGATCTACCCGAATTGCCTAAAAAAACCGGTGCGGTCCCTCGCTCCGGGCTGTCCTACGATGCACTCGGCACTTGGATGCTTGCCACGTTCTGAGCGTCGCGTGTCTGCCAAATTCCACAACCGGTCCGTTGAGTTGGGGCGAACTGCGAGAATCGACCTCGCACCTTCCTGGTCCACGGCCAGGGGCTCGGCATTGAGCTACGTTTACCATTGCAAATGGCACCCCGAGGAGGAATCGAACCTCCAGCCGCAAGCTTCCTATGCTCGTGCTCTGTTCCGTCGACCTACCGGGGGGTGTGTATTTGGCGGGTCGCAAGGGAGTCGAACCCTCATCTTCTTCCTCGACAGGGAAGCGCCTTAGCCAGTTAAGCGAACGACCCGAATTCTTACTAATACTTCTCGATGCGACCTGTTACGCTTTTGCATTGAGACAATTTGCCTTGGCGCCGACTCCGGATCGGCAATCACGGGCAAAGCAATCCCCCGACGATCTCGAACGCCAATAATTTGCGCGTGTGAGTTCTCGTCAAACATAAATCCAATCCCAAATTGTTATAGAACCATCGCACGGATGGACGAATGCCCGCTCGCGCTTCAATGCATGTGTTGCATGCGCTTAGGAAACCTCTATTGACCATCGTGGACAATAAAAAACCCGGTGGCCTGACGGCGCTCCCGGGTTTCCTGAAACTTCTATCTGGGAGAGCCGCTTCTAACTTCATCGGCTCGGCCAGATCGATTTAACTGACTGATCTAGATGGAGCCGTACCTCTTACGATCGTTTTGCAAACCGCAGTTCATCAGCGACGGATTGAATCCATCTATCATCAATGATCGATGCGCTTCGCAGACGAACGCGTACGCGCCGGCCAGCTGATGGCTCGCGTAGCGACGTTCAAGTTTTCTGCCTGTCGTTAACATGGAATGCTTTCTGTTCGCTTCCTGTGAGTTGCAACACCGCAACATGCGATCGTTGCAACTCAACTTGTGCGGCGAAGTCTAGTCGCTCATTAACACGAGTCAAGATATTTCAAGAAAATCCTTTTGATTCTGGTCTTGTTGGTCGTGAGGATCTTAGTGTCTCAAACTCAATGGCGGTTCCTGTAACGCCGCCAGCTGTTCTCGCAATGCCAGCACTTGATCCTGCCAATAGCGTTGCGTATTGAACCAGGGGAAATGCATGGGAAATGCGGGATCGCGCCAGCGTTTGGCCAGCCAACCTGCATAGTGAATCATGCGTAGGCTGCGCAAAGCTTCGATGAGACGCAGCTCGGAATAGTTAAAGTCTGTGAATTCCTCGTAACCATCGAGCACATGTCCCATTTGTGCCGCCATTTCTTCTCGGCTGCCTGATAGCAACATCCACAAATCCTGGATTGCGGGGCCGGTCATGCAATCATCGAAGTCGACGAACAGCGGTCCGGATTCCGTCCACAACACATTGCCGGGATGACAGTCGCCGTGCAGACGGAGAAGTTCCACGTCGCCTGTTGCCTCGAAACACTGCCGAACGCCAGACAACACTGATTCGGCCACGCTTTGAAAAGCGGGAATCAAATCCTTTGGTATGAATTCATGTTCGATCAGGTAGCGCAATGGTTGTTCGCCGAGCAGTTCAACACTCAAGCGTGGACGAAGTTTAAATACTTCGCTGCGGCCGACGCCATGAATGCGGCCGATAAAGCGCCCGAGCCAAGTGAGCGTTTCGTCATCGCCCAACTCAGGTGCACGTCCACCGCGGCGTGGATAAACACTGAAGCGAAACGTTTCGAACTTGTGCAAGCTCTCGCCGTGGTGGTCTCGCAGTGGTGGTACGGCGGGAATTTCGTTCTCGGCAAGCTGAAAGGTGAAGCGATGCTCTTCAAGAATGCAGGCATCCGACCAGCGTCCGGGTCGATAGAATTTAACGATTACCGGCGCTGCGTCTTCAATCCCGACTTGATAGACGCGATTCTCATAGCTGTTCAACGCCAGCAAGCGTCCATCGCAACGCATACCCAATGACTCTACGGCCGCCAGAATGCGCTCCGGCGTCAGGTCATTGTAAGGAGTTAACGACCGATCATTCGGTTGGTCTTCATCATCAACGACATTGGACGTCATGAACGAAGGCGGACCCAAATCCAGGCAAAGGCCAGCATCACCGAACAAATGCTCACAATCAGGGCGTTGCCTATCGCAACATATGGGGTGGCACCATTTCGCGGTTGCACCTCGGCGGTTAGCACATGCGCGATGAACTGCGGAGACTTGGCGATAACACGACCGTGCTCGTCAATGATAGCACTGATGCCATTGTTGGTGGCGCGCAACAGGTAACGACCGGTCTCGAGGGCTCGCATGCGCGCAATCTGCAGATGTTGATGTGGTGCCATCGAGTCTCCAAACCAGGCGTCATTGCTGACGTTGACCAGCAGTCGCGCGTCGGGCAGGAAGTCAATCAACTCATTGCCGAACGCATCCTCAAAACAAATCGACGGCGCCAACTTCAGTCCCGCCGCTTGCAGAGGTTCTTGTGTGGTTGTTCCCGTCGAAAACTCCGACATCGGAATGCTGAGCGAACGAAGTATCGGCATGAGTATGTCCTTGAAAGGCGGATACTCACCGAGAATCACCAAGTGCCGCTTGTCGTAGCGAGCGATGTTGCTGCCGAGCGTAACGATGCTGTTGTAATAGTCCTGGATATGGCCATTGTTGTCGCGCTCATCAACGGGCACGCCGAGCAAGATATCCGTACCAGACCGTTGTGCGCGATCGGCCAGCGAAGTGAGAAATTCCTTCACTTCCGAGCCGAAAGCAGGGATCGCAGTTTCCGGCCATACAATGATTTTCGCGCCGCCCCAGTAACCTTCGGTGAGTTTCTCGTAGAGCGCCAGCGTGCGATCTTTCAATCCAGGATCCCACTTTTGGCTTTGCTCGATTCCTCCTTGAACCAGAGCCACCTTTAGCGGCTGGCCTTCGATATGGGTCCAATTTGAGAGTGAAGCCAGCCGCGCAATCACCCAAACCGAGACGAATGCAACCAGCGCCACGCGATAATTGTAAAGAAGCAAGACCACCGCACCTGCGACCATGGCTGCGACAAGTGATACCGCGAAAACACCACCAATGGGCGCAAAGGCGGACAATGGACTATCCACATGCGCGTAGCCAACGCTCAGCCACGGAAATCCGGTGAACAGCCAGGCACGCAGCCACTCGCAAAGCGTCCATACCGCTGGCATTACCACAAGAAAACGCATGGTGTTTGATTCAATATTCCATCTTGCTATCAGATAACCCGCCAGCGCCGGATACAGGGCCATGAACATGACTAGCAAGGCGGTGACGGAAACGGAGAATGCCAGTATCGGCAGACCGAATTGATGCACGCTGATTTGCACCCAGGCGATGCCAATTCCAAACATGCCAAGGCCGAACAACCAGCCGCGCCACCAGGCGCGTTTCGCAGTGATGTCAACCCAGCAGCGAAATAGAACGGCGAGCGCAACAATTGATAGCGGCCACCAGCCGTACGGTGCAAACGCCAGCGGAAGCGTGGCACCAGCCAGTAGCGCGAGTACATCGCCGATCAACGGTGGAATTTCATGATCGGCGCGTAACAGAGCGTTTCGTTCGTCGTGACTATAGATAGTGGTATTGGGCGGCAAGCCGCTTCAGCTCTATCGCGCGGACTTCTCTTCGGCGCTATTTGAAGTCTGATGATAGCGCAATACGCACGGTGAATGCGGCGCCGATCGGCGCGCAACACCAGGCTGACGCGGTACTCTAAACGTTCACCTTTCTTGGGTAGGTGCCCGAACTCGCGCAGTACAAGGCCGCCAATGGTGTCGAACTCCGGCATCACTGAAATCGGTTTGAAAGTATTCATTGAAATCCGCGATAGGCGTGCGTGCCTTCACTGTAGGCGCGGGAGAAGCGCCGATGTGGCTTGATGTAATTTTCATGATCCACGATGTCGTGCTCGTCGTCAATCTGCCGACGATTTGTTCGATCGCATCCTCGATGCTGACCAGGCCGGCAACACTGCCGTATTCGTCCACTACCACGGCCAGATGATTGCGGCTGGTGGAATTCGCGCAGCAGAACATTTGATAGCATACTCGGGCACAAATACTGCGGTCTCAATACATCTTTCCAACTGGAAGCGCTCACCGCGCCATTCGCCGCGCGAGATAAGCCAGTAGATCGCCCAGCAGCAGAATGCCTACCACTTGGTCCTTGCGGTCATTGACGACGGAAAGCGCGAATGGCCAAGAATCAATCACGGTCGGCAGAAATTCTGGCGCGGTCGACCCCTTCCTCAACCGCAATCATCTGAGCGCGGTACCATGATCACCGAACCTGCATTTCCGATACGCATTGCACCAGCACGATCATGGTCAGCCAGATCGTTGTCGAGCAAATTGTTTCGCTCTGCATCACGCAGAATGTCGGTCAACTCAGCGCGTCCGCGGTTGTACACAAGCTCAATCGGCGCAATCGCTGCCGATGAGCAGGACGAGGTGTACGAGGCGGAGTCGGAAGTCATCATTGCCTTATTCTTGCGCGTAAGGATCATCGTAACCAAGCATGGAAAGAATTTTGGCTTCCCAGCGCTCCATCCGTTCGGCGTCTTCGTCGCGCTCATGATCATATCCGAGAAGATGCAGTACCCCGTGCACGACCAAGTGCGCGCGCAGTGTCCCCTGCACACTTTTCCCTGCGCGCAGGCCTCCCGACGCAGAACAGGCGCAAACAACGATGTCCCCCAACACAACGAGTTTGACCATTCAAGGTGGCGCCGGGAAATGACAGCACATTGGTCGCGTAGTCGCGCGACCGCCAGCGCTTGTTCAATGCCCGACCTTCGCTGCTCGATACAAAACGTATGGTCAGTTGCAACTCGCGTTTCCCCCTTGCCGGCACCGCAGCGCGCGCCCATCGCCGCAATGTTCGAGCGTGCGGCAGACCTGCGCGAGCAGTCGCAAATTGAACCGAGACGGTCAAGGTCATGTCTGGACTTAGTGGCCACTGCCATGATCAAACTGATCGTACGCATCGAGAATGCGCGCGACCACCGGATGTCGCACCACATCCTTGGAGCGGAAAAATGTAAAACTGATCCCGTCGGTGCCATTGAGCACATCCAATACCTGCCGCAATCCCGAAGGCCGATCACGCGGCAAATCAACTTGCGTAATGTCGCCTGTGACAACGGCGGTGGAACCGAAACCTATGCGGGTCAAGAACATCTTCATTTGATCGACGGTGGTATTTTGACCTTCGTCAAGAATGATGAAGGCTTCATTCAAGGTGCGGCCGCGCATGAAGGCAAGCGGAGCCACCTCGATGATGCCGCGTTCGATGAGTTTTCCAACACGCTCGAAACCGAGCATCTCGTACAGTGCGTCATACAGGGGGCGAAGGTATGGATCAACTTTCTGCGACATGTCCCCGGGGAGAAAGCCAAGGCGCTCGCCGGCTTCAACTGCGGGTCGAACCAAAACCAGCCGGCGCACGCGCTCGGCTTCAAGCGCTTCGACCGCACAGGCAACCGCGAGGTAAGTCTTGCCGGTGCCGGCTGGACCGACGCCGAAGCTGATATCGTTGCTGCGAATCGCCTGTAAATACATTCGCTGATTAGCTCCGCGCGAACGCACGATGATTCGCCGCGTTCGCACCGCCATGGAATCATCGCCCTGGGTTTCGCTATCCTCGTCCATGGTCATGGCCTGCAGATGCAGGTGGACGGTGGACGGTGTCAGGCGCCCCTGTGTGGTAAGTGCGTAGAGCTTTTCCAGCAACGTCGCCGTCGACTTGGTTGCTTCAGGTGTGCCCAGAACGCGGAACACATTACCGCGACTGTTAATCTCGACGCCGAGGCGTTGTTCCATCTGTCGCAAATGCTCGTCGAATTGGCCGCATAAGTTGGCAAGTCGCGCATTGTCAAATGGTTCAAGCACAACCTCGCTGGCGCGGGTGCGTGGTAAGTTAACAGGCGTGTTCAACTTGAGTCATCACTCGGCCGCGTAGCGAATTGGGCAATGCTTCGGTAATTCGCACATCGACGAAGCCGCCGATCAGCTCGCGAGGGCCATCGAAATTGACGATGCGATTGTTTTCAGCTCGGCCGCATAGCTGCATTGCGTCCTTGCGAGATGGGCCGGTAACCAGCACGCGTTCGACGCCACCGATCATGCTGCGGCTGGTTTGTGCTGAGAATTCCTCGATTCGCTGCTGCAGGATCGCCAACCGTTCCCGCTTCACATGATCAGGGACCTCATCGGGCAAGTTGGCTGCCGGCGTTCCAGGGCGCTTGCTGTAGAGAAAACTAAAAGCACTGTCGAAGCGAATTTCCTCTATCAATCGCATTGTTGCAGCGAAATCATCATCGGTTTCGCCGGGAAATCCGACGATGAAGTCCGTACTCAACGAAATGTCGGGACGCAACTTACGCAATCGCCGAATCTTGGACTTGTACTCGAGTATGGTGTGGCCGCGCTTCATCAGCGCCAGAATGCGGTCGGAGCCGCTTTGCACCGGCAAGTGCAATTGACTCACCAGTTCGGGCACTTCTCCGTAAACCTCGATGAGGCTGTCACTGAATTCCACAGGATGTGAAGTGGTGAAGCGGATACGCTCAATGCCGTCGATGGCCGCGACATAGCGAATCAACTCCGCCAGATCGGCTGTGCCGCCGCCATGTTTGACGCCGCGATAGGCATTGACGTTCTGCCCAAGCAAGGTCACTTCGCGCACGCCTTGGGTGGCTAGCCCCGCGATCTCGGCCAGTGCGTCGTCGAATGGGCGGCTGAACTCCTCACCGCGCGTGTACGGCACCACGCAAAACGTGCAGTACTTGCTGCAGCCTTCCATGATCGATACGAACGCCGAAGGCCCGTCCGCGCGGGATTCGGGCAGGCGATCAAATTTCTCGATTTCTGGAAAACTGATATCGATGGTGGGCTGACGTTTGCGCTCGACTTCAGTCAGCATCTCTGGCAGGCGATGCACGGTTTGTGGCCCGAAAATAATGTCGACGTACGGCGCGCGCTTCCACAAAGCTTCGCCTTCCTGACTGGCGACGCAACCGCCAACGCCCAACACGACGTCCGGGCGCGCCAGCTTGAACTCCCGCCACATGCCCAGCTGAGAAAAAAGTTTCTCCTGCGGTTTCTCGCGTACCGAACAGGTATTCACCAGCAGAACGTCGGCTTCGGCTGGATTGTTCGTGGTCACCAGACCATGCGACGCCGCCAGAACGTCGGCCATGCGCGCCGAGTCGTACTCATTCATTTGACAACCGAAAGTCTTGATATACAGCTTACGAGGCATAGCGAAAACAGCGCAGGGAAGGGCACTTACGGTACTCGTTTTTCATTCATTCTACCAGTGACCCGATCTCATTCAGACCGGTCCTGAGGCGGGAGCAAAGGTCCTAGATTTTCTCTGCAGGGGCGGGAGTTGATGCGGGTGCCGGACCGCCGGCGGGGCCAACGGCACAGGGGTAGGCCTGGTGCAAGGCTTCGCTGACTAAAACATAGGCTTCTTCTCCGCCACGCTCGGGCCGCGCCTGCATCCATTTGACGGCGCTGTCGCGCACCGCTTCGGGCGAAATCTTGTTGGGATCGATGCAGAAAAGAGGCGGACTTTGGCCGGACAACTGCATTTGGCTCACGGTTTGTACCAAGCCCACGACAAAGGTCATGCAGAAACGCCCCTGCTCGGATTGTTCACCGCTCTTGTCAGTGCAGCTAGCCATTAGTTCGCGACCGGTCAGCACCTGTTCCTCGCCGTTTCCGGAAGGCTGCGGCCCATTGTCGCCTGCCGCTGTGGGGTCCGCAGCGCACGCCGAGCCTGCCCAAATAAAAACCGCGAATATCGCGTATCTGCCTATGCCAACCAAAGGACCAACCATTCTCGGTGAGTATCCTAAAATATCCAAAATTTCAAAAAGTTAACCGGTCCTACCTAAATTATCGTCAACGCCTGTCGAAACAAGCAACACGAAGGTCCCGACCGGTTTCCAGGTATTGGAGTGGAGTTTAGCCAACCAGTTCGCACGGCCTCTCGATAAGGTTTGTCCTCACCGGCGATCAAAAGAGTATCATGAGTTCCGGTTCTACCCGCCGGTAGTTGCGGGATTACTCGTCTCCAGAGCGAGCCCCAAGGGATTCTAGATTTTGATGGGGGATTTTCATGCGCACTTCTAACAAGCGTTACGCATTCGATCTAACCCGTCCGCTGCATCGGTACGTGTGGCAGATGGGCGGAATTCTCGGCAAATTTAGCCTCATCCTGGATAGCTGTGGCGTTATCGGCTTAGGTTTGGCTGGGGCTGGCTTCCTGACCCTGGCGTTTGCCGCCAATGACCGCATTGTTGAATTGGGGCTGAGGACGGGCCTCATTTCTCTTGGCGTCGGTATCGCCTGTTTCGGTCTGGCGCGCGCCGTGGATTTTCTTGGCAAGTTCATCAACGGCGAGGATCCGCGCTCGCTGGTGCTCAAGGAGCGTCAAATGCGCTCAACCGATGCGCGGATAGCGAGTATGCCGGAACCGAACAGCGACGCGGTATGGCGCAAGACCAAACCGGTGCCGGTAGTGATGCCGAATGTGCAGCCTTTGCGGCCGGTGACTAATGAGGTCGCGGACCCACTGCCACCGACGGCGCAGGTTCGTACTGGCACGCTCGATCGCAGTCGCACTTCTTAGACGTAATTCCGAAGTACCTTCACAGAACGGCGCTTAGCCGGATCCACGCGTGCGCGTGGTTGCCGAATCGGCGACTTTGCGCTCGACGAATTTGATGATCAAATCCGCCACATCCTTGCCGGTGGCCTCTTCAATTCCTTCCAGGCCGGGCGAGGAGTTCACTTCGATGACCAGTGGTCCACGTTCGGATCGCAGCATGTCCACGCCGCAGACGTTCAAACCGATAATTTTGGCGGCGCGGATCGCCGTTTGCTTCTCTTCGGCAGAAATCTTCACTAGCTCAGCGGTGCCGCCGCGATGCAGATTGGAGCGGAACTCGCCAGCTTTGGCTTGCCGACGCATGGCAGCGATCACTTTTCCGCCGACGACAAAGCAGCGAATATCGCTGCCCTTTGCTTCACGAATGTATTCCTGCACCAGAATATCTGCCTTCAATTCCATGAAAGCTTCGATGACGCTTTCGGCTGCGGTTGAAGTCTCCGCGAGTACGACGCCGATGCCTTGCGTACCTTCAAGCAGCTTGATGACCACTGGTGCGCCACCGACTTTGCGAATGAGTTCTTGTACATCGGAGCTGGCATGCGCAAAGCCCGTGGTTGGCAGCCCTATGCCCTTGCGGGCCAGCAGTTGCAGGCAGCGCAGTTTGTCCCGCGAACGAGTGATTGCGACGGATTCGTTGACACTGAATACACCCATCATTTCGAATTGCCGAACTACTGCAGCGCCATAGAATGTGACCGAAGCGCCGATTCTCGGCACCACCGCATCAAAGTTTCGTAAAGCTTCGCCTTGGTAAAAGACGCGCGGTTTTTTCGAAGTAATATCCATGTAGCAGCGAAGAAAATCGATGACCTGCACCTCGTGACCGCGTTTATCCGCAGCTTCGACTAGTCGGCGGGTCGAATAGAGATTGGTATTACGCGAAAGAACGCCGATTTTCATATTGGATTGGGCTTGGGCAATTGCGGACGGCCAAGTCGATACGAATACGATGGATCGACGGTCATTCGATTGCGAATGGCAGTGCGGCCAAGGAGCATCCGGTAGCGCATGGTATCGCGATCGGCGATGGTGATTTCAATTGTTTCGCGGCGGTCAGCAATGATGATGTCGGTGGCGATTACCACCCGCTTTTCGCTGTGGCCACCAGAATCGGTTACCACCCGCTCATCGATGATATCGGTTTCGCATGACACGACGATGTCAGTGCGCATTCGCCATGGATGTACCTGAAAGCGCACGCGCGGTCTTCCGCGTTCGAAAAAACGTTCAACTGAAAATGCATGCAAGGCCGAAGTGCGGGCGCCAGTATCGATTTTGGCCTTGATTGCACGAATGTTGAATTCCGGCAGCGCTACCCACTCGCGCCAGCCGACTTGTAGCAATGCGTGCCGGTCGCGCTCATTAGGCGCGAGTGGATGTGCTGGCGCAGCGCTTTCCGCGAAACCACCCATTGCAATGAACGTTAGGTGAGAAATCGACCGCCGTCCAGGCGAATAATCTGCCCAGTGCAATAGGCGGCATCACGCACCAGATAGAGAACCGCGGCCGCGGCATCCTCGGGCGTACCGGGGCGCGCGAGCGGCACGCGGGTCATATAGTCCTGTTTCATTTCCTCACTGTAGGAATCTGCCCAAGCGACCACGCCGGGTGCGACCGCATTGACGGTTATCTTTGGCGCCAGCTCAATTGCACCGTCGAGGTAATTTCCATGGTGCCGCGCAAAGGCGTTATACGCACCAAAGTGTCGCAATGGCTCGCCCATGACATGGATGTCAATAAAGTTGACGATTCGTCAGGACTGGCTGGGTGGTCAGGCGGATATCCGGCGGCAAGCATGGGTGCGAGAAGCGCTGGATCAGCAACAACGGTACCCGCGCGTTGATGGCCTGATTGCGATCATACTGGGCAACAGTTATGGCTCCGAAGGGCGTAGGGATCAAAGATGCTGGCGTTGTTGACAGTGCTGGTCAAGCGCGTGAATCGACTGGTGATACATTCATAGATGCGCTCGGCGACATCAGCGTCCGCCATTTCGGCTTTGATTGCCAGAAATTCACGTCGAGCGCGGAAATTTCCGCCCCAGTTGCTCTGCATCGCGTTCACTTTGGTTATGACGCAACATGCATACCGCAGCGTGCAAGCGTCAATGCAATGGCGCGGCAAACCCGACGAATACCGCCACCAATGCCACCTTTCCCCTGAAGATTTTAGTCGGTGTCGCAGCAGCCAAATTGCCGTGGGCGGCGTTGGCGTCCAATATCGGCACGTCAAGCGACCGGCTTTGCTCTAAGCAGCCTTGAACTTGGCGGCCACGATTACTTTGATCTGTACTGAACGTAACTGCAGTTCGTGCCGCTTGGCCAAATTCCGTCATCTATCGCTGGATTGTGCTGTTCGGTGAAACCGTTCGAAAGCAATTCTTCAAGCAGCGTGATCGCGGCGCGCCGCTTTCTGATATTTAGCACACTTCTCTTGATTATTGAATAACGGAGCTTGAATTGGTATGGCAACTGGCAATGTGAAGTGGTTTAACGAGGCAAGGGTACGGGTTTATTGCCGGTGAAGGTGGCGATGACGTGTTCTGTTTGCATTTCTCCGCCATCAAGGTCCGGTTTCCGCACCTTTACGGGAAGGTCGAAGTGAGCTTCGAAGTGCAGCCGCGGACGAAGGTTGCAAAGCCGCGTCAGTGGTGCCCGAGGCATATGGCGTTCGGGCCTCTCTACTCCGCCGTGCGTACAAACCTCAAGTGAGGTAGTTAAGGTCATATGAAGGCCGGAACGTAGAGTTCATGTTGTCGCCAATACAAAGACACGAGCTGGAATCCAACAAGCTCGCCAAGCGCCTCAGGCGAAACGTGGGTCGCGCCATCGAAGACTTCAACATGATCGTAGAAGGCGATCGGGTGATGGTGTGCCTTTCTGGCGGCAAGGATTCCTACACCATGCTCGACATCTTGTTATCGCTACGCCGAAGCGCACCGGTGGAGTTTGAAATCGTCGCAGTCAATCTTGATCAAAAGCAACCGGACTTCCCCGTCGATGTGCTGCCGAACTATCTGCGAGGACTTGGCATTCCGTTTCACGTCATCGACGAGGATACCTACAGCATTGTCAAGCGCGTCGTGCCGGAAGGCAAAACCATGTGCAGCCTATGCTCGCGACTGCGGCGCGGCATTCTTTATCGGTTTGCCGGTAGCGAAAACAATATGACCAAGATCGCGCTTGGTCGCTCCTGCGGATATTATCAGAAACGCTTTCTCAACATGTTTTTGGCGGCAAGGTCAAAAGCCATACCGAAGTTCAAAGTGACGACGGCGACACATCGTCATCGAGGCCCTTATTGGCCTATTACGAGAAGAGGACATTGCCGATTATGCACGCGGGCGCGATTTTCCCATCATTCCTTGTAACCTTTGTGTGAAAAGTCAAGAAGAAAATCTGCAACGCAAGCAGATCAAAGAGTATGTTGAATGAATGGGAGAAAGTATCGGGTCGGTTAACCTATTTTCTGGCGTTGCAAACGGTAAAGTCCGTCGCACCTCGCCGGATCGCGAGCTATTTGAATTTGCATCACTCGGAGCCAGCGAAGGTCGTGGCGAAAATATCGGCGGCCTGGTTGGTTGCCAGACGAACGCGACTGATCTTCATTGCGTTTAAATTATATTCAGCTGGCGATCAAATGCACTCATCATGATTGATCGCCCGTCTATTTGGTTGCGGCTTTGCTGACGGCGTTAGCATTAACGCTGGCGTATTTAACTCGCGGCTACTTAAGTCTCGACTATCTTCATCAGCAGCAATTCGCGTTGCAGGACTTTCGAAGCACACATCAATCATTGCTGCGTCAATTTCTGCGCTGTTTGTTGTGTGCTGGCCGCGCTGTCGTTACCGGTGGCTGGTATTTTGAGTTTGGTCGGTGGCGCATTATTTGGATTTGGCG
Organism: Gammaproteobacteria bacterium; assembly: GCA_046347035.1. Classification (GTDB taxonomy): domain Bacteria; phylum Pseudomonadota; class Gammaproteobacteria; order JAJPIJ01; family JAJPIJ01; genus JAJVHZ01. Next base: position 19,257 of record JAXMGY010000017.1, on the reverse strand, counting down.
TAGGCATAATCTTGGTCATGGTATCGGTATTTTTGCGGCGCGGCCTTTTGGAACGTATTTGTCGCGTTACTTGTTACGTGGTTGGTTCATGCAGCGCTTTGAAAACCATATGGCTGGAATACAAGCCCGAGGGGATTCGCGCGCGAAGGAAGTTTTATCTGTTCGCGATGCGCATGACTCCACAAGTTGTTCCTTATTTCGTACTCAACCAATCCTGTGGGGCTCACCGTGATACCTCGCGGCAGTTTATCGGCGTAAAGCAGGTGAATGGCGCCGGCGATGACCATTCTGGTGTTTGCCGGCACACGATTCGCGAGCATTCAATCGCTACGTCAGGTTTTCGATCAGGATTGGTTTCTGGCTTTGTCAGCAATGGGATTGATGCCGCTGGTCGCGCGGATGGTGTTAGGTTGGATCAGAGGTAAAAAAAGCCCGCCAATGGCGGGCAGAAGTCTAACGAAGGGAACAGCGACTAAATCGTTTCCGGCATCAAACCGCCTGCGTGATCACCATGGTGCGGAGCGAGCGCAGGGTATTGCTCGCGCGAGCATACAGCGAGCGAAGTTCAGTCAGCACATGCGGCTCCATCTGCTGCAGGTCGTGGAGCCGGCCCACAATACTTCCAAGTCGTCGCGCAGTTGTCGCGTACTCAAACAGCCCATCAAGTAGGGCGCACCTGCTGCCAGCGCCGGCGTGGAATACGCTTTTCCCTGCGGGCGGTGTTGTCTACAACCAGCTGCAAACCCATAAAGTCTCCATCCAGTGTCCGTTGTCGACCTGTTTCGAAGCCAGCCAGGTCTTGCTTGCAGATCCCATTGCAGGCGGTGTGCCAGCCGGCAAGTGGCTCAGGGTGGTCTTATTGAGCAAGGATATTTGGCGCCTCATAGACAAAAGGCTGCGCTCAGAATTTAAAGTAAATTCTCATGACTGGAGCCTGCAATCGACCGGGTGAAGCCGGGTGGCGCTGCGTTCGATCTGTCGGCAGCAAACGACACATTAAGAAAACCTGACTTGGTCTTCTCTTACGTGGACGTCAAAGACACTGGAATGGCAGCAGTATTTGCCTAAATAATAGATAATTGATTGAAAATATTAATATTATGAAGCGAGTCCAACGTGTGTGCTGGCGCTGCACGGATCCGCGCTTTAACGCAGAGTTGAGGCGACTCAGGCTGGGTTTTCAGGTGGGCGTGTCAATCGCCGGGAAGTCATAAACGTTGCCCGACATCCACTGCCGTTTCGCCGCGTCAGGTGCAACCAGCGACTTGAAAAGCTGCGCATCGGCGTCGCGCAGCCGGCGGCTGACTTCGCGGGCCAGATTCATCTGCATCAAGGTGTACTGCTCGCGGTCCTTGCGATAGATCTCGAACATGTTGGTGGTGGAGATTTCAATTGCGCGACAATCCTGGCGTGCGATAGCCGAGCCGCTGCGCGGCCCCAGATCCAGCAGAGTCAGAATTCCGAAACAATCGCCGACGCGTAATTTGCGCAGGAAGTAAGTCTGATCGCGCCAGCGCTTGACGATATCCACCTCGCCGCGCTCGAGCACAAACATCGAGTCGCCCAAATCATTTTCGCGGAAAAAATAGCCACCCGCCGGCTGGGTAACCAAGCGCGTAAAATTCAGCAGATAGCTGAGAACTTCTTCGTTGATGCCGCCGAAAATCGGCATGCTTTGGAGCAGTTGCAGTTGCGCTGAGTTCATCAATGCCAGCTTCCCGCCGCGTGCAGGCCGACGACAATAACGATGCCGCGCCGAAAACACAACTTCTTGCCGACCTCTCAGTGGCCCAACGCGGTATTGCCAAGCCGTCATTCGCGCTTACCCGACGCGCTGGCGCGCCGACATCTGTGCGCTGGCGCAAGAGTTCGCGGCCGTCGGCAGCGGCATGTTTCAACCGCTTCACAAATTCAGAACACCGCGCCTTGATAGGCGATGGCCCACACTGGATATTTCTCTCGCAAGGCCGCTGTGGGTACCAGGCAGCCGAAAAAAGCAGGTGGCGGCATCGAATCGGCCATTCGTTAAGCCACACCAATGGATGTAGTAAACACAATCATCGAAAAGGAGATTCAAACATGGCTATTCTTAAGCAACTCTCACTCGCCGCACTCATTTCACTCAGCCCACTGCTCGCGGTAGCGGGTTCTGTGGACATCAACAAGGCCGATGCTGCAACCCTGGCCAAGGAACTGACCGGCGTTGGCGATGCCAAGGCGAATGCAATCATTGCCTATCGCGATCAGCACGGGCCGTTCAAGACAGTTGACGATTTGGTGCTGGTAGATGGCATTGGTGAGAAAACCGTGGCCGCCAACCGCGACAAGTTGACGGTCGAGCCGGCTTCCGAACCGCAGCCCGCAAAGTAAGCAAAGTCACGCTTTGAAATGTCGCATGACGGTTTGATCGTAATGGCGCCCACGGAAGGGCAAGACATGACGACTTAACCGTCAACGGCAGGACACGGGAGGACAACTGGAAGTGTCATCCTGAATCAACCGACGGACATGTCGATTGGGTCAAACGGCGAACCGGGCTTGGCCGTGTATGGGTGAGGCCCATTTCGTCGGCACACAGGGACTGTGCCGCCAGAAGTAGTGAAAGCGACTTCGTACCGGGTTGTACCTCATAGCTGGGAGTGGGGGGCCGTGTCGCCGCCCACTCCCGTTCTCTAACCCGTCTCAAAACTGCCGTAACCCCGAATCGTGGTTGTGGCTGATTCCCCGTGTGCGATATTCTTGCCAGCCTTCTTTCGGCCACATTTTGGCCGCAAATCCTTGCTCTCAATAGAAGAATAAATCGTTTGCCCAATGGATGATCGCTATCAACCCGCAGTAATTGAAGCCGAAGTTCAGGCCCGTTGGGACGCCCAACAAAGTTTCCGCGCCGTCGAAAATCCGAAGCGTGAGAAGTTCTATTGCCTGTCGATGTTCCCTTACCCCTCGGGCAAGCTGCACATGGGCCACGTGCGCAACTACACCATTGGTGACGTGCTGACGCGATATCAACGCATGCGCGGCAAGAACGTGCTGCAGCCCATGGGCTGGGATGCCTTTGGGCTGCCCGCTGAAAACGCCGCCATTCAAAATAGCGTTCCGCCAGCGAAGTGGACCAACGACAACATCGCCTACATGCGCAAGCAGTTGCAGTCGCTGGGTTTCGCCATCGACTGGAGCCGCGAGCTCGCCACCTGCGATCCCAAGTACTACAAGTGGAATCAGTGGCTGTTCCTGCGCATGCTGGAGAAAGGCATTGCGTACAAAAAGACGCAGGTCGTGAACTGGGATCCTGTCGATCAAACCGTGCTCGCCAACGAGCAGGTGATCGACGGTCGCGGCTGGCGCACGGGTGCTGTTGTGGAGAAGCGCGAGATCCCTGGCTATTACTTAGGCATTACGCAATACGCTGAGGAGCTGCTCGCCGATCTCGACAAACTGCCCGGTTGGCCCGAGCGTGTGAAGACCATGCAGGCCAACTGGATCGGCAAGTCTTATGGCGTGCGTTTCGCCTTCACGCACGATATTCGCGACGACAGCGGTTCATTGATCAACGACGGCAAGCTATGGGTGTTCACCACGCGCGCGGACACCATCATGGGCGTGACGTTTTGCGCCGTGGCGGCGGAACATCCGCTGGCGACGCACGCTGCGAGGAACAATCGAAAGCTGGCTACCTTCATCGACAAGTGCAAGCACGGCTCGGTGATGGAAGCTGACATGGCGACCATGGACAAGGAAGGTATGCCAACCGGACTTTTCGTGACGCATCCGCTGATCGACGAGCAGATCGAAGTCTGGGTCGGTAACTACGTGCTGATGAGTTATGGCGAAGGCGCGGTCATGGCTGTGCCCGCGCACGACGAGCGTGATTTCGGTTTTGCAAAAAATACAACCTACCGATCAAGCAGGTAATTATTCCCTTCAACACTCGCCCGCGAGTGGAGGCCAGACGTTCTCCACTGACGCGTGGCAGGAGTGGTATGGAGAGAAGACTATCGGTCGCTGCATTAACTCTGGCAAGTACGATGGTCTCGACTACACTGCCGCGGTTGATGCGATCGCCGCTGATCTCGCCGCCAAAGGCCTCGGCGAGAAGAAGGTGCAGTGGCGGTTACGCGACTGGGGCGTGTCGCGACAACGTTATTGGGGCTGCCCAATTCCGATTGTCCATTGCACGAGTTGCGGCGATGTTCCGGTACCTGACGATCAACTTCCCGTGGTGCTGCCCGAGGATTGCGTGCCCGATGGATCCGGAAATCCGCTCAATAAGCGTGAAGATTTTCTCGCCTGCGCCTGTCCCAAGTGTGGCAAGCCGGCGCGCCGCGAGACCGACACCATGGACACGTTCGTTGATTCGTCATGGTACTACGCGCGCTATGCCTGCCCCGACAACGCCAATGCCATGGTCGATTCGCGTACCAATTACTGGATGCCGGTGGATCAATATATCGGCGGCATCGAGCACGCCATCCTGCACCTGCTGTACTCGCGCTTCTGGAGCAAGGTGATGCGTGATCTCAAGCTCGTCAACTACGGTGAGCCTTTTGATCGGTTGCTGACACAAGGCATGGTGCTCAATCACATCTTCTTACGCCGCACCGACAAGGGCGGCTTCCAGTATTTCGCGCCGGACGAAGTGGAATTGCTGCGCGATGCAAGCGGTCGAGTGACCGGTGCGAAGTCAACAAATGATGGCGGTGCCGTGGATTATGAAGGTATCGGCACGATGTCCAAGTCCAAGCGCAATGGTGTCGATCCGCAGGCGCTGATCGAGCGCTACGGCGCTGATACCGCGCGCTTCTTCATGATGTTTGCCTCGCCGCCCGAGCAGACGTTGGAGTGGAGCGATGCGGGCGTTGACGGCGCTTATCGTTTCCTGCGTCGATTGTGGACCTTTGGCTATGTGTGCAAGAACGAATTACATCCGAATCTTCGAATGTCCGACGGGCTGAGCAATGCAAAACTCAGTGATACCGAAGCCGCCGTGCGCCGCGAAGTACACAATGTTCTCAAACAAGCGAACTTCGACCTCGCGCGCCAGCAGTTCAATACCGTCGCTTCTGCGGTGATGAAGATCCTTAACGCCCTGGAGCGCGCACCGCGCGAGTCGGCTAGTGCGTCGGAAGTGGTTAACGAGGGGTTTTCTGTTCTGCTGCGCATGCTTTCCCCCATCACGCCGCACATCTGTGACTATCTCTGGCGTGAACTGGGATTTGGTGACGACATCTTGGCGGCGAAGTGGCCCGAGCCACTCGAATCGGCGCTGGCGCAGGATGAAATTGAGCTGGTGCTGCAAATCAATGGCAAGATGCGCGGTAACATACGCGTGCCAGCGGCGGCCACCAAGGAGCAAATCGAAGGCATCGCCGCCGCCAGTGAGGTGGCGCAGAAACATCTCGCCGGGTTGTGCGTGAAAAAGGTAGTTGTGGTGCCGAAGCGTCTGGTCAATATTGTTGCGAATTGAAGTAAAGGATCATTATGAAGCGTCTCCTGATTGCGGTGATGATTGCATTCGGCCTGAGCGGTTGCGGTTACCATCTGCGCGGCTCGACCGGCGGCAACTGGAACCTCGGCCGTTTCAGCATTCAAAGCCCGACGGCAACTGCATCCGAGGTGACGCGGCTTCTGCAATTGAACGGCGTCGAGTTGGTGTCGCCTGAGAAAGCCGATGCGATCCTCACCTTTACCAAGGACAATCAGGAACGACAGGTGCTCTCGGTCGATCCGGACACCGGCAAGGTGCGCGAATTCGAATTGACGGTTGATGTCGGCATTCAAGTGAAATCTTCCGACGGCAAGATACTGCTGGAAGATGACAGCATCGCTCTGCAACGCGACTTCACATTCGATGAAACTGCAGCGCTGGGTAAGTACGAAGAAGAGGGTGCTTTGTACCAGGAAATTCGAAAGGATTTGGCTGCGGCCATCGTGCGCCGCCTGCAAGCCATGCATCTGACTGAGGCGGCGAGCAAGTAAGCCGATGCGACGTTCGCCGGATCAACTCGCCGCCAGTCTCGAACGTAAACTCGCGCGGGTTTATTTCATTACTGGCGATGAACCGCTTCAGCGTATGGAGTGCGCCGATGCCGTGCGCGCCGCAGCGCGGGCACAAGCGTTCGATGAACGTGTCGTGCTCGACAGCAGCACAGGCATTGATTGGCAGGCACTGCGCTTCGAAGCGGACAGTCTTTCACTGTTCGCGAGCAAACGCATTATCGAAATCCGCCTGCATGAGCCCAAGGTCGGTGCCGACGGTGGCGAAGCGCTGCGCGATTACTGTTCTAACCCCGGCGACGACACTCTGCTACTGATTTCGGCACCCAAATTCGACAACCGCAGCCAGAATGCGGAATGGTATAAGGCGCTCGACCGCGTAGGCGAAGTGGTACAGGTGTGGCCGATCAAGACCAAAGATATGCCGCGGTGGATCTCAAAGCGCATGCAGCAGCGCGGATTGAAGGCCGCGCCCGAGGCGGTGCAGTTGATCGCTGATCGTGTCGAAGGCAACTTGCTTGCCGCCGTACAGGATATCGAAAAACTGGCGCTGCTCATGGATGGCGAGGATATCGATGTGGAAACCATTGTCGGCGTCGTCGGCGACAGCGCGCGCTTTGATCTATTTACCTTGGCGGATACGGCGCTTGCTGGCGATGCCGCGCGCGCAGTGCGCATCCTGCGTGGCCTGCGCGATGAGGCCGCCGAACCGGTGCTCATTTGCTGGTCGTTAGCGCGCGAGCTGCGCGCGGCGAGTATTCTGGCCGGTGGTGGCAGGCCGGAGCAGGTCATGGTGCCACCGGTTGCCTCGCCGCCGTATAGAATGTTTCCGACGCGCGAAGCGCCGATGAAAGCCGCGGCGAGGCGCCTCGGGCATGCTCGCTTGCAATCATTGTTGTTGCAGGCCACGCGCACCGATCGCGTCGCAAAAGGTCAGGCTGCCGGCGAAGTCTGGGATGAATTGACTTCGCTAGTGCTGGCGATGGCGGGCAAACCGCTCGGAGAAAGTGTGTGGACACATTGAACGTCAAAGAATACATGCAGCAGCTGGGTCAGGCTGCGCGCCAGGCAGCGGTGGCCATGGCGCGCGCGGACACCAATGCTAAAAACAAGGCACTGCTGGCAATTGCCGATCGTATCCTGGCGTCGAAGTCGGCGATACTTGCGGCCAATGCCGAAGACATGAAAGCGGGTGTTAGTCTCGATCCAGCACTCAAGGATCGCCTCGAACTCAACGGCAAGCGCGTGCAGCAGATGGCGGATGGGTTACGCGAAGTCGCCGCACTGGTCGACCCCGTGGGCGAAATCACCGATCTGCGTTACCGCCCCAGCGGTATTCAAGTCGGTACCATGCGCGTGCCCCTGGGTGTCATTGGGATCATCTATGAATCGCGGCCGAACGTGACGCAAGAAGCAGCCGCGTTATGCATGAAGGCTGGCAACGCAGTGATCCTGCGCGGTGGTTCGGAAGCCATTCGTTCCAATACTGCCATCGCCCGCTGCATTCATGAGGGATTGGAAGCGGCAGGGTTGCCGCGCGCGGCGGTGCAGGTGGTGGAAACCACCGATCGCGCCGCCGTCGGCGAACTGGTGACGATGAATCAATATGTCGATCTCATTGTTCCACGCGGCGGCAAGGGGCTCATCGAACGAATTTCGCGCGAGTCGCGCATTCCCGTCCTCAAACACCTCGATGGCATCTGTCACGTGTACATCGATGACCGCGCCGATCTGGAGATGGGCGTGAAGGTGGCGTTCAACGCCAAGTGCCAGCGTTATGGAACCTGCAACACCATGGAGACGTTGCTGGTTCACGAGCGCATCGCCAAGCTCGTTTTTTCCGAGCTGGTTCCTTTATATGAGCGCGAAGGCGTGGAATTGCGCGGTTGCGAGAAAACTTGCGCGATGGTGGAATCGGCGAAGCCGGCGACAGAGGAAGATTGGGCGACGGAGTATCTGGCACCCATTCTTTCGATTAAGGTTGTCTGTGGTATTGACGAAGCCATCGATCATATTCGCAAGTATGGATCGGCGCACACCGATAGCATCATCACCGGCGACATCGTGCGCGCACGCCGATTTCTCGCCGAAGTCGACTCTAGTTCGGTGATGGTGAATGCCTCCACGCGTTTCGCCGATGGTTTCGAATACGGACTGGGTGCTGAAATCGGTATCAGCACTGATAAGTTCCACGCGCGTGGTCCGGTGGGTCTTGAAGGTCTGACTAGCAAGAAGTGGATAGTTTTAGGTGATGGTCATATTCGCACCTAATGGAGTGGGGCGTGAGGGGAGAAAAGTGAGCGGTGCAGATGACTTTTTCTTTTTCGCCTCACGCCTAAATCATCGCTCGTAACCCATGATTGGTCTCCTCGGCGGCAGCTTCGATCCGGTTCATCACGGCCACCTGCGCTTGGCTATTGAGGCGATGGAAGCGCTCAAGCTTGAGAGTGTGCGGCTCATTCCACTCAACAGACCAAACGCCGAAAAGTCGCCGGTTGCATCGGGCGCGCAACGATTGGCCATGCTGAGAGCCGCGGTCGCGGGCGAGCCGCGCCTCGTCCCCGATGATCGCGAATTGCAGCGCGGTGGAATTTCCTATACGGTGGAGACATTGCAATCGCTACGTGAGGATTACTTACATCAACCTCTATGTCTCATTCTGGGCATGGACGCATTTAAACACATAGGAACGTGGCATCAGTGGCCGCGTTTGCTGGCGCTGGCTCATATTGTGGTCGCCGCGCGACCCGGCGCCACCAGCGGCGGCAATATGGAGTTGCCAGCGGAATTCAACCAGGCGCGCACCAACAACGCTGACATGCTTCGGCAACATCTGTTCGGTAGCGTGTTCGAGCAGGCTATTCAGCAACTGGAAATTTCGTCCACCCAAATTCGCGCCCGTTTGCGCGCTGGACTGAGCGCGCGTTACCTGCTGCCCGATTCCGTGCTCGCATACATCAAGGAACAAAACCTCTATCAACAATCAGCATGACAGTTACTCCTGACCAACTTGTTAGCGCCATGGTCGCGGCGCTTGAAAATCTCAAGGCCGACAACATTCAGGTGTTGGATGTTCGCAAACTCACATCGATGTGCGATTACATGGTGATCGGTAGCGGTCGCTCCAATCGCCAGGTGAGTGCCATGGCCGATAGCGCCATCGAGGCGGCGGAAAAGCTCGGCGTCAAACCCTTGGGCACAGAAGGGCAACAAGGCGGCGAGTGGGTGTTGGTCGATCTTGGTGACGTGGTTGTGCATGCCATGCATCCGCTGACACGCGCGTTTTACGCGCTGGAAAAGCTTTGGGGCGATTCCGAACTGGCGCGTCAGTCCACATCCGGTTAAACCTTGCGCATTGTACTGGCGGCTGTTACGAAGAAGCCACCGCAGTGGGTGCGAGAGGGCTTTGAAGAGTACCGCAAACGGCTACCTTCGCAGCTGACTCTGACCTATTCGGAGGTTAAACCCTTTACGCGCAGCGGCAGCGAATCCGCCGAGTCATCCAAGCGCAAGGAAGGGGAGCGGTTGCGTGGGGTCATTCCCGCCAAAGCGCGCGTGATTGCGCTTGACGAACATGGTGAGTGCTGGAGTACCGAAGAGCTGTCAGCGCACGTGCAGCGTTGGATGCAAGATGGTCGTGATCTAGCGCTGTTAGTCGGTGGCGCCGATGGTCTTGATGCCACATTGATTGAATCCGCCGACGCGGTGTGGTCGCTGTCGCGGCTGACGTTGCCGCATGCCTTCGTTCCCGTACTCATCGCCGAGCAGCTTTATCGCGCCTGGAGTTTGTTCAACAATCACCCGTATCATCGTGCCTGATGAAAAGCGCTTCGATATACCTTGCCTCACGTTCTCCCCGTCGTCGCGAATTGCTGGATCAGATCGGCGTTCAGCACGAGGTCCTGGATGTTGAGGTCGATGAAAGCTGGGATGGCGAAGAGCCAGCACGCGTACACGCTACACGCTTGGCGCTCAACAAGGCGCAACTTGGATGGGCAAAGGTGAAAGATACTCACGCGCGTGCCGTGCTCGCAGCAGATACGGTGGTTGCACTGGATGACATGATTCTCGGCAAGGCTGAAAAACCGCACGAGGCAATGGCAATGTTGCGGCAGCTGAGTGGGCGCAGTCATTGGGTGTTGACCGGTGTGGCGCTGATCGACGCCCAGGGCATTGCGCGTCACGCGTTGAGCACCAGCCGCGTGGTGTTTCGAACGCTCAGTATCGAAGAGGTTCGCGGCTACGTCGACACCGGCGAACCACTAGGCAAGGCTGGCGCCTATGCAATCCAGGGACTCGCGGCCATGTACATTGAGCGCATTGAAGGCAGCTACTCGGGCGTAATGGGTTTGCCGCTGTATGAAACCGCATCACTGCTACGCGCCGCGGAAATTCTGGACTTAGAAGGCCAGGTTACGAGAGAGCAATGATGAATTCTTACGTCAGATTGAATGTCATCGTCGTTGCTGGCATGGCATTGACGGGTTGTGCAACGTATGGCGCCACGCAGTGCCGTACAGGCGAACAATCACTGGGAACGCATCCCTTGTGCGATGTTTGATGTTTGACCATGCTGACGTATGCAATTACGAAGTTCGTGGCTTACGCGGGATGGTGTTTCATTGGACTGAACCTCATTGCGCCAACGCGCGCAACAATTTGGACGTCCATGAAGTACGGCGCGATACGTTGGTTGCTGGGGTTGGGATTCGGGTTGATGGCCGCGATGATGCTTGGATCGGTGGCGCGCGAATCAGTGACTACGCTTTATTTCTCGGTGTACGTTCCACTTCGCGTGATAGAGTGGACAATCATGACGGTGCTCATTCGTGGCCCAAATCACTCGCCCCGGTTTTTCCCGTCGGATGTTCGATCATGGCTATGGGTGTTGGGTGGGGTCACCATTTCATTCTTGACCGACATTGCTTCACCTGAAGGATTGGCTGGAAGATTTTGTGTCGGGCGCTGTCTGTGTTAAGGAGTGACGTTGAAGATCGGTGTGTGCGTTATGGAGACGGGTCTTAACAATATGGGACCGAATATCGAAGAAGTGTTGCCCCGGCATGTGTATCTGCTGATGAATCATGGGCCATTGACGCTGGTGAGCGCGAAGCACGGTGAACGGCGCAATGTGATGGCGGCTTCATGGGTGATGCCTTTGGATTTTGAGCCGCCTAAGATCGTCGGTGTCTTTGATAAGAACACCTTCACACACTCTTTGATCGATGCCTCCGGTCTGGTGGCGATCAATTTGCCGACGCGCGCCATGGCGGAATCAGCACTGGCGGTTGGACATCATTCCGCCGAGGATATGCCCGCGGACGCAGACAAGATTACCGCATTCGGTCTGAGCACGTTTGAATCACCACGACTTAAGTTGCCGCTGATCGAGGGCTGCTCAGGATGGTTGGAATGTCGTTTGATCCGTGAGCCGCATATTGAGAAGAACTACGATCTTTTCATTGCCGACGTGGTTGCGGCCTGGGCCGATCCGCGTTTCTTCAGCGGCGGTCGATGGCAGCCGGGGGCGGAAGGTGTGCCGCGGCCGGCGACTCTGCACTACATTGCGAACGGCCTGTTGTTCGAAAGTGGGCCGTTGTCAAAAATAGAGCTCATGTCGTTGCGCGACAGTGAGAGTTAAGGATGAGCCTCGCTACAGCAGGACGTGCAATATGACCAGCATACTAATTGTTATGGGCTTGGTGCTGTTTTTTATCTTCATCTACAAAAGGGCGGGGCGCGGCTCCAGATCCTGGGACTCGGGCGGCGATTCAGGGCCATCGTTTTGGAGTGGAAGTGACTCCTCTTCGAATTCCGATTGTGGCAGCTCCGATTCCGGTGGCGACTGTGGCGGAGGTGATGGAGGCGGGGGTGGCGATTAGTACCCAGATATTTTTGTAATCGTCAGTTGTGTCGTAAGCAGTTAATTAGGAGGGACTGAAAGAGATAGTGTCATGGACATAAGGGACATTTATCAGCAAGACCAGATCGACTATGCGCAACATGACGCGAGATTTGCCAGGCAGGACGCGGCACGCCAATTACCGATGGCCACGTCACTGAAAAGGCATAATAAAAATAATTGCCGTATCACAAATGAAACCAACACGACCGACAACAGTCCAGGAACGCCAAGTATTGCGTTGGGTGCTCGCTATCATCGGCATAATCGTTGGTGTATCCATCGCCATGAGTTGGTGGAAGCAGTCAAAAGGATGCCGCACGGAATGTGTGCAAAATGGATTTGATGAAGGTTCACTGCAATTCACCGGCGGTAGCAAGTTCAGCATGAAAACCTATTGCGAATGTACCGGTAGTGCCGATACGAAGTAAGCATCGACTGTATTAATCATCATTAGTCAAAGTGCCAAATGCGCGCTTGCAGTAATGATGACCGCAACAACCACCTAAGCTAAAGCGCATAGGGCCATGGTCACTTTGTATTTTTCAGCGGTCTTGCTGGGATTGGTGTTCAGCGCGGTGCCGGGCGCCGTGTTCGCCGAAACATTGCGGAAAGCCGTTCGTGGCGGATTTCAATCGGCGCTGCACGTGCAGATGGGTTCGCTGGTTGGCGACGCAACCTGGGCCGTGCTTGGACTATTTGGGATTGGAATGCTCCTTCGTTTGGAAGCGATGCAATTGCCGGTGACGTTGGTCGGTGCGGCATACCTCCTGTGGCTTGCACGCGACTCCTGGCGCGCGGCCGGCCGTGACTATTCGCTAACCCCATCCTCTAACCCTCGGCTTTCGGCGCTGCAGTCCGGCGTCGCATTGTCACTCACCAATCCGCAAAACATTGCCTACTGGGCCGCTATCGGCAGCGCAATGGGTGCGGTGGGTGTGGGCCACCCCACGTTCAAGCACTATGCGGTGTTTTTCGCTGGATTCATGACGGCATCTATTTTTTGGGTATTTTTCTGCGCGGCAGTCGTGGCGTACATGTATCGAAATGAGTCGAGCACCTGGGCCAGGGTGACCTACAGATTGTGTGCCGTCGCCTTTGTAGCCTTTGCTTTGCTGTCGGTGAGAAATCTGGTGACACGTTAGGGGACATGAACGGCGCCATGATTCGTTTGGTTAAGCATGCACGCGCCAGCCTGAACCTTGGCTCTAATCTCATGTCGAAGCCGCTGCCGCTGGGAGAGGTCGATAAATTTACGATGGGCGATGTGGTAGGATTGCGGCGCATCATACGTTCAAATTTCGTGCGGAAAACGTTTTAATAACCATCGCGGCAATCGCTACTCCGCGGTGATGTGATGAAAAGATTGCGGACGGATCACACAGGATTCAGACAGCAAGACCAACGGGGTGGAACAATGCAAAAAGAATCTCCAAGTACCATGAGCAGTGCTCGCAAATCGAAGAAAGTACGGCTGTGGATCATCGGCATATTGATCGCAATCGCCGCCATTCTTTTTTACTACGCTAAGACGACGGGTCAGAAGATTGCCTTGGGCGGCATCATCGGCATGCTGCTGGTGGCGCTCGGCCTGGAAGCAAAAAACACCGACTACGATCTCGGTACGCTGGCCAAGACCGGTTCGCTAGAAGCAGCGAAAATTCAGCGCGATGCGCAAGGCAACCTTGCCAATGTCGATGCCTTCTGCGACGCCAAGGTGATGGACTACAACTGCAAGGATTTCAAGACACAGCCAGAAGCGCAGAGTGTCTATGAGCGCTGCAAGGAACGTGGTAAGGATATGGACGTCTACCACCTTGACGGTGATCACGACGGCAAGGTCTGCGAAGCGTTGCCCGCGCAGTAGAAAAAAAGGGGGTCGGAGTTATTTATCTTATTTTTTTTTGCGAAGATAAATAACTCCGACCCCTTTTTCCTTTTTCTATGATCCCATTTCCATTTGGTGGCGGCGCAGGGAATCGCTGATCTCCTTGCGCGCCGCCGCCGCGCTCTTCCAACCTTTCACCTTCACCCACTTTCCCTTCTCCAGATCCTTGTAATGCTCGAAGAAGTGGGTAATGCGTTCGATAAGTCCGGGTGAAAGATCGGTGGCTTTTCTGAATGTGGGCGTACTTGCGATAAACCTTGTCGATGGGCACGGCAGTACCTTCGTGTCAGTGCCAGTTCATCCTCAGCCAACATACCCACCGGCCGGCAGCGGATCACCGAGCCGGCGATGAGTGGCACCGGCGTTGGCACCAATACGTCCACTGGATCGCCGTCGCCCGACAGGGTTTGTGGTACATAACCGTAGTTGCAGGGGTACACCATTGACACTTCAAGGAAGCGATCGACGAAGATGGCGCCGGTTTCCTTGTCGACTTCGTACTTCACCGGCTCTCCGCGCATGGGGATCTCGATGATGACGTTAATTTCCGCTGGCGCTTTGGCGCCTGGACCGACATTACTGATCATGGTGGTTTAACCTTCCGCTCAGTTTCTCGATATGCGACGCGAATGAAGTTCAGCCAATAAAATGGCAGACGTAGTCCAAGGTTTCCACCGTCTCGATGTCGAAAGCACTATTGCCCGGCACGTCGAAGGATTGCCCAGCGCCATAGGTCTTCCAGCCGGATTCGCCCTTGAGCCGAACTCGACAGCGCCCGCCGTTGATTTCCATGCGTTCTGGCGCCCCGGTATTGAAGGTCAAGCTGCTCGGGAAGATGACACCAACGGATTTCTTGGTGCCATCGGCGAAAATAACGCTGTGGCTGACGCACTTGCCGTCAAAATAGATATTGGCTTTCTTAACTACGCTGACATTATCGAACTGGGACACGGGCTCTTACCTCTGCGCGCAGAATTCGGGGCCGGCATGCTACCAAAGTTGTTCCGGTTACGGGTGATTGCACCGGTGCCGGCCTGAACAATTTTGACAATCAATTGCACACTAGCGACTGGATCAGGTCAAATAGGCCGAGCTAACACCTGAATGACGAGGACTATGCCAAACGTTCCGCGCCCGGGCGTCGACGCTGCCGAGGTTAAGCCGACGTCGCGACCCGACCGCAGCAGCGAGGGACTGATCGCGCTCGGCCGCGCCGTCATTGACACTGAGGCCGCCGCCGTTGCGCCGCTGGTGGCGAGGGTCGACGCCAATTTCGCACGCGCCGCCGGCCTTATGCTCGATTGCCGGGGCCGCATCGTCGTGCTCGGCATGGGCAAGTCCGGTCACATCGGCGGCAAGATTGCCGCCACGTTGGCCAGCACCGGTACGCCGGCTTTCTTCGTACATCCGGGAGAAGCCAGCCATGGCGACATGGGCATGATCACCGTCAATGACGTGGTGTTGGCGCTGTCGAATTCGGGCGAAACCGCTGAGTTGGTGGTGTTGCTGCCACTCATCAAACGCCTGGGGGTTCCGCTCATCGCCCTGACTGGCCGCGCGGATTCAACCATGGGCCGTGCCGCCACCGTGGCCATCGACGTCAGTGTCGAACGCGAGGCCTGCCCGCTGGGTTTGGCGCCCACCTCCAGTACCACCGCGGCGCTGGTGATGGGTGACGCATTGGCTATCGCCCTGCTCAATGCGCGGGGGTTCACCGCTGATGATTTCGCGCTGGCACATCCCGGCGGCAGCATCGGTCGGCGATTGTTGTTGAAGGTGGCCGACATCATTCACACCGGTGTGGAATTGCCGCGCGTTAGTCCTGACACGCCGCTGCGCGAAGCGCTGGTGGAAATGACCCAAAAGGGCTTTGGCATGACCAGTATCGTCGATGAAAACGGGAAGGTTGTTGGTGTGTACACCGACGGCGATCTGCGCCGTACTCTGGATAAGTCCATTGACGTGCGGACTGCGCGCATGCAGGAGGTGATGACGCGCAACTTCAAGTCGATTGACGCTGACATGCTGGCGGCCGAAGCACTGGCGCTGATGCAGCAACACAAGATTACCGCGCTGCCGGTGCTTGACGCTGATGGCAAATTGCACGGTTTATTGCACATGCAGGATCTGCTGCGGGCGGGCGTGGTGTAAGCGGCGCGAACACCATGCACGAAATCCGCAAGCGCGCAGCCAACATTCGCCTGGTCTGCTTCGATGTCGACGGGACGCTCACTGATGGGCGATTGATTCTTGGTGAGCGCGGTGAGGAATACAAAGTCTTTCATTCGCGTGATGGGCAAGGATTGGTGATGCTGCGCGAAGCCGGACTCGAAGTCGCCGTGATTACCGGCCGCTCATCACCCATTGTTGCCGAAAGAATGAGTTCGCTCGGCATCAAATTCGTCGTGCAGGGATCGTCCAACAAATTGCAGGCACTTGAGCATATTTTGCTGCCTTTGGCGATATCGCTGGAGCAGGTCGCCTTCGTCGGTGATGACTTGCCCGACTTGGCGGTGATGTGCCGCGTGGGACTGGCCATTGCCGTAGCCGATGCGCATCCTGAAATCCGCCGGCAGGCGCATTGGACAACGACACTTGGTGGCGGTCGTGGTGCGGCTCGTGAAGTCAGCGATCTGATTCTTGATGCGCAGGATTTGCTGCAAGCTCAGCATCAGCGCTATCGCTGAAGCTAACACCTCGCGTGTAATCTTGAGATAGGTTCCGATGATTAATATGCGCGTGGTGTTGCTGGTATTGCTGCTGTTGGCGTTCATCACATTTTGGTGGCTGAGTAAGTTGGGTGTGGACGAAACTGCCGATCACGGTCGAAAGCCGCACGAACCCGACTACTACATGCAAAATTTCACGCAGTCGACAATGAATGAGCAGGGAACGCTGCATCATCGACTCAGCGCCGACATGATGTTGCATTACCCTGACGACGACAGCACGGAATTGGTCAAGCCTGTACTCGAAGTCTACAATGAGGGCCCGTTGCCATGGCATGTGGGAGCGGAAAAAGGCTGGGTCAGCGCGAACAACGATGTGGTGCTGCTATCCGGTGCAGTGCACATCTGGCGCGACGATGCTGCGGGTGCGCGCGATCTGGACGTGCAAACCCGCGATTTGCGCGTATTGCCGAAAGATCGTTACGCCGAAACCGACAAGGAAGCCACGCTGACCGGCCGCGGTGTGCAGTATCATTCCGTGGGCATGCGCGCGATCTTCAAGGAAAGCCGACTGGAATTATTAAGCCGAGTAAAGGGCCGGCATGAACCGAAAAAAGCAGAGTCTTGAATTGATACTGTTCGTTGCCGCGTTGCTGGCGGTGGCGCGCGTGTGGGCGTTGACGGCTGACAAGGATCAGCCGATTGAGATCGAATCCGACTACGCTGAGCTGCGCAAAACCGAGCGGCAGACCATTTACAGCGGCAATGTCATCGTCACCCAAGGCAGCATTCGGATGTGGGGCGACAAGCTCACTGTTTACTATGATGAAGACGATCAGTTGAAAGATGCCATCCTTGAAGGCAAGCCGGCGCATTTCAAGCAGAGCCCCGAAGGTCGTCGAGAGGATTTTGAAGGCGAGGCGCTGCGAATGGAATACCACGCGCAGGACGAGCGGTTACACCTGATAACGCAGGCTAAATTGACACAAGGCAAGTCGGTTTTCACGGGACCGCTGATTGTCTACGACACCAAGAACAGCATTCTCACGGGCCAGGGACGCACCAAGACCACCGCCGAGCAGGGCAAGGAAGGAGAGAAAACAACCAGTGGCCGCGTGCGCATGATCATCCCGCCTAAGGAGAAAAAAACGCAGTGAAGAGTTAAGAGTGAGGCGAAATGGGGCGGTCATTCGTATTCGATCATCGCCGATGGAATTGAAACACCATTGCGCCACCGATTTCTTGCACTTAACTTCACCTGCTGCGTTGCATCGAATCCATGACTGAACTGCTCGCCCGCAATCTTTCCAAGCGCTACCGTCAGCGCGAGGTGGTCAAGGATGTGAGCCTTACGGTGAAAAACGGCGAAGTCATCGGCTTGCTAGGTCCAAATGGTGCTGGCAAGACCACCAGCTTTCACATGATCGTGGGTCTCATTCCGTGCGACAGTGGCACGATCATGCTGGACGGGCACGATATCACGCACAAACCCATGGACGAGCGCGCACGGATGGGCCTGGGCTACCTGCCACAGGAAGCCTCCGTGTTTCGCAAGCTGACGGTTGAAGAAAACGTGCGCGCGGTGCTCGAAGTGCTGCCGCACCTGAACCCCAAGCAGCAAACCCGCCGGCTAGACAACTTAATGCGCGAGTTTCATCTGGATCACCTGCGCGCGAGCCTGGGATCCAGTCTCTCCGGTGGCGAGCGCCGCCGGCTTGAGATCGCCCGCGCCTTAGCCACCGAGCCGCGCTTTATTCTGCTTGACGAGCCGTTTGCCGGCGTCGATCCGATTTCTGTCATCGATATTCAGAAAATTGTGCAGCACCTGTGCAACATCGGCATCGGCGTGCTCATTACCGATCACAACGTGCGCGAGACTTTGGGGATTTGCAATCGCGCCTACATCGTCAGCGATGGGCGCATCATTGCCGAAGGCGATCCGGACACCATTCTCGCCAATGATCACGTCCGCGACGTGTACCTGGGCGCAGAATTCAAACTCTAGCGGGCCGTTCCAGCCGGGAACTTCAACTTTCTGATCGGCCGGGACGTGCGCTCGGTCAAATTGCCATGCATGCAGCGTGCCGTTGTCAAAATTTGAGTTACACTTAGCGTATAGAAAGGTGGCCTCGAGCCACTCCTAAACCAGCGACGCCTACACATGAAGCAATCGATCCAGCTCCGGCTCGGTCAGCACCTGACCATGACGCCCCAGCTGCAACAGGCCATTCGCCTGCTGCAGCTATCTACCATTGAGCTGAACCTGGAAATCCAACAGGCGCTGGAATCCAACATGATGTTGGAGATGTCCGACGGCGATAGCGCCGAAGGCGGTGGCGATGAGGCTGATCGGTTTTTGCGCGATGCGGAAAACAGTGGCGACAATGGTTCTGCCGCCGAGGCTGCGGCGGCGCCCAGCTCAGACTTCGACAGCCACAGCGACAGTCTCGATCGACCGGAAATGGATGAGGCGCCACGCGCCACCGATATTCCCAACGAACTTCCGGTCGACACTGCGTGGGAAGACATTTACGACGCCGGCCCGATTTTGCCATCGTCCGGTTCCGCGTCGGGCGAGGAAATGGAGTTTGAGAACCAGCGTGGTGCGGGGGAGTCACTTATCGATCATCTGCGCTGGCAATTGAACTTGACTCCGATGAGCGAGGCCGATCGCGCCATCGCCATGACAGTTATCGATGCCATCAGCAATGACGGTTATCTAGAAGCCGGCATGGAGGAGTTGCAGGAAGCCTGCGGGCCGGAGATTGAGCCTGAGGAAATCGAAACGGTCATCAAGCGCGTGC
>JAXMGY010000016.1:0-46155 GCA_046347035.1 Gammaproteobacteria bacterium | reverse complement strand
ACCTGTCTTTCAATTTGCCAATTATTTCGCCAGTCCCATCAATCGCGCCACGGCTTAAGCTTGCTCGAGTCTGCCGCCGCAACTAGAGCTCTGGCCAGAATCAGACTGGCGTCGATCAACGGCCGACCGTCAAACTGCCTTTCTGGCACCGCCAGTGGTAACTCCGTACATCCCAGAACAATTGCGTCGACCGACCTATCACTTAATAAGTGTCTTGCGGAAATCAAAATATCGGTGCGTGCATGCTCAGTTACCGGAACCGAATGCGCCTTGATACCGTAGTCACTGTCATAAATTGCAGCATGAACGCGTGAATGCTGGATGTTCTTTTCTGGATAAACAACCTCCAATCCAGCTTGCTCAAGAACCGCACCGTAGACATTCGACGCCACAGTTCCATTTGTAGCCAAGATACCGATACGACGTGCGGATGGGTGATGTGTGGCGATAAAATCCGCTACAGACTCAATCATATTTATAAGGACAAGCCTACTACCGTCCGTCGTCAACTGCGCGGTGACATTATCCAACAATCGTGGGGAGTGAGCTGTGTTACATGCGATGCCAGCCACGTCGGCGCCAGCAGATTCAAGGGCGCGCAAACAATGTGCTATGCCCACCGATGGATCTTCCTCGCTACTCCCCAGTAAGAATGCAGTGCGATCTGGGACAAGACTGGGCCACGACAACAACACTACGTTCAAGTGTTCTTGGTCGGTCTTGGCGATAGTCTGATCAAAAACCTTCTTAGCGAGATCCAGCCCCGCGTATGGACCAACACCACCAACGATACCAATCGTCTTGCTTGAGTTCACAGTGCTATTTAACTGCCGGCGACGGATTCCGTAACGATATTACGTAACGGTATTTCCCTGATGGATCGCGGGGGATGCTTTCGACATGCTCCACCATTATCGGCAGCTTAGGTCCGACTATTTCGCGGAACTTACCCACCAGAGACTGTATGTCTACGGCGTTCTTATCAACGTTCACAACCTTAATCACAATATCGCAGTTTGGTTGTTGCACGACCTGAAACTGTGCGTCAACAAGATTCATCCTGCTAATGGCATCCACAAACAAATAACCAGGCTTTGGATTTCCATCACCATCGACCAATATATCGCGATCACGACCTATAAGACGATCAATCATCGGAAGCGGATCGCCGCACCGACACGGACTTTGCTCACGCGCAACAGCCATGTCACCAATCTCATAGCGAATCAACGGAAATCCCCTGTTAAATAAATCTGTGACCACAACGCGCCCTGACTCGCCCGGTGAGACCGGGTTGCTGTTGCCGTCGAGAATTTCCAAAAATACGCCCTCGGCAAAAACGTGCATCCCCGCATGTTCCCGGCATTCACTGGCAATAACCCCACACTCTTTGGTGCCATATTTTTCAAACACTTCGCCACCAAACGTTTCGCGAAACAATTGCTTTTGATGCGGGTAGAGATTCTCACCAGTACAGGATATGGTTCGAACCGGTGGTAATACCAAACGCTCCCGCCGCACGAAATCTGCGAAGATTGCCAGCGAATTGGGAAAGCATTTAATCATCGTAGGCTTGTAAGCAACAAACTCGTTGGCGAATTCCCGCATGTATTCATCCGTGATATGGTGTGGATCAAAGCGAAGCATTCGCTCATTGGTGGCATTGCGCAATTTTGCCCGCCATCGCTGCGCAATGTTGTCGTGGTGTGCCGCAGCCACGAACAGCGCAATTTTGTCTCCCGGTCGATATCCCATCCATCGATCAAAATAGAGTTCCTGCCCTTTTCGCATAAATACACATTCCTTGTTATAGGCATAACTCAGCGGTGTTCCTGTTGAACTGCCGGTGGTGTTGCGAACAATGTCGGATGCCGCAAATCCGCGGGCAAAGAGTTTGTCGAAATTGGTGCGGATGAGCACTTTGGTCAGTAGTGGAACGTTTTGCAAGGGATTGATTTCCGCCAATTGATACGGAGAAAACCCACTGGCATCGAATGCGGCCCGGTAATAATCAGTGTTCTCGTACGCGTGAACAACTATATGTTGCAGCCGCGCGCGTTGGCGGGCCAGAATTTCGGTCGTTGACAAACTCGCGAGCGAGTGAAAGAAATTGTGATACTTCAGCTCGCCATAAGTGCCAGACTTAAGAGCCCAAAGTGGAATAAAGACTTTCCGAACAACTGCAGACATTATATCCATGCGCTTTTCACCCATTTTGCTTTGAGCTGTTGCAAGCAAATTCGTTACCACCACGCCTTCGTAGCTTTATCGGTTGTGACCGCAACACTTCGCGGTCCCTCGACCCCCTCCATCGATACCGAACTCACTTCGTAGCGATGTTCCCCCACGACATCAATGTCCACATAGAATGTGCCTCCTCGAGGAGATATCGGCAGACGTTTGCCATCACGGCGCACAACATATTCCTGTGTTCCCGCAGTAACGTGCGCCTTCCATTCAAGAAGGTAGGAGTTCCCAAATCGGGTAAGTTTCAGATCCGAAACAGCTTGGACATTGCTATCACGCGCTAACGTGACGTTGTCGGACATCTTCAGATCCTTGACTTGATCTTCTCCATCCACCAACTTGCTCGCCAAGTAGCGGTTTCCGCTAACGGCTACTGATTGAGCCGCCCCAAACTGAAACGCAACCGATTCTGATGAGCGATCTGGTCCTTGCCGCGCGATAACGGTGTTGCCGCGTACAGTGATATTACGCATCAGCGGATCTGGATCATCGCTACCGATGTAGAATCCGAATACCTCGCCGCTAATATCGCTGCCAATCGTCACCACATTATTTTCAAAGATGTTGTCGCCACTGGAATATCGGTCGCGTATGCCGTACACATTATTTTCTACGTACTCGCCAGAACGAGCAACCGATGAGTACTGAACGTCAATACGATTGTTGGATATTGTATTGCCGCTTGCTCCCTCCGGGACATCCTGCCCCCATCCATCTATATTGATCCCGCGGCCGTCATCGCTGACGATCTGGTTATCGCGAATCTGAACATTGTGCGAACGTCCCGCAAGCAAGATTCCATATGGAGCCTTGCTGCCAAGACTCCGGTGATGCTGGATACGATTTCCAAAAATATCGGACCGGTTCGATTCCTCCGCCCCTAAATCGACGAGTTGCATTCCACGATGCCCACCCACCAAAATATTGTCGTGGATCTCTACTCCTCCCCGGTTTTCGGCCGAAATCATGATGCAATCTCCGCCTTCACCATCTACCGCGTCAGTTCCCCCACGCACTTCAATGTAGCTTCTATAGATTTTTGAGCCATTAAAGCCATAGCCCTTGTCGGCTTGAATGCCATCTGACTGGAAACCTTGCGTGCGAATGACCAAGTCGTGCAACTCATGCGGCCCGACCTGCCATGATGCGCCGTAGAGATAGATCGCTGGCGATGCCTTGCTCTTGCCTGCACCCTGTAATATATAGCCGTTCTTAATCGTAACTCGATCAATACCGATAGCAACATACACACCGTACACCGGCTGATCGCTTGGAGCAGCGTTGTAGGTGATGGTGTGACCATTCAGATCAAGCGTAACGTCATCAGCGGTGACTGCCACTGCCGTCCCGTCGGCAGTCAGGTCATCGGATAGCTTGTACACTTGCCCATCATGGTCCAACATTACGACGGCCTGCGGAACGGGCGCCTCGTCTGTATTGCCTAGTGCCCCTCCACCACCATTGCCAGGTCCATATCCGCTTCTTCCAAATTGTTCGCTGTTGAACTGAGCGACAATTGCTCCGACAATGACCATCGTAGTCATGATCGACAGTACACGCGTAAGATTTTCGCGACACCCGGAAATCATGCCGCTATTCTGACCAATTCATTTGATCTGATTTTCACGCACCGTACCTATTCAACGGTTACATCCTGCCTTCTATAAACGGAAGCGTTACGATCCGCTTCTCCGAGGCGTCACCGTTTGCCGGTCGCATTGTTATGGTGCACGTACCCTCCCCCTCCACGCTGAGATATGTTGGCGCGCCATTCCTGTGCTTGATGGAGATTGCTTTTACCATTCCACCACAAACCGCTTGAACCGATAAGCCGTCAAAGTAAATTTCCGCTTTTTCACTTGGCTGCAAGATCGCCATCACCAGTTCTTCTGAAGAATAGCTAAGCACGCGATACGGAACGTTGCAGTTGAGATACCGATTCACGGGTTTGGCGATATCAAAGTCCCTATACTGACCCGCATCGCCCTCCCTACCGGCCTCTGCCGCGCGCGCAATATTGAATGCTTCGCGTGCCGTAACGTAGTGCAAACGGCAGTTTGTCTGCTTGCAAAGCATTTCCAGATCGGAGCAGCGTTGCTCCATCTGGGCGCCAAGAAACGTATCCCGACTCTGCATGCCGTGCGTATGCAACTTAACAAATAGCCATTCAGGTCGTCCCACCACACTTACTCCAGCTTTGACCCAATAGTCGATACGCTCACGGAAATACGGTGTAAACGTTTCTAAAGAAGCGTATTCAATGTGTCCTCGACACAAATCTACGCTTATCGGCCCCTGGAAAATAAGCAGATCTCCAGACGCTCGGCCACCGACTCGCATTGGGATGCCACGATCATAAGACTTCGGTGACGGCGTATCAGTGACGTAGTAAATGCTGTTGACTGTGCTCGGCTGCGCATTGACGCTAAAAGCGGGAAACGTGAAATCCGCATAACAGCCGGCTTTGCCCAGCACCTCGAGTTCGGTATTGCAACCGCTCATGGCATCATTGCGTCGACCGTTATCCAACGCCCAGTTTCCGGCTATATATGCAAAGCGTCGCTTTGGCGTCGCCTCAGCCGTGAGCATCGCACCAACCTGATTGAACCATTCCACACCACTGCGGATCTTTTCGGAAAAACTATCTGCATTGTCATGGCCGTGATGCAGATGAAACTCAATTTCCCCTAACCCCCGGAAAACATATTCGCTCAGTATTTGGATACATTCATAGTTAGGGTAGTCATAGCGATAGAACCATGTGTGCTGTGGCATTACCCCATCGGAATCTCGGTGTTTTGAGGCAACCTCGGCAAACCGATCACACCATTCTCGAACACGTCGAACTCCGACCTCACCCTCCTTGCGTGCCGGCTCGAAGTGATCTGTCACGAGCACCACGACGTCTGTAATTTCCTTTCCAACGCGGCGCGCGGAGCGATGACTGGTGGACCTCTTGATGTAGTCTGGCAACCAGATATAACAATTCCATCGAGCCAGGCGCCACAGCAAGCTGGCGATATTAACAATGGTTTTCACGCCAACGATTCCTTTAGAACACGCCTTTGCTACTTGTTAGCGATGGGCGCTGTCGCAGCCGCATTCTCTTTCTCGCCGAGCAGTCGTTCGTATAGCGCTGTTGTTCTCTCCACACAACGCTCGATATCAAACAGTTCAGCGACACGCTTAGCGCTGTTCTCTCCCATTTCCTTTGCGAGTTTGAGATTGGATAGCAGCCTGCATAGTGCCTCTGCAATAGCAGCACCGTCTCGCGCAGGCACTACGTATCCATTATGCCCATCAACAACAATCTCCGCGTTACCCCCAACATTGGTGCATACAACAGGAAGGCCCGCCGCCAAATATTCGATCAGAGCATTCGACAGCCCTTCAGAATGTGAGGTCAAAACTCCAATATCACTTGCTTTCAATAGTCTGGGAATATCTTTTCTATTCCCTAGAAAATGCACCACTTCTTTCAAACCTGATTCTCGGCAAATATTTTCCAGCATCTCACGTTCGGAACCTTCGCCAACGATTAGGAAGTGCGCATTAGGCTGTATTGACGTAACGCGCAGCTTTTAGATACATATCGTGCCTTTACCGGGCGAAAGATTGCCAACCAACGTAACTATTTTTGCCTCATTAGGGATCTCAAGTTCCGAACGTACTAAGTCGCGAACGCCATTAGACTCCAGCAGGATAGTAAAGTATTACTCCGTTGTAAATCACTTCAATTTTTGAGCTCGCAATATGCTCGACGCGTTGTACATAGCGTTTCACCGACTGTGAATTGACGATGAAGTGCGTGGTGAACGGATTGAGGATATGCAATATCGCCAGCTCAAGATGATTGAGCCAATACCCTTCGTTGCGCCTGGAAGCAATAAGAACCGGGATCCTCGCTAATTTCGCGGCAATCGTGCCGAGAATATTGCTGTCCCGAAACTGCGTTTGTAATACATCAATATTTGCCTGGCGCAGAAACCTCACATATTCAAAGAACTTCTTCCAACTGTTCAGCGAAAAGAATGACGTGAACCCCACGTCATACTGCCTGCAAAGCTCTCGGTTTTCTTGAAACCACTGAGAATCGCGCAAAAAGCAAAGGACCGGCTCAATGCGCCGACGGTCAATACGCTCGATTAGGCGGACCAGCTGCGTCTCAGTACCGCCAAAATTCGGCTCGATAGTGTCAATTAGGTACGCAACACGAATTCGTGACATGGGATATTCTCACTGAAGACTTGTGGATGCAGCATGTCCACTATCCTGCATGTCGAAGTGCTCTAATTGCACGTATCTGATTTCGATGAATAACGCCATATTCGGAGTGTTGTCCTTGTTTCATACGGCGGCATGCTCTCCGGCTGCGGCGTGCACATTAGTCGAGTCGCTATTTGGAATAAGTTCCATCTTTCGCAACACCGCCTCGGCCGTATCGAATTTGAAATCCGTGATTAGATCTCGCAACCTTGATTCGCAACGATGCAAATTGTTGTAGTGGCGAAATCGAGACAGCACACTTGCCTTTATCCGCGGCTGCCCGGGATCAATTTCCCAAGGGTGCAAATAAAAAATAAAAGGCAATCCATCGCGTTCGTTTACTTGTCTTAGGGCATATCGTGTAAACGAATATGGAAACAGACGAAAATAGCCACCCCCAGCCACTGGAACATCCATCCTGCCCTTACGAAACGTGGTGAGCGGGAACTCGACAATTTCCTTGCCCGCACCAGATTTTATTCGGTGTGGTTCACGGGGTGCGCCGGGAATTCCATATCTGTCATGTCGTATCGGAAATATGCTCGAATCGTACTGAAACCCGATGTCAGCCAAAATATCGAGTGCCCAGAGCGAGTTGCGCGTGATTGAGTAGCTCGCAGCACGGTAGCCCAACACAGGCCGCTCTGCGGCATCTTCCAATAACGCCTTGGAACGTCGAGTTTCCTCCTCAAACACCTCCGGCGTCTGGCGATAAACCAGCTCATGCGTCATGCCGTGGCATGCGACTTCGTGTCCTTGCATGGCGATTTCACGGACCAATCCCGGATAGCGCTCGGCAACCCAACCAAGTACAAAAAACGTGCAGCGAACATCGTACTTCCCAAACAAATTAATGAGCGACCGGGTATTTTGCTCTACCCGACATTCCATGTGTTCCCAGTTTGATCTTTGAATTGCGCCTGCAAATGCGGAAACGTGGAAGTAGTCCTCCACATCAACGGTCATGGCATTGATTGTGCGCATATCAACTAGGCAATAGATACCCCTGCCTCTACCTTGCAGGTGCTTAGACGCGCGGTACTACCGTTACTACGCGCGGATTCGTCGCGCAACAAACGTGACGGCGAGTGCTTTAACCCCAAGCCATCAAATGGTTTAGCAGCATACATACGGTAATTTTACCTTGACATGCCGTCGCACACAGCGACAACATTCATGAGACGTGACGTATCGCTAACTTCGTCACCCTATCCTTGCTCTCCATCTCCCTTGATTTGCTTAACATCATCCTTGAATCGCTGTAGTTCAGCGCGTAATTCATGAATCACGGCGCGTAAATTCTTATCGGTTTTCCCGCCGACTTCCTCGCCGCCATGTTTGTCGCTCCCATCCTCTTTCAACGATGGCGTGAAACCACGTGACTCCTCAGGTTCGCGACGAAACGGAACCGGGCCATCGTCCGCGAGCATTCGCGATCCATGCTCCGTTTCGCCTGGTTCCGGCGACCATAGCTCCTGCTTCACATCATTTAGCACCTCTTCAAGAACGCCGGAGTTAATATGATGCAGTTCTTCTAGGCACCCGTAGAGTAACACTCGATCACATAACAAGTTGGTCTTGCGTGGTACGCCGCCAGTAAATTCGTAAATGCGAGTGTACACATCGTCGTCCAAATACGGATCACCGTCCCACCCCACCATTTTCAAACGATGTTGTATATACTCACGCGTCTCGGCAGCATTCAATGGTTGCAGGTGGTACGCGGCTAACACACGTTGCCGCAACTGCTCAAGCCCCTCCGAGCGCATCATCGTTCGGAACTCACGTTGCCCGAGTAACAGACTTTGTACCAATGGCTTTCCTTTCCACTGGAAATTTGAAAGCATTCGCAGCTCTTCAATGGTGCGTCGATTGAGGTTCTGCGCTTCATCGACGACCAAGAGTACGCGCTTGCCTTCCTGCACGCACACACGGAAATAGTGTTCGAGTTTGTGTAAAAGCGCGGCCTTGCTAAGACGATCAAATGGAAGGCCGTATTCCGCAGCGACGAGACGCAGCATATCGTCGGCCTGGATTTGGGTACTGACCAAACGCGCGGCAACGATGGTTTTGGTATCGAACGCCTGAAACAGACGACTGACCAATGTTGTCTTTCCGGTTCCAACGTCACCGGTTACCACAATAAAGCCTTCGCCCTGCTCGATGCCATAGCGCAGATACGCGAGCGCACGCTTGTGAGTACCGCTATTGAAGAAGAAGCGTGCGTCCGGACTCAGTTGGAATGGGCGACTGGTGAAGCCGTAAAATTGTTCGTACATGGAACGCATACGAAATTAGCTTTAAAGGTTTTCACCAGCATCAGAAATGCGCGCGTTTCATCGTACTCTGGCAGCAATCCAGAGGTTGCGATCAAGATAACGACGCAGCGTTGCTTCGAGTCCACGACCAAATTGCCGCGTGATGGCGAAATCAAAACCGCAAACCGCCCGTTGCCTTGAGCGCAGGTCTTCGTCAATCCAACTAAACGCAATGCGCGAACTGGTTCGGGGTAAACCGCCACCGCCGGCTGCCGCCGTTGCAGTCGGCACTCGTTCGTTATCACCCGTACTTTGAAAATCGCGATTTTCATGAGCGAATCTGAAATCGAAGTCGTGAAACCGGCCGGTATAACCAGACTGAATCGAAGATTCTGCGCGAAATCAACACTTCCGCAGGTTTGAACTGGCACGATGGCGCTTAACGTCTGCGGTTGTCCCCGTATTTTACGGATCAATAATGGGTTAGCCGAACGCATCAGCCTAACGCGAACGTTGTGTTGCGCGAGCGCGCTCGCGCGTAGTGGTTGGCTCCTCGATGCAGACCCCCAAAAAGCGACGACGACCTGTGTGCTCAGCTCGCGCCGAAAATGCTCTGCCGAAGAAGCGCTCTCCGCCGATTACTTCAAACGACGTTTCGCGAGCGGGAACCACTTCCAGACCATCCACCCATAGCACACCACTCGTATCGGTGTCGGCACTACTAAATCGATTGTCATCGTATCAAGCTGTCCAATCACCGCCCAGTGCGGAACAAAGTAATAGTCCGCGCGACCTGTTACATTTCGAAACCTAACGACATTGTCAGCATCGGATATCCACTTTGCTCAAGCGCGTTCGAGCGCCAGTTCAATCAGTGAAGTGCGGACCGCTGTGGATGTTACCGGTAACGGTATGCGCCGTACTGTCAGCAAGGCCCGCTGGTATCGGTAATCACTTGGTCGAACGAATACCCAATTGAACCCAATGCAAAATTGCCAAACTCCTGGCGCCAGCTTCGGACCAATGTTGTATGTAAGAATCCGTGGGCGCGGTGTAACGCTAATGTTGTCCAGCGCGATAATACCGTTGTTACTACAGTGTTCTGTGGGCTGTAATTGATCCCCATGTTGATAAAACCATGGTCCCGTAGGAACTCCAGCTCCCCGGTACCGGTGAGCAGATGATTAATGTCATTGCGCCCGCTACCTCCTCCTCATATATCAACCCCTGCAGCGCATAATTGATATTGGCGCGATAACAAACACCACGGCCGCGAATTGCCAGCGCGAGGTTAGCTCAGTCACAAAATCCTGCTGCTCGGCACCGTCGCTAGCAAGCTCGATATTGCTTGAGTAAAGCTCTGCATCGTAACCTGCGGGTTGAACTCCCAGTCACGCGCCAGAACAGTTTGACTGGCAAATAGACACGGCATGAGCATAACAGCACCCGCCAACTTAGGATCTTTATTCGGCCAGTTCTTATCATTGTGAGTAATATCCATTACCGTATTCCGCTTTTTCTCGTTGATTGCTTTTTTATTTAGTATAGGTCAACGCCGGAGCATCGCTCGCCCAACGCTGGGAGCGATTCGCCCACGACATGTTGGCTCGTTTTTCGGCCTCGACAATCAGTAATACCTGCCCCACCATGCTGGCTAAAACCAGCGTTGATGCATCACGCCAATACTGGTGGTGTATCGAGGTATCACCAATCGATCGGAATAGCGAACAGCCAGCTCTTCCATAAATTTATGCATCTTGCCGCTACCCCATAGTTCAGCAACTTGGTAGTCGAGGCGCCCCGCAATGGAAAGCAGGGTCGGAACAGTAGTTCGCAGCAGATAGTCTGCAAGGGTCAGCGCCCTCGGTGCGTAGAAAATCAGGGTATTACGCGATGTTCCGTGGCTTAAGCGTTTTGGTCAGGCTTTGTTTCGGCGTCACGTCGATGAGCAACACGGTACGATCAGAGTTCCATTGCAATGCTGAGCGCAAGATTTAAGCTGTTATACGACTTGCCTTCACCCGCAACCGAACTGGTTACCATCACCAAATTAGCGTTCTTGCTCTTCTTGGCACTCTCGCCAAACGCATTCACCAGTACGGGGCGTTTAATGCGGCGATACTCGTCCGCTCTAGGCAGATGCATGGTCTCTGGTGTGAGATAACCAAGCTTTTCGAGTTCTTTCAGATCCAACGTTACGGTCTCTGAAGAACGCGCTGGCGTCGAGGATCTCGACAGATTGTCGCCTTTTTCCCAGTTGGCGCTCATCAAACTATCAGTAGCATCGCGCGGAAAACCAACCGGCGCTGATACGTTGGTCGCACTGGAAATTGTGCGAATATCGGACTGCTCCAGCTTTTCAAGTGCCTTTTCGATGATGCTCATGAACGTAGGATCCCGTAGCGCGTCGCAAGGTCCATTGCGTCCTTGACCTTGCCGTTGAGGTTAAAACCGTAGTAAGTCACTACAGCAATATAAGCTGCGAACAACCCAACTAGAGCCATGGTAAACATCGCCGCACTTAATCTACGCTTGGCGATTTGCCCACCGCTCCAATTCATTGACACTGCTCCCAACACGGGGAGACCACTTAGCTGCGTCAACTGACTTCTGGTGTAAAAACTAGGCTGTCCTTGTGCTCTTAGCCATGCGACGCCCATGCCCAGCAGCAACGCCGCCAGAAATACCAAACTGGACATCACTGTTCGTGGGACCGAGACCGGAAGCGTTGGCACCCGGGGCGGTTCCACTACCTTGAACATCGAGTCAACCGCGTGCGCGCCCTCCGCAAGTTTCACCACCTCGCGACGCTGCACAAGTTGACCATAAGTTTGTTTGACCACGTCGTAGTCACGGTTGAGTTGCGCCAACTCAGCTTCAACTTTCGGCAGCTTGCTAGCCAGCGGCCTGAGTTCCTCCAACTGCTTCTGCTGCACCACAATCTGCTCCTGCGTGGCCGCAACACGCGCTTCGGCTTCCGCAAGCATCATGCGCGGACCAGACACATCCACAACCGGACCACCGGAGGTACTAACAACTCGGTCTCGACCTTCCCGCTTTTGCCTCAGCAGCGTCTCTAATTGCTCCTTGGCTGCTATTACATCCGGATGCTTCTCGGTAAAGCTGCTTTGCAGTTGAGTCAGATGTAGTTCGGCCGCTTCAATTTGCGAATCCAATGCGGTCGGACCAGATACAGATGTGCCGGTAGAGGTGCGCATAGACCCTATGGCAGAAATCTGATTGCGCAGTGCTTCAGCACGATACTGCGATTCGCGTAGCGTCAACTTTGCTGCTTCCATCTCGCGCTGCAAAGTCTCAACGCGTTCGCTATAGCTTTGTCCATCCTTGTTCAACAAAACATCTGGGTGTGCAAGTTTGAATTGTTTGAGGTTGTCCTCGGCTTGAGATAGCTGCTGGGAGTAAGACTCGATCTCTCGATCCAGAAACTGCGCAGCCTCTTCCGCTCCGGAAGTGGCAAGATACGACAACCGCTCCTTAAACAGGTTAAGTAGATGTTCGACTATATCCTTGGCGCGCTGCGCATCATCCGTGCGATAGCTGATCGTATAAATGTCAGTAGGACGACTGTCACGGTCAAGCTCATCCTCCAGCCCCGGCATCTCGCGCTTGAATTTCACGGTCTTGGTCATTCCCGCCACCATTCGATCCAACGCTTCCGGAGTCGGTGCGAATTGTCGCAACCCGGTTTCGTCGATGACGCGAAGAATACTTTCCCTAGTTAGCAAGGTGCGTTTCACCAGGACCGCCAGTTGCTCCGGACTGGAACCCGCTTCGCCACGCGGTCCTTCGACCAACGGCCGCAGTGCCGACTTAGAATCAAGGAACACCTTGGCGGAAACTTCATATTCGTCCTTCGAGTACTTGACCGCGGCCCAACCAATGACGCAAAACAGCGCCGCCGCAAGCAATCCTAACCAACGGTGACTCTGCACCATCCATGAAAGCATTTTCAATTGCTGGAATTGCTCGCGCATCGCGGATTCATCGCTCCTAAGATTGTCAAAGGGTACATCACTACTGCCACGCCGTTTGCCTCGCTTACGGCTACAGCAAGGTTTCCGGCACAATCACAATGTCACCCGGCTGCAGTGCCATGTTGGCGCTGATATCGCCGTCATCGACCAAATCGGATAATCGCACGCGATATGCCTGCTGCTTGCCACCTGCTGTGCGCACCAGAGTCGCGCGATTGCCGGAGGCAAACTCAGTCATGCCGCCTGCGGCGATTAACAAATCAAGGACAGTCATGTTGCGACGATAGGCAATCGCTTGCGGTGTCGTCACCTGTCCGGCGATCCGAACGAATTCTCCGGTCGCACCTTGGAATTGCATTACTGTAACCGTAACCAGAGGTTCCTTGATGTAACTGGTCAGGCCTGATTGAATTTCTGAAGACAATTGCTGCGGTGTTTTTCCGGCAGCAACAATCTCCTGCACCAGAGGAACGGAAACCTTACCGTCGGGACGTACGGGCACACCACTGACCGAGAGATCCGGGTTGCGCCAGACGAATATGTTCAGCAGATCGCCCTGACCGATTCGATAATCGTACGCGGTCCCCGACTCAGCTTGATCGCTTGCCGATGCAACCGGGGCTGCATGCTGACATCCATTTAAAGTGATGACAGCGACAAAAGTTGCGCTTATCTGCAAAACCTTCTTCATGAGTCGGAGCATCTCTATTCCCCCTTTTTGTTTGCGTATTAGTGATTAAGTCGAGAACTGTTCCCGCGATATTTAAAGTCGTCAAAAACCAGTATTGGATGGTTTAGCGGCAATCACGGCCCCTAAAAAGAATTGTAACCTTTTCATGGTGATTTTATAGAAAAGTTGCTGGCGATTCATAAGGTTCGTGTGGTTTTTTGGAAAACACTCCTAGAGTTAAGTACGACTATATGCGTGAGTTCGCGCCAAGTCAGTGGTTGTGCAATGAATTGGTGGCTCTAGGAGATATTTCTAATAAACGAATTGAAGTTATTAGGATATCTACCTGATAAAACATAATTTAATTCCGTAAACTCCTGCGCCGGACATCGTTCAAACCACACCTATGCTGGCGAATGATCGTGGTCTTGTAGGGAATCGAAACTGCCACAGTCGGCACCAATGGAAAACGTCCCGTCGAAAACTGATGTTCAACGTTTTAACGCAAGGGTAGTGCCAAATGTCTGACTATTGGCCATAAGCGCCGTTTTGCTACGACCGATTCACACACTTAACGCATTTTTGTGGAATTCGACGCATGCCGAACCCCAAGAAGGGTGTCCCAGAATCAAGGAAAAGCCGTAAACCGTCGCCAAATGCCGACAGCAATTGTAACCAATGAGTCGGCTTACTAACGGCAACGGGAAGATAGCGAACGCTTGACCCGCGCTTGCGGCGCCACTGGCGACGCCAAGACTGTATGAAGCGCTGGTTTTGCGTGTTCTCCGACCACCAATGACAGAAATGCGGACAGTCGCTGCGCCAAAATATCCCAGCCATAGCGCTCTTCCACGCGAGCGCGACCCGCCATGCCTAGAGAACGCGCTTGATGCGGATCGTGTATCAGACTGACTACGGCGGCGGAAAACTCGGCATCGCTATCGGCCAACGCAATGTTTTCACCGTGTCGGACATGCAACCCTTCGGCGCCAACATGCGTGGATACCACCGCTTTACTCATTGCTAGGGCATCAAGTATTTTCAAACGCGATCCACCGCCGATACGTATTGGTACCACGCATACCGCGGCCCGATCTAGGTAAGGGCGAACGTCATCGACCGTACCAGTTACCGTTACCCCAGCGACTTGAGCTAGAGCCCGAATATGTGGCGGTGGATTCCTACCTACCAGTGTCAACGTGGCATTGGGTACTTCAGCCTTGATACGCGGGAATATTGATTGGACAAGATGCATGGCGGCGTCTTGATTTGGACGCCAATCCATTGAAGCCGCAAACACCAGTTCAGTGGTCTTCAAAGGAACCGATGCCGAACGAAAGTAATCAAGATCAACTCCGTTGTCGATAACACGTATTGGCAGACTAGGATCGAGTCTGGAAAAAAACTCCCGCTCCTCCTCCGTAACGGTTGTCAATCCACTTATTGAACCCAGCATTCTGCTTTCAAATTGCTGCACCTTCCTAGCCTGTTGACCAATGTACCAACGTTTGAGCGGATTGGTCTCGTGCTGAAAGTAGCGCTGCCAAATGCGCGCTTCGACATTGTGTGCTACCACGACCACCGGACAAGAGATAATACCTCGAAGATAGTACGAATACGGCGACCACTCGCATAACACAACGTCCGGCGCGAATTCTTGCAACTGCTGTTCGAGACAGCGCTGCATCGCCGATCCAAAATGACTTGTGACGATATATGGATCCGCCTGGAACAGATTCCATAACAGCCGCAAGTAAAATCCCGCACCACTGCGTGGCGGGGACTTCCTCTTGACTGCAATCGGATGAATGCCGACGCTGGCAAAGTATCTGCACGCTTCGCTATCGGGGTCTCCCCAGGCCAGCCAACGTACCTCATGCTTCTTGGCCAATCTTGAATTCAGGTTGAAGCTACGAGCGCGTTTGCCTGAATTGAGCGGGTACGGAAACTCCTCATCGAGAATCAATATTTTCAATCTAATCTCTCAATCATCTATGCGTACGTGGCGTACGCTACGTGCTTGCATGGACTCGACGTAATGTCGTGCATATCAAGGCAAGTTGCGCCCTCTCGTCGTCTCTCTTTGATGGCGAGACATACGGAAGATTCCGTCGGCGGTTCAGGCGACAATGTTGCAATGACGCGCTGTGGTTCAGTTGTGTTCTGGATCACGGAAACAGCTTTTCTTGCCGTCGGTAGTTTTTGTTAATTCCGCGAGCAAATGAACACATTCAGCAGCGATTCTTGAATCGCTGCTGAATGATTTTGTTACGCGATGAACTAATTTCGAAGAAATATGGACATTACCGATGAACAACGAAACTGAACCACAAAAGATCCGCGACAATAATGAAAACTATCGCGAACCTTTTCCCCAAATCACCACCTGCAATGTCTGGACGATGATCATAATATCCAGGAATAGGCTGTAGTTCTTCAAATAGTAAAGATCGTACTGCAGTTTCTCGCGCGCATCATCAACGGAAGCGCCATACGGATAACAAACCTGCGCCCATCCGGTGATCCCGGGTTTTACATGATGACGCAACTCAAAATACGGAATCTCGTTCGCCAACTGCTGAACAAAATGTGGCCGTTCTGGTCTTGGTCCGACGAAACTCATGTCACCACGCAGAACATTGTATAACTGCGGTAACTCATCGATCCGGGTCTTGCGGATAAACTTACCAACGCGAGTTACGCGATCATCGTCCTTCTTTGCCCAGACCGCACCGTTCTTTTCCGCATCCTCGCGCATACTGCGAAACTTATATACGCGGAAGATCTTGCCCTGCCCTACTCTTTCTTGGCTATAGAATATTGATCCTTTCCCGCGCGATTCCCAGTAGATCGCCAATGCGGTCAGAATCATCAACGGTGCGACAAGAACCAGAAGCACCAAACTTACGACGATATCAAATAGGCGTTTGCTGTACGGTTTCAACACTGCTTGAGTAAATCCGTCGCCAAATACCAAACTGCTTGGTTGCAGCGCATCCAGCCTGATCTTTCCGAGCTGCCGCTCAAGATAGCTGCCTTCATCGATTACGCGGATACCATGCATTTTGCATTCGAGAACCTGATGCAGCGGTAGACATTTCCGGCGTTCATCCATAGCAACGACGATCTCATCAACATCATATTTGGCGGCAAGCTCGTAGAGCGAATCACCAGCAGCAAAAATCTTACGCCCCTGCACCACGACTGGCTCAGAGCCAATATCAACGAATCCAACGATGGTCACGCCATGGCGATCGGACCGCCGCCGTAAACTGGAAATCTGCAGAGCCCTATGTCCGACGCCGAGCACCAGTACGCGTCGACTGAGTCGAGTATCGGTACGTGGAACGCAAAGGAAGCGGCAGGAAGCGATGCCGACAAACGAAGCCACCAGCGCAGCACCAAAGGCACGACCACCGATAAACAGCTGCGGCGACATCAACCAAATGCAGAATATCGCGATTAAACCACCGGCAAAGCTCAACACCAGTCGCAACAATTGCGCTTTTGGCCCTTCGCGCGAGTCGCGTTGATACAGACCCATGGCCGTCATCATCGCTACCATTGCCAACGCGAACAGCGCCGCTTGCAGGTGAAGCTGCCTACCTGAAATTAACTCACCGCCATCATCTCCAATCATCATCACGAACGCGGCGCCGACGTAGACGGACGCCAGAAGGATAAGCGCCTCGGCCAGGCCGAGCATGAATAGGGTTTTAGGAATGTAATGTCGGAAAATGCGGTACATCCGTTGTCGCTCCCGGGTTTCTAGTTTGCTACCTCAGTTCGGGGTAACCGGCGTCCCCTGTAACTGAAAGTAGTGATCTCTTTTGCGACTTACTCAGCAACCGCTGTGCCATTGATCCATTGATATTGGTTCAGATCTAAAAAAACTTTCTGAAGCTACTTTATGTTATTTATCAATGCCTTATATACCACACCACCGAAAAACCCATTCGCAGGAATCTACTCTTTCACGAGACGACTTTCCGCACCGCAGCGTAGGTGTCGGGCATCAGCGACAGTCGGTCACCGAGTCCTAGTCTAAGCGGCCAAGCGCGTCTAGGAGCACAGCCTTCTTGATTGGCTTGGCCAGGTGGGAAGTACACCCCGCCGCGATACAGCGCTCAACATCCTCGCGAATGGCGTATTGCCGTCCCCAGTGCAATGATGGTTGTGAGGTTCATATGCCGCTGCTGCTCAAATTCGCGAATGGCGGACGTGGCAGCATATCCGTCCATCACCGGCATTTGCATGTCCATCAAAAACCAAATCGTAGTGGCCACCGGCAAACATCTCCACGGCAACCGCCCCATTTTCCGCTGTGTCATTATCGTATGGCGCACTCTTAAGGAACGCCTGAATGAGCAAGACATTGTCCGGTGTATATCTACCAGCAACAGACGCCTTCTCACCGATACCGCCTCCTTAGGCGTTAGTTGCATAGGCACCGGTGTTGACGGCTCCGATCCCGATAGTGCGGTCTACCGTCAGACATCTTCACCGGTTTGACGATCGAGCGATGGCTAAACCGTCTACCCCGCTCATCAAGTCGGTCCGTGGCGTTGCCGTTTGCGTTAGCATGACGACGCGTAGCCCCGCATGATTTACAGCGCTGCATGCCTGGACACCAGTTCAGCCTGTCCTGCCATATCGCAGTCGTGGTCGAAGATCACCGCCTGAATCTTTGGTACCGTGGTGTTCGAAAACAACCGCACTGCATCCATCGGTGAATTCACCCAATGCAATTGCCAGCCTAAGTCCTCAATCGTCTCCGCGAGTACTCTGGTCTCCAGCTTGTCAGACGCTATCCAGCATCACGGCACCCTCGGTAGCATGCTGCGCCGACCGAGGCTCGACATCAATCCAGTTGGTTCTTCCAACTCGATATCGAATGAAAAGGTACTACCCACGCCAAAGTTGACTGTTAACACTGAGATTGCCACCCATCATCTGCACCAGATGTTTCGAAATGGCCAATCCCAGTCCCGTCCCGCCATACTTGCGGGTGGTGGAAGAATCAACTTGCGTAAAACTGGAAAAAATCGACTCGAGTTTGTTTTCTGGAATTCCAAGTCCGGTGTCTTCTACTGAAAAGTGCAAACGCCTGCGGCTCGAATGTGCAGCCCCGGCAGTCACGCGCACAGCAATGCCACCTCGCTCAGTAAACTTGATCGCATTGCCAATCAAATTCAATAGCACTTGCCGCAGTCGCGTCGGATCACCAAGCAGGCGGTTAGGCAATGCAACAGCAACGCGACTGCTTAGACTTAGGCCTTTCTCGCCAGCCTTGAGCACATATAGATCGACGGCATTCTCAACCAACTCACGCAGATTTAACTCAATTGATTCCAGAGTCAATTGTTTGGCTTCGATTTTTGACAAGTCCAGAATATCGTTAACTAGGCTGAGCAGCGCTTCACCAGCCTTGCGAAAAACCCCGACGTAGCGACTTTGCTCGTCGTTGAGGGACGTTTCACCAAGCAACTCCGACATGCCAATGATGGCATTCAGCGGCGTGCGAATTTCATGGCTCATACTGGCCAGAAAATCCGATTTCACTCGCGAGGCACTGAGTGCTTCATCGCGCGCCACGGCCAACTCTCGGGTTTGACGCAACACCTGCCGCTCAATCTCAAAATTGCGTTCTCGTAACTCCCGCGCTTGCAGCTCACGTGCTCTCGCGAGCGCCACCAATAGCAAGGTAATGCCACCACCGAGGAACAATGCCGTGTAGATCAAACCGTGTTCGATACTCCGCCAATGCACGGGTTTACCAATCAATAAGCGAAAGGATGACGCCGGCAATTGCACCGATGTGCTTTCAGTCAGGCGCGTGATTACCCAACCGTCTTCCGAATCAGCCGAGCGATTCGCTTCATTGAATAGAAACTGACGACCAACAACGCCTTCTGACTCACTGATCAGGCTAATACTTAGATTCTCTTGACGTGCCGTTGGTCCCAATAACATCGACGGATCAATGACCATCAGCAGAACTCCCAGCGGATCGCTACGCGGGACAACACTACTATGTGTGCCAGCCTCGCGGACAGCACGTACCAATAGGTACTTTCCTGCAAGCGGACCCGAAGTTGCCACTCCAGTAGGAATGGCACCCGCCGCAGAAAACACCGTACTGAGAATTTCAGGGTGATTGATGACGGCAAGTAGATCGGCGGTGGTTAACTGCGGTTCACGGGGCAGCTGCATCAAAAACGCGTGCGAGTCCGTCCCCTCGTTGGTTGGCGTCGAACTGACAGAAGTCTGAGTGCGTTGTTTGGTTGCTGCTTTGTCTGCGCCGGGATCCTTAATCGACGACAATTCCGCAATCGACTCATAACCCACGGCATTCAAAAACAAGTGTTGTGACAGTGCACTTTTGGCAAGGGCCGGGAACGCCGCGCGCGCTTCACCACGTGGATCAGCAAGCAAGGAAGCCAGATACTCGCTTACTTCATCGGCTGAGGTGACGTTCTGGCCGAGAGTGTTGCCAATTGATACCGATTCGAAAGCGAATTGGCGGCGCGCAGTTTCCAATGCATTCTGCCAGGCGAACGCGAGCAGGAAGATTGAAAACGCCACTCCCAGGCCACCAGCGAGCGCGTAAATTCCAGCACTGGAGCGCGTGGCGCATCGACTACTACCTCCACCCGCGACTGGGACTGTTCGGCACTGAACGGTAGCAAGACATCTATTTCGCCGCGCGGCGCCCAGTCGTGGAACTAAAGTTCAACTATCGGAAGACAACTTCAACCTGTGGCAGGTAGGTACGCAATTCTTCGCTTGCCGATCGGAGTGCGGGCATGTCGCGCGCCACCGCGGCCTGCTCGATTCAGTCACCGAGCACGGAGAGATAGTCAAATCCATATCCGCCACCGGAGCCTTTCGTACTATGCCCCACTATTCGAATAGCTTCTGAATCGCCAGTAGCCAAAGCGCTGTAAATCTTTTCAATGTCACGCCTGCGATTCGCCAGGAATCCCGGAGATTAAATCTTCAAGATCTCGATCGACAACGACTTGGATCATGTTCGCCGCACAGCTCCGAATAAAGTTGTTTACGCTATCCAGTCCGCCGCACCCTGTTGTTCGTCAGAATCCTCGATCTCGCCTTCTGTCGAATCAGGTTTCATCGGTATCCGCCGCTCCGCCCTTGCGAAAATCCGCTGCATTCAAGTGATGTTGCGCCAGCAGTTTGTAGAACTCCGTTCGATTACCGGCCAGCGATCTTGGCGGCGTTCGCCGTGTCATTGGTAATCCGCAACACGCCTACCAGGTAGCGCTCGAAGGCATCCTTGGCGACCTTTGGGATTTGAATACCTGCCGGCTCCTCGCGCAAAGCAGTTTTCGCCATGCTGAGCGGAATGATGTCAGTCTTGGTCAACGTCGTGCACAGCTCAACCACATTCATCACCTGCCGGACGTTGCCAGGCCATGGCGCCGCCAGCAGATACTCAAGTGCCTCAGGCGCGAAGCGCTTCTTCTTGGCATTGCGCTTCAACGCCTGCTTCTCGAGGAAGAAATCCAGCAAGGCAGGAATATCTTCCCGTCGCTCAGCTAGGCTGGGCATATGTAGCGGAACCACATTCAATCGATAGTACAAGTCCTCGCGAAAGTTGCCCGCCTTGACCGCGTCTGCGAGATCTTGATGAGTGGCGGAGATGATTCGCACATTGACCGGAACGCTGCGTGTCGAACCGACGGGACGCACCTCAAAGTCCTGCAGTACGCGCAGCAGTTTGACTTGTAAGCCCAAAGGCATGTCGCCAATTTCATCGAGGAACAAGGTTCCACCATTGGCCGCCTGGAACAAACCATCATGGCGCGTCAATGCGCCAGTGAATGCACCGCGCTCGTGGCCGAACAGTTCCGATTCCAGCAACTGCTCGGGAATAGCGCCACAATTAACGCCGATAAATGGTTTCTCGCGCCGTGGACTCGCTTGATGAATGGCCTTGGCGAGCACTTCCTTGCCGGTTCCTGTCTGACCGCTGATGAATACGGTAACGTCGCTGTCGGCGACCAGCTCCGCTTTTTCGAGCAACTCCGCCATCACGGTGCTGCGATAGATAATGCCTGAGCCAAAACGCGGTCTGGTTTCCGGCGTGTCCGAAGACAGGCGCAACGCACGGGCGAGGTTGGAAAGCAAAGTTTCCTTGTCCACCGGCTTGGTCAGGAATGCGGAGATTCCCAGATGCATGGCTTTCATCGCTTCGGGAATCCCGGCCTGACCGCTCAACATGATGACCGGCATCAGCGGATTGCTAGCATGGATTCGCGATAGCAGAGTCATGCCGTCCATGCCCTCCATGAACAAGTCGGTCAGCACGCAATGCGGGCGCGACATGGATAGTTTCGTCAACGCTTCGCTACCAGAAGAAGCACTGGTTACGTTGTAGCCGGCACCTTTTAACCAGGTTGCCAACAGAGCAACCATGTCTGCATCGTCATCGACGATCAGTACGCGATGCTTTGTCGCGGAGTCAGTTTGTCCCACCCTTGTATCCCTGTCTCGTTGTTAAACCTTCGCATTGCCTGTTGTTTTTTGGTTGCGGCAACGCTCACACACTTCAATCCGTCATACGTCTGCTTCGAGTCTTCCTCCATCCTTTGTCCGTCAATTGCAGCGTCCTATTCGACCGTCACCGACTTGGCAAGATTACGCGGTTGGTCCACATCCGTGCCTTTCAGCACTGCCACATGATAGGCAAGCAGTTGCAGCGGCACGGTATAGATCATGGGATCGGTCAGCTCATCGCCGTGCGGCATGGGAATCACCGTCACGCCAGGTTCGCTGTTGAATCCGGCTTTTTCATCGGCGAAAACGAACAGCTCACCGCCACGTGCCTTGACTTCCTGCAGATTGGATTTCACCTTCTCCAGCAAATTTCCATTCGGTGCAACGGCGATGACGGGCATGTGCTCATCCACTAACGCAAGCGGCCCATGCTTTAGTTCGCCTGCGGCGTAGGCCTCAGCGTGGATGTAGGAAATTTCCTTCAATTTCAGCGCGCCTTACATCGCCACCGGATACATCGGGCCGCGGCCAAGGAACAATGCGTGCTGCTTGTGGATGAAACGCTCAGCCAGCTTAAGCAGGCCAGCGTCCTCTTTGAGCACCTGGTCGATCTCACGCGACGCGCCTTCCAGCCCGCGCACGTAGCGGCGCTCCTCCTCTTCCGATAAACCGTTGCGGCGTGCCAGTAGCAACATCACCAGCGACAACGCCATGAGCTGAGTCGTAAACGCCTTGGTGCTAGCCACACTGCGTTCTGGACCAGCGTGTGTCATCAGCACGATATCCGACTCACGCACGAGACTTGATTCAGGCGCGTTGCAAATCACCAGCGACGCCGCCAGTTTTTGCGTCTTGGCGTGCCGCAGTGCCTCGAGCGTGTCCGCGGTCTCGCCGGACTGCGAAATGGTAATAAACAATGTATCCGATTCAATCACCGGATTGCGGTAACGGAACTCACTAGCAAGCTCGACGACACAAGGAACTTTGGCGATCTGCTCAAACCAGTAACGCGCCACCATGCCTGCATGTGCAGAGGTGCCACAGGCAACGATGCGCACGCGCTTAACCTGAGCCAGCAGCTCGCCCGCACGTGGACCGAGGCAGGCTTCCAGCACGCGTTCATCGGCAACGCGCCCTGCAGAGTATCGGTGCTGTGGGCTGCTCAAAGATCTCCTCTGCATGAAGTGGCGATACTGCCCTTGTCCACCGCACCGGCGCTGAGATTCGAGAAGTGTTCCAGAATGACAGGCCGACCTTCGCGATCAAAGATCACGTAGCCATCGCGCGTCATCTCCGCCAGGATCGCCTTCGTCTAGATAGACGATTCGGCTCGTCACGCTCACCAGTGCCGTCGCATCGGAGGCAGCGAACATTCTACACCAACGCCAATGGCCAGCGGGTGAACTGCGGCGCGCCAATAACATGCGCCCGGGCTCACGCACTGATCACCGCCAAGGCATAAGCGCCGGTCACACGCTTGATAGCCGCCAGCATCGCCGCGCGCAGATCCATGCCCTTGTCCATGTACGACTGCACCAGGTGCGCGACCACTTCGGTGTCAGTATCAGAGGCAAATTTGTGGAAGCCGCGCGCACCAGCTCAGCGCAATTCTTCGTGATTTTCAATGATGCCGTTATGAACAACAGCCACATCGCTCGACATGTGATGCGCATTGCGTTCTGCCGGTGCGCCATGCGTAGCCCAACGCGTGTGCGCGATGCCGCTGTCGCCATGAACGACCTGCTCGGCAACCGACTTGGCTAGCCCAGCAACCTTGCCGATGACACGTCGCCAGGATCGATCGTGTGATGACCATTCATCACTGCCAGTCCGGCCGAGTCGTAGCCGCGATACTCCAGCCGTTGCAAACCTTCGATAAGAATTGTGCTAC
This sequence comes from Gammaproteobacteria bacterium, assembly GCA_046347035.1. GTDB lineage: Bacteria > Pseudomonadota > Gammaproteobacteria > JAJPIJ01 > JAJPIJ01 > JAJVHZ01. Next base: position 22,308 of record JAXMGY010000016.1, on the reverse strand, counting down.
GTCACGTTGTGCTACTGCACCGACAATCCCGCACATCGATTCACTTTGCCTATGTCTATATCGTCAAGCTGGCCTTTGACCATTACACGCTTGAGAATACCTTTGTTTTGCAAGTATTCCTTGATGCGTTTTCAGAGAGTCTGCAGTGGTTGGGGGTCATTTCATCCATCATTGACTGACGTGAGTCTTCAGCCAGCGTGTTGCCATTCCTCGAAGCCACGTAATACCAGCCGTAGGCCAGGCCATTGTCCTGTTGCACACCATAGCCGTGAGTAGTACATGGTGCCGAGATTGCGCTGCGCATCGACGCTGCCGTTTTCCGCGGCCATCGTGTACCACTTCGCCGCTTCCTTGTAGTCCTGTTGAACACCAAGGCCAAGGTGATATCCTCACGCCCAAATAGTTCGGTGCCGTGGCATCACCACTATCCGCGCGCTGTTTCCACAACGGCAGAGCATCGGCATAGTCACCTTTTTTGAACAGCTCTTCGGCATCAGCCGCAGAGCGACCACATCCCCGCAAACACCATTGCGGCAAAGCAAAGAGCAAGCCACACGGTTCCAAGTGCCGGTCGCATCGCAAGGCGAAGCATAGTCTTCTCTCCAGTCAAATTTCGGTTTGTGCTTTGGCGCATGTTTCTGCGCTGATTTCGCGAGGCATCAGCCCCCACTGACACCGCGAGAAAGGCATAGTGATGCGAGTCGATGTCGCGATCAAGCGACAAATCCCCATTTGCTTGTGAACCCGCTGCACAATTCCGTCAAATTCATGAATCAGCAGCGAAAGCTGGCACGGAACCCAGCCATTTTGCGGGTCGATCTATAACCGAATTCAAGAGGAAATCTGACGTTGGAAAGAAATGGTCGGCGCGAGAGGATTTGAACCTCCGACCACCACCACCCCAAGGTGGTGCGCTACCAGGCTGCGCTACGCGCCGATTGGATGCCATTAAAAACGGGGCGACGATACACCAATCCGGGCAACAACTCTATCGCCGAAATTCAAAACCGCACGAGGGGAAAAACTACCGCTTCAGCAGATTGAGCACTTCTTCCAGCTCAGTGCGCAACTGCCGGATGATTTGCTGGCTGATATTGGAGTCGCCCGATTTCATCACCGACAGCGCCGCTGACGCGCGCCACCGATGGTGAAGCCCCTGCTCATACAGCAGGCTGCGAATTTGGCGAATTAGAATGACATCCTGCCGCTGATGGGTAACGGCGGTTGCCGCGCCGCTTGATTGGCTTGAGCTGCGGAAATTCCTGCTCCCAGTAACGAAGGACATGCGGCTTGACCGCGCACAGATCGCCTTTCACCTCACCGATGGTGAAAATAGCGCTTGCCCGGTATCGCAGGCAGTTCCCGGTTATTGTTCGACGCTTCCAGCATAGGCTTACCAGCCAGTTTTTGCCCCGGCCTGATCGCATCACGCGGCGCGCCGAGATTGGAATTTCCTCGCCGGTCTTCTGATTACGCCCGGGACGCTGATTCTTATCGCGGAGACGGTGAAGTTTCCGAACTCGGAAAGCTTGACGTGCTGTCCCCCTTCGAGTGCGGCGCGGATCTCTTTCAAAAACAACTCCACCAATTCCCTTGCTTCGCGCTTATTCAGGCCCAGCTCTTCGAAGAGCTTTTCGGCCAATATCGGCTTTTGTCAGTGCCATTTTAGGAATCCCCTCAACACCGCCCCCAGTCGCTTGGCGAGGTGGCTGACTATCGCCGCGACCTGTGTGTCAATTTCTTCATCTCTTAGAGTGTTAGAAACACCTTGAAAATCAAGCCCAATGCAAGACTTTTTTTTCCCGAATCAATGCCTTCCCCTCATATACGTCAAACAACTGCAAATCATGCAGGTAAGCGTGGCGACCTCCCGCACCAATTGCAGTAACCTTCGCCGCCGGTATGGCACGGTCCAAGGTCAACTCAGATCACGCCGCACCGAGGGGAATTTCGACAGTGGTTGATACCGCGGCGTTGCGCCGCCGGCAACTCGTCGAGCTCGATCTCGCCCGTAAGAACACGCTGCTGAATTCCAAAAAACTTAATTAATTCAGGGTGTAAGGCACCGAATCGACCAACAGTGCCGGCGCCCACTTTGACCGTACAAGCCTGTCCAGGATGGAACACGTCACCCTCCGCCGGCACATATTCAAATTCAGATCCAGCAGCAAAGCAGCCAGAATAACCTCCGCGTCGCCCTTCACGTCGAAGAAATCGACGACCCGTGACTTAACTCACTGCTCTGGCTCAGAATTTCCTATCACAATATATGCCAGTTTATTGATTTGTATGGTTTGCCCACTCCTCGAAACTCCCCTTCCGATTTCGAACAGGCGTACGTGTGGTTGCTGCCGGCTGGAGGTTGTGGATAGCGCCTTGATGAGGCCGGTCCAGATGCTGGTGCGCATCACCGCCATATCGGCAGAGATGGGATTGGCGAGCGCGATGGCATGTGCCGATACGCCGACCTTGGCATCCAATTCCGCATCGACAAAGCTATACGTCACTGCTTCCTGATAGCCGCGCTGAACAAGTACAGCGCGTGCATGCGCGAGACGCGCGGAACGCCACTCAGCAACTGGCGCCAAGGCAATCATGCCACCCGGTGGGCGCATTGTAATCTGGTCGAATCCAGCAAATACGAGCCACCTCTTCAATCAGATCTACTTCAATGCTGATATCGGGACGGCTGAAGGCGGCGTCACCGACCAACCTCCGGAATCGCGGACACCTGCATTCCAAGACGCTGCAAGCTGCGATGGATAATTTGATCCTGGTGGAGCGAACCCCAACACGCGTTGGGTAATCGTTCTCGGCGCAGCGCAATGGGTTGTTGCTGCGGAATATCCGCGCCGATACCGCTTCGCACACTGGACCGGCCTGGCCGCCACAGATGTCCAATATCAGGCGCGTGGCGCGTTCGACAGCGCGTTCCCGACCTTTCACTGTCCACGCCACGTTCGAACCGCTGCGAGGAATCCGTCTGTAATTTATGCTGGCGGCCGCGACCCGCGATCGACGTGGGCGCAAAGTAAGCGCTTTCAAGAAGAATTTCGGTCGTTGCGTCGTCGACTGCCGACTCCTCGCACCACCCATGATGCCGGGCTTTCATGGCCAGCGCGTTGGTGATCGCTAATCACCAAGGTGTCAGTGCTAAGTCTTCGACGGTTTGTCCATCCAGCAGTTTCACTCTTCTTTCATTGGCTCGCGCACGGCGCACCTGGATGCCCCCCCCCATCGATGGCATTGAGATTGAACGCATGCATCGGCTGACCAAGTTCCAGCATCACGTAATTGGTGATGTCAACGATGGCGCTGATCGAACGCAAGCCGCAGCGACGCAAGCGCTCTTGATCCACAACGGCGTGGCACTTTGCGCGTTGACTCCGCGGATCATACGCCCAATGTAACGCGGGCAATCCTGGGTGCTGACGATTTCGATCGGAACACGTGCGGCAATCAGCGCCGGCACCGCCTGGATGCGTGCGGCATGCAAACGTCGGTGCCAAACTCAGCACCCACTTCGTGCGCCACGCCCAGCACACTCAAGCAATCGCCACGATTGGGTGTGACGTTTAACTCACGATGGTGTCATCCAGCCGCAGATACTGCGAATATCTGCACCGATCGGGGCATCGCTCGGCAATATCATCACACCATCCGCGGTTTCAGCCATGCCCAATTCAACAGCGGAGCAGAGCATGCCTTCCGACTCGACACCACGCAGCTTGGAACGTGCAATATGCTTGTCACCCGGCAGCACCGCGCCAATCTGCGCCAGCGGCACGCGCATGCCATCACTGACATTGGAGGCACCCGTGACGATTTGCAAACTCTCACCGGTACCGACGTCGGCACGGCATATGCGCAGGCGATCCGCATCGGGATGCGGTTTTAAATCGGAAAGCGCCGCCACCACCACACCAGAGAATCTCGGCGCGACCGGGGCGCTCGACTCCAATTCCAGCCCGGACATGGTCAAGCGATCACAAAGCTCCGCGGTGCCCGCCTGCGGATTCACAAACTCACGCAGCCAGTTTTCGTTGAATTTCATTTTACGCGCGCTCGCTCATGAACTCACCGGAACTGACTCAAGAAGCGCAGATCGTTTTCGAAGAAAAGGCGTAGGTCATCGACGCCATAACGCAACATTGCCAGGCGCTCCACACCAAGTCCAAATGCAAGGCCGGTGTACTTTTCGCTGTCGATATTGACCGCCGCGAAAACATTCGGATGCACCATGCCGCAGCCGAGCACTTCCAGCCAACCGCTGTAACCATGCTCGGCAGGCAGGCGAATATCCACCTCCGCCGACGGTTCGGTGAATGGAAAATACGATGGGCGAAACCGCATCTGTAATTCATCGGTCTCGAAGAACAAACGCAGAAATTCCGCAAGCAGTCCTTTCAGATCGGCGAAGCTGACGCGATCATCGACCAGCAAGCCTTCCACTTGATGAAACATCGGTGAGTGCGTCTGATCGTAGTCGCAGCGGTAAACGCGCCCCGGCGCGATAATGCGAAGCGGCGGCTGCCGCTTCTCCATCACGCGGATTTGTACCGGCGAGGTATGGGTGCGCAATAACGTATGCGCATCGAAATAAAATGTATCGTGCATGGCACGCGCCGGATGGTGAGCCGGGATATTGAGCGCGGTGAAGTTGTGATAGTCGTCCTCGATCTCAGGACCTTCAGCCACTTCAAATCCCAGTTGTGAGAACAGCGCAATAATGCGATTCAATGTCAGCGTTACCGGATGCAAGCCGCCGATATGCATTGCGCGCCCTGGCAGCGTCACATCCACGCGCTCGTTCTGTAACTGCTGACTGATGGCGGCGGCCTGCAGCTCGCCATGACGCGCTTCGATCAGCGCTGACAGCGCTTCCTTCGCATCATTGACCGCCTTGCCGAACTGCGGTCGCTCCTGCGCTGGCAAACTTCCGAGCCGCTTCATCTGCTCGGTGAGCACGCTCTTCTTGCCGAGATAACGCACGCGCAGATTCTCGATGGCAGCCAGATCGGCCGCCTCGCGGATCTCCTGCTCCGCCTGCGCAACAATCGCGGTGAGGCTTTGGTTCTGGCTCATAAGAAATAAAAAAGGGGAAAGGCTCGCACCTGTCCCCTGTTACCTGGTGGTACTAGCGCCGGCGCGAACGCCGGCAAAAATTCAATCCTTGGCGACGCCCGCCTGCAGACGATCCTGCAGCGCCTTCAGCTCCGCCCAACGATTTGCTGCCGCAAGTGCAGCCTGCTCCGGCCAGGACTCAGGGTTGGCGCGATTAAAGCTCGAGCCGCCCGCGGTCAAGATTTCCTTGATCGCCGCCGGCGACATCGCAGCCACCGCCGCAAACGTGCCATGACCTGCTGCCGTCAGCAATTCGGCAATCTTTGGTCCAATGCCTTCGATGACGACGATGTCCTCAGCACCGCTGACTTTGAAGCCCGCCGCCTTGGCCAACGCCACATCCACGTCCCCGGCGCTGGCCGATGACATCAACTTGGCCGGACTCGCACTCGTCGCCTTGGCTGCGGGTGCGGCAGGGGCGTTCAAAGCCGCCTTGGCCTTCTCGCACAACTGACCGAATGCCGGCAGATCGGCGACAGCCATGTCGGCCAGCACCTTACGATCGATGACGATGCCAGCCTTGTTCAAACCATCGATCATGCGGCTGTAAGACATGCCGAACATGCGCGCACCGGCGTTGATGCGCTGGATCCACAGCGCGCGGAACTCGCGCTTGCTCACCTTGCGATCGCGATAGGCATACTGACCAGCTCTCGTAACCGCCTGCTTGGCGACACGAATGATGTTACGGCGAAAACCGCGATATCCCTTGGACTGCTCCAGGATCTTCTTGTGGCGCGCACGCGCGGTGACGCCTCTTTTAACTCGTGACATGGTTGCTTTCCTTCAGACTGAATTCTTACAGCGACGAATACGGCAACAGCGGGCGAACCCGGCCGTAATCGGAATCGTGGATCACCACGGTGCCGCTCAATCGACGCTTGCGCTTGGAGCTCTTGCCGGTCAGCAAGTGCCGCTTGTTGGTCTTGCGGTGTTTGACTGAGCCCGAGGGGGCAACCTTCAGGCGCTTTTTCGCACCGCTGTTACTTTTTACTTTCGGCATTGCTTGCTGCTCCAAAATTACTCAAATATTCGAATGTTCGATCAACTCGCACGTTTCGGCGCAATCATCATCACCATTTGTCGGCCTTCCATGCGCGGGAACTGTTCCACCACGCCCAGCGAAGAAAGATCCTCTTCGATGCGCTTCAGCACTTTCGCGCCCAGGTCCTGGTGCATCAACTCACGGCCGCGAAAACGCAGCGTCACCTTGACCTTGTCGCCTTCCTCCAGAAAGCGCGTCATATTGCGCAGCTTGATCTGGTAGTCGCCTTCTTCCGTGCCCGGGCGAATCTTCATTTCCTTAATCTGAATCTGCTTCTGCTTGCGCTTGGCAGCATGTTTCTTCTTGTTCTGCTCGAACAGAAATTTGCCAACGTCCATCACCCGGCACACGGGCGGTTCGGCCGTCGGAACGATTTCCACCAAATCCAGCTGAGCGTCTTCGGCGATGCGCTGCGCTTGCTCTATCGAGACCACGCCGACATTTTCGCCTTCAGGACCAATCAAGCGCACTTCGCGCGCGGTGATCTGTTCGTTGATGCGGTTCTTTTTCTCGGTGCTTATGACCGGGCTCCTCTCACTTCGCGCGGCTGCGGTTGGCGATTTCAGAACGCAGACGGTCGGTGAATTGATCCAATGTCATCGCGCCTAGGTCTTCTCCGCTTCGCGTACGCACGGCTACGGTTTGATTTTCGACTTCACGCGCCCCGGCCACCAATAGATAAGGTACCCGCTGCAGCGTGTGCTCGCGGATTTTAAGGCCGATCTTTTCGTTTCTCAAGTCGGATTCGGCCCTGAATCCTTGTTTTTTCAGCTTTTCCGCCACATCCAGCGCGTAATTGGCATGGGCGTCGGTAATACACATCGTCACCGCCTGCACTGGCGCCAGCCAGACCGGGAAAATGCCGGCATATTCCTCGATCAGGATGCCGATGAAGCGCTCCAGCGAGCCCAACACCGCCCGGTGCAGCATCACCGGCCGGTGGCGGTTGCCGTCCTCGCCCACATACTCCGCGTCCAGGCGCTCTGGCAGGGCGAAATCGAGCTGGATAGTGCCACACTGCCACACCCGACCCAGACAATCCTTCAGTGAAAATTCGATTTTCGGACCATAAAATGCACCCTCGCCCGGGTTAGGTTCCCACGCTAAGCCCTTGGTGTTCAAGGCCTGCGCCAATGCAGCCTCGGCCTTATCCCACTGCTCGTCGGTGCCGATGCGCTTGGGCGGCCGCGTCGACAGCTTGACCAGGATTTCATTGAAACCGAAATCGGCGTAGACCTGCCGCAGCAAATTGATAAAGGCGCTGGACTCGGCGAGGATCTGCTCCTCCATACAGAAAATGTGGGCGTCGTCCTGCACGAAACCGCGCACCCGCATCAGCCCATGCAGCGCACCCGAGGGTTCATTGCGATGGCAGGAACCGAACTCGGCCAGCCGCAAAGGCAGATCGCGATAGCTCTTCACGCCCTGGTTGTAGATCTGCACATGACCGGGGCAGTTCATCGGCTTCACCGCATAGTCGCGGTTCTCCGAGCTGGTGGTGAACATATGCTCGTGGTAGTTCTCCCAATGGCCGGAACGCTCCCACAGCACGCGGTCCATGACCGTCGGCGTGCGCACCTCTTCGTAGCCGTGCTGCCACAGCAGATCACGCATGTACTGCTCGATCTGCTGCCACACCACCCAACCCTTGGGATGCCAGAACACCATGCCCGGCGCCTCTTCCTGCAGGTGGAAAAGATCGAGCTGCTTGCCCAGTTTGCGGTGATCACGCTTTTCGGCTTCTTCGAGACGATGCAGGTACTGCTTCAGCGACTTTTCATCCTGCCAGGCAGTGCCATAGATGCGCTGGAGCATCTCGTTGCGCGAATCGCCACGCCAGTATGCGCCGGCAATCTTCATCAGCTTGAAGGCCGGGATTTTGCCCGTGCTGGGCACGTGCGGACCGCGGCAAAGATCGATGAAATCACCCTGACCATAGAGGGAAATATCCTCGTTGGCAGGGATTGAGGCGATGATTTCAGCCTTGTAGGCCTCGCCCATATTGCGGAAGAACTTCACCGCTTCATCGCGCGGCATTACCGAGCGCTTGACCTTGTGATCGGCGGCGGCGAGTTCCTTCATCTTGGCCTCGATCTTGTCCAAGTCCTCGGGCGTGAAAGGGCGCTTATAGGCGAAGTCGTAGTAGAAGCCGTCTTCGATAACTGGACCAATGGTCACCTGGGCATCCGGAAAAAGGATTTTCACCGCCTGCGCCAACAGATGCGCGCAACTGTGGCGGATGACTTCCAGGCCGTCGGCATCCTTGGAGGTGACCAGCGCCAACTGCACATCGCGGTCTATTAAATATGACGTATCGACCAGCTTGCCATCAACTTTGGCGGCCAGCGCGGCCTTGGCCAGGCCCGGACCTATGGATGCGGCGACATCGGCAGCGGAAACAGGATTGTCGAAATGGCGTTGCGAGCCATCCGGCAGCGTGACGGTAACGGACATATACTCTCCTCAGTGGCCTCTACGAACGGCCATCCTCATCGGACTTTTGTTTCAACGCCGCGCGGGCGGCACTTCAATATTCAAAGCGAAAATGGTAGGCGCGAGAGGACTCGAACCTCCGACCCCCACCATGTCAAGGTGGTGCTCTAACCAACTGAGCTACGCGCCTGTTGCAACAGGGAGGCGAAGGATACTCAAGAACGACGCAACTTTCCAGCGGCAAAAATCTCAATCGCGGCCGCGACTTAACTGTCCGACTGAACGTCTGGATCGATACGTCCCCGGCATACGATTGTCGACGGCAAGGCTAATTGTAGTGAGCGCGACCTAGGTCGAAAGTAAAATGCCCGACTGAATTATTTCGGCGCATCGCCATCACTGGCCCAAGTTAATTCACTACGGCACCATTTTTGTCATCCGCGTCAGAGCTTTATTATTTACTGCTTTCGGTGAGCCGCGGAGCATTGCATAATCTGCACTTAATGCTTGGCGGATCGCCACGCACACACCAACGGCCAGCGCGTCCATTGACGTCAAGATAGCGACGTTGGTGTCGAGACTATAAAACAATCGCGCTGCGACCCATCGGGCTCGCACTTCGCTTAATAACGTTTCCGCGCCATTTAGCATGCGCCGCGGAACACGATGTCCTATTGGCGATTAGATATTTAAAGGAAATGGTTCCGCCATGATCGTTTGGAAGACGGTACAGGATGTCGTCGCCGACCAACGCTACAGTGCCGAGTGGCGCGCCCGACAGCTATCGACCTCCAATCTCTACAGTATGTATCACTCGCTGGAGTGGTTGGAGTGCAACGTCTTGACGAAGGGAAAAACCACGATCGTGGCGGTACATAACGACGAACGCAATAGCAAGCTCAGCTTTGCAGCAATGTTGCGGTACGCCGTGCCGCTGCACTTCCAATCCACCCGTAGGCGCGACTATGCGATGGCAATACCGGCGCTCGAGCTGCTGGGTAGCGAGCTTGTGGGTGGTCACGACTACGACAGTTTCTCGGCAATCGTGGAGGCGACCTGGAAAGCGCATCCGGACGTCGATGCGATCTACCTCAAGTCTGTGTCGTCGGAGTCCGAGTTTTGGCGCTCGCTTGCCGAGCATCGCTGGATGCTCGGCAGCGCGCACATCTACAAGCCATACAATACACGTCCGTTCCACTATGTGGAGCTGCCGCCGACCCACGAGGAATACATGGCGGGGTTCGGCTCCAAGCAGCGCTTCACGCTGAAGAAAAAGGTCCGCAAGCTTAGCGAGGCGTTCCCCGGCAAGGTGGAGATGCGCCGGATTTCAACCACCGAGGGCATTGAGTTCCTCACCGACAGCGTGCGGCAGGTCATCGAAAAATCTTGGAAGGCACAGGAGCTTGCACGCGCCATTCCGGAGAGCATTGAAAAACAGGACGTCTTGCGCTGTGTCGCCGAACGCGGGCTGCTTCGCTCGCATGTGCTGATCGTCGACGACAAGCCCTGTGCGTTCATTGTCGGCTACCTCTACAACGGCATTTACCACTACGCCGACTTGGCCTACAACGCCGACTACGCCGATCATTCGCCGGGCACGGTGCTGCTGTTCCTCGTGATCGAGGATCTAATCAAGGAAGATCACGTGAGATTTATCAATTTCGGTATCACCGACGCCCAGTACAAGCGCGTGTTTGGAAACCGCCATGTCGAGGACGCTGCGCTGCTCATCTTGCGTCCATGTCTAAAGAACAGTCTGCGCCTCGGACTCCATCGCGCCTTCCGCGACAGCAAGTCCTTCGTCAAGCGACTGCTGAAGCGGAACGAATAGCGACCCATCGGGTGTGTCGGGCTATGTCGGGGACCGACCACGAAATTCAGCACTACTACATCGACGTTGATGCACCGACTTGAACTTCTCCGGCGCCATATTCGCTCTTGCAGCGGCAGCAACTTGAATTTTCACCACGACTTACCCTTTAGCCACCCCTAACCAGCGTTCGAACCCAGAAGGACAGAACGACGGATATCGCCAGCAGCGCCCAGGGAATTACTTTGACAAAATTCCTCTCTGCTGCTGAGCGCGTGAACGCAAGAGCGAACAAAGCCCCCCTGCAAGAGCAGTGAACCACCCGCCACTGCAGCAGCGAACCCATCTAAAGTCACGGCACCAAAAAAATATTGTCCAATCTCCGGGCCGCTGAGTGGTTCAAGATGACGCCGCCAAACTGCTCCTGCCCCCCACCATAGCAGCGGCGCAGCAAAAGGCGTGACGACCAAAAAGCACAGTGTCGTGTGCAGCCAAGTGGGTAGCGATTCGTCAGAAGGGAACAAGGATCGCCTCATGCAAAATGTAGCTTCTTCAGATCATGTCCTTGCGGTCTTAGATGCGGCTGAATATTTTCTGTTTAAACCCGTCTCACGCGGCGTGGCGGCACTCTTGCACTGCATCTGATCCAGATCGGCAAATGAGTGAATTTGAATTTCCAGCTCACACATACCGGATCATAATGAAAAATAAACAGTCGCGACGCATTTCCATGACCGAACCGATACAAGACCTGCTAAATCGCATTCGCTGGGATCCGGGATTCGGGTTTGCGCGTTTTGTCGTTGGTTACTATGACCGAGTCTCAAATACGATCGTCCACATTCCCTTCGAGCGTATTCGATTTAAGCCAGACGATCATTTCTACTTCGAAGTCGATACTGAAGACGGCGCTGTCCACGATATTCCGCTGCACCGAGTGCGCGAAGTATATCGCGACGGCGAGCTTATCTGGCATCGTAAGCCGTGAATGTGGTCAATCGCCTCACGTTCGTTGACGGGCACCTTGCGGTGTCTGTGCCGCCCACCGCGTAATGGCGGCGGGACGCGGTTTGCGGTGGAGAGTGCTGTCAATCTCCGCGTATGGCAGTAAGCGTGCGCAGTACGCCAGCCCTGCAGAGGCCTGCAGGCTGGCGGACAAAATACAACCCTCCACCTCATATCGTGCCAATCAGACGTGCCAACAGGAATATCCGCGGTCAAGTGTTTGGCCTTGCCTTCTTGTTCGGCTAATTCATCCGACCCGTTCCGCCCATAATTCTTATCAACTTTCGCCAGAGACAGTACGCGATCAGCGCCAACCATGATCGGCGTCAATGGCAATGTCTCGCCATTGGATTTTGATCATCAGAGAGATTACGGGCACGGATGACGAGCCGTCGTGTAAGCGCGACGTTCGCGTTGGCGATCGACTAATGCGTTTGGCCAGAACCGGCACTATTGTCAGATGGTGGACATGACACTATGCAAATAGCACCACAAATCACCTACCGAAACGTTCCTCATTCCGATGCGGTAGATGCCAATATTCGCGAACGTATCGCGAAGCTCGATGCTTTTTTTCCGCGCATCATGAGTTGCAGGGTGGTCGTCGAAGGCCAGCATCGTCATCATCACCAGGGCAATCTTTATCATGTGCGTGTCGACCTCGTCGTCCCAGGTCGAGAGTTCGTGGTCAGCCATCCACACCACGACAAACATGCACACGAGGACGTGTATGTTGCAATCCGCGACGCTTTCGATGCAGCGCGGCGCCAACTCGAAGACTACGCGCGCGAGGTACGTGGTTCGGTGAAAACTCATGAGCCTCCGCTGCACGGCAAGGTTCTAAACGTAACGAACGATGATGGTTACATTCTTTCATCCGACGGCCGCGAGATCTTTTTTCACCGTAACAGCGTCGTCGACGGCTCCTTCGATAAGCTGCTGCCCGGCAGTGAAGTCCGCTTCAGTGAAGAAGCTACCGAAACCGGTCCGCATGCCACCACCGTGCATGTTATTGGCAAGCATCATATCGTCTAAATCGAACCGCGCAGAGCACTCCTGTGCGGCGGCCTGACTCACAGCCTGTAGCTGCCCAATCGTTGGCTTCGCTGTACCGGCCCCCGCGTACCATTGATCGAAGGCGTTTTCTCGGTTGGTGCGGGCTAGGTTCGCTTGCCGCATGCTGGGCTTCACCGACCCGTGAAAGAATTGAAAAGATGGGCGCCGGCAAATTGAACACACTGGCAGGTGTAAGGCTGTTTCTCAGTGGCGACATCATGACTGGTCGCGGCATCGATCAAATCCTGCCGCATCCTGGTGATCCGCGATTACACGAACCATACATACGTTCGGCGCTCGGTTACGTCGATCTCGCCGAGCAAGTCACCGGCAGGTTTCACCACCCCGTCGACTTCGATTATGTCTGGGGCGATGCGCTGGCGGCATTCGATCTCCTGCAACCGGCTGCGCGCATCGTCAATCTCGAGACCGCTGTCACCGTCAGTGATGATGCATGGCCCGGCAAGAACATTCACTACCGCATGCATCCAGCGAACACACCTTGTTTACGGACAGCGCACGTTGACTGCTGCGTGCTCGCCAACAACCATGTTCTCGATTGGGGCTACGCCGGTTTGCGTGAAACGTTGGACACCCTGCATGCGGCAGGCATTCACACAGCGGGAGCCGGTGCCAATCAAAGCGAGGCAGCCGCGCCGGCCGTGTTACCGCTGCCAACAGGCGCGCGCGTTCTCGTTTTTGCCTTTGGCGCTGAGAGCGCCGGCGTACGAGCCGACTGGGCGGCCACCGATACGCGCGCTGGCGTGAGTCTTCTCGATGATCTGTCGATGACCACGATCAAACGTATTGCCGATCGGGTGCATGCCGCCAAATGCGCCGCTGATATCTCGATAGCATCCCTGCATTGGGGCTCGAATTGGGGTTACGATATCGACGTTCGACAACGTGATTTTGCGCATGGACTTGTCGATCACGCCGGGATTGATATTGTCCACGGCCATTCCTCGCATCACCCGCGTGGGATAGAGGTCTATCACGGCAAGCTCATCCTGTACGGCTGCGGCGATCTGATCAACGATTACGAGGGCATCAGCGGCTACGAGTCCCTGCGCAGCGATCTCGCCTGCATGTATTTCCCCACTGTCGATCGGACCAATGGTCGCCTCCAGCAGCTAATGATGATTCCCATGCAAGTCCGCCACCTTCGCCTCCATCACGCGAGTGATGAGGACTCATCGTGGTTGGCACAGAGACTCAGCGATGCGGGAGCGGAATTGGGTACACATGTGCACGTCCAGGCCAAAAGACAACTCTTGCTGGAGTGGAATGGCTGAGGACGGCGTCCCCCACTTGCGCGGTACTGCCGCCCTCACTCGGTGATCCCCTCGCAGGTATGTCCGAAGGCAGATAGTCCCTCAGCCAGGTAATCAGCGACCAGCGGCGTGGAGATGACATACTCGGCCGTATGATCCGACAGGCTGTCGCGCGCCTGCTGCAGGGCCTCGTCCCACTCGTCGATCGTGTAATCACCACGCCCGAGCCAGATCAGCGCGATAAGGTTGATTTGTTCCTCAACGTCCATCGCATCAATCAATTCGTGAAGTTCTCGATAGGAAGGATCGTCGACGTGGTCCGCAAGCACCTGCCGCGCCCAATCATCTGCCGGCGAGGTGGGAACTTCCGGGATAACAACGTCCTCTTTGGCATGAAACTCACGCGCCAGGTCGATAAGAAAACAAACCTTGTCCGGGCTGACCAACAATGTTGGTGTATCGCTCATAGCCGCACTCCTCTCTCAACAGCCTCAGCGGTGTCATGAGGTATCTATAGTAGAGCAAAGCTACCGCTTCACACCGGCCAAGTCTCTGCCGAGGATCAATTTGCTGTTACTGAGCTGCTGACGCCGCCAACCGCGGTCGGGTACGCGTATTGCCGGCCATCAGTACCCATGTCGCCGTGCCCATTCCTTTGCTTTCACAATTGCGATTCGTATTGCCGTACCTTCATCTCGACCGTCAGCCAGCAACGCATTGGCAATCTCTATCGCCTTAATGCGCACTGCCTCGCGCAAGTGCTCCATCGCGGCGGGATAGTTGTTCTGGGTCCAGGGCATAAGAACGTGGAGCCGTTGTTTGTGTTCACCTCGTTTGGCCGGACTACTGATTCGTCCTCTTGAATGTATTAGCAATGCATGGTCGGCTGTTATATGAACATCACCACTCGGAAACCCAATACAACCCTCTTATTCCTCTTTTTTCGTCTTCGCACACCCTGACATGTTAGTAGGAGGTCCCGATAGTGATGCATCAGGTTTAAATGCCGTCTTCCTGCATTTGTTTCCTTGCATCTCCATTCTCGTCGTCCAGCCGGAATCCCAGTGAATCTCGACAGCTCCGTCTTGTTCCTTCCACGTACCCTTTAGACCTTCTTTCCCAATCTTTCGGCCGGTCGCAAGTCCATCCTTGCTGAGCGTGATCTTGAACGGTTTGCCACCCGAATCTGTCACCACCCATACACCTTCCCACTCATTGGCCAATGCCACTCCAGAAATACCTAGCAAGATACCCAAGCATAAGAAGCTGAAAACTTTACGACGCTTGATTGACATACAGTTCACCCTTCTCCGGTGGGTTTATGAGTAATACTCGTCTCTAAGAATAAGAACGCAATAAACAAAACTGTTCATTCCTGTTACCGCGATTATTCTCACTTAAGCTGGATTCGATTTGACTGCGATCAGAACTTTGCTCTTTTGAGACACAGAACTCTTTGGCAGGCTGTCATTTTGCGCACGCAGAATTGGGAGAACATCAATACAAAAACAATTTGTAGCAATGGTTTATTCGAAGTTGACGACAGCATCGTGTCTCCGCATCACGAGACCCATCCATACTGCACTGGGTGAACTTCGATTGATTTAGAGTGAAGCCAAACTACGGCGAGAGAATCAGATCGAGATTGCCGACACCGGGCGCATAGCCCTGATTGACGTTTACCGTGACGAATTCCAGCGTGTTGGTGCCAGGCACGAGATCAGACAAAGGAACATCGATCATCGGCGTGGTCGCCGCGGGCAGAAATCCGGCCCCGAGCTGCGCCAGTTCGTCGACGGAGAACGGTACATCGTGGAACGCTTTGCCATTGAAGCGATAGCGCAGCACATGCTTCGAGGCGTCGCCCAGCCCACGCACTGACCAAAACGACAGCGCCATCCTGGCACTCTTGATATTAGTCAGATCAACATTCTGGAACCGCAACACATGCTCCGGTCCGGCACCGACATCCGCAACCGGATAGCCAATGCCCACGGCAGCCACGCCCTGATAGCTGAAATTTTCGCCCGGTATCGCGGCATTCGGAATTTCGTACTCCCTGGTGTTGGATATGACCGGTCCATCGAAGCCGACATTGTCCCAGCGCGCCACCCAAGCGTCATAGAAATGCGTGGTGCCATAGTCGCCGTTATTTGAATACTTGCGGGTCGCATGATTGTGTGTGCTAATGTGCACGTAACCACGCGCAAACGGCAGGTTGATGTCGCCGCTAAACAGTAGTTGCTGAGCGGGAAAGCTGACGCCATCGTTGGAGTATGGCGTGAGATAAACACCCACATGCGTTTGCGACAAGCGAATTTCAACGTGGTTGAGATTTCCTTCTTTTGTCGGCACGCAGACGAATTGTTCTGGTTGCAGGTTGATCTGCTGGTAGTTACGCGAGACGTTGACCATTGCTAGGGCAACACCCGGAACATTACCGGCAGCGGTGCAGTTGTATTGAAACTCGATCTCCACTCCATTGCGTGGCGGCTGCGTACCTTCATCGTTGTGAATGTCGTGAAATGAAAATCCTGGTGCCGGCGATGGGTCTTCGCTGATATCTATCGATACCCAGCCCAGCAATGGGTTTATCAAGTTAGCTTCGACGTCAGCGACGATATGACCGGTGCGGCCCGCGAAATCGAATGGCTGGCGAATGCGATAAGAATTCTGCCCGTAATGTTGTGCCGCCGCCACAACCATCAAATGACTGCTCTTGATGCTGGCTGTCGGGTTGCAGATCGCGGTGTCTTGATCCGGAAATACCGTCGTCGGCAGATCGGCACGGCAAGGAGGCATCGTGCCCGCCGTGATGGCGAACGGTGCCCGATCCAACACCAGCCTCGGGCTGCATCCGCGCACCGCTCCACTTGTTCACATCAAGTTCTCCGGCCCGGCCGCGCACCGTTGCTGGTCTGTCGAAGGTATCGCAGAAAGCCGGTGCACTCATGCCACAGCGATTTGTTGGCACCGCCCATGGACGCACAACCGGCCGACGAATGACTACGGGTTTGCCGTTGATCACCACCGTCGCAGGCACGTAGACGATTTGATATTGCACTGAATGCGCCATGGGAGCGAGCAGGGCGAGCGTGCAGACGGCTAACGCTAAAAAAAAAGTTTTCAGCTGCTGCTTACGCATTACTTCAATAGTAAATTGGGGACAAACCATGGTTTCATCATCGACTCAGGATGATCTGTCTGCACAATCAACGGAAACTGTGGTCTGTTCCCGATTTTTTTCAGTGCACTGCAGTGGATGCCGGCGCGAAGCAGGTTGACTCATCAACTTTGAACTGTGGCGGAATGTCGATTTTCTCCGAATGTCCCACCGCATCCCAGATGCGTGTATCGGCAATGGGTGTGTTGAGGCGATATTGTGGTTCGGCGGCATCTGCATCTTCAAGCGCGCCGATTTCAGCGCCAGTGTGATACAGCAAGCTACCGTATGTCACCAGTCCATACTTCATCGTCAGCGGCCGCGATTTCATATTCACGCATATCCCTTGTCGACCGTTGATGAAGACCAGCAAACGATCGCGACGCACGAACACATCGAAGTGCGTCAACGGTTGATATTGATCGAAGGGTTCCACCAACGGACCGGCGCGATTGCCCGCCGCATCCAGTCGCCATGAATACGCAGTCGAGAAGTCGGCGTCACCGCCGCCAGAATTAGCCGTGCCCAAACCAATTTGTCCTTTTTCCACACCCGCCGGGAACAACACAGTGGCAATCTGATTGCTGGCGCGATCGCCACCATCCTTCGGCCAATGCGCTTCGTTAATACCGATCTGTGCCAACTGCAAGCATTCTTTGTTATAGCGAGTGGGATCATTTGGCTGACCCGTGAATTGCACGGTTGGATTCGACGCCTGCGCCCATACAATATTCGGCAGAATCAGCGGTTGAATACGCGGCATGCGCGTTGCTGGATCAACCAACTCCTCGCGCGTCGCACCTCCGCACAGCGTCCACGCCCAGTATCGCCGCCCGGTCGCATCGGAGCTCACGCGGAAGAAAGAATGCAGATACTTGGCGTCGTCTAACTCCTGTGGCAGCGTCTTCAATGAAGAGAAATTGAAAGTGCCCGCGACACCCTGCCCCAATCTCCATACGTGGTGTACAACCGGCCATGACGTTGAAACACTTGCAATCCGTGAAAATCGCGAATGCCGTAGTTCCCGCCGTCGGCGTGCGCCAATCCCATACCCCAGAACGCCCACTCAGCAGGAATGCTACCCAACGAATACACATGCCAGGGGTCGCCGAACGGCACCGGTGTCATGACCAAGTCCTTGCTGAAATCATCAAACAAGGCGTTACTGCCCACATCGACGATGGGCGCATTCACCGGCTCATCGGCAAACGGCAAAGTCACCGCCAGCGCACTACGTGCAATCACCAGCGGATCCTTGGGAAACTCCGTATTCGTCGGTGGTACCGCCAATCCCAATTGATTGCTGGTGTTGCGCGCCGACCACGGCGTCACTGCACCCTGACCATTGAGAAATTCATTGCCATAAATATTGCGCACTGACGCAAATGATTTTATGTCGCCATGTGTTTTCTTGTCAGCGGCAACGATCATTGCATCAGTGTGCCCCGGCATGCCGGTGAACGGACATGGCGTCTTCAACGCTTCAACGACGATGGTGTAGTTGCCGCTGGCAACGAAACCCGGGAGCTCCAACGCCTGCAACAACTCGCGCGTGCGCTGGCCGGTTGTGGTCAGAATCGGCTCGTAAGGTCGGCGGCGGAAGCCTGCGCAGGCAATCACTGCGCCGCGCGGTTGTTTGCCATTGGGTGTATCAACGAAACTCACATCCTTGGAGACGGCATAGGCGCGATAGTCGGCAGCGTCCGCGATGTTAGGCAAATAAAAAATCACCGCATCACGGCGCGCAAGCACTTTGATATCAGGCAGCGACGGCATCGTCGCGCTCGCCAACGGCGGCGGCATGGTTGCGTTCACCGACGCGATGGCATGCTTGGGTACATGATGCAGGCGGTCCAACACCGCAACGATTTCATTGAATGGCGTCTTTGATGGGTCACCCAGCTTCGCAGGCGGATTACTGGCCGCCGCCGCCGAGAACGTTGCGGTGACCGTGGTTGCCGCGCTCAACATCACTGTGCAGTCGGCCAATCCACTGCAACCACCACCCGACCAACCGGCAAACACCTGTCCATTCGCGGGCGTTGCCTTCAAGGTGACCGCAGTGCCCGAGGTGTACTTCTCGCTGCAATCCGGCGCACAGCTGATACCTGCCTGCGTCGATGCGACGGTACCATCGCCTACAATCGTAACGCTGAGTTCGAAGGTTACCGGCGACGCCACCGGCCGCACCACCGGCCTGCGGATCACCACCGGCTTGCCATTGACAATGACTGTCACCGGCACGTAGACAATTTGATACTGCACTGCCATCGCCGGCGGCACGACATGCCAAGCGATGAATAGCGCGAGTGCCACGGCGACGGCGAACTTGAAACGTCTTGTTAACGATACCCGGAGTATATTCACCATGCCCCCTGATAGGAATTGGCATTGAAATGTGGATCGCGCGTGATGGCGGATATGTCCACGAACTCGAACTGATTCATCTGCAGCGTTTGGATCTGGGTGATGGTGGTGTCACTCCATTGCGCGCTCGGCTCGGCCTGCACGAACAGATCGCTACCGATGTCGGCAACGTAAAGTCCGTAGCGCTGCATGGCGTGCGCCAATGCCTTTGCCTGTGTAGTCCAGTTCGCGGGAATGACGAAATCAGAGCGCAGGCGTAGTAGCGCACCAAACGGAATGCCGCCAGCAGTGGCGTTACCAGCATGATGCCGCGCCGGCCATACGTGCGTGTTGTTCAAAACCGAATCGCGGAAGGTCACGCGCAGCGCGTGCCGAATATCATCAGCATTGGCCTCGCTGGCACGTACGATAAATGGCAGAAGCGGTAGACCCGCCGCGTCACCCGAGGTCCATCCGTCGGGCCGCATGGCGAATGAATGCAGATCCCAGGCCGCCGTGCTACCAGAGGTCCACGCACCGTTGACCTTGTAGCTCAGCCAACTCTCCCACAAACGGCATTTACCCTGCTCGACAATCAATACATGGCGATCGCCGCAGCTGTTGGGATCGTTGCAAGTGCCGCCTTCCAGTTTGATGACCGAATCGTTGGGGAACGGAAAGCGCGCCTGCGCTGCCGTCAATGTCGTGCAATCCTGGCGAATGCCGAAACCACCCGACTGCGCCACCGCGCAATCGCTTTCATCCGGATACCCGTTGGGGAACGATACCGTCGGCCAGCTCGTGGTTGCGGCGCTGCCGTCGACTACGTTGTACGGAATGCCGTAGTAACTGCCGGAGGCCTGATTCTCATCAGTTCCCCAATCGGCGTGGAAGCGCCGCGTGGCGCCAATGTTGTTGATCCAGGTTGCGCTCTGCGCATGCGCCGGGAAGCGCGCGCGATCATCAATGCGCGTGTTAAAAATAGTTTGGTCGGGGAAGATCGGACAACCTGCAATTGTCGGTGCACCACCGCTCGGCTGCGGCACTACAAACGCGGCCGTAACTGTTCTCGCCTGTGTCATCGCGACATCGCAGGTGACCGCCGTGCCAGCGCAATCACCGCCCCAACCTGAGAATGTCGCGCCGCTGCCGGGCGTCGCAGTAAGTTGCACTGACGTACCGCCGGCATAGCTTTCGCTGCAATCCGTGCCGCAGGTAATGCCAATGGGATTTGACGCGACCGCACCGGAGCCGGTCACACTCACGCTGAGTTGAAACTTCGGTGTAGTCGCAATGGGCCGCACCACCGGTCGCCGGATCACCACCGGCCTGCCATTAACAATGACTGTCACCGGTACATAGACGATTTGATACGGCACTGCCTCGGAGACCGAAGCAAACAGGATGAAAATGCTAGCGATTGTGAGGATAACCGATAATTTACTTGGAAGAATTCGGCGGTAACCGTAGTCCGTCCGCGATTTTCGCTGTGCGCGCAGCATGGTGTCGACCGCCCCCAATAGTCCGTATGCAAGGCTATCCAACCCAACCGCAAGCAAAGGACTAGTCGGTCACATCTTTATCCGCCAAAACCACGGCGCGGAATGCGTTCCCCGGCAGGAGCACCAGCAGGTATCAACCTGGAACTGTCTTTTGAGCCCTGCGAGAAATCTCAATCAACTGTTGCAGAAATACGGAAGTGACAACGCTCCCCTTCTTAAAGGGGGGCGCGCGCAGCGCGGGGGTATTTCATCGCGTAGCGTTGCATCCGCTGAATGGCGTCACGATTAAAAAATCTCCCTCACCCTTTTTGGAAAAGGGGGATTAGGTGTGCGCCTACAGAAGGGGAAAGGCGCGTGCTTGAAAAGGATGTATAAATTGCCCCCTTTGGAAGAGGGGGCCGCGCGATAGCGCGGGGGGATTTCTACTCCGACTTAGGCTTCCCGGTGGATGGCTGACTACCCAACCCAACGCTGCAAGCACCGAAGACGATTTGCTCGCTTGTTCACAGTGTTCCGGTAATGCGCAGTCGTTCCAGGCGCATTGAAATAAATTGCTCCAGCTCGTTGAGGCGTTTGAGCAATTCATTACGCTCTGTTTCGAGTGCACACTCATCCACCTGCTTGCGCAATGCTGCCCGCTTATGAAACAACTCTATCTCGGGCGGATACGCCTGCGCATTCTTGAGAATCTTGAATGGCATGCGTAGCTCCGCAGGCGTCTCTCCCCAACCCTCCATGTCGGCGAATGGTCTGCCGTAACTTTCAGCGCGCTCCAGCTCACCGGATCGGCGAGCCTGCTCAAGATGCTCGGCGATATTCTGATCTATCGAGCGTATCGCTGCGTCCCGCTTCTTGCGCCGCTCGCTCTCGTCTTCGGTCATAGCATCACTATTCCGTCATCTCGTGGTACGACAACACTCCACAGTCACATCATCACAAGTTGCCAAGCGGAGTTGCGTCCGCCGAAATAGCTTCCGCTGCGTGCTGAGATTTCGTCGACGTACCGTCACGCATTGCGGGCAACCCTTTCAGCTCGTTACAGTCGTACTTACCGTCGGTATTTGTTCGCTCACACACTTGCTTCAACGCTGCAAGTTGTGCAGACAAACCGCCGTCGATGATATTCTTGCCTATTACCGTCACCGGTATCCCGCGTTGGCGCGTGGCATAGAACGCGTACTCCGTCTTCCAGTCCTGCTCGACATCAATTTCATTGTATGGAAGCTTCGATGCAGTCAAAGCCTTCTTCAACGCGCGGCAGTACGGGCACCATGAGGTGGTAAGAATGACGACGTGATCGGGGGAATTTCCGCGCATTGGGTTGAAGTAGTACATCAAACCTAAGTGAGTGTAGAAGATGATGAATGCCACTATGGCATTTACCGCCGCAATGCCTAGCAGGACTCGACGCAGGCGTGTGCGCCTGTCCGCCACCATGAACCACGATCTTATCCTCGTTGATGTCTTCACCGAATTGCCCTAAGCGGTCAGCCAGCGCAATGATGGCGGCGAGTCCAGCATCACCGGCTGCCATGCCCAGCCTGATTCAA
>JAXMGY010000015.1:0-48927 GCA_046347035.1 Gammaproteobacteria bacterium | reverse complement strand
TCGAGATAAGCGACAACCGCCACCAACCCTTCGGCGCGCGTAATCAGATCCGTCGGCCTGCCATTGAGATTTCGGCTGAAGCCGCTCATCCATGCCCTTCGTTGCGCGTCGTCAGCGCCAACCAACGCATCGAGCGAACGATACAGACGTACCAGCAGCAAGGCGAGCTCTCCTTCCTTGCTATCCGGGTCGATGGTTCGCGCACCCGCGATCAGACGTGACACACTGGCTTCGCTGACGCCCAGCACGCGCGCAAGCGCCGCACCGCTAAGGCCGAGCAAATCGCTGGCGCGTAATAGCGCCTTGGTCAGAACAGCATCTTCTTTTGGCTGTTTCGACTCAGCGGCACGTTGGCCGGGAGATTTGCTACGAAGTTGTGGCGTAAGGTTTTTTTGCACGGGACACGCTTCTTTCATTTGAAAGAATATGCCACTTCATACTGCTTTTGCAAGCATCGAACCCGCAGCTAATCGATCTCCCCTATCCGCCTTGAAATTTTGTTCCCGCACCCTCATCTTCCTGCCAGAATTTCAATGCATATCGTATAGGGAGCCTTGTCATCATGTCCGTCAACGTCAACAAACAAACCCTGGGATTCCAGGCCGAGATCAAGCAGTTGCTGGATCTCATGGTGCACTCGTTATATAGCAATCCCGATATTTTCCTGCGCGAACTGATTTCCAATGCCTCGGACGCCTCCGAGAAATTGCGTTTCGAGGCGCTGGGCAATGACTCGCTGTACGAGGGGGACACCGATCTTTCCATCACCGTGGAATACAGCGAGCAACAGGGCACCATCACCATTCGCGATAACGGCATCGGCATGTCACGCGATGAAGTCGTTAACAATCTTGGTTCGATCGCCAAGTCAGGCACGCGCGAATTTTTCAGCAAGCTCACCGGCGAGAAACAACACGACACCCAGTTGATTGGCCAGTTCGGCGTCGGTTTTTATTCGGCGTTCATCATCGCCGACAAGGTAACGGTGACCACCCGCCGAGCCGGTCTGTCCGCCGATGAAGGTGTGCGATGGGAATCCGATGGCCAGGGCGAGTACAACGTGCAAGGCGTGCAGCGCAAGAAGCGCGGCACCGAAGTCGTTCTACACCTGCGCGACGAGCATAAGGACTACCTCAACGGATGGAAGCTGCGGTCGATCATCCGCAAGTACTCCGACCACATTACCCTTCCCATCCAGATGCCAAAGGAAGGCGAAGACAAGGATGGCAAGAAAGAGACCGGCTACGAGACGGTGAATTCGGCCACCGCGCTATGGGTGCGCAACAAGAAGGATATTACCGACGAAGAATATAACGAGTTCTACAAGCACATCGCGCATGACTTCGACCCCCCGATGGCGCGCGTGCATACGAAGGCCGAAGGTAAACTCGAATATTCGACGCTGTTTTTTATTCCTGCGCGTGCACCTTTCGATCTCTGGGATCGCGATACCAAACATGGCGGCATCAAACTCTACGTGCGGCGGGTATTCATCATGGACGATGCCGAGCAATTGTTGCCGCGTTATCTGCGTTTCGTGCGCGGAGTCATCGACACCAGTGATCTGCCGCTCAATATTTCGCGCGAAATCCTGCAACGGAATAAGGTCATCGACACCATCCGCAGTGCCTCAGTAAAGAAGATACTGGGTCTCATTGAAGGCCTAAGCAGCGAGGATTACGAGAAATTCTGGAAGAACTTCGGCCGCGTACTGAAGGAAGGTGTTGTCGACGACTTCGAAAATCGAAGCGCCATCGCCAAACTGCTGCGCTATCCGAGCACACTCAATGATAGCGAAGAGCAGCTTACCTCACTGGCCGATTACATTGGCCGCATGAAGCCGGATCAGGAAGCTATCTATTATCTTACTGCCGATAGTTTCTCCACTGCCAAGAACAGTCCGCACCTTGAAGTCTTCCGCAAGAAGGGAATTGAAGTGCTGCTGCTTTGCGAGCCCATCGATGAATGGGTGACCACGAATCTGACGGAATTGAAGGCAAGCCGTTGAAGTCGATTGCCAAGGGCGCGCTTGATTCAGGTAAGCTCGCAGACAAGGACGACGAAGCGAAGAAGGAAACGCGCGAAGTGAAGGATTTCGTCGGGCGCCTGCGCAAGGCGCTCGAGTCGCAAGTTAAGGACGTGCGCGCCACCACCCGTCCAGTTCACCGGCGTGCTCATCGCCGAGGATCACGGCATGAGTGCCAATCTCGAGCGCATCCTCAAACAGGTTGGGCAGAAAATAGATGGCCAAAAACCCATCATGGAGATCAATGCCGAGCATGCGTTGGTCAGACGGCTGGGAAGCGAGGCGGACGACACCCGCTTTAGCGACTGGGCGCGAATACTTTTCGACCAAGCACTGCTTGCCGAAGGTGGGCGGTTGGAGGATCCGGCGGGATTCGTGCGGCGTATGAACGAGATGTTCCTCGCCATTACGGCCGATTCGACTTCGTAGGGAACAGCGGGAAATTCAGCGCCCGCAACGGGCGGGCGCTGTTTGATTCTGGCTTAGCTGCTTTTCTTCTTGCGCTGCGAAACGGTCGACTTGACCTGCTTGCCGACGGTCGCATGCTGAATGGTGGTGTCACCACGTACCGCGGACATAGCAAATAAGCCGCGAAATTGCGTGGGCATGGGAGCGGGTGTTTGGCGCTGCATGTAAACTCCTTAGTGTTAAATATTACTTTAGGTTTAATGTATAAGATTATGTTTTTATGTTAGTATCCAATTCTTAGATCTGCAAGGTAAAAATTGGCATCCGGCCGGTGACTTATTTCGCAGGAATAGCTAGTGCAGGTTCCAGACCAACCTGACCAGGGGTGTAACGGCGGATTTGCGATTTTCTTTAGTGGCCAGAGCTGGCCTGATAAGTGCGCCGCAGCATGCGACCCAATTCATATTTAGCGATGCAGGAAAATTTACCGCTACGAGACCCATCCCAAGGGATCCAGCTACATTCAGATTGCGCTCACGGTATCCGCCGATCGAGGGCGAACTAATTCTGTTCGCAGTTGATTAAACGAAGATACTGCCCACGTTCGTTTTGACTCGCATGTGCATCGAACAGGGCCTTGAGGCGCGCGAGTTTCAACATTCGCTCAACCTTTTCGATCTGAGTCTTTTGCCGCGAATGTTCCAGCGTATTAGCCTCGGCTGCTTGCAGTGCATCCAGTGCATCACGCAACCGAATATAGTCGGCGTTGGTATTTAGGAACGCGTTGATTTCCTTTAGCTCCTGCTGATCCTTGCTCGTTGATAGGTCTTTATAGGGTTGGCGCAGCATCGGCCACCGCTTGATCAACAAACGCCGAAGTTCCGACTGCAAATCCTTGATGGAATCGCGCAGATCGTTCTCTTGTTTCTCGCTGAGCTCTTCGTCGTGTGTCAGTTCTTCCTCTTTGGCTTTCAATTGTGATTCCGACAAAGACCAGCCGTGAGCGGCAGCAACATCGGCAGCAATCTGCCAATAAACCGATTGCGTGTTGTCGGGTACAACGGCATCTCGCAATGCGCGCGGCTCCCAGTCCTCAAGAAAGACCTCGCTGGTCGAGCGTGGCAAGTCATCACTAACTGCCGTTCGCAACGCGTACCAGTGCGCTTCGAGAAAACTGACGCGGCCATCGCGGTCAAGGTCGGGATCGCTTGCAAGCGAGTCATCGTTTCTGGACTTGCCTGCAAGAGCCGCGAAAAAATAAGTAGTGTAATCGCGATAGTCGACGTGACCGACGTCCAGATCGCAGCCTTCAGCGCCGCGATGCGGATCCTGGGACATGAAGCCGCAGCGATTCTGCGGCGATAACCGCTTGGTTCCTGGTGGACGATACATCAGACTGGCGAAACCACCTGAAAAACACTGCGGCAGAACAAAATGAATCGTGGATCGTTCGGGTGCCTTATCAAAGATTTGATCAAGCTCGGCGACAGTTATCGCCGATGATCCCCAAAGATCCAGCGTATTGTCGGTGTAGACATCGTGACCTTCGCCACCATGACCGTTAAACACCAACAAAATTGACGACCCAGGAGTTAACGCGGCAAACGTTTTCTCCAACGCCGGCGTGAGTTCCTCCTCGCGCGTGGACCCGAGTACGTCTTTGACATCGTGGTGCTTGTATATCGCTTGGCTGTATCCAGCCGTTTCAAAGACCTCGGCAAGTGGCATTCTAAGATCAATGTTTGGAGCATCAACGTCGACATAGGTAACATCGTCTCCCGACTCGTTGCCATTGCCATAGTACATATCGATTTGATAGCCGAGACGCGGAAGTATGGCCTGCAACCACACTACATTTTGCTCGATCTGTCCCTGCGATTCCTTGAGGTTCGGTCCGCCGCCGATGATTATTGCCTTTTCAGCTGCTGCCGCACCCGGATCGAAAACGCTTATCAAGGCAGCCATGCTGATTGCAACGTAGTTCTTTAAGTCCATTGTTGCCCCATCGTTACATTTCTTACTGTCATCCTCCTAGGATTTGGGCCAAAAACACTGAGGGCAACTAGCGAGCACGCGTATAGATAACCTGGTTCCCCGGATCATTGTCCTGAATGGTGCGAAACCCATTCTGGTCACGGCGCACGGTGTACTCCACACCGCCCAGCACCATCTTGCCTTCCTCGTACCAGCCACTGAGCTTGGTGCCTTGCACCGTCGCCTGCACCTTGCCGGATTGATTAATGGTGATCTGCATACCAGCGTCATAAAGCGGGTTGTAGCCGTTGAAGGTCCCCACCAACCACGAGGGAATAGCCGCGTTGGACGTGGCGCCGACACTGGATGAGGAACTGTCGCCGTTGGCGTCAGTCGCGGCATTTGGATCATTCCATCCGTTGTTGCTGGTCGACCCGACCGAACTCGTCGAACCGGCGGCGCTTCGCGTCGTGACTTCGAATACGCCGCGGCAACCACCGGTCACCCACAGGCTGTAGTTGTCCACGCCCCAGGTATCGTCCTGCGTGCACGCGGTGCGTGACAGCTGTTGCACCAGTCGTACGCTGGCCTTGCTGGTATCGCCTATCTTGCAGCGCTTGCCCTCCTGGCCAACACTTTCACACGTTACGCGCATGGTCGACGATGTCGCCGCGGCAGCGTTCGCATCACTGCTATTCACAGTGTTCATGGTCGACTGCTGCGCAATGCCGTATGCAAACTGTGCGCGACAGCCACCACTTACCCAGATGCCGGCATTGTCGTATCCCCAGGTCTGATTCTGCACACAGGCGGTGCGGGAGATCTGACGTGTCAGTTTCACCTTACCCTGGGTATTGGCGGCGCAGGTCTTGCGCGCGCCGCCTGTGCTTTCGCAGGTCAGGCTGCCCGCGGGTTTCGCCGCGGTTGAATTGTTCTGGTTGCCCACCGCGGAAGTCGGGGCTTTACCGTAAGCAAATTCCGCACGGCAGTTGTCGCTCACCCAAATGCCGGAGGAATCGTATCCCCAGCTGTCCCCCTCGATGCATTCGGCGGAGGACAGTCGGCGGCGCAACTGCACGCTGCCTTGCGTCTGCGCCTGGCAGTAGTTGTACTGCGCGTTACGGCTCTCACAGGTCAGCGTGCGAGCATTGGTGGTATTGCTATTTGACGTGTTGCTGCTCGCCGCGGCACTGGCAGCGCCATAACTAAATTCGGCGCTGCAACCCTGATCAACCCAGATTCCACGCGGGTCGAATCCCCAAGACTTACCCTGCTCGCACGATACCCAAGACAGCCGGCGCAACAGCTTGACCTTGCCCTGTGTATTCGCCTCGCAGCGGTGGTACTCGCCGTCGTCACTTGAGCAAGTGATCGTGTTGGTCGTCTGCGCAATCGCAACATGGGAATCGAGAAGTGAAACCGCCGCCATCGCCAAGAAGACGGCGGAAAAGCGAGATGAGGCTCGGAACATGGTTGTTTCTCCCTAATCGCAAAGGCGTTACTCACTAGCCATCCTCCACATCCGCAGATGCACGGATTTGAATGAGGGCTTTTGAATCATGTTAGCCAGTGACGCGACGGTGCGCCAGATGGTCGCGTCCGCCAGCGCATGCCATCACAGCAATTGGGCCATGAACTGCCAATGAATTAATGCCGTTTGCGGCGGCAAATCGGGCATAATGCGCGCCTCCGCCGTTGCTGGCGGCACAACATCGCCTGGTTTCACAATCGCTGACACCCCGTTCATGCCCCGTACATCACTCCGCCAAAAGGATCCGACAACTGCTCGTGAACTCATCTACTACGGTGAACGAAGGTTCAAACGCGCAGGGATTTTCTACGGTCACGGCACACAGGAGGCGCTGGATGAAGCGGTTTACCTTGTGCTGCGTGGCCTGGATTTGCAGTTCGGGTGTTCGGATGAAGAACTCGATAGTCCATTGAAACCTGCGGCCGTTGCGAAGATTAAGGATCTTTTGCAGCAACGCATCGACACTCGCAAACCAGCGGCGTATTTGCTGCATGAAGCGTTCTTCTGCGGTATGAGTTTCTACGTCGACGAGCGCGTGCTAATCCCGCGCTCGCCAATCGCTGAATTGATAGAAAGCGAATTTGCGCCTTGGGTCAAAACCGATCAGATCCACTCCATACTCGATCTCTGCACCGGCAGCGGCTGCATCGCCATTGCCTGTGCAGTGGCATTCCCCAAGGCACGCGTGACTGGTACAGACATCTCGCCGGACGCGCTCGACGTTGCCCGCATTAACGTCGAGCGACATGGTTTGAATTCACGATTGAAACTCGTGCAGTCGGATCTGTTTGCTGGTTTGAACGGAGAGCGCTTTGATCTGATCGTCAGCAACCCGCCCTACGTCCCTGCCGCCGACATTGCCGACCTTCCCGCCGAGTATCATCACGAGCCGTCGTTGGCGCTCGCCGCGGGTGACGACGGCCTGTCAATCGTCACGCGCATGCTCAACACGGCTGCCAATCATCTGACCGAACACGGCGTGCTGGTGGTCGAAGTCGGCGATCGCGAGCAGGCGCTGTCGGAGAAGTTTCCGGAAGCACCCTTCACCTGGCTTGAGTTTGAACGCGGCAGTGGCGCCGACGGCGTATTTCTACTTGACGCAGCGCAGGTCCGCGAGCATTTCGGCGAGTACACCCCCTGAAATTGACGTTGCAGCGATGCCAGCTGCCAACCTCTAGATTTTCCGCATTGCGTCGGTTTACAGTCAGCTCGTCTTAGCATGTGGAGTATGGGGATTCCCATCACAATAACTCGCCTTTTGCGAATGGACTTGCCATGAAGAAATTGCCTCTTTGCCTGCTGGTTGCCGCATTGGTCGCCGCATCCGGATGCACCACCACCAGCAGCGGCATGCAGCAAACCCGCTATACATTGGCCGAACAAGGCACATCCGTGCTACCGCAAAAAATAATCCAGCTTCCGGTCAAAATTACTGTTAACGAAATATCGGTGGGGGGCGTTGCCGAACCAGTGCCACAATGGAGTAAGACTGCGACAAGCAATGTGGCTGCGGCAGTCTCACAGGTCGTGTCATCGACGACCGGCGCGCAATTCGTCCCCATGCCAACGCTAGGCACGGATGAACAGTCGATGGTCGATGAGCATCTCGCGCTTTACGAAATGGTTGCGTATAGCGCGTATCTGCATACTGGCGCTCTTGGCAGCGAGCAGGCCTGGCCGCAAAAAGTTGCTCGTTTCGATTACACCGTTGGACCTGGCTTGAAGTTTCTCAAGGAGAAAACCGGAGCCGACGCCGCCTTGATCGTTGTAGGCGAAGACAATGAATCGTCTTCCGGACGCAAAGCTGCCTTCATCATCGCAGCCATGTTTGGTATAGGTCTTCAGCTTGGCTATTCGGGAATTACTGCTGGCATCGTCAATTTGGATACAGGCAATGTTCTGTGGTTGGATTTTGCCATCAACCAAGCAACCATTGACCTTCGAACGCCACAAGGAAGTAAGGAGTTGGTAGAGGCTGCATTCCAAAACTTCCCGGGACGCGTACACAGCACTTCAACCAAGAAGCCCTAGAACCTCTTCAATTGTTCATGTATTGCGACGCACGGATACCTAAGTCAGCGTCCACCATCATGGTGGCGATGTTGCTGGGTGGATGTGTCGCCTCAGAACCGCTGAGACCAGACGAGGTTGCCGCTGGCAATGGCAGCGCCACTTTGGCTCCCACTGCCGAGGAAGGCAGGCTCTGGGTGCAAGCCGAAGAAATCGACAAGGCACTTCAGAAGTCGGATGCGCTGTACGGAAACGCCGCTACAACTTCATATGTACAAGGTGTGATGGAAAAGCTTTACCCGGAGTTCAAGGGAAAGATTCGTGTCGATGTCGTGCGCTCACCTGAGTTCAACGCCTTCGCATTGCCAAACGGAAGCGTGTACATCAACACCGGATTACTGGCGAAACTCGGCAACGAGGCGCAACTTGCCACCGTGCTTGGACATGAGGCGACACATTTTATCCATCGCCACCAACTCAACGAGGTGCGCAATGTTAAATCCATGAGCGTGTTTGCGCTCGGCGTAGCTCTGGCGGGCATTCCGCTGGCCGGAGATCTCATCGCAATTTCCTCGATTTACGGATATTCACGCGACATGGAACGCGACGCCGATGCTACTGGTTTCCAACGGCTGCAAGCCGCCGGCTACGACGTACGCGAGTCAGTTGCCGTCTTTGAAAGCATGCTGAAAGAGGTCAAGGAACTGGACATCGACCAACCTATATTTTTTTCCTCACACCCGCGCCTGCAGGAGCGAATAGACAGTTTTCGTCAGCTGAGCGCCAAAACTCCGATTGGCGGCGTTACAAGCCGCGAACAATACGTTGCGGCCATGCGTGACGTATATGTCGATGACCTGGAAACGCAGCTGCGTCTGGCACGCTATAAAGCAGTTATCTATTTGTTGGAAGACTCATCGCGACGTTCACTCTATCCAAGCCACGCTGACTATTTTCTTGGCGAAGCATATCGGCAACGCGACGACAAGGATGACAAAAGTAAGGCTGAGGCTGCGTTTCGTCGTGCCTTGGTCCAGGCGCCAAACTACGCTCCAACGTATCGCGCGCTTGGCGTACTGCTCTACATGCAAAAACGCTATCCGGAAGCTCGCAATTTCTTGGAGCAGTATCTCCAAAGAGCTCCAAACGCGTCTGATCGATCCTATGTCGATCAGTATTTAACCAACATAAAGAAATGAGGAGACGTTCATGCGCGCAAGACTCGGACGGCACGCAACCCTATTCGTCACTCTGCTATTGAGCGCATGCGCAACTTGGCAACCAGTCGATGAAAAATCCAGCACTGTACCCAATTCAAATTGCTCTCTGACACTTCCGCAAGGATGGATGCAGCTAAATCTGATGAACGATCGCCTCATGGTGACGCGCGACGGCGTCACGGTGCAATACATCGAGGCTGCGAACCTCGACCCATCGGAAGCATTCGCCGAAACGATTAAACAATCAAAGAAGAAAATCGGGACTGACATGCTGCCGGAACAGGTGGCTGAATTGACGCTGGCGGAAATTCAAGCGACGCAAACGGCAGGCGCGGTGAAAGTACTTGAAAACACCGCGGCCACGCTAGATGGGGAACCTGCCTTCCGTCTTCATGTGCAGTTCAAGACTGAAAAAGGACTACGCATCGAAGAACTGATCTATGGCCTCATGGCCGGGAAACGCGTGCTCCATCTGACTTACCAAGCACCCACCTTGCATTTCTTCGCACGCGATCTCAACACATTTGAAGACACGATCAAATCGGTGCGTCTGAGCAAAGCCGCTGCAAAGTGAAGTGCGCTAGCACACCCTCTTAGTTGCACGCCACACGCGGGCAGGTCTCAATCCTTCCAGATCCTGCCCCACCACTTGCTTTCGCCGGCCGGAGGTTGCTTCAATGCGTCCAGTCCCATCTTGGCGCGAATCTCGTTGATGTTCCACCCGGTTAGATTGGCCAGTGTCTGCGCCTCGGCGTCGTAGCGTTGCGGCAATCCCTGCTGATAAACCTTGGCTGCATCGCACGCAAGTTTGCCCTCGAAAGCGTGACGTAGCACGTAACGACCCTGGAAATTTTCGCGATCAGCAGTCTCTTGCAAGACAAGATCCTCCGAGGAATTTCTCGGCGTTGTAGCGCACGTGCAGGCGCGTGACAAAAACGTTCTTTGCCTGCGGAAGCGTAATCGTTTTCTTCGGATCCTTGCTAAACAATCCCTCCTCCGCCAGGTCCTGCACCTTCCAGAACACGCCCAGGCTCTGCAATTCATCATCCGACAATGGGTCGGCGGCACAGGGATCGCACCAGTTCATGTCCCACGCGTATTCCAGAAACACCGCACTCATGTTTTCGCGCTTTACCTGCTCATCGAACATCGCCTTGTAGAAATCGCCAAACTCATCCTTGACGTAGATTGGAATGTCCATGCCGGTTGGCAATTTCACCGTGCGATAGTTAGTGGTTTCCACACGACCGTTGCGCGTCAATGTGAAGATTACCAAGTCCTGCGGGCCGTCGGCGTTGAGCGTTCCAAGGCGGATCGGCAGCATGAACTTCGATGACTCATAGGCCACCTGGATTGGTCGCAGATAGGAGTAGCCAAGCTTGTCCTTCCGCTGGAGATTGACCTTGGCGACAAAGAAATGCATTTGCTGCTTGATGTAGCCGTCGAGCACGCTTGCCGCGCCATTCGGAATCTTGTAGCCATTCTCGGTTAACCATGTTTCCAATCCATTGCTCTGCGCAGCGGACAAGATGACGATGTCGTACTCGCCAATGGTGTACTGCGCCTCGACAGTCACGCCCAAGGCTTTTGCGCGCCCCACCTCTCCCAGCGCTGCAGCGGCAGGCGCTTCGCTGCGCATAGCCTTATCCATCATGATCATCTGGCATGGATCGGGATCGAAATACTCAACCAGGCGCGGCGAAGTGTAGGCGTCGAGATGATCGATCAGTGCCCTATCACCAATATGGATTTGCCCCTCCTCAAGTGCGGTCGGTACCGGCACAACGACGGCAAATTCCTTGGGATCGCCACTAAAATCGTTGGCCATGGTAATGACGGTTCGATCGCCGTCGCGCGCCAACACAACCTGTGATGCTTTGTTGAAAAGTTTGGCATCAGCCTTGGCGACATAAAACCCGCAGAAGGCTTCCACTATCATCGGCGAAAACGCCAAGCCGATTGCCACTGCGAGCATCGACCGCTTGAACATAGTTAGCGAATTGTGATTGCGCATATTGAAACCTTCATCGTGATTTCCATTGATAACTTCCGCCCGGCAACAACCTGTCGATGAGCGGAACCAGGGTTGAACACAGCACCAGCGACCAGAGCAGGCCGTTGGTTCGATATAGAACGAATTGAACGAAACCCGCGCCAACGGCCACTAACAGCGCGAACAGGATCCGCCCCGAACGCGAGTCTGGTGTTGTTTTCGGATCCGAGATCATGAAGAAGGCGAACAGCAACAGCGCGCCGCTTTGCAACTGGCGCAGCGGAATGCTCATCGGATCGCCCAGCCACAACGCACGACCGAATACAATGGTCACCCAAGACAACAGGAAGGCAATGGTCACATCGCTACGCGTCGCCCGGTGAACCACCATTCCGCCCGCGCATAGCATCATGAACGCAAACCATGGTTTGCTGCCCCACTGCGCTGGCGACACCCACGCATACTCACTCAGCAGCAAGAGCAGCACTGCAATCGCGAAATTGGTGGGATTGAACACATGTTTGTTGTTGACGCGGATAATGAATTTGCTGCTAATCGCTATGACTGCTCCCAACGCCAATACCCACAGACTGTTACTGCGTAGAAGCAGGCAAAGCGATAAGGAAGATATCAACGCACTGCGCGGGTCGGGGTATAACCCCACCAAGCGTGAACAACCAATCTGGGTAATCAGCGCCGTACCAACTATGGTCGCCACTGATAGCAACGACACATCGAAGTGCAGCCGACTGATGCCAAATATCAGTAGACCTGCCAGGCACGCGATCTGATAGTAGCGCGGATCACCAGACAGCGGTTTGAACTGAAACCCGCCGGACAAGTGAAAGGGTGATCGCACCGACAAAGTTGCGCTGTTCATGATATCCCTCGCCGATATTTGCCGCCCATGACCAGCATAAACGGTGCTGCCAACGGAAAGGGGTTAACGCCCTCTTGATCTCAGAGTATCAAGGGTACTGGGAGCCCAATGGCACGCTTACAGGCGTGCCTGGTTATCGTGTTGCCCCCGCTTGATTGCGAATTGCTTGTCCTGCTCGGAGGGGCGCCATCCGGCACGCCACTGCGTCATCGGCACGACAAACGGTGGTTCGCCATTGGCGAGGAACCAGGAATCGACTGCGTACTCCATGCCGCTCGACTTGTCGCGAATCACCGACACTGAATGCGGTGGCATACGCGTCGCGCGACCACCAACGTCATGCCACTTCAACAATCCGTCGCCATACATCATGGTTAGGTAAACGGTGGTGTTGGTGGATTCATCGATGCAATCCATTTGTCCGGGCGTGGCGCCGCCGTCGTTCTGTGCCTTGTCGGCTGAGGTTCCGATGCGGTCACCGACAATCCGTTCAAGAATAGCCACCGCCACCGCCATCTGCTGGCGTTCTTGCTCAGCGGATGTCGCAACCGGCTGGAACGCCGACCTCACCTGCTTCCACTGAGGCGCCAGCAACGCGACGCGGCTTCGCAGCCGGCAGGTATTACCATGGCAAATCGTAAAGGCAGAGGGTTTCGGGTGTGCGATGAAAGGCGCCGGCAGCGCCTTGAATCCGTCGCCACCGGTCAGGTTCTGCACCGCCAGTACCGCTGGCGGAGCGCCAGCGGTCACCGCCGCGCCACCGCAGCCTGAGACGCTCACCACAGTCAAGCTGATAATCAGCCCGTATCCAAGCCTGTTGCGGCCCATTGTCATGATCGTCCCCTCCGTTTTTTCCCCGTCCACCAAGCCAGGCCCGTTCCAGTATCATGACGACCTTGTTCAAGGCGTCGCATTGAAGCTGCATCCGAATGCTCGTCCTGATTGGTCCATGCGCCATCTCCGATTTTCGGATCGAGGAAACGCCTGCACGCACTGCAAGCCATACATGACGGCATCAGGGGGCTGGCTGCTCATCATCTGCATTTCGTGGAAACCACAGGCACGCTTGATGCCAACCAGCGCCAACGTTTGGATTCACTACTGCAATACGGTCCACCGGCTCAGGGTTTAGCCGAGGGGAACGCGCTTTCCATTTACACCGCGCCACGTTTCGGAACGATTTCGCCCTGGTCGAGCAAGGCCACCGACATCGCGCACAACTGCGGCCTGGCGGCCGTAAAACGCATCGAGCGTGGTACACACTGGCAGTTGGACTCCACCGCGGGTGCATTGGACGCGCAGACTATTGATCAACTTGCCTGCGTGTCTTGCATGACCCGATGACCGAATCAGTATTCATGCATGTAGACGATGGTGCACAGTTGTTTTCGCATGCGCAGCCGCAGCGGCGAGCATATCGACGTAATCAGTGGGGCGAGCGGAACTTGAACGTGCCAACCGCAGTATGCCAGGTTGGCGCTATCCGCGGATGAAATCGATTACCTGTACGAAAACTTTGCTCGCTGAAACGTGATCCCACCGACGTCGAATTGATGATGTTCGCGCAGGCGAACTCGGAGCACTGCCGGCACAAGATTTTCAACGGCAATTGGATCATCGACGGCCAGGAGCAATCACATTCGCTGTTTCAGATGATCCGCAATACACATGCACTGCACCCCGGCAAGGTGTTGGTGGCCTACAACGACAACGCGGCGGTGACGCGCGGTTATAGTGGCCACCGCTGGCTACGAAACGCCGCTGATGAGTACGCCTATCACGCCGAAGATGTGCACATCGTGATGAAGGTGGAAACACACAATCATCCGACTGCGATTTCACCCTACCCCGGCGCTGCCACCGGGGCGGGTGGCGAGATCCGCGATGAGGGCGCGACGGGAATTGGTGCGCGCCCCAAAGCCGGTCTGACAGGCTTTTCGGTCTCCAACCTGCGTATTCCTGAATTCATGCATCCTTGGGAAAAGGATCATGGCAGACCGTCGCGGATGGCGCCGGCATTGTCGATCATGATTGACGGTCCGATAGGCGCGGCAGCATTCAACAATGAATTCGGACGCCCTTCACTGGGCGGATACTTCCGCACCTATGAGCAACGGGTTGGCAATGAAATTCGCGGCTATCACAAACCGATCATGATTGCCGGCGGCGTTGGCAACATTCGTCATGCTCACATTGGCAAACGGGACATCCCTGCCGGCGCATTTGTCATCGTGCTTGGCGGACCAGCAATGCAGATCGGACTCGGTGGTGGCGCCGCCTCATCAATGGCCAGTGGCGCCAGTCACGAGCAACTCGACTTTGCTTCGGTACAACGCGACAACGCCGAGATGCAACGCCGCTGTCAGGAAGTCATCGATGCCTGCATCGCGCTGGGTGACGCCAATCCCATCCTCTCGATACATGATGTGGGCGCCGGCGGCCTGTCCAATGCCGTGCCGGAGATCCTGCATGGCGCCCATCGCGGTGGCGCACTGGAGTTGCGCGAAGTCCCTAATGACGAACCCGGCATGTCGCCGCTGGCGATCTGGTGCAATGAATCGCAGGAGCGGTATGTGCTGGCAATCGCCGCAACGGATCTTGAGCGATTCAAGAATCTTTGCGCACGCGAGCGCTGTCCTTACGCAGTACTCGGCGCCGCAACGGTTGAGGACAATTTGCGCGTGGATGATCGCCTGCTGGGTGATCGTCCCATCGACATCCCCATGCAGGTCTTGCTCGGCAAACCGCCGCGCACGACGCGTACGGTGAAGCGCTCGATCAGTCCCAACTTTAACTTCGCGACTGAATCGATCAGCCTCGACGATGCAATTGAACGGGTGCTCAAGCTTCCGACTGTCAGCGACAAAAGTTTTCTCATCACTATCGGCGATCGCACCGTCGGCGGCATGACGGTGCGTGATCAAATGGTGGGGCCGTGGCAAGTTCCGGTGGCCGACTGTGCCGTCACCTCGAGTGGCTTTCGCGATATCACGGGCGAAGCCATGGCCATGGGCGAGCGCACACCCGTTGCAATCATCGATTCCGCGGCAGCGGCGCGAATGGCGGTTGGTGAAGCCATCACCAACATCGCCGCCGCACGCATCATGCAGCTTTCCGATGTGGTGTTGTCGGCGAATTGGATGGCGGCATGCGGTCATGGCAATGAAGACGCGGCACTGTACGATGCAGTGCATGCGGTGGGCATGGAGCTCTGTCCTGCGCTCGGCATTTGCATCCCCGTTGGCAAGGATTCGCTGTCAATGAAGACAGTATGGAACGACGAGCGCGGTAACCAGTCAGTCGTGGCTCCACTGTCGCTCATTGTG
This sequence comes from Gammaproteobacteria bacterium, assembly GCA_046347035.1. Lineage (GTDB taxonomy): Bacteria > Pseudomonadota > Gammaproteobacteria > JAJPIJ01 > JAJPIJ01 > JAJVHZ01. The sequence goes on along the minus strand of JAXMGY010000015.1, from coordinate 33,559 downwards.
TCAGCCTTTGCACCCGTTGTTGACGTCAACATGTCGTTGACGCCGCAATTGCGTACCGACTGCGGCGAGACCGCGCTGTTGCTCATCGATCTCGGTGATGCGAAAAATCGCCTGGGTGGTTCCTGCCTGGCGCAGGTTTACGGACAAATCGGAAACAAAGCGCCGGACGTCGATGCGCCCAAGATGCTGAAAAATTTTTTCTCCACCGTGCAAATATTGAATGAAGCCGGGCTGCTGCTCGCTTACCACGATCGTTCTGACGGCGGATTATTGGTTACGCTGTGTGAAATGGCATTTGCAGGCCGTAGCGGCATCGATGTCAATATTCCCACCAACGCCTCGCCGATGGCATTTCTCTTCAATGAAGAACTTGGTGCCGTGATACAGGTGCGCAAAGAGCACATTGAACATGTGCGCACGCAATTCACTGCCGCAGGCCTCAGCGAACAGTTGCACATCGTAGGCACAACGAATCCCGATCTTCAATTTCACATAAGTCAAGGCGACAGGGCAATCCACAACCGCGATGTACTTGAGCTGCAACGGCTATGGTCGGAGACGAGTTATCGCATGCGCACACTGCGCGACAACCCTGATTGTGCGCGCCAGGAATTCGACGCGTTTCTCGACCGCAACGATGCGGGGCTTAGCTTAAGGGCAACATTTACCGTCGACGCGGCGCCGACAATTGCCGGCGGTGCAAAACCCCGTGTAGCCATACTTCGCGAGCAGGGCGTGAACGGCCACAATGAAATGGCTGCGGCATTCGATCACGCTGGATTCGCCGCCATCGACGTGCACATGAGCGATATTTTGGACGGCCGCGTATCGTTGCGTAATTTTACTGGTATCGCTGCGTGCGGAGGATTCTCCTACGGGGACGTGCTTGGCGCTGGCGGCGGCTGGGCAAAGTCGATTCTGTACAACCCGCGCGCACGCGATGAGTTTGCGGACTTTCTGGCTCGCACCGACAAATTCGCACTGGGTGTTTGCAATGGCTGCCAGATGATGGCGCAACTGAAATCGTTGGTGCCAGGCGCCGAACTTTGGCCGCGTTTCGTGCGCAACACTTCCGAACAATTTGAGGCCAGGCTGGTGATGGTAGAAATCCTCGACTCGCCGTCCATTTTCTACGCCGGCATGGCTGGATCGCGCCTACCCATCGTGGTCTCACACGGCGAGGGCCGGGCACAATTCGAAGACGATCATGGACCTCGTCAAGCATTGCACGCCAGAGTTTCGCCCATGCGCTACATCGACCATGATGGTCATGCGACTGAACGCTATCCACGCAATCCCAACGGCTCACCGCTGGGTATCGCCTCGCTTACAAATACGGATGGTCGCGTGACGATCTTGATGCCGCATCCGGAACGAATATTCCTGCGCAAACAGTTTTCGTGGATTTCGCCACAGTGGCGGCAGGCGGAAAGCCCGTGGCTGCAGATGTTCCGCAACGCACGGGCTTGGGTGGATTAAACCAAACTACTTCGGGTCCGAAGCATCGCGCTATCAGATCAATTGAGCGGGCCACCCGTCGACGGTGAGACACCAATTTCGCCAGTCGGTGGCGGCGGTGGCGGCGGCTCGTTCACCACCGGCGGTGGCGGTGCATTGAGATTCACTGGATTCTCACCGGCGCGGAATCCATCGTCGACCGGATTGCTATCCAAATCGCTTTGATTGGGCTCAGAGCCCGCCAGCTCAGGCGGCGAGTTTGCGTCCTTCACATAGGCGCTCTGGCCCGAGTGCACATCGAGCGAGCCCGCGTCATTGAACACGTTGATGGTGCCTTCATCGGTCTGCAGATGCAGCCCGTTTTTCTTATCGGCGCAGTCGCCATTGCAAAGCTCGGCTTGGTAGGCAGTGCCACGAATTCCAATAGTCGCCACCAGTGCCTTGACGTGATAGGTCTGCGGATTGTGATGACCAATCGCGCCGCTGATGGCGCGGAAACCGCCCTTCAGCAAGCTGAAGAATGATTTGTCGGATCCATCCTCGGCACCGGAGTAGTTGTGATCATCGATACGAAACTGCGTGCCGGCAGGCGCCACCATGCCACCGTCGGCGGGGCACACCAGTTGCGCGCGGCCGTTTCCGGTATCGAGGGTGTCACCCACATTGACGGCGTCATCTTTGGCCAGCGCGCGGACCTGACCGGCATTTGCTTTGACTCGCACGTCGCCCGTTGTCGAAGCGACCCTGCCGGCCGCACCGTCGGCGACAGCGGGTGGCGATATGATGGCTAGCAGTAGCAACGTTGAGTAGGCCTTGGCCGGCCTGAGCAAGCGTGTCCCTATCATGGCGACTCCTCTGAAGTCAAAAAAGCAGGTTAGAGCCTAACCCAAATCCAAATCAATTGGGCTAGTTACCCCGGCGTCAAAAATGCGGCGCGTATTACGCGAGCTTACGATAACTCGCTCACACTATTCCATAGGATTTGCCGGTTCGGTTACCAACTTTGACGCACCCGCTAAGCCCGCGGCTCGCTGGTCGCCAACGCCTCAACGGCAGCGCCATGGACGACTCTGGCCATTCCCTCAGCCCGGTGTCAAGCATCCAGCAAATCATACGCGCAGCGGCCGCAGTCAGCTTGTGAAGCGTTACCTAAATCGGAAGTGATGGAAGTCGCGCCATCGGGATAAAACGGATCGGCAGAGGTGACGAAAGAGAAAGGGGTCGGCGTTATTTATCTTCCGGCCACCCGAGATAAATAAGCCGCCCCCTTGTCTCTAAGGAACGGAGATTGACGTGGAACGCCGCAGCTCCGGAAACCGGATCGGCGTCCTTGATGGTGTAAGCCACACCCGCATCGGAAGGAATATTACCGATACTGCTCGGTGTTGATCCACTGGGGAAGCCAGAGATATCCACCGAGCAACTGCTATGGCGCAATTAGGTGAATAAAAATTTTGCGCGCTGCCTGTTCCGACAAAGAAAGGATTCAAGCCGCCGTCGCTTGCGGTGGTAACCGTGATTGGCACATCGGACTCGTTGAGCTTACATTGTAGGTTCTGGTCCCTGATTGGCCGCCATGGCCAAACTTGCCGAGGGATACCCGCCAATTCGTGCATCCATGAAATTGACTGTCAGCGTTCCACTACTGACGGAACCTGGTGCGGTTGAGCCACTTGCCGAGGTCGGGGCGGTTGCCGCCGCCAAACCATAGGTCGCGGTGCCCACAGCCGGCGCCGACGGAAAATCCAGCGGAAACCGTATAAAGCGAAATGCACGCCTTGATTGCTGGTCAGTGTGTTAGTCGTGGGCGTTCCATTGTTAATGGATTTCGTCGTACGTACCACCGACCACCGTGTCGAATAACACGCCGTTGCTATAGGATTCATTGTTGGTTGCAGTTCCGAGCTGCGCCTCATGAAATCCCGAACCATCGTAGCCGCTGATTTTTTTGGCGGAAAACCGTCGTGGTCAACATCCACGCCGAGTCCGATGACCCCGACCATCCGGCGATAGCCGCAATATATTTCCCCGTGAGGGCGCCCGCGGTAGCCTCAACGCTACCATCGCTCGCGCGTTCGTCGCCGGCTGCGAATTCGCCTTCGGTCAGATTCTCAACGCCTGAAGCCTCATCCATCGCTTCCTGCTGATCGTCACTATCGTTCTCGGCAGTTTGTTCGTCCTTGGAATCTTCTTTTTCCTTGTCCTTGTCCTCGTCCTTGCCACCGTTTTCTACCGCGGCGTACGCGTCGGGCGCCTGCGATACCTGCTGAATGCTGCAGGTCGCGCATTCGGTGTGAAAGGTTTCACCAGGTTTGACGTCGACCTCGCCTGCGTCATTGGTCAGTGTCAACGTGTCCTGGTTGCCGGTCACGTACACGCCGTCTGGCTTCCCACCGCAACTGCCACCCGTGCACATGTCCACGCGCCCGGCGCTGCCGCGAATGCCTATGGTCGCCACCGTGGTTTGATGTGAAAATTATCGTGATTGCGATGACCAATGGCACCCGAAATGAAACGGATGCCACCTTTAATCAGGTTGAAGAAGCTACGTTCGCTGCGCCATCTTCGAGCCGCTGTAGTGGTATTCGTCGACCTTGAACTGAGTATTGGGCTGCACTTGAATGAAGCCGCCGTCGATCATGCGCAATTGCAGCCGGCCGTTGCCGGTATGCAACGTTTCACCGGCAAGAATTGGCCTGGCCGCGCGTAGCCCGGCCGGTCATGTCCTGCCGCGTCCTTCACGTTATTTCTTAAAAGCGTATACAACGCTGCCAGCGGTCTGCGCAGGCAGACGAAATTCCCATTAAAAATCCGATAATTGCGGAAACCGCGGTAAATATTCTGGCGCGCATCACAAGTCACCCCAAGTTAGTGCTTGCACGGCAGATTGCAATTCAGGGCCAGAGTCGGGAAAGGGTCGGGTTATTTATCTCGGGCGGTCCGAAGATAAATAACTCCGACCCCTTTCCTAAAAATGCTGCGGAAGTGGGTGGAAATGCTCTCCACCGACTGGAAGTCGGTGATCGGCACGTTAGGTCGTTAACGGTGTAGTGCACTTCGGGACGAATACTGATGAGCTTGGTCACGTTGTAGCGCACACCGCCACCCACATTGTAATAGTCGTCGTCCCGGTCATCCGGGCCAAATAGCGGCGTTGGGCTGTCGTACAGGCTCTTTTGATAACTAAACGAGGCGAAGGCACGCGCCTGCGCGCATCGTGAAACTTCACCGCCGATACGCATGCCGAACAAATCATGAGCGATACCACCTGGATTGGTCTCCACATCGTCTTCGGTGCCGCCATAGGCGCTGGGAAGCATCACTGGTGCGCGTATTCACCGAACGCGTGCCCCCAACCAACCCCACCGAGGTAACGATTGACGTTGCGGCTTTCCTGGTCAGGGAAACGAAACAGCCCAACCTGGCCGAAGACACTGACTTGATCGGACTTGCTCAATGTGCGCGTGTAATCAGCGTTCAAGGCGCCGAGATCGCGGTTCTTTTCGCCGCCGACGTAAAACCGCTGCGCCATCGCCGACACTCGGTAGCGATCGACCTCGGTAGGTGAATACTGCGGTCAATGTTGCCGTCGGCCGCGGAAGTAGAACGGGAAGTCGTGCCTGTCGGCGACGAACGGGTGGTTTATTCACATCGGCGCGATGCTGCAGGTTAATACCACCGAACAAACTCCACGGGTTGGCCAACGGACTGTTAAACGAGAATCCGGTGTCCATTGACCAGATTGCACTATCCTGCTCGATGCTGGCGTTACCCAAAGTAAAGGGAACTGCGCCGATTGTTACCGTTGATTGGTCGGTGGCGCTGTTGACGTTACTGTCATAGCCGGCGCCCACTTCCACATAAGCTCGATACCGGGTCTTGGCCGCCTGGCTGCGATTGTCGATGGCATTGAGATAACGATCGATGTTCTGCTGCACGGTGGGGGGAAGTTTCTCGCCGCGCACGCGTTCGAACTGTTGTTTGGCGGCTTCATTCTCGCCCATGTCGTAGTAGGCGCGGCCAAGCTCCGCTTGCGCTGCGGCGTTGTCCGGTTGCGCATCAAGCACACGCTCAAGCGCGAACGTGGCATCGGTGGGTTTACCGGCATCAATGGCCGACATGCCATACAGCAAATCGAAGTCGGGGTTACCGGCTTGTTTCTCGACCAGCGGTTGCAGCAACTGGTAGGCCTCAGCGCCTTTGTGCTGGCCGAGCAGCTGTCTGGCTTTTGCCATGGTGTCTTCCTGGGCCAAAGCGGCGGCTGTGACCAGCACAAGCGCGGCCACGGTTAGCCCATTGATAAGTCGCGAGAATCCCACCAAAACCAAATCCCCTACATCGGTTTTTTAAAGGAAAATATCTCTAATTTATAGTTAACTTTAGATAATAACCACAAGAAATTCAAGAGATTTTTGCAAAAGACGCCGAAGTGTAACGCCATGACCCACGGAGACACCTAACACCGTGACGGCGCCATGGTCTTACCCAAGACGCCTAAACATACCGATAGCTGCGGTGAGAATCAGGACAACGAACATGCTCATTAAGCGACCCGACGACATTCGCCCGTCTGAAATCACCAGCCGCGATCTGTTCAAGCGCCGGCGTGAGTTTCTGGCACGCTCAATTGATTTCGGTCTGGCTGCCGCGGGTATCAGCCTGTTGGGTAATATCCCGCTGCCGGCGCACGCCGAAGGCCGCAAGCTGAGTAACGTCATCAAATCGGCCTACACGGTCGATGAAAAACTAACGCCGTTCGAGTCGGCGACGAACTACAACAACTTCTATGAGTTCGGCACCGCCAAGGATGACCCGGCCGCCAATGCAACAAAATTCAAAACCTCGCCTTGGACAGTAGCGGTGGAAGGCGACTGCGCCAAACCTGGCCGCTACACGCTCGAGGACTTCCTAAAGCCGCACCCACTCGAAGAGCGCATCTATCGTTTCCGCTGCGTGGAAACCTGGTCGATGGTTGTGCCGTGGATTGGTATCCCGCTGGGCGACGCGATTAAGCGCTTCGAACCCACGGGCAACGCCAAATACGTGGAATTCACCACCCTCCTGGACCCTGAGCAAATGCCCGGGCAACGCGTTCCACTGTTGCCCTGGCCCTACGTTGAGGGTCTGCGTCTGGATGAAGCCATGCATCCACTGACGATTCTTGCAGTCGGCATGTACGGCGAAGTGCTGCCAAACCAGAATGGTGCGCCACTGCGACTAATCGTGCCGTGGAAATACGGATACAAGAGTATCAAGTCGATCGTCAAGATTCGTTTCACCGAGAAACAACCGATGACGACCTGGAACGAACTTGGTCCGGATGAATATGGTTTTTACTCAAACGTGAATCCCGAACGCGATCATCCCCGCTGGACGCAGGCCAGGGAGCGTCGATTAGGAGAATTTTTGAAGCGCCCGACCTTGCCCTTCAATGGTTATGCCGACCAGGTCGCTTCGCTGTATGCGGGTATGGACCTCATCAACAAATATTTTTGATTCGCCTATGAATACTGCCGGAAAAATCATCACCCAAGCCAAGCCATTCGTGTTTATCGCGGCGCTGATACCGCTTGTGCACCTGATCTATCGCGGCTACGTCGGCCAGCTTGGCGCCAATCCGTCGAAACCATCGAACATACCACCGGCGATTGGGGTTTGTATTTCCTATTAATTACGCTGGCGATCACACCACTGCGTCGTTACCTGGGGCTCAATGATTTGATTCGAGTGCGACGGATGTTGGGCCTTTACTGCTTCTTCTACGCCCTGCTGCATTTTTCAGCGTGGCTGGTGTTCGACCATTACTTCAGTATCATGGAAATGGCCAAGGATATTCGCAAGCGTCCGTACGTAACTGTTGGCTTCAGCGCCTTCGTGCTGCTCATCCCACTGGCGGTCACTTCGACCAATGCCATGATTAAGCGCCTGGGCGGCGTCAGGTGGCGACAACTACATGGTTTGGTCTATGTCAGCGGCACGCTGGTCATTCTTCATTACCTCTGGCTGGTGAAGAAGGATACGCACCTCCCGATTCTATACGGCACGATTCTTATAGCACTGTTGGCGTTGCGCGTGCCTGGCCGTTTCCGCCGGGCGAACACGCCACCAAAAATCCCCACAGAAGCAACCCAGTCCGCGTAGCGAGATTCCCCCTCTCCTGCGTCTCTCGGGCGGTCCACGCGACCGCCCGTTTCTTTTTATATGGAACTGCACGCATAATCTCAACGTCCTATTTCTGGTTCGCCCCGCGAGCCTCGAACTGAGGATCCTGACGTGGAAAACAAGAATCGACATGATGATGAGGAAGACGCGCAGCTTTTCCGCCAATCGGTGGGAGAAGTAAAGCCGCTCATCCATGACCTCGCCGACATCGACACGCCCCGTCCGGAGCCCGTGCCCACTCAACGTTACCGTGACGAGCGCGAGGTATTGCGCGAAATGGCCAACGCGCTGTATGACGGCGCCGAGATTGAAACCGGTGACGAGCTGCTTTATATCCGCACCGGCATCCAACACGGCGTGGTGCGCAAGCTTCGCCGTGGACAATTTGCGATCGAAGCCGAACTTGATTTACATGGCTACACGGTCGATGCGGCGCGCCTATTGCTGTTCGAATTCATCCACCATGCACGAGCCGCCGGTTACCGCTGTGTGCGAATCGTGCATGGCAAGGGCAATGGATCACGCGGACGGCAGCCGGTGCTGAAAGGCAAGACCAATCACTGGCTGCGGCAGATGAACGCCGTGCTCGCCTTTTGCTCTGCGCGCCCCGTCGATGGCGGCACCGGCGCGGTGTATGTGCTGCTCAAGCGTGCGTCGGAATAAAATCTGCATTTTATCCGTTGTCCTACTCGCGCTTTGGAGTGCCGACGCCGCACACGCGGAGCGAGTTGTACTAGATGACTATTACGCAGCCACCGAATGTAGTGTTCGCATTCAATATTCCGAAAGTGAACCGGCGGAATACCTGCGCTTACGCCCCGGGTGCAAGCTTGGTTTGGCTTCAACCCGCGCGGCACTGACCGCCCTGATCGCGCGTAGCGCCAGTACGATGCGCTGGCGGACCAGATTTGAGCATCTTCCTTTGGCCGTATTGAAGAATATCCTTATTGAGTGCCGCGCTGGTCAATAGCGCGCTCCAGGATCGACGTTGGAATGCGCGACGCAGCCGGTTGCGTGGTCCCGCACCCAACATCAATGCGTTCGTGGCGGAGTTACTTCAAGAGAACCCTGACCTGCAGCAGCTTCTGCCAGGATGGACACTCACCCACGTAGGCGTGGAAAAGGTACTGGTCGGACCGGCAGAAAAATTTGCGCCACAATCAGGCGCCCGTGGCAAGGCGCCCTTCGATGCAATGTGCTGGATACGCTACGCGAAATCAGGAACACACTAATACGTAATTGGCAGCCGAATTACGGGCTAACCCGAACCTCAAGACCCAGCGCGCGAATTGGCGTTACAATCCGTCTGAGCTCATCATCATTCAATCGCCTCAGCATGGATGCTTCGGGTTGCAGCGATGGACGCGCCAATCCGTATAAATGCACGCCGCACAGTTTTTCCAATCCCGCCCTACGCAGTAGTTCGACATAGGCGGGCAACTCGTCGGCAAGCGGAATGCGCTCATTCATCGCGAAGACGCAGGTCTGCACCCAGGTCGGGCACAGACTCGCACACACTCCGAGATTGCGCGCCACCGACTCCGGCGATAAAGAAACATTGTTGACTCGTTGCATGCCGGCCGATGTTCCCGCATCGACCTTGAACCAAGCCTCACCATTGCACTGCGCCATGCGTCGTAATCCTTCTTGAACTTCAGCGCGCATGACGCGACTGCCATTGGTGATGAGGCGCAGTGGAATGACACCTTTTAGCTTGCGCTCGCCCAAGATCGCCACGATAACCGCGATGACCTGCGCGAATTCCTGCGAGCTTGTCGGCTCCCCGTTGCCGGAAATCGCCACATCAACGACTCGCCTCGCTTCGACGGGCACGCGTTGTTGCATGAAACTGCCTTCCTGCAATTCCTTGATGAATGCCGCAAGCTCCTCGCGCAATAGCGCCACATCGGTGTCCGGTGCATCGCCACGTATCAGGTCCGGAACCTGACAGTAGACACAACGCCAATTGCAGGCGTTGTTGGTGTTGAGATTGATGCCCACCGATACACCACCGGCACGCCGCGAGATGACCGGATAAACGTAGCGCAACCCGGCCGCATCACGACTGTGATCGGAGACGGAAAGATACGACGAAATTTCTGAGCCCATACACGTATTCTGCAGCAGGACCACTATCGTGACCAATAAATCGACTATGATGTTACGGAATCTATTTTACGCGAGGCAAACCATGCGCAAGACCCTGCAGGTGATTACATTGCTGTCGGTAGTTGGACTGATTGGAGCCTGCGGTGAAAAGGCACCTGCTCCAACGCCGCCCACTCCCTCGACCGACTCCGGTCGTGCGGAAACCGCACCCATCCGCAATATGGACAATGCCGGCGTTGACGGCACGGGCATCGCCAACAAGGTCGATTCGGCACTGGATGCAAACGACGCCGCCAAAGCCAATATGGACAAGGCGCTCGAAGCCCAGGGACAGTAACAATTGAGCCGCCGCGGGGTAATTCTCGCGACCGAATCTGCGCCGGCGGCAAAAGCGCCCTGGTGGAACAAACCTCCAAGCGCGCTGTCCGACGTTAGACGTCGTTTCAGTAAGGAGAAATAATGCCATGAAAAAATCACTTCGCGGCATCGTCGCCGCTACGACAATTTCGTTGTTGGGCGCCGGGAGCGCACGTGCCGCCGACTACAGCATTGACCCCAGCCATACATTCGTGCAATTCCGAATATCGCATTTGGGTTTTAGCACCATGGTTGGCCGATTTGACAAGGTCAGTGGTGATTTCTCCTGGGACAAGGACAAACCCGATGCTTCCGCGATAACGATCAATATTGACCCCGCGAGCGTGAACACAAATTGGGCTGAACGCGACAAGCATCTACGAAGTCCAGACTTTCTCGATGTCGAAAAATTCACCGACGCGAGCTTTAAGAGCACCAAGTACACCGGCGATGCCACGGGTGGAACGCTGGAAGGTGAATTGACACTGCACGGCGTGACCAAACCAATTTCAATTGCGGTCAAAGCCGTCGGTGAAGGCGCTGACCCCTGGGGTGGTTATCGCGCCGGTTTCGACGGCTCCACCAGTCTCAATCGCAGCGACTACGGCATCAGCAAAGATTTAGGCCCGGCTTCGGAAAGTATGCAGTTCGACTTACACATCGAAGGCATACAAAAGAAATAGCCGTCTTCCGCCGGTTCAAGCGTGCGTCGCGAAATCGATCGGCTCAAACAAAAACGTTCACACGATTCGTTCAGGAGCGGCCGGACGCCGACAAGGCGTCTGGCCCGACTCGTGCTCACGGTTTTTATCGTGACCTTTGTCGCCACACGCGTGATGGTATTTCTCATCATGTCGCGGCGGATTCCCGATCTTTATATTTATGTCGGGGCGACCCATGTTCATCACCTTAACTTTGGCATTTTTCTGCTCGCGATCGCTGGTGCCGCATTGTTGTTTGCCCCACACGCAAGCGCTCGACTTCGATCGATTGCCATCATCTACGCCATCGGCCTGGCACTGACCTTCGATGAATTCGGCATGTGGCTGCACCTGGGTGGCGATTACTGGCAACGCGCAAGCTTTGATGCCGTCACAGTCATCGGCGGCCTCCTGGCCCTCGTGGCTTTCATGCCGCCAATCTGGCGCTGGAGTCAGCGCCGTTGGATGGGGATGGTTGCGGTGCTGTGCTTCGTAGGCATATTTTTCCTGATGTTGATTGATTCACTTCATCACGTAGAGGGAGATCTCATGCCGAAGTTTGATGAGATCGAAAAGTCGGCGCCGCCATAAATCTTATTTGGCACACGAGTCTCCCAAAAATTGCGCCGCGTTTGGTTGCCTATGCTTACCGCATTAACTAGAGCATGCGGCGCAGAGTCCCGTCGCCATCAATAAACTGATGTTTGAGCGCGGCGAGCGCGTGCGCAATGGCAAGTGCACCGCCACCATAGGCGATCCATGCGTGAACCTTGGTGACAATGTCGCGCAAGGTTTCGCTACGTGGTAACCACGCGGGAACTTCTATCCAGTTGAACACTGACACACCCGCGCCTTCAGACGTGGAAATGGCATAGCCCGTCAGCGGTATGAAAATCATCGCCAACCACAGCAGGACGTGCACACTAAGCGCGGCTTTTTGTTGAAGGGCGGAGAGATTCGCAGACAATTGTGGATAAGGACTGACAAATCGCCAAACCGCCTTCAATAACACCGCCAACAATACAATCATCCCCAGCGACTTGTGCAGCGATAGCGAGGAGTGATACTGAGGATGATAGTAGTCCAATCCCACCATCCACCATCCGAGCGCGATTAAACCGAATATCAGTGCGGCGATGATCCAGTGAAAAAGCTTGGATAGCAGCCCGTAGCCCAGCGGAGTATTACGCCACATATCTTATGATTCCATTTGAAACCCAAGTGGTGCGGCGCACGCTAACGTGAATACCCTGCCTGCACAATCCTCTTCGACCATCCAGGACCGTACGGGTTTCGCCCTGACCGTTAAAGCCCACCGTTTCGATGCCGATAACTCGGTTACAACCCTCCACCTGAGCTTATTGCCATGCGCCTACCGCCTTTTGCGCTTCGTAGCCTTGCCGTGCGCCGTAGCCGCTGCCCGGTAGTGCCGGTTACTGCCGAACTGCCGCCAAAAGAGGTACGCCAAGTCCGCTGGTTGCATCGCCTCACCGCCGCCGGTTTCATGTTCTTTCTATTAAAGGGCATGGTGTGGATGGCATTGGGTATGTGGGTGCTTCAAAAATAACGGGTAATTGTTTCTCCCTGACGACTAAACCTCGTCAATCGACTCGGCTATGCTAGCCGGATGTCGCATCGGCGCTACCGAACCATCCTTGCTGTTGCCTTCCTGATCCTCTGGGTTGCACTCGCGATCCATCCCTACTACCGCAAGGACTGGCTGCTCGAGAACGTTCTGGTGTTCGTATTCGTTCCGCTGCTGGTGTTTTCACAACGACACTTCCCGTTGTCGCGTATCTCCTACACGCTGATATTTATTTTTCTCTGTCTGCATATTGTTGGCGCCCACTACACATATTCCGAGGTGCCGTATAACCGCTGGTTTACAATCATCACTGGCCACTCGCTTAACTCAGTATTCGGGTGGCAACGAAATAACTTCGATCGCGTCGTTCACTTCAGCTATGGTCTGCTGCTGGCCTATCCCATCCGCGAGATGTTTCTGCGCGTGGTCGCTGTGCGCGGCTTTTGGGGCTACTTCCTGCCACTTGATCTGACCATGTCCACGTCGATGCTATTTGAGCTATTTGAATGGGCTGCGGCGGTGGTCTTCGGCGGCGACCTGGGCATCGCCTACCTCGGCACGCAGGGTGACGAGTGGGACGCGCACAAGGATATGGCGCTGGCCAGCCTGGGTGCCCTCATCGCCATGCTGCTCACCGCAGGCCTGAACATGAAATTGCAGCGCGATTTTGCCCGCGAGTGGGTGGAAAGTCTGCAGGTCAAGGACCGCCGTCCTGCCGGCGAGGACGCCGTCTCACGCATGCTCCGGGCGAACAAGCACGACCAGTAGCCCGGACGGGAAGTGGTCACAGAGCGCCTGTCCGGCTCTGTTATCAGGCGCCCAAATAATTCATAATGTTATCTCTCAACCCTGGTTTTTCGGGATTCCTGCGGCGTTCTTTTGTGGCCAGCCGACACAACCTGGCAAGGTTTCGGTGCGGGATTCCACGCCAGCAGCTTTTTGCGGCGCGACATGAAACGCGCACGCACGGCAGCGGCAGGCTTTACGTTTCAGCGGAAAAATCTCGAGTCACAAAAACTTTCAAGTTCGGAGAACATCAATGAGTAACAGTTTCGGCGCCAAATCCACATTGAAGGTGGGCCGCAAGAAGTACACCTACTACAGCCTCAAGACGCTGGAGAAGAAACTCAAAGGCAAGTGCAAGCTCGCCAAGCTGCCCTATGCCTACAAGATCCTGCTTGAGAATCTGCTGCGTCACGAGGACGGCGCCAACACCACCGCCAAGGACATCCAGGCGCTAGCCTCCGCCAACCTGAAAAAGCTGCCGGCCAAAGATATCAACTTCACACCGGCGCGCGTCATTCTGCAGGACTTCACAGGTGTGCCCTGCGTGGTCGATCTGGCCGCCATGCGCGATGCCATGAAAACCTTGGGCGGCGACACCAAAAAAGTGAATCCGCTGTGCCCGGTGGAACTGGTCATCGATCACTCGGTGATGGTGGATTACTACGGCACCAAGGATGCGCTCGACAAGAATGCAAAGATTGAATTCGAACGCAATCAGGAACGCTACGAGTTCCTGCGCTGGGGCCAGCAGGCGCTGCAGAACTTCAAGGCCGTGCCGCCGGACACCGGCATCGTGCATCAGGTCAACGTCGAGTATCTGGCCCGCACCGTTTTCGAGAAAGATGGCGTGCTGTATCCCGACAGCTGCTTCGGTACCGACTCGCACACCACCATGGTCAATGGCATTGGTGTTCTAGGCTGGGGTGTGGGCGGCATTGAGGCTGAGGCCGCGATGCTGGGTCAGCCGTCTTCCATGTTGATGCCGGAAGTCATTGGCGTGCGATTGACCGGCAAGCTCGCCGAAGGTGCGACGGCAACCGATCTTGTGCTGACCGTCACCGAAATGCTGCGCAAGCGCGGCGTGGTCGAAAAATTCGTCGAATTCTTCGGGCCGGGTCTCGCCAATCTGGCCACCGCCGATCGCTGCACCATCGCCAACATGGCCCCGGAGTACGGTGCGACCTGCGGCATTTTCCCCATCGACAATGAAACACTTAATTACCTCAAGCTCTCCGGCCGTCCGCAGAAGCAGCTGGATATGATCAAGGCCTACGCCAAGGCGCAAGGCTTGTGGTGGACGAAGAATGCACCCGAAGCAAGCTACACCGATGTGCTCAAGCTTGATCTCGGTAGCATCAAGCCTTCGCTGGCCGGCCCAAAGCGACCGCAGGATCGCGTTCTGCTCTCCGATGTACAGGCCAATTTCCGCAAGGCTTTCGATGCCGAGCAGAAAATGCGTCCGTCTGCGGGTCCGGCCTCTGTCACCGACCATGGCAAGACCTTCACGCTCAAGGACGGCGCGGTCGTCATCGCCGCCATCACTTCCTGCACCAATACCTCGAATCCTTCGGTTTTGATTGGCGCCGGTCTGTTGGCACGCAAGGCCCGCGCACTGGGCCTGAAGACACAGCCATGGGTGAAGACCTCGCTGGCACCGGGTTCGAAAGTGGTTACCGATTATCTGAAGAAGGCCGGCCTGCTGGCTGATATGGAAGCGCTGGGCTTCAACGTGGTCGGCTATGGCTGCACCACCTGCATAGGCAACTCCGGTCCCTTGAACGAGCCCATCGGCAAGGCAATTCAGGACAACAAGCTGTCGGTATCGGCCGTGCTTTCCGGTAACCGCAACTTTGAAGGCCGCGTCCATCAGGATGTGCGCATGAACTATCTGGCATCGCCGCCGCTGGTGGTCGCCTATGCGATCGCCGGCAGCACCGACATCGATCTGACCAAGGAACCCATCGGCAAAGACAAGAAGGGCAAGGACGTTTACCTGAAAGACATCTGGCCCAGCAGTAAGGAAGTGCAGAAAGCTGTCGCCAAGGCGGTCACCGCCAGCCTGTTCAAGAAGTCGTACTCGGATGTATTCAAGGGCGACAAACGCTGGCGCTCGATCAAGGTCGGCAAGTCGGAGACCTATTCCTGGAATCCGCAGAGCACCTACGTGCGCAACCCGCCCTACTTCGATGGTATGACGATGACGCCGCCCGGCATTCATCCCATCAAGGGCGCGCGTGCATTGGCGGTGCTGGGCGATTCAATCACTACCGATCACATCTCACCGGCTGGTGATATCAAGAAGGATTCACCGGCAGGTAAGTATCTGACCGAACACGGCGTGGAAAAGAAGGACTTCAACTCCTACGGCTCACGCCGCGGCAATCACGAAGTGATGATGCGCGGCACCTTTGCCAACACGCGTATCAAAAACGCGATGACACCAGGGGTGGAAGGTGGTGTGTCCAAACACATCAACGGTGCGGCGGGTCCGGTGGAGCCCATCTACGACGTGGCGATGAAGTATCAGAAGCAAGGCACGCCACTGGTGGTGCTCGCCGGGAAGGAATATGGCACTGGCTCGTCGCGCGACTGGGCCGCCAAAGGCACCATTCTGCTCGGCGTGAAAGCCGTGATCTCGGAGAGCTTCGAGCGCATTCACCGCGCCAATCTGGTCGGCATGGGCGTGCTGCCGCTGAACTTTGTCGATGATCAAAGCGCTTCATCGCTTGGTCTAGATGGCACCGAAGTGTATGACTTCGACGGACTGAAGGACGGCGCCACCGAACTCACTGTCAATGCGAAGAAACCCGACGGCAAGGTTACGACGTTCAAAGCCAAGGTGCGCATCAACACACCGGTGGAGTGGCAGTACTACCAGCACGGCGGCGTATTGCAGTACATGCTGCGGCAGATGGCCGCGTCGTAACAGCTCCGTTTCGCGTACGTTAGGTCTCAAAGACAAGGCTCTTCCCCCGTTTACGGGGGAAGGCGGGGCGAGAGCAATCTGCTCAACGAGTTGTCAGAACTCCAAACCGACGCGAGCACCTATTACAACTGCGTCATCGAGCGCAGGATCGGTTCCAGGATTGATGATGTACTGCAAGTCCGGTTGCACCGTGATATGGTCTAAGACCGAAAAGCAATACGTCAATTCGACTGCGGTTTCAGCACGTTCGAATCCAGCGTTGTTACTTAGAAAACGATCCGTATTGCGCGCGTGCGCGAAACCCAATCCGAATACGTCGTCCGGTCGGCCGGGGAGCAATCCAGTGTAGTTGAAGCCAGCGCCGACATAGCTCCCCAATTGATTGCGATCGCCCATTGCAATACCCAATTGCGCGAACATGCCCAATTGGTCCGTTAGCGCACGTTCACCAATAACATAAACACCTGCGTTTGAATCGCGGTTGACGCCACCAAAGTCATCAAAGGTGTTTGTACTGTGCCATCCGCCTGCGCCAAACTTGGTGTAGGCGCCACTCTCAGTCTTGTTCGGCTCGCCATGTATCCAGCCCAGTTCAAAGCTGGTGATCACGCCATCGCCCTTTTTAAACTCAATATGCGTTCCACGCGGCCGATCCAAGTCTCCCGGCTCGCCATCGTAAATTGCACCCATGGCGTACCAACCACCATCGAACTGGTACTTAATGCGCGTACCAAACGATGGCGTTGGGTAAATTGACGGGCCAATCTGCGCCAATTCCGGTGTAACACCAAACGAACTGTTGATGAACAGGCACGCATAGTTGAGAACTTCGAACTCCGCATCTTGCAGGTATAGCCCTGCGAGCACACTCAAGTGCTGGTCGAGGAAGAAATGCTCGTAGTACGCTTCCAGCAGTTTCGAACTTTGCGGCGCATCGACGTTGTCCAATGTCTGAAAATCGCCAACGATGGCACTGGGCGATGAGCCAGCAATACCGAACAGATCAAAGCGAAGGTGTCCGTTCTGCCACCAACCTGCATCGGCAGTGTTGATGTCCAGACCCAAATCATAGCTCGCCAGCACGCGTGCACCAGTTTCAATACCGCCGGAAGCATTTTCGAATACATCGACGCTGACCGACGGGACTACCGCAAATCCACGAAGTGGTTCGTGATAATCAAATGCAAAACCAACGCATGGAACGAAGCACATCCAGGCCACAAGTGCCGTGCGCGATATCATGGGCATCATTGACTCCCCCCAGAGGATCCCTCTTCAACATTAAATGCGTGCCGCATATCCGCAATATGCGTTTGGCTACGCTGATGCAATGTGCATCAGTGGTTCTTGTTAGCGCCACTACGTGCCGGACGCAAGCCGCAATTCCCGTTGCTCCTCGTTGCCGTCATTCAGGATCTGACTTGTATTGTTGTTCTTGAAAAAGCTCATCAATGACAACAGCGTTTGACCATGCTCTTGCATTGTTTCGCTTGCTGCAGCCGCCTGTTCAACCAGTGCAGCATTTTGTTGAACCGCCTTGTCCATCTCGGTGACCGCGCGATTGACCTGCTCGATACCATTGGCCTGTTCGGAGGAAGCACTAGCAATCTCGGCTATGATGATTGATACGTCATTAACCGACTTCACAATTGCATGCAGTGCTGTGCCAGTTTCATTTACCAGGCGCGCACCTTCATTTACTTTTTCGCCAGAGTCCTTGATCAGGTCCTTAATTTCCTTCGCAGCACCAGCGGATCGCTGCGCAAGGTTTCTGACTTCCGACGCAACCACTGCAAAACCCCGCCCTTGTTCGCCAGCTCGCGCGGCTTCTACTGCCGCGTTTAGCGCCAGCAAATTAGTTTGGAAAGCGATTTCATCGATGACACTGATAATTTCATTTATGCGTTTTGACGAAGAATGTATATCCCCCATCGCGACGATCGCGTTGCCAACTACCGCGCCACCACGTTCAGCAACCTCGCGCGCATTTGCGGCAAGGTCATTTGCCTGCTTAGCGTTGGTTGCATTTTGCTTGACGGTGCCGGTAAGTTCCTCCATCGTGGATGCGGTTTCTTCCAAACTGGAGGCCTGTTGCTCGGTTCGATGACTGAGATCCTGATTGCCCTGTGCGATCTCATCGGAGGTGGTGCCAATGGTCGAAGAGGTTTCGCGGATTTGCGTAACCATCTTGCGCAAATTGTCGGTGCAGGTATTTACCGCATCTCTAAGAACAGCGAAATCACCGCTGCATTGTCCAAGAACGCGTTGACCCAGCTCGCCCTGCGCCAAAGCAGCCATTACTTCCTTAGTCTCGTTAACAGGGAGCGAAATCGCATCCAACGCAGCGTTGACATCATCGATAATCCGACGGAAGTCGCCGTGATGATGGTTGCTGTCAGCGCGCGTGGATAGCTGGCCACCTACCGCCGCTTGTGCCAACATGGAGGTATCGGCGACTAGCGCACGGACTGCCGCGCAACAGGTGTTGACGTTGTTGATCAGCGTGGCGAACGCGCCAGCGTAATCGTTACGTACGGCTTCGGGGATTTCGCCGCGAGCGATGCAAGCAATATTTTCCGCGGCCACTGTCAACGGCCCGACAATTGCGTCCAACGTGCTGTTGACGCCGGCTACAATGCGACGGAAATCGCCATTGTGCCGCTGCAGTTCAGCGCGTTCATGTAGTCGACCAGCGGTTGCCGCAGCGGACAGCGAGTTCATATCGTTAACCAGAGCGCGGACCGCCGCACTGCAAGTGTTCACATTATTGACGAGAGTGGCAAACGCGCCCTGATAGTCTCCGGCGATAACGTTCGGAATATCGCCGGCAGCAATCCGTTCAATGTTCTGCGCCGCCACGCTGAGCGGACCGACAATGGAATCGAGCAACGTGTTGATGCCTTCCATCAGTTGCCTCATGAAGCCGTCTGAACGAGTCGAATTCAGACGGCTGTCGAGATTGCCGCGGCTAGCGTTGGCAATCAGATCCTTGACCTGCTCTTCAGCATCCATTTGCACGGTCTTGTCCGCCCATTCGACGACCGTTCCCAAACGTTTGCCTTGCCCATCGACAACAGGATTTGCCACCAAGTCGAAGGTGCGTCCACCGACCTGGATGCGACCACGATACGTGGCTTTCAAGTTCTCTAACATGCGGCGTTGATGCGAAGGATCGCGGTGAAAAATATCGATATTTGCACCGTCAAGATTTTCGACGTCGAACTCAGAAATGACCTTGCGGATGTCGCCTTGAGCCGCACGTAACATTTCGCGAACGGCAGAATTCAGGTAAACGAGTTGACCATTATTGTCAGCGATCATCACATTGCTCGAGACGTTGTCGAGCGCATTGCGCACGCGCTGATTTTCCGCCGCCAGGCGCATCTCCTCCTGACGAGCCGCCTCTATCTTGCGGATGACGTCATCGACGGCGTCGCCAACCATCTTGAATTCAGCTTTGAATTGCGGCAGCGACCGATTGGACCCGGCACCGGTACGCATGGCATCAATGGCCTCGTAAAGCTGACGAAGTGGAATGATGATGCCGCGCCCCAAGAGCCATGACAGTCCCAACACGGCTAGGCCGCTTCCGATTAGTACCGCAATCATAATGTTTCGCGACTGATCGGCGATTTTATCTGCCAGCCCAGCGCTTGCCTGCGAGCGGGCGTTGATGAGATCGGACAGCTTGCCCATGGCGTCTTCGAGTACGCCGAATGTTTCCAAGAACTCAGGGAACTGACGCTCGGCGTTGGCGGGATCGCTCAATGCAATCTGCACGATGGCCTCGGCACTGGTCTGGTATTTCGCCAGGGCCGGCTTGACATCCTGAATGGCTTTGCTGACTGCCGGGTCGAGTGCCAGCTTTTCGTTCTCGGTGATGCGACTGCGGAAATTCTCCACATGCTCCTTGAGGTCCTTCGACGCTTCCGCGTAGGCGCCGCTGTCGTGCGTCGCAGCAGAGTGCAGCGCATTGAGCACGTCCCCTCGCAAGGCGTCGTGCATCATGTCCGCCTCCATGTGATTGCGCAGAGCCGTCGCCGCGGTTTCGTTGTTATGCAGACCAGAGACCAGATGGCTCTGCCCTTTCATGCCGATCAGGCATACCGTGGTCGTCATGAGCAAACCAAAGATGCTCAGTGCGAGCAAACGATGCTTGACGCCGAATTCAATCTTGCCAGACATAACAATGGTGCTCCCTTGCGCTTCGCCCATGCGCCAACGCGTCACTCGTGGCCATGCAACTGATTCTGTAATTTGGACCGATCATTCGGCGGATCCCGCCAACTGGTCGCGCCCCCTCCAGAATAGCGATCGTTTTGGCTGATTCTTGAACCGAAATGGTGCATGCGGCGCTTAAGCAAAGCAGAGAAATCGTTTCTCTCTAACCATGCTCGGCGCCATCCCTGGCGGACGCTAGGACACTCGCCGATGCGGTAGCTGCTGAAGCTGAATGAACAACTCGGATTCACATTGCAGATGCACGGGGGTGCGTCGAATGCACCCTCATACAGCTATGCTACTTGTCCAGTACGAATCGCACCGTGAGATTGATCTGGAATTTGATGCGCGCGATGCCCTTGGTCACGGCATCCTCAAAACTCTTGCTGGACGTAGAGCTGAAAACGGACACTGGTGCGACGGACTTGCCGTTTCCCGTACGTCAATTGCGACAATTATCTACCCGCGTCACCGCCTGTATGACTGAAACTCACTACATTTCTAGCGCGACCGAGCAACTCTTCAAATGGCCGCGGTTCCCCGACGCCGTAGCCTTGGGCGTAATTCACGCCGATGGCACGCAACATGCCGACTACCACATCGTTCTCGACAAACTCGGCGATGGTTTTCATTCCCATGACGTGCCCAATATCGTTGATCGACTTCACCATCGCGTGATCGATCGGGTCGTCGACAATGTCACGCACAAAAATACCGTCAATCTTCAAATAGTCGACCGGCAGGCTCTTCAAGTAACCGAATGAGGACAGGCCACTGCCGAAATCATCTAATGCAAACCGACAGCCTTTGGACTTCATCGCAGATATAAACGTTGTCGCAACATTCAAGTTGGAGATTGCGGCGGTTTCGGTGATTTCAAAACAGATCTTTTCGCCTGCGATGCCAGATTTCGCCAGCGCCGTAACCACAAAGCTCTGGAAACTGTCATCCGCCAGCGATTGCCCGGAAATGTTTAGGGCGCAGAAACTGATTTGGTTGAGAAACGCCGGGTTGTCCACCAGCAGCGCAAAGGTCTTTTCAATAACCCAGCGGTCCAGCCGTGAAATTAGATTGTATCGTTCCGCTGCCGGCAGGAACGCGCCAGGAGGCACCGTCTTGCCATCTTCATCCTTCATTCGCAACAACAACTCGTAGTGTCTGTCAGCACCGCCATCAAGGGAAATGATGGGTTGCGCAAACAACATCAATTTACCGGTATCAAGCGCATGATGGATGCGCGTCACCCACTGCATCTCACCGTGACGCTTGGCGATCTCGGAATCCTTTGTATGATAGACATGGATCCGGTTGCGCCCCATCTCCTTAGCTATGTAGCAGGCTGCGTCTGCTTCCATCAGCAAGCCACCGAGACTGGATGTGGCCTTGGTCATCGCCACCAATCCCATGCTCACGCCGACTTTAAAACTATGTCCTTCCCAAAGAAACTGGTAGTCCTGGATCGCCTGCTGGATTGTCGACGCAACACGCTGCGCATGCGCGAGCGTGCAGTGCTCAATTATTATTCCAAACTCATCGCCGCCCAATCGTGCCAACGTGTCGCGCTGTCTAATCGATGCCTGGAGAACCCCCGTAAGCTGACGCAGCATCTCGTCACCGGCCATATGGCCGCAGGTGTCGTTGATTACTTTGAATTGATCGAGATCCATGAAACACAGCGCATGTTCATCCTTTTCCAGCGTGATGGTGGAGAGTAACTGTCCGGCGCGGCGTTCGAACTCACGGCGATTGACCAACCCCGTCAACGCATCGTGCGATGCTTGATAGGTCAGCTTCTCCGCCAGTTCATATGATTCGGTAATATCTTCGCAAACAATAAGCACCAAGGGCTTGCCATCGGCATCATGTACCAGACGCGCCGCCTCGCGCACCCACAGCATCGTGCCGTCCTTGCGTACCTTGCGCAGGCTCCAACGGTGAATTTTTTCCGGCTCGGCCACGCATGTGCGCACGTAGCCCAGCGCTTTTGCTTTGTCCTCATCAAAGAACACGCCGAGCACGGAATTGCCCACCAACTCATCCATGCTGTAACCCAGTTGCTCGGCACCATAGGAATTGACACTGACTACCGTGCCATCTGGATCGATGGTGAAAAACATCGATGGATTGTCGTAGTAAAGTGCTCGGAAACGCTCCTCACTGGCCTGCAATGCCTGTTCTGCTTGTCTGCGCTTACGGATGTAATACGTCAGCGCCAGGATAATGCCGACGGCGACCAGAAGAAATGCCAGCAATGACCAAACAATACGCTTGTATTTCTCGTAAGACGACTGCGGTCGGTTGAGTACGACGCTTTCCTTCGGAAGCGTCGCTTCGCGAATACCAAAGCGCCGCATTGCATTGTAGTCAAACAGATAAACCAGCGGGGTATGGCCTACGGGTATATTCGCGATTGGTTCGCCGTGCAATACGCGCAGCGCCATTTCCGCCGCAGTTGAACCCTGCAATGTCGGACTCGTTACTTTACCCCCCACCACACCCAGCCCCACGACGTCATAAACACAATACGTTGGCACCTTGGCGGCATTGGCAATGAATTGAACGCTGTCGCGGCTTGAAATGGACAAACCATCAGGCGTGCGTAAGTAGGTCACCCAAAGCACCAACGCATCCGCAGGCAGGCGATCCAACGCCTGGCGCAGTTCTTCCTTTGCAAGATTGGTGAGGTAGTTGAACCGCACACGGCTCGAGTACCTGGGCTCGGCTTGTTCGACGAGGGCGCGAAAATCATTACCTGCGCCCGTGGCGTCCGAGACTACCGCAATTTCGTGGGTACCCGGATGCAAGCGCAACATGAGATCGAGCGTGCCAGGAATATCGTAGGTTTCGGCAAGCCCGGTAAACCATGGGTGGCCTGCGATTCGGGCAGGATGATAGTCATTGATGCCGTTAAATATGACTGGTACACCGGGGAACAATTCATCACGATACTTGAGCAGAAAATCGAGTGCGTGATCATCCGTGCCAATGATGATATCCATCTTCTGCGACTGATATTCATGCTTGAGCAGGTCATGCAGAAGCTGTATCTGCGTCTCATCGGAAACGCGCTTTGCATCCATGTAGTGAATGAACAACTCGACATCACGCTGCGGATCCATCACCGAATGGATCCCTCCCATAATGCGATCGGTCCAGTGATAACCCTCGTGATAGGAATTGAGGACGAGAACGCGCTTGGTATCCGCGCGGGCGAGCGAAGTGCCAATGCCAGCCAGCAAGACCAGCAGGCAATACGCGAATCGAATGAAGTTGCGATTCACGACAATGAGGTAGCCCTTTAGGAACTACCCAAAGCATATACCCCTAGGATGAATTTGAATATGGCGGGGTACGGATACAATCGTTGGGCGCGAATCTTATCGGCTGCCGCGGCCCGAGCAAGGCTTCCTTGCCACCCACATATTTCCTCTTTCCAAAACCGCGGCTAGCGTGCAGCCAGCGTCGGATAGTCGGTATATCCCTCGGCACCGCCTCCATAGAAGCGATCAGCGTTCGGTTCGTTCAGTGGTGCATCTTTGGCAAATCGCTCTACCAAATCGGGATTTGAAATGCACGGACGGCCATAGACGATGGCGTCGGCGGCGCCGCTCTCAAGGGTCGCCTCGCCCGATTCGCGGGTATAACTGCCATTGGTCATCAGCACACCCTTGAAGTGTTGACGCGCAATGCGCAAAATCGACTGCTCCCGCGCAAGACGGTGATCTTCGTGCCGGACTTCCAGGAAAGCGACTTGCCTTAGACTTAATTGCTCCGCCACATAGGAGACTAGCTCCTCAGGCTGACTCTCACTCATATCGTTGAATGCCACCAGCGGTGAAATACGCACGCCTACTCGGTCCTTTCCAAATACGCCAATTACAGCATCGGCTATTTCGAGCAGAAAGCGCGCGCGATTGACCACATTGCCACCATAGTTGTCAGTGCGTTGATTGACACCATCGCGGAGGAAGTTATCAATGAGATAGCCGTGTGCGCCATGCAGCTGCACGCCGTCAAAACCCGCAGCCTTGGCGTTGACTGCCGCGCTGCGAAACATATCCACGTAACGCGGAACTTCATCAGTGCGCAGCGCCCGCGGAACTTCATAGGGCTTTTTGCCTTGTGGTGTGCTGGTGGTGTCATTGCGGATCGCCCGCGCGCTGCTGGACACCGGCTGCTCGCCATCGTTGAGCAAGGAATGCGCAGCGCGACCAGGATGCCATATCTGCATGTAGATCAATCCACCCTTGGCGTGCACTGCGTCGGTTACACGCTTCCAGCCCTTGACCTGCTCGATCGAGTAGATCCCCGGTTCGCCCATGAAGGCGCAGGCATGCGCATCCACCATCGAGCATTCAGTAATGATGAGACCGTTGGAAGCGCGTTGCGCGTAATATTCCACCATCAAATCATTGGGCACATGCGTCGGACCGGCACGCACACGCGTCAGTGCCGCCATGACGACGCGGTTGGGCAAGGTAATATCACCAACTCTCAATGGTGTGAGTAATTTATTCATCGCCATACGCTCATTTTGGATTTACAGGTATTGGCCTTACGTTGATCAAAGTCAAAGCCTGGTGCCCCCACTGGCATCGATGTTCTGGCCAGTGATCCAGCGCGCGCCTTCACCCGCGAGGAAGGCCACAATGTCGGCAACCTCTTCCGGTTGACCGACACGCTTGAGCATTTGCCAGGATTTCGCCTGTTCCGCGCCAGCCGGCGTGCGCGCAAAGTCAGCCATATCAGTTTCAATCACACCTGGATTGACGCTGTTGACGGTAATGTTGCGGGGCGCGGCAATATCCGCCATGTAGGCGGTCATGGTATCGACTGCACCCTTTGAAGCTGCGTACGGCGTCAACGTATCGGCAAAGAATACATTGCGCGCAACCACTGAGGAAATGTTGATGATTCGACCGCCATCATTCAATCGCGGCAACGATTGTTGGGTGATGAATAGCGGCGCTTTGACATTCACGGCGAAGACTTCGTCGAACTCGTCCGGCTCTATCTGCGCGAATGGGGTAAACGGCGCGATGCCGGCATTGTTGACCAGAATATCGAACTTGTTGCCGCCGTTGATGCTATTCAATGCCGCATCGAGTTTGGGAAATAGCGCCATCACTTCGGCATGTTTGGCTAGGTTGGCACCGATGGCTTCGGACTTAATGCCTTGGGCACGAAGCTCAGAAACCAGCGCCAGCGCCGGAGTTTCCGATTTCGCATAGTGAACGACGACATTGGCACCAGCGCGTGCCAGAGCCTTGGCAATTGCACGGCCAATCCCACGGGATGAACCGGTAACGAAAGCAATCTTGTCTTGTAATGGTTTGGACATGGAATTCCTCCAAAATCGCAATTCGAATATTAATCATTAGTTCCGTTATATGGAATAATGAAACTATAGCACAACGATTTCCGTTGAGGCAAAATATTTCGCATGCGAGGCTTTCACCATCCTGCCATTGAGGACCTGCAGCTAGAAAACGTGCTCTACGCCCTGGCGGACCCAGTGCGCCTGGAAATTGTCCGCCGCCTGGCGAGCGAAGGCGTGATGTCGTGCACGGCTTCCTGCAGCCAATCGAACCTGCCGCGTGCCACCCTCTCACGTCATTATGACGTTTTGCGTGCCGCCGGGTTGGTACGCACCATCAAGGTGGGCGTACAGCATGAGAACCGATTGCGGGTCGAGGAATTGAACAAACGCTTCCCTGGCCTGCTCAAGTCCGTGCTCGACCAACTGGAGCCACCGGTTAAGAGTGCCTCTCGGCGCAAACGCACGAAATCTTGACCAAGCGCTACAAGCCGGCGACTGCAGTATCAATCCCGGTTATGCTACCCCTTACTCCACTATTGCAAGATACGGACAGCGCTCATGATCATTTTGCATCAGTTCCAACCCGCTTTTGGATTGCCTAATGCCAGTCCATTTTGCATGAAGGTGGAAAACTACCTGCGCATGGCATCGCTACCTTTTGAGACTGCCATTGCCGACATGCGCAAGGCACCCAAAGGCAAGGCGCCGTGGATCGTCGATAACGGCAAGGTGGTGCCCGACTCGGGCTTCATCGTTGATTACCTGAAAGCCACGTACGGCGATCCATTGGATGCGCGCCTAAGTCCTGCGGAGCGCGGCATTGCATTGGCCATGACACGGTTAATGGATGAGCATCTGTACTGGGTGGGCATCTACGCGCGCTGGGTGGAGCCGCACAACTGGGAAATCACGCGTCCCGCGTTCTTTGGTTCGATGCCGCAGCCGCTGCGATCCATACTCCCCAAGGTGGTCAGGCGCGCGCTCATTCGGCAATTACATGGCCACGGCATGGGGCGGCATTCACGCGATGAAATTTACGAGCTGGGCAGACGCGATCTCACCGCCATAGCCGACTTCCTGGGCGACAAACCGTTCTTCATGGGCAGCGAACCCACGTCCGTTGACGCGACCGCCTATGCCTATCTCGCCAACTGGGTCATGGTGGATTTCGACACACCGCTGAAACCGCACATCAATTCGCGGCCAACCCTGCGCGCCTACTGCGAGCGCATGAAGGCGCGGTATTACGGCTGATGGGCGCCCCAACGAAGCTGTTTGTTCGGAACGGCGATAAGTTAGCCTATACTGAACGCAATGCGGAAAGAGCAATGACCTGTCGCTATCGGAGCGCGACATCATACTGGGGGCTGCGCAATGGGTAATGACGTCATTGAAATCAGCCGCAACACGGCGATCAAAATCATGGACATCCTCAAAGAGGATTTGAATCGCATTGACTTGGAAATCCAGCGTGGGCGCACTAATCGTGTTGGCGAAGCGGCAATCAATATCCTGGAGAACAAGCGCAAGTTCACGCGTGCCATCTACGAAGAATTGAAAGCAGTGGGTGTGGAAGGCTTGGAATCCACCGTCGATATGCTGGAGCCACCGCGATAAGTCCCTGATTACGTTTCGAACCACCCTTTCGAGCCGCAGGCGTTGCGTGTGGTTCCACATGCCCTTAGCCCCATCAAGAAGAAGCGTCGAAATCCGGTCGCAGCGAACTGCCTAAACCGTCACAATCTGCCGGGGGGCCAAGAATCAACAATGGCTGCGAATCCATCTTCGCTTCGACAGCCATGCGCCCAATACTCCCGCTGCTTGCCTTCGCCAGCCTTATAGGTCTGATATCTCCTGCTCAGGCTGCGGTAGTAGCCTGGGATGAGAGCGTCAATGGCGATCTTTCGGGCAACCACTTAAGCGGAACGCCAATTTCACTGACGGTCGGTTCCAATCAGATTCTCGGTACCACGGGGACCGTAGTAACGATCGTAGATAACGCCCCGGTTTTCACGGTCGATCGCGACTATTTCACAATTACCATCGGCAAGGGCCAGCAACTTGACGGTATCAAACTCTTCAGCCTGGACCGCTCGAAAATTGGTGGCAACGACTCTTTCCTGGGCTTGCAGGATGGCGACAAGATTACAACTACGCCGGAAGCCCCGAGTGCCTCTGAACTACTGGGCTATGTCCTTTACGCACAACCCGAGTTCGGTATGAATCTGCTAAACCTGATGAAAAACGCGCCGGGAGCGAAAGGCTTTTCCACGCCGTTGGGGCCGGGTACTTATACGTTCTGGACCCAGGACACGAGTACTGGCACCGTCGCCTACGGGTTCGACTTCCAGGTTTCCGGCGCTGCGCCCGTACCAGTGCCCGCCGCGCTGTGGTTGCTGAGTAGCGGCTTTGGCCTGCTGGGCATAACTCACCGCCGCAAGGTGCATTGCTGACCACCGCCGCACTCGCAATTCTTCCTGGCTGGCCGCCTAAAATGTCCCCTGCGCGTAGCCGACTATCGGCTGCGCTAGTGGAGAATTGGGCTCGGTGTCATTTATCTTCACGTGACAAACGTGAAACTCCCTCCAGGCACGCCAACATTCTAAAGATAGATATGTGACACTGCCCCGTTTTCGCTCGTGTCCCGCAACTGGAGCGGTCTCGAAGAATTTGCACGCACGGCACCGCATGTCTCCGGTGCGATTATCATGACGGTTGGCCTCGTCGTAAGCTTCCAGAGTCTGCGTACACTGCTTTGACCAACGGCGCTGCACAATTTATGCGCCACAGCCCGGCCGCAACCGGTTGCGGTTGCGCTGTCCACCGAGAAAGTCACGGGCGTTTGACCTCGCTCAACACGGCGCACTGGTTGCGACGTACAAACAGATATGTTGCGTTGAAAGGAACAAATATGAGCGAGCAAGCTTTGAAAGATCTGCTAACCCGACTCCATGGCGAGCTACACACCGCCAGTGCACTTGATGCCGATACGCTTTCGTTAGTACGCAAGCTCGATACGGATATTAAGCATATTCTAGCGTCAGCGCCCGCGGCAACCGAAACCGAATCGATCGCCAAGCGCGCCGCCGCTCTCGAGAGCCGCTTCGCCGTCAATCATCCGGTGGCCGAGCAAATCATCAGAGAGATTATCAACACGCTGGCCCGGATTGGCGTCTGAGTAACAAGAACCTCGCCCCAACACACGGCTGCAGGCAATTGAAACAATTTTTCCTTCGACAGACAGCCGGCAATACGGCCGTTGTCGCGTGCTACGCTATTTTCGGCGAATGCCCTCAATGTGTAGCTCGAACTGCATGGACTCCGACGTCGGACCGAGATCATAGCCCACGCCAAAGTCCGGGCGACGCAGTGTAGCCGTGCCATCAAAGCCGGCGCGGTAATCGCCCCAGGGATCGTGGCCTTCGCCAACGCGCTTGATGTTGATCGCAAAGCTGCGCGTTATTCCGTGCAGGGTCAACTCACGCAACAACTGGCCGCCACTTTGCGTCGCCTTTATATGAAGTACTCTTGAATGTTGCCTGCGGGTGCTCAACACCCAGATAGCGTGGCTCGCGCAAATGTTTGTCGCGTTCAGCCCAATTGGTATTGATGCTGGCGGTGTCGATGGTGATATCAACGGCGGCCTGCTCAGGGTGATCTTCATCCCAGGAAAAAGTACCCTTAAACTTGTCGAAACTGCCCGTCATGGTACTGAAGCCGAGATGCGAAATCTTGAACAAAACCGACGCGTGACTCGGATCGATGTCGTAATCGGCGGCATCCGCAGACATACTATTCGCCATGAGTGTACCGATCGCTAACACCTTGCATTGCCAATTGGCAAACATTGAGCCTCCCATTGGATATTGACTTTCTGATTGCTCCCTAACCACCGACCACTGCCGAAGCGACAAGTTCACGAACATGTTTATATTTCACCCAACGGCAACTCGCCTTGCAGGGAATCCTGGGATGGTGGCGAAACATCGCTCGCGGAAAGCGCGCTGACGCGTACGCCTAACAGGCGCAATCGCTGATCGAGCGGCACGCGCCGCAGACATTCTCCAGCAGCTTTGCGAATGGCGTGCGGATCGGCGGTGGGCGCCGCAACCGTCAAGTCTCGGGTTACGGTGTGAAAATTCTCGTAGCGCAGCTTGATTCCGATGGTGCGTCCCTTGTATCCGCGGCGCTGCAAATCCTCAGCCACGCGCGTGCATAAATCGGTAAATATCCCGGATAACGACGCGCGATCAATTCGCGGATGCAAGTCGCGCTCGAAGGTGGTTTCGCGGCTCATCGACTTCGGTTCCGACTGTGTGAAAACAGGCCGATCATCGATGCCATGCGCAGCGCGATGCAGCCAGGCACTGTAGACGGGCCCGAAATGTTCGCGCAGCAGATTCACCTCCGCGCGGGCAAGATCAGCAATCGTCGCAATACCCAATGCCGCCAGCTTCTCACCGGCCTTGGGTCCGATGCCATTGATTTTCCGTACCGGCAGCGGCCAGATCCGGCGTTGTAGATCCGCCTCCGCCACAATCGTCAATCCATCGGGCTTGTCGAGCTCAGAAGCCAATTTGGAGAGCAACTTGTTAGGACTGACGCCAATCGAGCAGGACAGTCCGGTAGCTTCGCGCACCGCATGCTTGATTCGACGTGCAAGCGACGCCGTCTCTTCGTCAATATCAGTAAGATCAATGTAGATTTCGTCGATTCCACGATCTTCGATCTGCGGTGCAATTTTCGCGACCGCGGCTTTGAACAGACGGGAGTAATGACGATAGGCCTGAAAATCGGCGGGCAATAGGATGGCTTCCGGTGCCAACCGCGCAGCCTTCATGACGCCCATTCCCGAGTGTACGCCGAGTGCTCGTGCCTCGTAGGTCGACGTGGTCACCACGCCGCGGCCCACGTAGTCTCGCAACCGATCGAAGCCACCCTTGAATTCACCTGCCGTTGTTCGCCGGCCGCCAATCACCACCGGCTGTCCACGCAACGCCGGGTAGCGCAGCAGTTCAACAGATGCGTAGAAGGCATCCATGTCCAGATGCGCGATGCGGCGTGGCATACTATCCGCGATGGATTTCATTGTCGCCGATCGTACCGGCGTCATGCCTGAGGTCAACTGCAAGCAACGGGAGCAAACGATGGAAGTCACCGGTGGATGTCTATGCCGTAGCGTGCGATACACAGTCTCTGCCGCGCCGATTATCACTCGCGCTTGCTGGTGCCGCCTCTGCCAGTACATCGGTGCCGGCAGCGCAACGGTTAACGTGTGTTTTCCGAGCAACGCCATTGCCATCACTGGTGACTTACGCGACTATCGCAGCATTGCTGACAGCGGCAACGTCATGCATCGGCACTTCTGTCCGCAATGTGGAACACACATGTTCAGTGAAGCAGAAGTTCGGCCGCATCTCATCTTCGTCCGCGCAGGCACACTCGACGATACTGAGATTGGCAAACCAGCCATGACAATTTGGACTTCGCAAGCGCCAACGTGGGCTTGCATCGATGAATCGCTGCCTCAACTCGAAGGCCAACCGCCGCCAGCAGGTTAGATCCTTCTGACAACAAACCTGGATAGAATTGATCCTGCACGTCAAAGTGGATCCCACGCCAACACTTTGCTCCGCCAATATGATGGCATCCAAGGCTGGCACTTACGCACTAATCCTACGCAGTGATATCAAGGCGTGCGTCGAGATTGGGCGTTGGGGGTGCGTGAATGTCCTACCGGGTTTCTACATCTACGTGGGCAGCGCATTCGGTCCAGGAGGTATCGCCGCACGCGTGTCCAGGCATTGCCGCGCAAACAAAGCAAAACACTGGCACATAGATTACCTTCGCGAGTTCGTGTCTGTGGATTCGGCCTGGTTCAGCTACGAATCAAATCGGCTTGAGCACGTCTGGGCGCATACTTTAACGAAATGCCGCGGAATTGAAGCCATCCAGGGATTCGGATGCAGCGACTGCAATTGTGTCACCCACTTATTCTATGTGCGCCAACTGCGGCAACTGGTTAGAACTAGAACCCTTCTCAGAGCTGGCGTGCAATGCAAGATTGCTCCTCCGGCGGATCGCAGAATCCGGCGTTGAAGCACCCATCTCGATATTCCTCAAAATGGTGTGGAAGTCCACGTCTTGACTCATACTCGCAGAATAGATTCTCTCGCTCAGCCCAACGTGCCTGTGCGACACTCGACCTTGCCTTGGTAGGACTGCTTAACGATCTCCTCGATGGTTGGACAGGCACTGGCCAGGATACCGGAAGGAATGCTGTAGAAAATCAGGCGACCATCGCCCTCACCTTGCACGCCGTGCGCGCCTGACATTCCGATCGCGAAGCCGTCGCAGCAGCGATCAGACTGTGGAACTCCGGTAGCAGGTGGCGACCTGATGGTCAGAGACTCGGGCTTAAGCCCTTGGGTTTAACAGCTCCTTTGGAAAGCATTTGACCGTCATTCATTTGGAAGAACATTCCATTTTCGGACTTGTCGGTGAACTTCATCACGCCGGTGATAGTAACGATCCCCTCTTCCCATTCCACCGGATCCTTGGAGAACACTTCCACAATTTCATTGGGTTCGCCTGGAGGGCAAAACGGACAGGTTGGCGTGCGTTTGGAAAGCAGATAGTGCGTGAATTTCTCTTCCATTTCCAACGGCAGCATGAATCCCGCGACGCTTATCTTCTTGCCTTCAAGCGCCTTCACCTCTGGCGTAAACTCAATGCTGTAAATGTACTTCTGCTCATCCAGATGCACGGCGCACTTGCCAAATGCATCCCAGATGTTGTCATGTGATTGTGGCAAGCCATCCTGTGCTTGGCGCTCACCAGCCGGTTGCCCGGTTGCAGCAGTTTTCTGAGTTCCGAATCCGCATAAGCCTACAGCCACCCCCGCACACAAAATCATTCCTGCTATCCGCACCGCCCTTGATGAACGCCTCAACATGATTGCCTCCAACCACTAACCTTTTGCGGGTTGAGGATGCCATAGTGCCGGCCGCAGACATTGCCGAGCCCGTTTAACATTACACTGTAGGGCAGTGCCATCGTCCGATCATTGCCAAACGCCGCGAGCACTTTTGTTCCCTCATCGCGCGCTATCATCACTTGTACGTTTGCCGGCATCGCCGGCAGCAGCTGTTTGCTCAGGGCTGTATCGTGAAGTGACACCAATGCAATAGGCAAATCGCTGTTGTCACGTGCAATTTTAGGCAGCACTTTCATTTCCGTCAGGCAGGGCGAACAATCCGGCCGCCAGAACAATACCAGGACATTCCGCCCACGCCACTGATCGAATCCAACCGGCCGGCCATCCAATGTGACATATTGCAATCCATCTCCGCTAATCGCACACCCCATCGATGCAACGAAAACACAGACGTATCCAACAGTGCACCGCGCCAAATTCACCGCGTCACCAGCGTATCGAGGATATCGATGCGATACACCTTGATCGCCGGCAACACGGCCGCAATGAGTGCGACAATTGCGCTCATTGCAAGCAACCAGAGTTCTGCCGGCAAGAACATCATGCCGCTGATATGAATGTGCTTGGTCTGAGACAACCACATAGCGGCCACCTGCACAAGTGCGTGACCAACGACGATTCCAAGGATAGCCCCCAGCAGCGCCAGCAGTAGACTTTCAGTCAGCACGAGACGTAGAATTTTTCCTGGTGATGCGCCAAATGAACGCATTAACGCCAAATCATAACGGCGTTCGATCATGGCGTTGTACAGCGCCACAAAAATACCGAAGCCCGCAAGCGCGATGAGAAACCATGCCAGCGCCTTGAGCGTATCCGCCCCAACACCCATGAAGCTATTAAGCCG
Organism: Gammaproteobacteria bacterium; assembly: GCA_046347035.1. Lineage (GTDB taxonomy): Bacteria > Pseudomonadota > Gammaproteobacteria > JAJPIJ01 > JAJPIJ01 > JAJVHZ01. The sequence continues at coordinate 93 of JAXMGY010000015.1, read as the reverse complement.
AGCAATTTCGAACGCCGGACTGGCCGCCTGCATGGACGTCGATTTATTCACCTCACGCGGCAGAGTCGCCGCGGCATACGGTGTGGCATAGGT
>JAXMGY010000014.1:0-50279 GCA_046347035.1 Gammaproteobacteria bacterium | reverse complement strand
CTACCGTCGTCTCGGCCAGCACCATGCTGTCATCGACACAGGTGCGCCAGGCGGTATGCACGCTCTGCGCGCTGGCAAAGACAGTATTCAACAAACCCGCGGGCGTGACCGCCACCGATATGGGGGTATCCCAGCTAGGGTCTTCGTTGCTGGCTTCGTCCTGGTCAGGGTCTTTCTTCATGAGATTGTCTTGGCGGAGTAAAGGTAGTCAGTGTACTGCCTAGGCGCACGACCCGAAACTGTTACGTCCGGCACCCCAGTACAGCCACAATTGCTGCGACAATGCGCTATGCTTGCGGGCTGGAATCACTGCCCATGCAGACCGCCTCAACCAATCAGTCCAGCAGTGACGATGACAGCGCGCTCATCGCCGGCCTGCAGCGCGGCGACGATGCGGCCTACACCACGCTGGTGAATCGCCATGGCGACTATCTTTATCGTGTGGCATTGCGCGTCACGCGCAATGAAGCCGAAGCCGGTGAGGCGGTGCAGGAAGCTTTCATCAGCACCTTCCGCAGCATTGGCAATTTCGAAGGTCGTTCCAGCCTTAAGACTTGGCTACATCGGCTTACCGTCAACGCCGCGCTCATGCGCCGCCGTAGCACGGCCCGCAAGAATGAGGTTTCCATCGAGGAGTTGGCGCCCGAGGTCGATATCGAACGTTGGGAGCCAGCGTGGGATTTCGCCGAGTCCAGCGAAACCCTGCTGCTGCGTCAGGGCGTACGTGACGCCGTTAACGCCGCCATGGACCAGCTCCCGGAACAGTACCGTATCCTCATCGTCCTTCGCGACATCGAAGGTTACGACACCCGCGAAGTGGCGGAAATGCTTAACGACAACGAGGGCAATGTGAAGGTACGGCTGCACCGGGCACGCAGCGCCTTGAAAAAGCTATTGGAACCACTTTATCGCCGCAAGGCCATTTGAACCATGTTTAGCGCCATTAAACGCTTCTACACCTACTGGCTGATCAAGCTGACTCACGGCATGTTGACCTGTGGCGAAGCCGACCGGTTCATGGTGGATTACATCGAATACAAGCTCGATCCGCGCGTGCGCCAGCGCTTTGAGGATCATCTGGCCAACTGCATATGCTGTAAGGGTTTTCTGGATGCGTACAAGCGCACCATTGAGTTGAGCCGCGCCTATGGCGAACCGGTGAAAGCAAGCGAAGCCCCGCGCATGCCGCCGGAGGTGATGGCGGCCATTCTTACCGCACGCAAGGATCCTCCCCGCAGCTGATGAAAAGGGGTCGACGCGTTACCGACCCGAGTCGTGATCCCGATTCAGGATTGAGTTAATCAGTCTGCGGGTACAATGGGCGGATGTCGCATTCCCTCGCCCAGAAGTAGCGCGGACTCCCGCCATGAATGACCTATCCAAACTCAGCATTGATCGTCAAGGCAATACCGCAGCGCCCGCTTTGCGCCGGCGTCGCTCGCGTCTGCCTTACATACTGATAGCCATTGCGCTGGCCGCAGGTGCCTTCTGGTATCAGCAACACGGTGGTTTCGCCTCCGCGCCCGAGGTTGAAGTCGGAGTCGTCGGCACCGCTTGGCCATCGCAGGCAGTCACACTGTTCAATGCGACGGGCTATGTCGTACCACAGACCAAAGCCGACATTGCCTCGAAAGCCACTGGCCGACTCGAAGCGCTGGAGGTCGAAGAAGGCAGTGTTGTTACCAAGGGTCAAGTGTTGGCGAGGTTGGAAAGTCAGGATGTGATTGCGGCCATGCGCCGCGCTGAAGCCAATCTGGTCGCCGCCGAAGCCGCGCTCACTGAAACGAAGGCGCGTCGCGCTGAAGCCGCTGCAAAAGTGGCGGAAGCCACCGCCGAACACCGCGATGCGCAGCGCGCGCTGGATCGCGCCAAGGCGATGGTGAGCAAGAACTTCGTCACTCAGGAAAACTACGATGCCGCGCTCTGGCGCCATGATCGATCGGCTGCTGGCATAGCCAGCGCCAATGCTGGCGTTGCCGCCGCTGATGCAAGTATTGGCGCCGCCGAGGCTCAGGTCGCCGCCAGCAAGGCGGCGTTGGAAGAAGCAAAAGTGGCGGTGGAGTACACACTTATTCGGGCGCCCTTCGACGGCGTCGTTCTTTCCAAACATGCCGACATCGGTGATGTGGTGGCGCCATTTGCCGCGACGACGTCGTCCAAAGGTGCGGTGGTCACCATGGCCGATCTCGACACTTTGCAGGTTGAAGCAGACGTGTCGGAATCGAGCATGGTCAACGTCAAGGTCGGCCAGCCCTGTGAAATTCAACTGGACGCGCTGCCCGATACCCGACTGCGCGGTGAAGTGCACATGATTGTACCGACGGTGGATCGCACCAAAGCCACGGTGCTCGCCAAAGTGCGCTTCATCGACAAGGACAAACGCATCTTGCCGGACATGAGTGCGCGTGTAGCCTTCTTCTCACGGGGCATCGACCCCAGCGAACAGAAAGCCCTCACCACCATAGCGTCCACAGCGGTGGTGGATCGCGATGGACGTAAGGTCGCCTACAAGCTCGATGGCGACAGCGTACATGATTGCGCTTGAAATTGTACGGTGCGCCGGTCGGTGATGCGGTCAGCGTAACGAGTGGCGTCAGTGTCGGCGATCGCATCGTGCTGAAGCCGACGACAAGTTTGCGCAACGGTGTGCGAGTGCGTGTGGCCAGTCCCTGATCGAAGCGTGCGTCCACCATGAAGGCGGCGGTTGAAATCCAGCATCTGACCAAGTCCTATCGTCGCGGTGATCAGATAGTGCCGGTTCTTCAGGACATCACGTTGACACTGGCGCAAGGTGACTTCGTCGCGCTCATGGGACCATCGGGCTCGGGCAAATCGACGCTGCTCAATCTCATTGCCGGTATCGACACACCGGACAGTGGCACGCTTCGCATCGGCGGCATAGACATCGCTGAACTGAGCGAATCCGCCCTGGCACAGTGGCGCGCCAATCACGTCGGGTTTATTTTTCAGTTCTACAATTTAATGCCCGTACTGACGGCATTCGAAAATATTGAACTGCCGCTGCTGCTTACCAAATTGTCCGGTCATCAGCGGCGTGAACACGTGGATCTGGTGCTTGATCTGGTGGGCCTGTCGGATCGCGCCGAGCACTACCCATCGCAATTGTCCGGCGGCCAGCAGCAACGCGTGGCGATTGCACGCGCTTTGGTTACTGATCCCACCATCATCGTCGCCGACGAACCCACTGGCGATCTCGACCGCAATTCAGCGCACGACGTGCTCGACTTGCTGGAGAGGCTCAACGACTCGCTCCACAAGACCATCATCATGGTCACGCATGATCAACTGGCGGCGGAGCATGCGCATATCATCCGTCATCTCGACAAGGGCGTACTCACAGATGTGATTGAATACCCGCGCGCGCGCAAATCAGCGCCATTGCCAGCATGAGCTATCTGTTGCGTTTGATTATGCGTAATACATTGCGGCATCCGTTGCGCACCGCCTTGACCGTCATTGGCATCATCGTTGCCATCACCGCTTTCGGGTTGCTGCGTACGACGGTGGAAGCCTGGTATGCTGGCGCGGAAGCCTCATCCGCATCGCGGCTGATTGTACGTAACAAGAACTCACTGGTGTTTCCGCTGCCGCTCCATTACTTCAATCGCATTAGGCAGATTGAAGGCGTGAAATCGGTGAGCATGGCGCAGTGGTTTGCCGGCATTTACATCGACAAGAAAAATTTCTTTCCGCAATTTGCAGTTGACGCGCGCACGTACTTCCCGCTTTATCCGGAGTTTGTGATACCGGACAATCAAATGAAAGACTTTCTTCTCGATCGGCGCGGATGCATCGCCGGGCGCAAGTTGGTCACCAAGTTCGGCTGGAAGATTGGCGATCAAATTCCGCTCATTGGCACCATCTATCAAGGCACATGGACGTTTGTACTTCGTGGGATCTATGAAGGCGCAAACAGCAAGACTGACGAGACCCAGTTCTTCTTCCACTGGGACATGCTAAATGAGTCCTTGAAGAAGATCGCGCCAGATGCCGCAAATCAGGTTGGCATTTTTTTGGTAGGACTGGAGAATTCACGCGATGCGCCGATGGTATCGCAACGCATCGATGCGCAATTCCGCAATTCGCGCGCCGAAACGCTCACAGAGACCGAAAAGGCATTCCAGTTGAGCTTTGTGGCTATGACCGAAGCGATACTTCTTGTCATCCAGGCTGTTTCGTTTCTCATCGTCATTATCATCATGGCTGTCATGGCGAATACCATGGCCATGACGGCACGCGAGCGACGGCGCGAATACGCCACGCTGAAGGCGCTGGGTTTTCGCAGCGGCTATATTGCAATGCTAATCCTCGGCGAATCGTTGTTCATCTCACTGTCAGCGGGCGCGGTGGCGATTTGGTTGATTCACCCTGCAGCTGGATACGTAGGCAAACGCTTTGGCACCATATTTCCCATCTTTACCGTTTCGGAAAAAACTCAATTCATGGCAGCAATCGCAGCTTTGTTGGTTGGCATTGTGGCTGCACTGCCGCCGGCGATTCGTGCTGCTACGGTAAAAGTCAGCGAAGGTTTTCGCGCCGTCGGTTGAGCGAATGAATGTAACTGTCGATTTCTTGAGCATGCCTAGAACCCATCTCAAAAAGAGCGAGCGCAGCAATTTTCAGATGGGTTCTAGATGCTAACTGGCGTGCCGTTTTCGTACATCGTGCGCAATCTGTGGGTGCGAAAGCTCACCACATTGCTCACCGCTGGCGGTATGGCGCTGGTTGTGTTCGTGTTCGCGGCAGTTCTGATGTTGTCCGAGGGTCTGAAGAAGACACTGGTAGCCACAGGCAGCTACGACAATGTCGTCGTCATACGTCAATCCGCTGAAACCGAGGTGCAAAGCAGTGTCTACCGGGATCGAGCTACGCTCATTGCCAGCCTGCCTGACAATGGCGAGTGGGAGGAATGGCCGCATGGTCTCGAAGGAGGTCATGGTATTGATGGTGTTACCAAAGCGCGGCACTGGTAATCCCTCTAACGTTTCAATTCGTGGTGTTTCCGAAACTGGCATTGCACTACGGCCACAGGTGCACATCGTTCAAGGCCGCATGTTTCGTCCAGGCACTTCGGAAATCATTACGGGCAGCAAGATAGCAAAAGGATTTCAAGGTGCGGGACTGGGCGAGACGATTAAGTTGGGCGTGCAGGAATGGCATGTGGTAGGCGTATTCGACGCAGGCAACACAGGCTTTGCGTCGGAAATTTGGGGCGACGTCGAACAGATGATGCAAGCTTTACGCCGCGACAGCTATTCGTCGGTAATATTCCAGCTTGCCGACACTACGCAATTCGAAAAGGTGATGAAGAAGCTGCAAGCGGATCAACGCTTGACCGTGGAGGCTGAGCGCGAACCACGATTCTACGCTCGCCAATCAGAGATGATGTCTAACTTTCTTGCCGTGCTGGGCAGCATCCTGAGCACCATCTTTTCAATCGGCGCACTCATCGGCGCGATGATTACCATGTATGCGGCGGTGGCCAACCGCACCGCCGAGATTGGGACTTTACGTGCACTGGGTTTTCGACGCCACGCCATTCTCATGGCGTTCCTGGTCGAATCCCTTCTGCTAAGTCTGTTGGGCGGCGTCATTGGATTGGTACTTGCGTCCTTCATGCAGTTCTACACGGTATCGACCATGAACTGGCAGACCTTTGCCGAACTGGCCTTCACATTTACCATGAATCAGCGCGTTGTCATCGAAGGCCTGATCTTCGCAGTGTTCATGGGATTCGCCGGTGGCGTACTACCAGCGATCCGTGCCGCGCGCTTGAACATCGTCGATGCCCTGCGTTCCAGCTAATGGCGATAGACGGTGAGCACGGCACGATTGCAACGCACCCACAACAGTTCGAGCGGCGCGACCTGTGACTTGGATCTACCGCTCGGCTTCCGCGCCGATGATGTGATGAGGTTTCACGGCCGCGACACCCTTCAAATTGCCGAACAGGTTGACGCGCACAGCCTGCGCAAGGGAATCACATGGAATAGCGAGCCCGCCTGCCTTGATATTCATTTCGACAAACAACGCGCACACGCCTGGCTGTACGTCGACTGTGCACAAAGCAAAGTCACGTCGACGACACTAAAACACTTTGTCGAACGATTGCTCGGCCTCACCCAACCAGTGGCAGAATTTGAACGCCACTACCAAAAGCACCCGCGGCTTGGAATGCTCATCAAACAAAACGCTGGATTGCGCGTGCCGCAGGCGGCGACGCCATTTGAAGCATTGAGCTGGGCCATCACTGGGCAGCAAATCAGTGTCAATGCTGCCGTGTCCGTCAGACGAAGGCTGATCGAAGCCGCCGGATTGAAACACAGCAGTGGCATTGCCTGCTACCCCGATGCCGCACGCGTTGCCGGCTTGAATGAATCGGCTTTGCGCGCATCTGGACTCTCGGCGACCAAGGCACAGACGTTGTTGACACTGAGCCGCATGGTCGCCGGCGGCGAGCTGCCGCTCGATGCATGGCTGGAGGCACCGCCGACTGTCGAAATTAGCGAACGGCTCACCGCTGTGCGCGGCATCGGCCCGTGGACAGTGAACTATGCTCTGCTGCGTGGGTTTGGCTATCTCAATGGGTCACTACATGGCGATGTGGCGGTTCGCCGCGGCCTGCAAACGCTTCTCGATCGCCCGCAGAAAGTCTCCGCGGATGAGGCCGAGAAGTGGTTGGCGCAATTCTCACCGTGGCGGGCACTGGTCGCCGCACACCTTTGGGCGATGCCGTCTCGCGACAGTGATTGAAACAGCGCGTAGATTAGGTGCGCTACTGCTTCACGCCGGACCAGCTCACTTCATTGTTAAAGCTCACGTCCAGCCCCGCTGGCGACTTTTCGGGATCGAGCACAAAGGATGTGTTGCCGCTGCCACCATTGAGGATCTTGCCCATCGCGCTGGTCAGCGCCACTTCTACCACGGGCAAACGCGGATAGTCAGAATCAATACGGACCTTGTTCTTGGCGATGCGAGTGATGGTCAGCGTCACCTCACTCTTAGAGGAACCTTGCGAATCCGAAATGACATCGCCGAAGTAAGTGCCCTGCGCCGCATCACCCAGATCAGGTTTGCGTTTCTTGTCTGCATCCTCCTTCTTGTCTGCCGCATACGCTGACGATGTGGTGGCAGCAAAGCGCCAGCAATAACAGGCAAGAAAATTCGCGTCGCGCATAGAAACTCCCTTCTCACTGGTATCAGGTTTGGACTTTCGAATCTAAGCTTAACCGGGATATCGTGAAATTTCGACGACTATGGCGCGCAAGGCGTTACCAATCCCCGGTTCCTGCATCCAAGGTTGTAATCCACGACACCAAACCTGACAGAGGAAACGAACATGAAACAAACCATCGCCCAAATTTGCGATCGCCTACTGGCGCTGCTGGATTCGTACAGCTGGCTGGGACCACTGATGCTGCGGATTTTCTTCGGCTACTTCTGGTTCGAGACCGGGCTGGCAAAACTGCAGAATCACGCGGCGTTTGCGGAGCGATTCATGGGCTGGGGGGTACCGTTTCCTTCCTTTAGTGCCGCGTTGTCCGGGGCCACCGACTTGGTCGGCGGCGCATTGTTGATAGTGGGACTGTTCACGCGCCTGGCGAGCATTCCGATGATCATCAACATGGTGGTCGCCATCGCCTTGGTGGTAATCAAGAACGTAAGCACATTTGACGAGTTCGTCGAGCTGGACGAATTCGTCTACATCCTCATTCTGTTCTGGCTGCTGATGGCCGGCCCAGGCAAGGCCAGTATGGACACATTGCTGGCCCGCTGGCTGGGCCTGCATCGTCCGACGCAAGTGTGATTTTTCACACGAATGGCTGCTCGCGGACCTAGCTTCGAGCCGCCATTCCGCGTTGGAGCGACCGATATTCAGTAAGTTAGAAACACTACTAAGAGCTTGCCAAACGTAAGTCATTTGTCATGGTCGGATCGACAAATTTTTTTGACTCAAACGGCGTAACCTTCACCGCCACGGTGCATCCAACTCTAGGTTCCGCGACGTATGGGCTGATGAAGTTTCAATCCACTCAAACCAGAAGGAGAACATATATGCGTACTTCCACCAAGAAACTGACCGGCGCTGCGCTCGCCACCACAGCGGCGATGCTGTTCGCGTTCGCGCCGACCGCCAGCGTTCACGCTGAAGGTTCCGATGTGCATTGCATGGGCATCAATGCTTGCAAGGGCCAGGGCGCCTGCAAGACAGCCGACAACGGCTGCAAGGGCCAGAATGCCTGCAAGGGTCATGGCTGGGTTTCCGCCGCCAGCGAGAAGGAATGCACCGACAAGGGCGGCTCAGTCGCCAAGTAAGTTAAATTTCGAGCGTTTCGCTGTAGGCAGTTCTCGGAACTCTCGCGTCGTAGTAGTCGGCAAAGGCCGATCCGTTGCGGGTCGGCCTTCGCTTTTTGGGCGGACATCCTTTTTTGCTTGGCGCAATGCAGCATATAGCAGCGTTTATCAACCAGAGCTGTGCGTAATGGATTAGTGCATCAATGATCGATGTACATATCACACTGTGGTGGAGGTTTGCCTGAGTGCTGTTGCGGCCTATTGACCAAGAGAATAAGCTCGAAAAACAATAAATAATCACCCCTGGGGATTCGACAATGCGCCGCCTACCGCATGTTCGCTCGCTTTGCCTACGCCGAGAAAACAGTTCACCGCTGCTTTTTTCAATGTTGTGGCTAGCAATCGTTGCCCTGATGAATGTGATTAACGTGCATGCTGCCACGCCACCGAACAAGATTGTCGTGGGTCGGTTGACACTCACGCGCTGCAATGACACCTACAACGGCTACTGCGGGCAGATCGTTCGGCCATTCGATCCCATCACGCACAAGCCCGGGATCATTCACGTCGGGTTTGAATACTATCCGCGCACCGATCAATCGCGGCCCGCGCTGGGCACCATCATGCCGCAGGAAGGCGGTCCGGGATATTCATCAACCGGAACACGCGATGCGTATCTCACGCTGTTCGCGCCGCTGCGTGATCGCCGCGACATCATCATCATCGACAAGCGCGGCACCGGCCTGTCGGATCCTATCAATTGCCCCGCGTTGCAGGAGTCAACTGACGCAGATAGCCTGGCAGCTTGCGCTAAGCAATTAGGTGGAACCGCATGGTATTACGGCACTGCATTGGCAGCAGCCGATGCTGTGGCGGTGCTCGATGCCTTGAACATCAGCCGCGTTGATTACTACGGCGACAGCTATGGCACATACTTCGGCCAGACATTGGCGGCCCGCTTTCCCACGCGTGTGCGCAGTATCGTTCTCGATGGAGCCTATCCGGTGCGCCCGAAAGATGAGTGGTTCCCCACTGATTGGGCGACCGCGCGCGACGGTTTCGATCTCGCCTGCCAGCGATCGTCGGTCTGTCGGAATCTCGGTGAACGCTCAACGCGCAGACTCACTCGCCTGTTGACTGTGTTGCGTCAGAATCCGATCAGCGGTAAAGCGCCTGATGGCGACGGCGTCATTCAGGAAGTGACATTGGATGTATCAACGCTGTTCATCATGATGTTCAACGCCGGCAACTATCCGACCATGTACCGTGAACTCGATGCCGCGGCGCGCGCATGGTTCGATGATGGCGACCGGCGGCCGCTGTTGCGGCTTGTTGCCGAGATTAACACCGGTGGCGCTTCGGCGCCGATTGACTACAGCGCAGGTTTATTTACCGCGGTGAGTTGCCAGGAGTATCCGCTGCTTTATAAGCTGTCATCAAACCCGACGCAACGTCGCATTGACTACGAAGCAGGATTGCAGGTGGCGCGGCAAAATCGCTCCGGTTTGTTCGCGCCATTCACCATCGACGAGGCAGTGGATTCCGAACAACGCATCACGCCGCTCGATGCCTGCCTGGATTGGCCGGCCGCGCCTGCCGGATACGCGCAAGGCGATGCACTGCCCGCGCATCCAGTGTTTCCCAATGTTCCGACACTGGTGTTGAACGGTGATCTCGATGCGATCACGTCGCCTCAGGACGGCGAGGAAGCGGCGCGTCAGTTCCCCAGCGTCACGCACATCATCGTGCCTAACCTGACGCATATCACGGCCTACACCAACGAAGGCTATTTCGTCAGTCCCGCTGGCGCCGACAACACGCTTTGCGTTTCCAATGTGGTGCTCAGCTTCGTGAAGAACCTGACACCAGGAGACACCAGCTGCATTCCAAAGGTGCGCCCGATTCGCACCGTGCCTCGCTTTGCGCGCTGGTCATACCAAGTCGATCCCGCCATCGCTAGCAACGGCAACAAGGCGGGCGTAACGGAGCTTCGTATCGCATCGGCGGCAATGGAAACCATTGGCGATGCCATCGCGCGCTATCTCATCACATTCGGAGGCGCCACCAGCGGACTGCGCGGCGGATCGCTCACGTTCGAAACCACGGATACGGGATTGAACTTCACCCTTGACGGCGCGCGCTGGGTGAACGATTTGGCTGTCACTGGCACCGTGGACCGCGATCAGGCGAGCAGCGTCATCACCGCGCAGCTGGCGTTGGCGCAATACGGGACCGCAATTGGCAATCTGATGAACAGCGATGATAACGAGCGCAATGCGATTGCGACATTGAGGGGCGCTATCAACGGTAAAATCATCAACGCTCAACGCATCGCACCGTAAGAGTTATGCGGGCGCGGACGACGTGCGCCGCAAGCGCATCAACCCAAGCTAACGCGATCTTGCATCGAGGCTATATGCACCACCGCCAGCAGCAACGATCTGCAACAAGCCACCGGTGATAGCCAGATTCTTCAGGAAGTGAACCAGCTGATCCTGATCGGATAGGTTGAAGTGGAACGCAAATGCCGTTGCAACCGTGAACATCGCGAGCACTGCGGCAACGGTGCGAGTTCGGTAACCTACGAGCAGCGCTGATGCAAATCCCACCTCGATGATAACGGCAACAAGGTAAGCCAGATCTGGAAACGGCAGCCCTGCGACGGCAATATCGAGTTTTGTCGCCGCCGGGGCTAATAACTTGCCGACACCAGCGTAGAGAAACAGGCTACTGATGAGCAGGCGACCGAACGCCGCCAGTAGAGCCGAGACTGTGCCATTCATCCCCATTCTCCTTGCCAAACAACCAACGGTAGAGCGTAAATCCAGAACACTGCATAAGTGCCTTTCTTGAGATTACGCTCGCCTATGTAGCTTGCTTCACATCACCGGATTAGGCGAAGTTGTGATCGCGCTCGGTTTGCATTAATGAATCTTCAAGCGCTTGCAGGAACTTATCGAGCAACGGATAGCTGATGGTCAGCGCTGGCTCCACGCGCAGCACGCGCGCGTTGATGTAGGTGCCCGAGATCAGAATATTGCGCGCAAACAGATTCTTCGCCACTTCGTAGCCAAGATCGTTGTCGGCGAATTCCATGCCCAGCATCAATCCGCGGCCACGCGCCAACTTCATCACCTTAGGATGACGACTCGCCATCTCGTTCATGCGCTTGAGCAGGTATTCGCCCTTCTCCGCCGCCTGCTTGCAGAGATCCTCCTCCAGAATCACATTGATGGTGGCAATCGCCGCCGCACATGCCAGCGGATTACCTCCGAAAGTCGTCGTATGCAGGAATGGATTCTCGATGTACTTCTCCCATGTGCGCGGCGTGCCAACGCAGCAACCGATGGGCATGACACCGCCGCCGAATCCTTTTCCTAATGCCATCAGATCCGGCGTCACGCCATCGTGTTCGCAGCAGAACATTTTGCCGCTGCGCCCCATGCCGCTTTGCACTTCGTCGAACACCAGACAGGCGCCATAGCGATCGCAAAGCTCGCGCGCGGCAGCCAGATATCCTGGTGGCGCGACATTGATGCCGCCTTCACCCTGAATCGGCTCGACCACCACGGCAGCGACGCGATTACCAGAGAAATCGCTAGCGCGCATCATGGTTGCCAGCGCATCCACATCACCGAACGGCACATGCGACCAATTCAACAACGGCAGAAACGGTTCGCGGAATACGGCTTTCGACGTGCCACCCAATGCACCCAAAGTCTTGCCATGGAATGCGCCGATGGTTCCAATAAAATGATGACGGCCCGTGGCGAGCATTGCCATCTTCAAGCAGGCTTCAATCGACTCCGTGCCCGAGTTGGTAAAGAACGAATACTGCAAGTCGCCAGGCGTAACCTGCGCCACTAGGTGCGCAAGGTATGTACGCAGCGGATCGATTAATTCCTGTGAATGAATAGCTTGCTTGTCTAGTTGATCGCGTACCGCCTTAAGCACCTTCGGGTGGCGATGCCCGGTGACGTAAATGCCGAATCCGCCCAGGCAGTCGATGAACTCCTTGCCATTGATGTCGTAGAACACAGCGCCTTCATCGCGCCATTCCACCGCCGTGTAGTCGGTCGACACCGACTTGCGATACTGCAGAAATCCGGCGTTGACGTGCTCGGCCCAGTAGCGCACCGACTCCTCGGTAACGCGCGCACGTTCGTCGGCAGACAATTCCTTCTTGGCGATAAGATCCAACACAAATGCCGATTGTTCGGCTGCTTTTTTTAGATTCTGACCCATGATAGTCCTCGGTGTGAAAATACGAATGAAGCCAATGCAACCAACGCAACAACGTCAGTGGCACAAAGAACGAGCGCACAGGCGGTGCGCCGCGCTGAAACTCAGCGAGGTGGGGGTTGCGGACAGCGATTGGCCGCGCGTGTTTCGAAGATTGGAATGCCAGACATGGCTATAGACTACCGGGCGCCGCGCCAGCTTGCCAGTGTTGATTTGGGAAAGCTCTAAATAAATACATCCTGGACTTCTCAGAGCACGGCTGGCAAAAACGTGATTTTTATCAGCCTTCGCAAACAATGGCTTATGCCATCATTCGCGTCAGTACATTCCTGCAACGATGCGCCTGCACCACAAGAACCTCTGCACTTTTGCAGCGGCTCTTTAACCGTTGCGTGAACGTAAACCTATTCCATGCGCGCACGACGGCATCAGCGGTACGGTTGCTGCAGTGCAAATAACAGCACACTAATCGCGCCAGGCCGGAAATGCGGGCAACTGATTGAAAAAGGGGAAATCGTGGTTTGGCCAAAGGTCAGCATTCTCGTCACGGGCCAGTGCATTCAGCTTGTGAATACTGGCGAGTGCCAACGCCTCGTTGTCCAGCCAGCAATAACCTGGCGCCACCTCGTCGGTAAGATTTTCGGTGAGGTCGGCCGCATCACCGCACAGCACAACCGGCTTGCCTTTGGGCAGTTCGATCATTAACGACATATGGCCGGCCGTATGTCCAGGCGTGCAAATCGCCCGTACGCCCGCCGCAAGCTGGTACTCACCCGTCTGCAGCCGCCATCGACCACGCTCACTGACTTCGTCGACGAACACACCATCGTCTAGTTTGGTTTCAGCGGCAACGATTTCATCCTTGTGCACATGTACTTCGCAGCCCGGCACATCACTCAGTCCACCAGCATGATCGAAATGTAGGTGGCCGAGAAAAACCAGATCGATATCCTTGGTGCTCAAACCCAAACGCCGTAGATAGTTCGGGATCCGCTGTTCCTCCGTCATCACTGGTGGCTCGAACAGCGGACGCATGGGATCAAAGAAATGGGCACGCAACTCCGGGTTGGCGATCTTGCCGTAGTCGCAGCCGACATCGTACAAAATACGCCCGTTCGGTGTTTCGATGAGATAGGCGAGTATGGGCGCGTCAATATACTCGCCGTGGCCGCGATTGCGCGTCGACACCACTTTTTCATAGCGATGTGTGCCCGTCAGGAGTGGCCACATGCGGATCGCTCGTGTCATTAGTTCCTCCTATGTTGGGGCGTCCCCGATGACTGATGGCGTCGTTGAGGTCATCCGCGACGCCAGCGGTGTGCAATCTCACATCACGCCAACAGACTACAACAGTGGTAGCGACAAATTAAACTCATAACCAAATTTTGACTACCACAATCGCATACCACAGCAAAACTGGAACTACTTGCACCCCATTTCCTATACTTTACATATACGCGCATTTTCGGAGGGGCCAACATGCTGAAGAAAACCGTCGCGGTTATATGTGCATCTTCTCTCTCGATAATGCTTTCGACGCTACCAACGCGCGCCGAACAAACCGCGACGCAACCCATCCTGACGTTATGGGAGTTCGATGGTTGGACACCACCGACAACTGAGCGCCCCTTGGGACTGCGTTTTGCCTTGCTGGACGACGGTCGCGTAGTTTTTTCGCCTGACGAACCTGCAAACGATATGTTGATCCCAAATCGGTTTTTTCAGGCGCGATTATCGCAAGAAGAAAGCGAGAATTTGGGAAATACCATCGCGACAATTCTGCAAGCTCAAACAGCAAATGCTAAATTCACCAAGGATCACGGCTGGACGGAATTTTATTTTCGTGATGTTGCAACCGGCCGAGAGTGGCGTGCGGAGGTCTCTGGCCATCCCTGTTTGGCAACCGGACGCGTTTTCAGCGCTAATGCCGCCATCTCAAGCGAACAAGCAGCACGCAACAGCAGTGATCGTGCAGCACTCACCGAAGCGTTTCGCAACGCTTGCAACGTCCTCGCCGGATTCCATCACTCAACCTCACGACCCTGGATCGCCAGCGAATTCCCCGCTCCCCTGCCTATACGCTGAATCACTTCCAATTCGTATCTCGAATCTTACGCGTTCAATTTTGTCCTCATCGGCTTGTTGCAGAATTGAGCGTAAACCGATGTTTGCCTTCAATTCGCGCAAGAAACGACACACACGACGACATAATCAGCGACTTGGTATAGTCGCAAAGCAACTAACGCGAGCACTCAGCACTCCCATGACTTTCGATTCGTTGACGAACCGCATCCGCGCTAGCGTTGACCATGCAATCCATCCTGTCGAAGCCACCGAACACGATGATTTGATACGCAAAGCTGATCTGGCGTTGTATGAAGTCAAGAACGCAGAGCGCGGCACCTCGCGTCGCCATGAAGAAAGCCTGCCATCTGCTGCGCGAGTGTCACCCTGCGTTGCCCATTGCCGTTAGTGTCGCCCACGGCAGATCAAGAATGATTCACTCGTTGACGATATTCTCAATATCCTGGCGTGACGAACTTTCCCGACTCACGATTGGAAGTGGCACTCACTGAAAACGCCTTAGTCGAGAATCTTAATGTCGCGAAGAATGTAATCGTCAAGCTCAAATCCGATGGCATCACCGTTGCACTGGATGAGTTTGGTACCGGCTACTCGAGCTTGTGTTATCTATCTGAAATGTTTTCGATAACATCAAGATTGATCGCACCTTTGTGCATACTCTGCACCAGCGCTCGCAGACCATGAAAATCTTCAGCGCGATTGTGGGTTTCGGCCACGGTTTGGGCTTAATAGCCATCGCCGAAGTTATTGAACCCGAACGCGACGCGCACGCGCTGCGCCAGCTGAGTTGCTCCGTTGGACAGGGCTTTTTTTATATTCCAAGCCCGTCGATATACCAGCCTTACCGGCATTAATTGAAAAGACGGGTCGTTGCCGACCAAGTCCGATTTTTGTGTATTACCGCAAGATAGACTCCGCACTGACTGATCTGTAAAACCACATTCACCTCTCCACGGTCGTTATTGCAGTATTCCTGGCAGTAGACTGATCCGGATCACGCCGCCGCCCCACCGCAGGTCTATACATACTCTATGTATTGAACTGTCATTACGAAATGTGAGGTGGTTTATGATCCCACGGGAACTCAGTGATTTTCTCAATGCTAATCAGGTTCGTTATGCAGTCATAAGCCATTCGCCCGCTTATACGGCTGCGGAAACGGCGGAACTCGCACATGTTCACGGCAGTGAATTCACCAAAGTCACCATGGTCAAGATCGACGGGAATTTGGCGATGGCGGTGTTACCAGCCACGCAGCGCGTTGATCTGGGTCTGTTACAAGGTGCGGCCAACGCCGACCGGGTAGAACTCGCTCACGAGAATGAATTCAGGGACCGCTTCCCGCACTGTGAGCTCGGTGCAATGCCGCCATTCGGTAATCTCTACGACATGAAGGTGTTTGTTGAGGAGTCGCTTGAGCGTAATCCCTACATCTATTTCAATGCGGGTTCGCACGCAGAACTTATAAGGATGCCGTTTTCTGAATTCAAGACCCTGCTTCGGCCGACAATTTGTCGCATCGCCGGCGACTATACGAATTAACTGACAGCTTCCGACTATGCACCGCCCCGAATCAAGGGGCGGTGCTTGATTACCCGTCTTTCCCGGAGTCTCACCCGCTTTGACCCGGAACCACACCCCGTTGGTTTATTGGCTTGCGTTTCGAACACCTCGTTTGCGTAGAAACGCCTTTAGGTCGGCGAGAGTGCGAGTATTAAGTATGTTCTTCTTTTCCAACCAGCCGCGCCTGGCCTGTCCTATTCCAAATCTTAAGTCACCAAATCCAGCAATAGCATGGGCATCCGAGTTAATCACGACCGTTACCCCCTCATCTCTCGCCATGCGGCAATAGGTGTCGTTCAAATCCAGTCGTTGCGGGTTCGAATTGAGTTCTAAGGCTACCCCACGAGCCTTGGCGTGGCGCATTACCTGCTGCATGTCGATCTCGCACGGTTGCCTCTCGTTGATTAGCCTGCCACTGGGATGAGCGAGGATGTGAACGTATGGATTATTAATGGCTGCAATAATACGTTTGGTTTGTTGCGCCTTTGGCATTTCGAACTTGCTATGTACTGCCGCGACGACCACCTCCATCTCGGCAAGTATCGAATCCGGAAGATCCAGTCTTCCATCTTCAAGAATATCAACTTCAACGCCAGCAAGAACTTGTACACGGGAGAGCGTCTTGCTCACTCGTTTGATTTCATCGGCCTGCTTTGCCAGTCGAACAGAATCGAGGCCGTGTGCGACAGTTAAACGCCGTGAGTGATCAGTAATCGCTATGTAACTCAAGCCGTGCTCACGCGCGGCTTCGGCCATGGCTACAATGCTGTCCTGGCCATCGCTCGCTTTTGTGTGAACATGTAAATCTCCTCTGAGATCCTTCAGTTCAACAAGTCGCGGAAGTTTGTGAGACATTGCCGCCTCAATTTCGCCCAGATCCTCCCTCAACTCAGGCGCAATCCATGGAAGTCCAACCGCACGATACATGGATTCCTCCGTATTACCGGCTAGGCGATTGTTACCCTTGAATATCCCGTACTCGTTAATTTTAAGCGAACGGTCACGTGCTAAGCGGCGTAAGGCGATGTTGTGAGCCTTTGAACCGGTGAAGTACAACAATGCAGCACCATAACATTCATTTGGAACGAGCCGAAGGTCGACCTGCACGCCACTGCGAAGGACCACACTGCATCGCGTTTCACCCTGAGCCAGTATTTCACGCACGTCGCTTAATCTTGCAAACTGCTCAATAACGGTATGCCCGTCAGCAGCGGCGACAAGAATGTCCAAGTCGCCCACCGTCTCGCGCATGCGCCGGTAGCTTCCTGCGACGGCGACATTCTTGACTCCATTGATCTTGCGCAGGAATTTGGTGAGCTGTTCCGCATACTGCTCGGCTACATGAAGATTCATTCGGCGCGTAGAATCGAGCCGCGCATTTGCCGCTTCAAGGATTTTCTGCTCGGTCTTGATACCGAAACCCGGCAAGTGTCGAATACGTTCGGCGCGGGCGGCGCGTTGAAGCTGCGCCACAGATTGGATATCCAACTCATGCCACAACGTACTGACACGTTTCGGCCCAAGTCCTGGTATGTGCAGTAGTTCACTGACAGCGGGCGGAACTTCTTGCTGCAGTCGTTTCAGCATGCTGCAGGATCCAGTCTCGACTATCTCCCGCACCTTCGCCGCCAGATCCTTGCCAATACCTGGGATCTCAGTTAGGTCGTCGCCACGCTCAATCATTACCTTGAGATCTGCGGACATGTCCCCCAATGTGCGTGCAGCATTTCGATAGGCGCGAATGCGAAAGGGATTGGCTCCCTGAATATCGAGCAGATCGGCAATTTCGGTGAATACCGTCGACACTTCGATATTGATCGCGGGCATGGGAGCACTCCAGCCATCCTGCTGATAATTCTGCGTGCATAGGCACACGACAAATTCACGTGGTGCAAATAGATCATCGCAAAACTTAATACAATTGAGGAACAATCACGCCATGTTCTATTCGCGCTTGCATCGTTGACCCAGCCAAACGGCACGTTCTTGACCGGCATCAAGCTGACTATCTCTACGGGTACTATTTCATTGCCTATCACCCGTCAATGCGACAGATTGAACAGGCTATGAACGGAAAGTGGGAACTCTATCCACATGAAGCTGATATCGGGGTGCGCGGATATGGCGCCACCAAAGCCGAAGCATTCGCGCAAGCGGCGCTGGCATTAACTTCCGTTGTCACAGAGCCAGAGATCGTTGCGCATTCTCTCTCTGTGGAAATTGCTTGTGAGGCACCTGATGATGAGTTGCTGTTCGCCGAATGGCTCAATGCGATTATTTATGAAATGGCTGTAAGAAAAATGCTATTTGGCAAATTTTCGGTTGATATCGACGGATTACGGCTGCGCGCAATCGCGTGGGGAGAAGTGATCGACCCCAAGAAACATCATCCGGCAGTGGAAATCAAGGGCGCAACGTACACGACTCTGCGCGTGATCCATGATGCCACCGGGCAGTGGATGGCACAAACAGTTGTCGATGTCTAAGCGATGGATCTGAATCTCTTCACGCGAACTGGCAATTTCGAGTGGACAATTGAGCGCCACGGCATGATGCGTGTGCCAGCGATCATCTATGCAGATGAATCGTTGATCCGGGACATGGACAGCAAAGTGTATGAGCAGATTACCAATGGCGCCCGCCACTCTGCCCGGCATCGTCAAGGCAGCCTGCGATGCCGGACGCACATTGGGGCTACGGCTTTCCGTTGAGTGTGGCGGCGTTCGATCCCAACGAAGGCGATGTGATTTCCGCTGGCGGCGTGGGTTTTGACATTTCCTGTGGCGTGCGCTGTCTGCATACCGGGAGTGTCTCGCGAAAGCATTCTTGCCGTACGGTGCGGCTGGCCGACGCCCTTTTGATCCAGGTCCCGCGGGCGTAGGCAGTACCGGTGTCATAGATCACAAACCATGAAGAGATGGATGCCATGCTGACCGGTGGTGCGAAATGGGCAGTGAATCAAGGATGGGGAGTTGCTGCCGATCTTTCTCGCATCGAAGAACAAGGTCAGATGCTGCATGCCGACGCGATTCGTTTCCGCGCAAGCCGAAACGCCAACGCAGCGAAATGGGCACGCTGGGCAGCGGCAACCGCATTATTTGGAAGTTCAGGAGGTTACCGAGGTCTACGACCACGTGGTATTGACGCTGGTTTGCATCAGGGTGAAATCATCATCATGATCCACCGCATCCGCGGACTTGGGCATCAGATCGGAACGGAATTTCTCAACGCTGGCGATCGCGGCCTCCGATTACGGCATTGCATTGCCTGATCGGGAACTGGCTTGCGCACCAATCAGTCAGCGATAGAGAGAATATCTGGGCCGCCATGCGCGCGGCAATTAATTGCGCGCTCGCCAATCGCCAGATTCTGACGCATCTGGTGCGCGCAGTGTTCTCAGATATCATTCAGAGCGCCAAGCTGGATTTGCTCTACGATGTCTCGCATAACACTTACAGGTTGAAACATATTGTCGATGGTAAATGAGCAATTGTTCGTGCATCGCAAGGGGCTACCCTCGCGCTTTCGGTCGAATCATCCGCAACTTCCAGCTGCTGTTCGTGCCGTCAGTCCGGCCAGGTGCTCATTGGTGGACTCATGGGCACGGGCTCGTATGTGCTGGCAGGCACCTCAGAGTCTGAATTGCGATCATTCAAGTTCAGCCTGCCACGGTGCAGGACGCGCATGTGAGCCGTCATCACGCCTTCCGCCATTGGCAAGGCAGGCAGGTTATCGATGAACGACAGCACGAGGCATTATCATCCGCGGCCCCTCCGGTCGCGGAGTTGCCGAGAAGCTCCTGGTGCATACAAGGATGTATCCGCCGTCGTCGATGCGGCGCATGCAGCTGGATTGGCACGCAAGGTGGCGCGCACTGAACCGCTGATTTGTATCAAAGGTTAGTCGTTCGCGAACGATATTTCCTGATGTGACTACTTGCGCTTGAGTTTTCGACAAAATCTCAACTCTTAGCATCTCTTGGAGCAGCTTTTAGAATCCATGGATGCTTGATCGAACGTAACTTGCAGATTCATGTGGCGGCTGTCAATCATTCTGGATGTGCGCGGTCTAATGTGGGGACTGCATTGCGAGTTCATATCGATGATTTTCAAGAACCGTCAAGACGCCGGTCGGCAAACTGGCTGATCTGCTTATTCAATATCGCGCGCGATGGAGTGGTGTATGCACTTCCCCGCGGAGGCGTACCGGTTGCAGCGGAGGTGGCACGGCGAAGAACGCTTGGGTGGCCACTCGATCTGGTTATGCTGAATTGAGTCATCCCTATCAGCGAGTATGCCATTGCGGCAGTCACAGAAACCGGTGCTCGCGATGAACTCGCAGGAAGTTGAACGCGTTGACGGGCACGCTGGTTCGAACGTGCGGTTGCGGCAGAACGCGAAGCCCAGCGCCGTCACACCTTGTACCTAGGAAAGCGAACCGCACCAAACGTGCAAGGCAAGACTGCAATAGTCATTGATGATGGAATTGCCACTGGACTTACGATGAAGGCAGCTCTGATGCAACTTAGACGCCGCAATCCTGCACGGTTGATACTTGCCGTTCCGGTAGCACCACGAGACACTGCCAACGCGATGTCTCGACTGGTCGATGAAGTCGTCGCAGTCGACATTCCCTATCAGTTTTATGGAGCGGTCGGCAATTACTATGAGGATTTTCATCAGGTATCGGACCAGGAAGTTATCGATGCACTAAAGGACTTAGAGACCAGGGGCGATAGATAAAGTGTCTGCGCCAACCACTTCAGCAGTGAATATTCCGATGGGCAATACTGCGCACGCCGGAATGCTATCGTTACCGCCCGCTACAAGCAGTCTCGTCCTGTTCGCGCATGGCAGCGGAAGCAGCAGATTCTCACGGCGAAACAAATATGTCGCCGATGTGCTGAATCAGGCAGGCATTGGCACGTTGTTGTTCGATTTGTTAAGCGAAGAAGAAGACCGGGACTATCAACAACGTTTTGATGTTGAAATGCTCGCCGAACGGTTAGAAGAGGCAACGCTTTGGGTAGCATCCAGCCAATCGGGGCTTGAAGAATTGTCATTGGGTTACTTCGGAGCCAGCACAGGCGCCGCTGCGGCATTGATGGCTGCTTCTTACGTGCCCCAGCACATCAGGGCAGTCGTTTCACGCGGCGGTAGGCCAGATCTCGCATCAAATTCTCTTGCGCGAGTGGCCGCGCCCACACTTCTCATCGTGGGTGGTAACGATCTGCAAGTTTTGCAACTCAACCAAATGGCGTTCGAGCTCCTTCGTGCAGAAAAGGCGTTGGAAATCGTGTCCGGCGCGACACACCTGTTTGAGGAACCAGGAACCTTGGAGCAAGTCGCCAAGTTGGCTAGCGCTTGGTTCCACCGATTTTTAAACGCGACACCGGACTCCAAATGACCTATCTGATCCAGACATCGATCAGGGTCTCTCGGCAAAAGCTGCGTGGCTACAAACGTACGGCCCGCTTTATCCTGAGGAACACCCAGCAGCGTCACTGCGATAGGAACGCATATGTCATGGTATTTCTTGCCGATACCCCGCCTACAAAAGCTGAAAAAGCCCGTCAGGCTTGACTGTCTCGAGCACCGGTACACAGGACAAACGGGAGCATTTTTTGCCGCGAGGAACTTCGACTCAACCAGCAATTGGCTCCTGGTGTGTACAGCGAAGATGTCGTAGCACTTCGTCAAACGAATTCAGGTGACTTTTCGCTCACCTCAGGGGCCATATTATCGATTGGTTGGTAAGGATGCGCCGATTGTCGCGCGAACTTATGCTCGATCACCTGCTACGTTCGAGTTGCGTTCCTCACTCGGCAATGAACCAACTTGGCAACATTCTTACCGACTTCTATTGCGACGGCACAACTGCGGAACTGGCTGGTGATGAATATTGCCACCGCTGGAAAGCGATGCTTATGCAGAACAGCAAACTGCTATTTGCGCCAGCGTTCGAGCTTCCTTTTGGTTTGATCGAATCGACACACGCAAGACTATTGGAATTTTTAGCCACTCATGCCGTCGATCTGCGCTCTCGCGCAAGAAATGTCGTAGAAGGTCATGGGGATCTGCGTCCCGAACATATCTGCCTGGAGTCGAGACCAATAATTTTCGACCGGCTGGAGTTCAACCGTGACTTTCGCATGGTTGATCCCGTTGACGAACTTTCATTTCTCGCAATGGAGTGCGAGAAGCTCGGTGATACCGTTAGCGGTGATTCCACTTCAAGTCTATTCGAATCGCAACGGAGATCACCCGTCTTCCTGTAGTACATTTCTATCAGGCCGGGCGCGCTTGCATAAAGGCACGCCTTGCGGCCTTTCACATCCATGACTGCGCACCATCCACATGGCCGCATTGGCGATCAGAAGCTGAGGACTACCTGCATATAGCCGCGCGACACACTGAACTCTTGCATGATCCAATCGCCATCGACGCTCATTGCTCCAGCCGATGTTCAATCAGAACACATCCTCGTGAAGCCGCCGTATCGCTTCGGCAAATAGGTCCGTGGCGGACACAATTCATGATTTCTATCAATTACGGTGGACGGAAGTCTGAAGGGCGGTACTGTATCGGTTATTGCAACCGCATCCAAATCGTCGGCTCCAATATTCTTAGCCGCATCGCCGACAAACAACCCATGCGCTGCAGCTGCAACAACGCCTGCCGCACCATGCTTCCGGCAGGCCCGTGCCGCGTAGACTAGCGTGCTACCGGTACCAATCAGGTCATCGATGATGATGCAATAAGATCCATCCACCTCCCCAATCAATCTTCCCGCTGTGAGAACGCCCTTGCCACGTGTCTTTTCCATTACCGCCAGCGATACCGTGCGAGAAATCATCGGTTCGATCCGGCGTAATCGTTCCGCTCTTTTGAGACCGCCTGGATCAGGAGAAACGACACAGACGGGAGTCGATGGCGGCAGTGCTGTGCTGGAAATGACTCGCGAACAGGCCGGCGCTATTCAAAGTTTTCCGTCCAGGCAGCGAAACAGATTCTGGAACGCCGAAACGTTGTGAACATCAAGCATCACCACGATGCACGCAACAGCCTCGAACAGCGAAGTAAGTAACGAGTAGTTACCGGATCGCGCGGCTGCGTGCGGGCGTCCTTGCATTAGCGTAACACAGGTATGGAACGGCTGCCGTAATGCGTGCTGTCCAGCGTCGCGCAACGCTCCGATGAAGAACAAGAGCCGACACAGCTTGTCGTTACAACTCTGCCCGGGCTCCCCGTAGAGAGATTGGACGATGAACACGTCACGCCCGCGTACGCTGACCAGAGGCCGTGTTTTATGTTCGCCATCGTCGAACTCGCGCTCTTCCACTGCACTCAATGCCAGCCCCATACGCGCCGCGACACGACCGGCGAACTCGCGTCCACTATTAAGCGCAAAAATTACGGGATCCGACATCGCACTCTAACTCATCACAATTATGCCTTTTGCCACCCCGTCACATAGCCGGCTCTGGAGATGGCGCCTCCTTCTTTGAATCCGGCAAATCTGTCATCGTCGCTTCGGTGAGCAACAAAGTGCTAGCAACCGATACAGCGTTCTCAAGAGCAATGCGCACAACCTTTGTTGGATCGACGATGCCCGCCTCCATTAGATCGACATACTCCTTGCGCGCGGCGTCAAATCCAAATGCGCCGGTCGAACCCAACATCTGATTGACCACCACTCCACCATCGACCGCCGAATTTTCTGCAATTTGACGCGCAGGCGCCGTTATCGCGCGCTTGAGTATTTGCACACCAGTGCGTTCATCGCCTTCGCATTGCGACTCAAGCGCCGCGATTGCGTTGGTAAGACGCAGTAAGGCCAATCCACCGCCGGGAACAATTCCTTCAGCAACCGCCGCCTTGGTCGCACTGATGGCATCGTCCAACGCGTCCTTCTTCGCTTTCATTTCCGACTCCGACGGCGCGCCGACGCGAATGACAGCGACTCCCCCTGAAAGCTTTGCAAGCCTCTCCTCCAACTTGTCGCGATCGTAGTCGCTGGTGGTGCTATCGATCTCGTGCCGAATCTGAGCCATGCGTGCGTCTATTTCAGCCCTATTACCCGCACCGCCGACAATGGTGGTGTGATCCTTGTCGACAACCACGCGTTTTGCACCACCGAGTTCAGTGATCTTTACATCCTCCAGTTTCAAGCCCAGTTCTTCTGAAATGACCGTTGCGCCGGTGAGCACCGCAATGTCCTGCAACATCGCCTTGCGTCGATCGCCAAAGCCTGGCGCCTTGACAGCAACTGCTCTCAGCACGCCACGCATATTGTTGACAATAAGCGTTGCTAACGCCTCTGCCTCAATTTCCTCGGCAACGACAAGAACCGGGCGAGCCTGCTTGACGAGTTGTTCCAGCAACGGCAACAAACTTTGAATATTCGTCAGCTTCCTGTCCGTCAGCAGAATACATACGTCTTCGAAAATCGCTTCCATCTTTTCTGGATCGGTAACGAAATACGGTGAGATGTATCCGCGATCAAACTGCATCCCTTCGACGACTTCCAAGGCAGTTTCCGTTGTCTTTGATTCCTCAACTGTGATGACCCCCTCACCGCCGACTTTTTCCATGGCATCGGCGACCAGTTCACCGATTGCGGGATCATTATGTGCGGATATCGTCGCCACCTGCGCCTGCTCCTTGCGGCTTTGCACCGGTTTGGACAGCTTCTTCAAATCCGCTATTGCGGTACTCAATGCCCTATCGAGTCCTCGCTTCAAATCGATGGCACTTGCACCAGCAGCGACATTGCGCACGCCATCAGAAAACATCGCGTGAGCCAGAATAGTCGCAGTACTGGTGCCGTCGCCCACGGCGTCGCCGGTCTTCTCGGCCGCCTGGCGCAGCATTTGAACGCCTAAATTCTCTTCCGGATCTTTAAGGCTCATCTCCTTGGCAATGGCAACGCCATCATTGCACACCATGGGTGCGCCCCAGGATCGCTGTATAAGTACAGACTTGGACTTTGGTCCCAGAGTGATACGCACTGCATCAGCCAACTGCGAGGTTCCTTGCAGCACTTTCTCACGGGCTGCCGAGCGAAATAGCAGATGTTTATGCGCCACCGGCCGTCTCCTGATTTCTGTGAACGTATAAGCACCGACACGCTTTTACAGATGCCTGATGCTGGTTGCAATTCCACTCCTCAACTTTTAAAAATAGAACTGATTGGCCATGGCATCTTGTCTACGATCAACTCCGGGACCTAAAGGTTCACTTCCGAAGTGCTGGGATACTCGCCGCTAGCTGGTTGTCACAGCGGAAACGCAACTTAGGCATTATGCAATTTGATCCCAATCACCGAACCGTCTCATTAAGAGACGATAATTCCCTACCCCATACACCAACAGAGGGCGTGTCCATGAAAGTCGGAGAAGCCTGCAATCGTGATGTGGTCTTCGTGAAACCTACCGATGCTATTCGCGACGCGGCATTGAGAATGCGCGAGTACAACGTAGGCTCAGTGGTGGTGGTTGACGATAGCAATGCACGACTAAAACCTATTGGCATCCTTACCGACCGCGACATTGCCGTCGCCGTGCTTGCAGAGAACGTCGATCCGGATCGTTTGACCGCGAAAGACGTAATGAAGACGGAATTGATTACGACCACTACTGAGGAAGGGCTTTGGGAAGCGGTAAAGCGCATGTCCGACTGCGGCGTACGCAGACTGCCTGTAACCGACGATCAGGGATCTTTGGTCGGGATACTAAGTCTGGATGACCTGATCGATCTGCTGGCAGAATCGATGAACAACCTGTCACTTCTCATCAAACATAGCCGTCAACGCGAACGACGTCGTCAGGTTTGAATTCTGACTGATTCAAGTGCCGGGCTAAGGATTTTGCACGGTCACTCGCGCGCCGTCTGCCAAATCATTTGGGGGGTGAACAACTAGCTCGTCACCGACATTAATGCCTCCGACCACTTCAGCGTCAAATTCCCCCTGATGTCCGATATGAACGATCTGTCGCTCCACGCGGCCGCCTGCAATGCGAAATACGGCGTAGGCTTCCCCCAGTCGAAATAGTGCGCTGTTTGGTATACGCAACACATCCGTTCCTTCCCACACGATAATTCGTACATCGGTGCGATATCCGTCACCGAGTCCATCCGGTGGATCGATCAAATCCAGGACGATATTGACTCTCTGCTCCTCAATGCCCAAGGCGGATACCTTGGTGAATGCGTTTCGCTCGACTGTACGGACGCTTGCCCTTAACGCATTTTCGCCGCCCCAATTTATCAAATCCGCCATCATGTGCGGCCTAATCTTCACCGCTTCCGTCGATAGAACATCGACAACCACTTCAAGCTTGGTTGCGTTACCAAGGATCATGATCGGGGTACCTGCGCTGAGCACGCGCTCGCTCTTCTCCAGGATGCGAAGTACTGATCCTTCAGTCGGAGATGATAGTTTTACCAATGGCAGTTGTTCCCCCGCTGTTACTGTTACTGTTGCTGATGCAATCAATCCCGCCCGTGCCAGCTCCAATTCAGCTTGCGCAGAGTTCGTGCTATTTTTTGCCGCATCCAGCATATTTCGGCTGGTCGTCTCGGCATTCCGCGCCTTTTCAGCATCCTGTGTCGACACCAGAGACCGTTCGAGCAATTTTTGTATACGCGCATTCTCGCGCCTCGCCAGCTGATAGTCAGCCAGAGCGTGTTGTTCGTTGTCACTTGCCTCTCGTAGCCTGGCCTCTGCACTGTTCACACGCGCCTGCTGTTCGCTGACCTCGCGAACACTCATCGGCAATGGCGCAATTTCTGCCACTACTTGGTCCCTGGTTACTGAATCACCATCATGCAAATCGATCCGATTCAGGCGCCCAGCGACGGGAGCCGAGAGCACATAACGGTCGTGGGCGCGCACCTCTCCTTCCTCCTCGACGGTGACTTGCACTCGACCACGCTCAACCCTTGCGGTGTCAACGGGGATGGGTTCCTTGCGTAGTGATAAAGTTATAAGCGCCACGCACCCCGCAGCTGCCACCAGGTAAAGAACCAAGCGAATGGTGGTTTTCATGACGATGCTTATTCCCGTGACTTGAGAACCGCGACCAAATCCAGCGACCGCAATTTGCGGGCGACGAGCATGCCGGACATTGCACTGGCGACCGCGACGACCAACGCTGACAGTACCAATGTACGTGGGCTAATGATAAGCGGAATGCGATACAATTCAGTATTGAGTCTGTGCGATAGTAATGCGCAAATCCAGTAGCCTAACGCAAACCCGACAGGAACGGCGGCCGCTGTCAGGATGGCTTGCTCACCAAGCAATAGCCGAGTAATTTCCTTATAGTTGAAGCCAAGAACGCGTAGTGATGCAAGTTCATTCGCCCGCTCCGAAAGCGCTATACGAACATTGTTGTAGGAGATTCCTGCGGCAATTACACAAGCGAAGATGATATTTATTGTTGTCGACAGCAGGATGCTTTCCTCAAGAATTTTATTGAAACTGGCGAGCATCGCTTCGCGGATCGCAACTCCGCTAATCACTGGCAATCCCTTAAGCTCAGAATATAGTTCGCTTTGTCGTCTAGCATCAATAGCAAGATAGGCTCCCGAAATCGTGCCGGCTTCCTGAAGCAATGGCTCCACTGCCACCTGGCTCATATACACGCCATCCCGTGAGTTCGTCAATAACACCGACAATCGGGACCTCACGCTTTAGGCGTTTGCCAGCTGAAAGCACATCAATAGCAAGATTCTGACCGACACTGGCACCAAGAATCTCCGCCAACTTCCGTGTTATGACTACTCCGTGGTTGGGCACATCAACCGCCCGCAGATCCTTGTCGATAAACCGATGCATCTGTGCTTTCGGATCCATTGCCGTAATCTGAACGCGTCGCGATCGATGCTCGAATTGCACGTTCGCGGGGATCAATCGAAAGGGTTCAACGCCTATTACTCCTGGCATGTGTGAGAGTGCACGGGCGGCAATTCGTGAACGGGGTTCATGGAACAACACGGACACATCTTGACGTTGCACATATTGAAATTCGATCATGAGTAAATAGTCGATAGCATCGAGAAAGTATCCGCCAACCAACAGTATTCCGACAGCAGACGCCATTCCGGCAATCGACAATATTGACCTTCCACTTCGCCTGGAAATATTGCGCCAAATCATTCGCGTCCCTGCCCAGAAGATCCGGTGTGCCCCAAGCCGCTCTACCACTCCGGGTCGAAATGTCGGGAGAAGGTGGGCGCATTGCTTCCGCCGGCGGCAGCTGAGCCACCTTGGTAACCGCCCACATTGCACCCGTTAGCGCTGTCAGGAAGCTGACAATGATCGCTGTGGCAATGACGCCTGTGCTTGATTGAAACTCAAGAATTGGAAATCTGTAGTAGTTTCGATATAGCGCTGTAATTGTGTTTCCCAGATACCATCCTCCAGCAACACCTAGCACGATGCCGCCGGCAACCATAGCGATTGCGAGCTTGAAGTAATGAGCCACAATTGCCCGATTGGTGAAACCGAATGCACGCAGCAATCCAATCTGAGCCCGCTGCAGAGACACCAGTCGGGTAAGTACGATATGCAGCAGAAACGCCGCCACCCCGAAGAACAGTGCGGGAATGTAGCCGGAGGTCACCCGATTCTGGCTGATTTCATCGCTGATAAAACGATGCGACACTTGCTCTTCACGGTCGAACGCGCCCACGCCGCCGTACGGCTCCAATAATCGATCGACGCGATCGATGATTTGCCGCAGGTTGGCGTGGCTTTGAGCGCTTATGATTACATCGTTAAATGCCGCCTCCATGTCAAAAGCCGACCGCACCGCCTTCTCGTCCATCCACAAAACGCCAAACCGCCGATTGTCCGGGAAAAGACTGCCGCTTCCTACTTCGTAGATAAACTCTGGTGACAAGGCGATACCAACGACTCGTAACGATTTCCACTTTCCATTTAGAATTGCTCCTATGTGGTCGCCAACATGCAGTTGATTGGCTTTCGCAAATGCCTCGCTGATCAGAATTTCATCTTCACGTGCGACGTTGACGCGTCTACCTTCACGCACAAATAGCCTATTTAGCGTCGCGCTGTCCTCCTTCGGCATTGACACTAAACGTGCGCTGGCCGGCTCATTGAGCCCCGGCACACTGACTGTGACGTCCGTTACCACACGCACCTCGACCACGGCGACACCAGGTATTGCGCGCAGCTGCGATGCGAGGGAAATCGGAGCACGCTTCACCTGGGCAAACACATCGGCAAATTGGTAGCGTGCATAGTAGTCGCGTTGCGCGAAGAGAAGCGACTCGTAAGTGCTGCGCATTGAAACGAAAGCCGCCACACCGCATGCGATGACGAGCATCGCCGCTATCGTCTGTCCACGCAGGTAGGCCAAATCGCGCACCAATATTCGATTCAGCATTTTCACCACGATATCTCCGCTGCGGTCTTGCGACTAATGTTGCGCTTCACGTTCACAATCGCCCCGGAGCTGATGAAGAGAACTCTGTCCGCCATTGCGGCAATGGCGGCATTGTGAGTAATGACAACGATGAGCGTCCCGACCTCACTGTTAACGCGCTGAAGAACTTCCAGAACGATCTTCCCAGTGCTGTAATCGAGCGCCCCGGTTGGCTCATCGCACAGCAGGATATCCGGCTTCTTGGCGATGGCGCGTGCGATGGCCACACGCTGCTGTTCGCCGCCGGAAAGTTGCGCGGGGAAGTGATTACTGCGATTTTCCAAACCAACGAGCGCTAACGCCGCAGCGGCGTCGAGTCTATGCTCGGCAATTTCGGTCACCAATGCGACATTTTCCAAAGCCGTCAGGCTCGGAACAAGATTGTAGAATTGAAAGACAAATCCGACGTGCTCGCGGCGGAAGCGCGTTCGTTCGTCATCACTCGCTCTGCTTAGGTCATGATCGCGATAACGGACTTCACCGTTGCTTGGCACATCGAGACCGCCGAGTATGTTCAGCAGCGTGGACTTGCCACTGCCCGATGCACCGAGGATGACGACAAATTCACCTGCGAAAAGATCAATTGTCACGCCACGAAGGGCGTGCACATCAACCTCTCCGACGTGGTAGACCTTCGACACGTCATGCAGGTGAAAAATTGCCTTGGTCTCCTCCACGGGTATTGGATTCCCCAATCGATGCAGGGACACTAGCCTAGCATGAGGCATGCGACTCCGTTTGACTCCTGTCAGTCCTATTGCTGGTAGTGCCCCGTTTTGCGTGCAGCGCCAACGAAGCGCTGACACGTTTCACCCTAAACTCTTCCTCAGCAAGCACACTCCGCGGCCATCTCTGGTCTTCATTTTGCCAACTTCACTAAAACCTCGATGCAGGTGAAATTGCAACGACGTGAGATTCGGCGGCTCGGTGTTCACTTCACAGGTTAGGGACGTGAAGTCATTCATTACTCCGAAGCGCTCGACGAATTCGTACACCTTGGACCCGATCCCCGCTGATCGTGCCTCAACGGCTACTGCGATTTGATCGATGTATAGAAACTTCTCGCCGACGTTTTTCCGCAACCACAAGAACTCCTCGCCTTCATAGGCGCAATCACTGCTGTAGGCGATAACGTAAGCGCGAGCCTCACCATCCTCCTTCAACGCACAGAACACTGTCGCCGTACTCCTGATGCGCGCAAGTTCCGGTAACGACAATGGAACCACGCCGGGTTGCGCGGCACTGTTGATGCGAAGGATCTCGTTAAAGTCACTTTGAGCGATGGGAGCCAACACACGTTCACCACTTCAAACTTCCGGTGAACAACAGATATCCGGCTAAGCCGGCACAAACGAGCAGCAGGATCTCGATAATGCGCGCTAACCTGCTCCCCGCAAGCGCTTTGGCGTCGTCGAAACGCTGTTTGGTATCAGGGTGCTCAGCCAAATACTTTTCCACGGCTTCCTTGGATTCCTTGAGGTCGCACCCCATCTTTTCGCGCGTACTCTTTATCGCAGAAATAAGATTGCCTTGATGCAGTAAGGCGACGGCTTCAAGCGGAACTCCGGAATCAATTTCGATCTTCGTCGCAGGAATGCTATCTACCCTGTGTTGCAGGTAGTATTCAACCGCGTCCTTTGCGGTTTCAAGGTCGACCTTCAGCGTCTGGCGGACAATCTTGATTGCCTCGATCAACTCGCCATCATCGGCAGCACGTTTTGCCAAACCGGAAAGCTCTATCGTTTCGTTAGCCATTTGACAGTCAATCGCCCGCCCAGGATCTCACGTTCGCCATCGTTTGAGCTTGGGAATGTTCCTGACAAACAGCCACGACACAAATCCTGGTATCTTGAACTTCTGCCACATAATGGCTGTCACCTTGGTCTGCATTTCCTCACAAGAAATTTCGGGTTCAGTAAACTGACCCCGCTGATAGCACAAGCTGCAATATTCAGTCGCTCTAGAACCATCAGCGTTCGTCCCACCTCCCGCTGTATCGCTAGTAATGGGCATACCGCAACTTTGACGGTTAGCCATGCGCGCCTCCCCTGCCCTACACTTTCTAGCATAGCAATGTTTCAAGCAACTGGCGGAACATAGGTACGTAGCCATGCATTGCGCACGCGATTTCCCCACAGCTCAGCGCCCATTTGACGACAGCTTCACTGGGTCACAACCATTGGCGGTGAAAATATTACGTGCGGCATGCAATCTTTGAGGCATGATGCAAGATCGCTATACGTTTCCACTTTCAGAATTCAACAGCAAGACTCGGAGCGCAGTCAGCATACAGGCGTAGTATGCTTGTCGAAAATGTGGATTTTCGACACCGCCAGAGATTCTCATGATCACGCGATCGCAGACACCGAAAACCTGTACGCCACGTGGAGCAAGATCGCGTTGAAACAGATTGTCGCCCGTGACCGCAGAGCCGATGGAACGTTTACTACTCGGTAAGCACTGGCGTTTATTGCCGTCCATCTTGTGGCGCGAAATTGCCGAAACCTGATAATGGCGTTTCATGGCACCTGTCTGGAGGCAGAAGCGGCTGGATTCCGTCCTTGCAAACGTTGCAAACCCAATCAACTGCTCGATGTCGACCCACACGCGCAGACGATAGCGAGAATATGCCGATTCATTGAAAGCAGTGGAACATTGCCAAAGCTTGATATGCTCGCCGAGAAAGCCGGGATGAGCGCCTATCACTTTCATCGCGTATTCAAGACAATTACCGGCGTTACGCCGCGCGCCTACGCTGTCGCCAAACGCAATGGACGATTACGCGCAGCTCTCGCCAGTCGCGGCACAATCACTGAGGCGATGTACAGTGCTGGATTCAATTCCAGCGGCAGATTCTATGAAGCTGCCGAAGGCGTTCTGGGCATGAAGCCGTCGAGCTATCGTGCCGGTGATTGCATCCGAGCAGATTGAAAGCTTTGCCGTCAGCAAATGTTCGCTCGGGATGATTCTTGTGGCTTTTAGCGTCAAAGGTGTCTGCGCCATTCTGTTGGGAGACGATCGAGAAATGCTGGAGCGTGAACTCCAATCAGTTACGCGCCTCCTTGCTTGCAAGGCGGCAAGAACTCAACAATTGGTTGCCCTGGTAATTGCCTTCGTGGAAACACCGCAACGTGGATTAAACCTGCCTCTCGACATTCGTGGCACCGCATTTCAACAGCGCGTCTGGCAAGCCTTGCGAACAGTTCCGGCCGGCGCAACAGCAAGCTACACCGAGATTGCCAAACGTGCCGGTTCGCCCGTCGGTTCGTGCCGTGGCAGGCGCCTGCGCTGCCAACGCATTGGCCGTGGCGATTCCCTGTCATCGCGTGATTCGTAGTGATGGCAGCCTTTCCGGCTATCGTTGGGGCGTCAAGCGCAAACAGGCACTATTGAAGCGCGAGGCGCGCAAACTTTAGCTCAGCACCGTATTTCACGATGCGAAGTAAATCAACGTCACTGCCCTTGCCGCTTTCAGCAGCCAGAAGTTGCAGCCAGGAGATTGCACCAGGTGCGGTGCTCTTGCATGGTTTCGCCTTGCAATGGGAAAAAGTTGTTGTAGCGGCCGTCGATGATATTTCCGCGCACTCGCCATTTCGCCACATGTTAACGCCGAGCGGTCATCGTATGTCGGTGGCAATGACCAACTGCGGAAGTTACGGTTGGATCACCGATCGCAGCGGCTACCGCTATAGTGAATTCGATCCTTTGACGGGTGGCCCTTGGCCATCCATGCCACCTGAGTTTTCAATGCTGGCTAACAATGCAACGAGTCGCGCGGGCTTTACAAACTTCTCGCCGGACGCCTGTCTCATTAATCGCTACGAACCTGGCGCACGCATGGCACTGCATCAGGACAAGGATGAGCGCGACATCAATGCCCCCATCGTCTCGGTTTCACTGGGATTGCCAATCATATTTCTATTCGGCGGCATGACGCGAAAAGACAAGCCGATGCGTATTCCCTTGGAACATGGCGACGTGGTGGTATGGGGTGGACCCGCACGTCTTCGCTACCACGGCGTCATGCCGCTGAAAGATGGCGAACATCCTGCGTTCGGAAACGCTCGCATCAATCTCACCTTGCGCAAGGCGCGCTGATATGTGTCTGAAGAAACTCTTCCGATGATCGAGAAATTTGTCTTTGCAATTGCCGAATGGCGTATCATTGCGATTCGCGTTCCGTAAGCAACGAAACTGACCGACATGTTTAGCTATATTTGTTTGGGCACCAATAATCTCAAGCGTGCGATTAAATTCTACGATGCAGCACTCGCGCCACTTGGCTTGCACCGTTGCATTACGCCTGGCGAGGAAAATTGGGAAGGTTGGGCCGGTTGGGGAACCTACGAGTCAAGAGGCGCGAATGAATTAGCGCTGTGGGTGTGCTCACCGTTCAACGATCAACCGGCAACAGCGGGCAATGGCACCATGGTCGCCCTGCGCGCTGGAAGTTGGGCGGAAGTTCGCGCCTTTCATGACGCTGCGATTGCCAACGGCGGAATCAGCGAAGGCGCACCCGGTTTACGTTTGCATTACAACCCCGATTTTTATGCCGCGTACGTTCGCGATCCCGATGGCAACAAGATCGCAGCCGTATGCAGGGGCCAAACTCAGGAGTAGTCCATGGGCGCCACCGAAAACCCAAGACCACCGCTGCCGCCGTTTGACGAACACACCGCCGCGCAGAAGGTGCGCATGGCCGAAGATGCGTGGAATACACGCGACCCACAGCGCGTCTCGCTCGCCTACACTCGCGACAGCGTATGGCGCAACCGCGCAGAATTCTTTTCAGGACGCGAAGCCATTGTGCATTTTCTTACCCGTAAGTGGGCACGCGAACTGGACTACCGCCTTATCAAGGAACTATGGGCATTCCACAGGAACCGCATTGCCGTGCGCTTTGCTTATGAGTGGCACGATGATTCAGGTCAATGGTTTCGATCCTACGGCAATGAGAACTGGGAGTTCAACGAACTCGGCTACATGCAGCGGCGGATCGCCAGCATCAACGATCTTCCAATAGCAGAACCTGATCGAAAGTTCCATTGGCCCGC
The DNA here is from genome assembly GCA_046347035.1 of Gammaproteobacteria bacterium. GTDB lineage: Bacteria > Pseudomonadota > Gammaproteobacteria > JAJPIJ01 > JAJPIJ01 > JAJVHZ01. The sequence continues at coordinate 15,566 of JAXMGY010000014.1, read as the reverse complement.
TGGACGACGGCCAGACGATTATCCCGGCCTTTCCGACCTGGGTCTTTAGTTCAATTCCTGTTCTTGGCTCGCGCCGCTGCCCGTGCACCGGCTTGTGTAATCATATGCACATTGAACGGCACCATCAGCGCCACGCCAATGAGCAGAAATATAAGATGATCATTGCCAAAACGTAGATACTCCGGTAACAGATCGTTATTGGTAAACGACTTGTACAACCCCAGCGCCACGAGCACCGTTCCAATGATGTCGAGAATCAGCATCCACACCGGAATTGAAATTCGATCGTTATTCATTGCTGCTTGCCGCTAAGGTTGCAATATGGACGAACCCGTAGTGCGGCGCGCCTCGAAATCACGATGGGCCTGCGCCGCGTCAGCAAGTGCATAGCGTTGATCAATTGAAATCTTCACCGCACCTGACTGCACTACTTCAAACAATTCCGCCGACATCGCCAACAGATCCGCGCGTTTCGCTGTGTATGCAAACAAGGTTGGGCGGGTGAGGAACAGGGAACCCAGTTTCGAAAGAATGCTGATGTCGAACGGCGGCACCACGCCGGAGGCGTTGCCGTAACTCACCATCATGCCCAGCGGCCTCAAGCAGGACAGCGAATCCATGAAAGTATCCTTGCCGACAGAGTCATAAACCACCGGTACGCCAGCGCCACCAGTGATGGTGCGCACACGCTCAAGAAAATTCTCGCGCGTGTAGATGATCGGATGGTCGCAGCCATGGGTCCGCGCAATTTCGGCCTTGGCTTCCGATCCCACGGTGCCGATGACAGTCGCGCCCAGTGCTTTCGCCCATTGGCAGAGAATAAGTCCGACGCCGCCAGCGGCAGCGTGCACTAGAATGGTGTCGCCCGCCTGCAGAATAAGTTCGCCGCAATAGATATTGCGCCGTAAGATATCGAGCATCATAGCCGCGGCGCACCTTGTCAAAACTGACTGCTTGGGGCAGTCTCACCAAACGATCAGCGGGTAGCACGCGCTCCTCCGCGTATGCGCCGACAGGTCCACCCGCGTAGGCAACGCGATCGCCCACCTTCAAATCGACTACACCTTCGCCCACAGCTTGTACCAACCCGGCGCCTTCCAGTCCAATCCCCGATGGCAGCGGCAATGGATAGACACCGCTACGATGATAGATGTCGATGTAGTTGATGCCGATGGCGCCGTGCTTCACGCGTGCCTCACCCGGGCCTGGATCGGGCACTACTACATCTTCCAGTCGTAGAACGTCAGCGCCACCGGGGTGTTCGATTCGAAATGCTTTGCTCATTAAGTTCTTCACCTGATTTTATATAAACCATCATACTGCAATTGCTCGCTTGCGCTTAGCCAGAAATTCTGCCAAGGCGCTGGCTGTGTGTGACTGCTTCTTGCGTTTGATAATCTGCAATGGCGAACCTTCAGCAACAACGCGGCCGCCTGCGTCGCCACCTTCAGGTCCCAGATCAATAATCCAGTCTGCATCGGCGACAACATCCAGATTGTGTTCGATCACCACCACCGTGTTGCCGGCATCAACCAGACGGTGTAACACGCGGATTAACTTCTCTACATCCGCCATGTGCAAACCGACGGTAGGTTCATCAAGCACATAGAGCGTATGCTTCGGCGCCGCGCCGCGACGGGCCGCACGCCTGTCGAGTTCCAACTCGAGCAAGTCGGTGCGCACCTTGGCCAGTTCAGTCACGAGTTTAATGCGCTGCGCTTCTCCACCAGACAGCGTCTGACTCTGCTGTCCTAATGTCAGGTAACCGAGGCCCACATCCTGCAACAGGCGAAGCGCATGATGAATCTTTGGATGAGCGGCAAAAAAGTCCACTGCCTCATCGACACTCATTGCCAACACTTCGCCGACTGACTTGTCGCGATACCTCACTGCAAGCGTATCGGCGCTGAAGCGTGCACCTCTGCACTCTTCGCAGCTCACTTTCACATCCGGAAGAAAACTCATCTCAATAGTCGTGACACCCTGTCCTTCGCAAGTCGCACATCGACCGCCGGCGGTATTGAAGGAGAAACGGCTAGCAGTCCATCCGCGCATGCGTGATTCGGTCGCGTGGGCGAAGATGCGGCGAATGTCATCCCAGAAACCGATATAGGTTGCAGGACATGAGCGCGGCGTCTTACCGATCGGTGTCTGGTCCACCTCCAGCACACGATTCACCGCCTCGCTACCGGCAATATCTGCACAACCAATGAGCACGGGTGCCTTGCCGCGTTTTGCAGTGACCAAGCGCTGCATGTTTTCGCGCAGTACTTCGCGCGCAAATGTGCTCTTCCCACTGCCGGAAACACCAGTGATGCACACCAGACGCGTCAATGGCACGCGCACGTCCACTTTACGCAGGTTATGCAATGAGGCTTTTTTCACTTGCAATGCCATAGAGCCCGTGTCGGTGGGACGATAGGCAACCAGTGGATGCGTGAGAGGTTTGGCGAGATAGCGGCCTGTCAGTGACTCCGGATTGTGCTGCAGATTAGCTGCCCGGCCAGTTGCGACAATAAGGCCGCCACGCGTGCCAGCACCTGGTCCAATGTCGATAACATGCGTGGCGCGGCGAATTGTGTCTTCGTCGTGCTCGACCACCACTAGCGTGTTGCCCTTGTCCTTCAGCTGCTCCAGCGTGTCAAGCAACAGCCGATTATCGCGAGTGTGCAATCCAATTGTTGGCTCATCAAGGATGTAACACACGCCACGAAGGTTGGATCCAAGCTGTGCGGCCAATCGGATGCGCTGCGCTTCACCGCCGGAAAGTGTGGGCGCACCACGATCAAGCGCCAGATAACCCAGCCCCACTTCTTCAAGAAAACCTAGGCGTGCGCGCAATTCAGTGAAGATGTCGCGGGCAATTTCGGCATCACGGCCACGCAGCTTCAATGTTTGGAAGAACGCACGAACCTCACTGACTGGCATCCCCGAGATATCAGCAATCGAATGCCCATGGAACTGAACGGCAAGTGCAAGTGAATTCAATCGGCGGCCACCACAGTCACTGCATTGGCGCGCACTTTCACCGTGCCATCCTTCATAATAGTTTGTCCACCAGATCTCTTCGCCCGTTTGATCTGGTGCGAAGCCGTGCAGACGCTCGCCGGTGCCATAGCAAGTCTCACACCATCCATGCTTCGAGTTGTATGAGAACAAGCGCGGATCGGGTTCCGCAAAACTGGTCCCACAGGAGGGACAGGCCCGGCGCGTTACGAAACACAATCGCGGAAGAAATGTTCTGCCTGTCATTTCTCCGCACCCTTTTCCCTGCCACAACATGGACATTGCCCTTGCCGTGCTCCAACGCAGTCTTGAGCGCCGCACGCAACTCGCGTTCAGCGCCCGCTGAAATAGAAATTTCAGCCACCGGCAACTCAACCGTGTGTGCTCCCTTTAGCGATCGATGCGCGGCCAACGCTCGGTGGAAAGCATCTCGCCGTCCACACGCAGATACGCATGTCCGCGCGCATTGGCCCACTTCGCCAATTCGTTGTATACGCCTTTGCGCGCCACCACCAGCGGCGCAAGCACGGTTATGCGTTTGCCTTTGAACTCGCGCAACAAACGTGCAGCGATCATGTCCTCGCTTTGCGGCTCAATGGCGATCTCGCATTCCGGACAGTGCTGTATGCCCAATTTTACGTACAACAGGCGCAGGAAGTGATGAATTTCAGTCAACGTCCCCACTGTGCTCTTGCGGCCACCGCGGCTGGTGCGTTGCTCTATGGCGACGGTGGGTGGAATGCCATACACCGCATCGACATCTGGGCGCGCGGCCGGCTGCACAAACTGCCGCGCGTAGGCATTCAATGACTCGAGATAACGCCGCTGACCCTCGGCGAAAATAATGTCAAATGCCAGCGTGCTCTTACCGCTGCCCGAAACTCCGGTGATGACGGTGAACTCCTCGTGCGGAATGCTGACATCGATGTTCTTGAGATTGTGCTCGCGTGCATGATGCACACGTATTGAATTTGGGGACACATCAGAATCTTCGCTTGCTTTCGCAGATGAGTTGGTAGCCGTGGTCTGTCCCCAATTTTGCAGCGTTAACTCATAGTCTCTCAGCGCAACGCCGGTATGCGACTGCGCGCACTGCTTAATCTGCTCAGGTGTGCCGGTCACAACAATGCTGCCGCCAGCAACCCCGCCCTCCGGTCCCAGATCAATCACCCAATCGCTGGCGGCGATCACATCAAGATTGTGCTCTATCACCAGCACCGAATGGCCAGCAGAAATGAGTTTGCGCAATGCGCCCAGCAATTTGGCGATATCTTCAAAGTGCAAGCCCGTCGTCGGCTCATCGAAAAGATACAGCGAACCGAAATCCGAACTGCCTGAATTGCCACGCGCCGAGCGAACGCTCTTGCTCTTCTTCAACGACGACTCAGCAAGAAATCCGGCCAGCTTCAACCGCTGCGCTTCGCCGCCGGAAAGGGTCGGCACCGGCTGACCAAGCTTCAAATAATCCAGCCCGACATCGATGAGCGGCTCCAGCGATTGCAGAACGGATGCATGATCGGCGAAGAAGGCCCGCGCCTCCGACACCGTCATTTCCAGAACCTCAGCGATGTTGCGTGCCACCTTGCCGCGGCCGTTGAATTTGATCTCCAGCACTTCATCGCGGGAACCGGCCGTCACAATCCGGACAGCGAAGATACACATCGGAAAGAAATTGCATCTCCACATGTTCGAAGCCACTACCACCGCGCTGCAGGCCAGACGCCCGACCATTACCGCTGTTGAAACTGAAAGTCCCGTGCTTATAGCCACGCACTTTCGACAATGCGGTCGATACCGTTGATGTACGTATCGCATCGAACGCCCCTACGTAGCTGGCTGGGTTGATCGCGTTGTGCGTCAATCGGTGATTGATCCACCAGCACCACTTCATCGACTAATTCGCCGCCGCTAATAGCGAAAACGATGTACGCAGGCGATTCCGTGGGCTTTGCACGATACACGCATGCCCGGATACGACACATCCTGCACCAGCGTGGACTTGCCGCCTACCGGCTTTACCGGTAATACAAACCAGGCGTTGCAGCGGAATTTTGAAGCCGTCAGTATTCGGCTGGTGTGTTCGCTGGCACCAGAATACTCAGAGCTCAGGGTATCAGCAGTCACGGGCTTGATCAGATGTCCACTATCCACCGGCGACGACCGTGCCAGTAATCACCGTCAACGAATTCCTCGACGCCACGCCAGCGCCTCGGTCTGTCGAAAAACTACAATTTTACCTCGTTCACCCGGCCCTGAATACCGATGGCATGCGACAAATTGATCGGCAGCATTCCTGCTTACCATGGGTCGCTAACCGCACCGACAACGAATTGCCTGCCAACCCCAGACGCAACATCACTTCGACGATTCGGCCCATGTCGCGCGGGTGCAGGCTAATCAGGAAGAGCTCATCGAGCACGAATAATGTATTCACCAGTGAAGTGCCGAGCGCAGTGGTGAGATTGATCCGTTGCACCTCGCCACCGGATAGCGTGCGGTCAGCGTCGGCGTGAGATAGCCCAGTCCAACATGGACAAGATAGTCGGGAACGGGTTTCGAATTTCGGCAAGCAGATCGGTGGCTTCATCCATTAGGGCAGGTAGCTCGGTGCGGCGATACGCACCCTTGACTGATCGATGGGAAGCTGTCAACTCGTGAATATTGAAAGTCAGGGACAGACCGTTTTCCGTTAAAGAAGGGTATGGTGTCCGGTGCAGGCGATAGAGCAGCGCCTCTGGTTTTTCAATGCAACGCACCGCCACAGGCCTGACAATCGGTGAACGGTATTTCGACAGCAGCACACGGATGTGCATCTTGTAGGCTTGGTTTCCAGCCAGGCAAAAAAACGTTAACGCCATACCGCAACGCAGCCCAGGATTTCTCCCAGCTCACGAAATCACTATCACCATCGAGCACCAGAGTGCGATCCTTGTCGCTCATTTCATTCCATAGCACATCGAGCAGCACACCATGCTCTTGGCCAGAGATTCCGGTCGCTCTGCGCTTCTTTCAGGCTGTAGTGCACCCAAGGCGCGATGACGCCGCCATGCGCGTTACTTTCATCAGGAGCCAAACCGAAGTCGACGCCGATGACATCGTCGAAACCACGGCATTCTCGCAGGCACCGACAGGGTGAACCAGGCATGCCCGGCGTGAGACCTGCTGATAGGTATAGTCACCGGTCCGCACAGTGCAAGATCGGAGGAAAAACAGCACACCTGCAGCGCCTCTTGAGCCCCAGACGATGATTCAGAGAATGACGCCGGACGGTGACTTCGTCATGACCGATCTTGAGCGCCGCTTTCCAGCGCTTCCAGCACGTCACTCTCCGCATTACCGATGCGGTCCCTGCGCGACTTCGATTACCGCCGCACTTTGCAGTGTATCCGCGTGTAACCTTGCGCCAGCCAACAACCAGCGCGCCTCGACGCTGAAATTCTGTGGCATACCAACGGTGAACGTTATCAACCGAGATCGCTTGCGTGCAATCGCTCAAGTCTTCTCGATGGACACGGCGTGTCGACGTCGGGCAAGGCGGCACATCCTGCAACAGTTTGTGCCGCGCCGAATGAACGCGCAATTTAGTGATCGTTTAACTCCGTCATCAGTACTGGTGGAACGCGAGGTGCGCACAGGATTGGTTTGATCGATGGCAATAGCTGGAAGAGGGCCGTCGATGCGATCCACCTGCGGTTTGTCAATACGATCAAGAAACTGCGCGCATGGGGCGAAAACGTTTCCACGTAACGCCTGCCCTTCGGCGCTACACCGTGTCAAAGACCAACGACGACTTACCTGATCCGGACACGCCGGTGACAGCGACCAGATTTATTCAACGGAGATATCGAGTCAGATTCTTAAGATTGTTCGGCGGGCATAGCCACATGGATGGCATTCCCTTTGATTTGCCGCATCGAAGTGCTGGATAGCGGTCACGAACGGAGCGGACTCCGACTATATCGGTAGGGTGCGTGCCCATCCCGGCGGCGGCCATCGAACAGACAAACAACGACGCGGCGGCGCAATGTCACCGCGCCAATCCTACAACGATGCGAGTCAGCGTCTGCTGGGATTCGAAGCGAACATGTAGCCGATATTACTGATAATGCCAATGGTGACCGCGACGACGGCGATGCTCATTAAACCGATATCGGTGGTCCGGAATTCTTTGAGGATTGGACTCATGGACCCCTCCCTGCAAGAAAGGTTGAAAGCACTTGCACCATGGATCGGCGGTGCGGCGATGGACTGACTGGGATCAAGCGGGCGGGCGCAACAGACTCTCGATATTGCGCGAACGAAGCGACGATTTGCGGGATTCCCGGCCGCGCGTATGCCGAGAATCAGGATGGCTAGTTCTTTACTCCGACTATCAAAGGACGAACGCGCACTGTCCTGGCTCGATGTTGACGACGGCGCCGACCGCCAGCTCCTTTGCCATGCGCCGACAAGGCCTGAAGGATGGCTGCGGCCTGTTCGGTTACCTTGAAATGCGAAAGCCGCAGCAGACGTTACTCTTCACCTGGCACCTCATGCTCTCAAGCTGGCGATCAAGGTGACTAGCACGCGCTTCTCGCGCGGCCAGTGCGGGAATCGCTTTGGCTGTGCCCCTTGGGAAGATTGCCGAGCCAGACAACGTCGTGGCCACTGGCAGCGATCTTTCAATCGCCCGGGCTAATCGCGTCGAGGTGTTGAGAAGCTTCATTTCCCTGACCTTGCAGCGCGAGAAAGGGTGCAGCCGTTCATTGTTGGCAGCAGATCGCCCGGTATAAGCGAGGCACGCGTGCGGATCGGCAAGCTCAAGCCAAGGATAAGCGGCGACGATATCATTGATGGTATCGCCCGCCAACATCATGTCCATCCAGGTGTTCAACCGCCAGGCGATACCCACGCACGGCCGGTTTGCCGCAGTAGTCACGTGGATCCACTACAGTGATCCGATCAACAGCGCAGCGGCGCCATGGCTATCCCTCAACCTTTTCCCCGGCGCATGTTTTAGCACAAATGCGGTGCAGCATGCACCGGACAGCTGTTGAACGGCGTTTAGACTTGAAATTGGCGGCTGTGTGGCGGCGAGCGACTACTTTTCGGTGCCGAAAAAGGCTTCGCGCTGACTTTGCTGCATCAGCGCTGGTGTTTTCGCGCCCACTGGTGGTGCCGAACAGCGCATCGAGCTGTTGACGTGCCGCGGAAGTCTTGTCATCGGTGCTTGTAGACGCATTGGCGCGTACTTTCAGGTAGGCGCGAAATTCGCCCGGGTCTTGTCCTGCACTTCATCGGCGATGGTCTCGCGGCAATGCTTGGCCACCCCGGTGTCGTAAAGGCATTGGCGACAAACGGCAGATCGGCATGGCAGGACTTGCACTGCGCCGAACGTGGCAACGCACGCAAGTACTTCCTCGTTGGTCGTGCCACACAGCGCCAGCATTGCAGTTGTCCGCCGTGGTCATGTAGTTTCGCTATTCAATAACATGTCGTTTCCTGGCACCGTCACCGTGCATGCATGGTAGCGCCTGCGCCACGACTGTGCGTGAAATTCGCACTGTAGTGCGAAATCATTGCGCGAATATCAAGTTTTCATTGCGTTGAGCTGCGCCGGCCATGGCCCCGGCTTTGCTGCGAAAACACGAGCAGAATATTTCTTGCCACTTTCGGAATCGCGTGTAGCCATGACTCTCAATCATATCGTTGGCCTGTTTCGAGAACCTGAGGGCGTGCTGCCAAACTCGATTGCTATCGGCGTTGTTTTCGGTGGTTACGTTGTAGCAATCAGTTTGATGGTGCAACACTCACTGGCGTTAGCCGCTGTTGCAACTGTACTGCTTGCTTCAATCCTGACGGTGGCTGCGTATCTTATTCAGCAGAGTGCGCGCACGGTACCGTGCTGCGCAAACCCAGAACACAATGAGTCACTAGGGGTATTGCTCGGCTGGCTGGTAGGCGCTTGCTACGCACCATTCGCCGCCCACCGCGCGAGAAGCATTTCATCCATCACGCCGAACGCATCGACAGCGTCAGCGTCGATTACCGAATTTTTCTGCAGCGATCGCCGCTCTTGCGCAAGCTTGTGCTCACCCTGGAGAACATCGGCATTCCGGCGTCGATCTGGTGACACAGCGCGGTCATCGCCTCCCGTTTTTCCTCCCCGACTGCCGCCCGCGGCGGGCACGTGTCATGGTCGTGCTCGCAATGCGGGTGGCTTTTTCTTTGTGTGGCTGGGATGGAATTGGCCACCGGCATTGATAGCCTACGCGATTGGATATCTTCTATTCCTACATGTCATGCGATTCATGGACGCGTACCAGCGCGCTTATCCGTTGATGGTGAAGACCGCCGCGATTTGGATGCCCGCGCCCGGCCACCACGCGAGTTCGAGGAAAAGCACACTTATTCGAATCCTGCGCCATTGCTCAACCTCATTACGCTAAACTTCGGTTACACAATGCGCATCATGTGAAACCCACGGCGCCGTGGTACCGACTGCCGGCGCTGCACGCAGAGAAATCTACGGCGCTATGAAAGCCAACGCCTTGCCGTTCCTGCGCTGCTGCGCAACTACTGGCGCAATCGTATCGCCATCATTATTACGAAGACAACGCCACGGAAGATCGCGTTGTCGATGCCAATCAGTTCCCGGGCGCGCTGGGCGTATCCTTCCTCCGCAGTGCAGGTGCCGTCATGCATGCCAACGCGACACGCTTGAATCTTCAGGTGATTCAGAATCCGCACTGGCTAGCTGCGTACCGATTTGTTACCAAGGGGCTGTGGCGCCGGCTGCTTGAGCAGAACGGCCAAGTCGATCGCGACACCGCAGTCTATTGGCTGCAGATCGGTCGTGTATACGCCGACATTCAGTTCCAGCCGACCGTCCGTTGCGAAAACCTGGAAAGCACTTCTGTTCAAACATTACAGGCGTTAGCACGCCAGCAAGGCTTCGCCGGCTATCTTGACGTTGAAAGCAATGTGCTCAGCTGGCATCGCTGGCTTGACTATCAACCACCCGCACCCGTCGCTGATATTGGCCGCGTGCACTTTGAACGCGATGTGCTGGTTGAGCATGGTGTGCTTGCCGACTATCGCAGTTGGGTGCTCACTGAACCACCCGGTGCCGGGCTCACATCGGCTGGTCTTGAGTCAGGAAGACGGTATGGGCACCTATCGCAGCGGCGTGAATTGTACTCATCGCCATGCGGTCGGTATTCATGATTGCCATTGCGCGTGAACACGCTGCCATTTAAAGGCGACCAATCACACAGGCGTGGTGACGTTGGAGCAGCTTGTTGCTGAAGCTTCCACCGACACTGAGCGCAGCGCTGCTCAACTGCAGTATTGACTTCCGGACAGCGCCTTGGCGACTGGCCCGATACGCTCTCACCCTACCGCCGCATGAAGGTAAGTCTTTCAGGGCGTGCATGGCAGATGGACGAAATCAGGTGTTAATCATTACATCCAGCAATTGGAAACAAATCATCGATCAGTCATTCGATATTGGCGCGTGGTTGAGCGCGGGGCTACGTTTTCTCAATACCAACGAGCCCCGGTGCACGTGAACCTGAGTTTGATCCATGACATGTTTGTGAGTTCTTTTGGTGCGCTGACTTGTTGGCGCGGATCGTATTGGTGCGCCAATAGCATCTTCCCAACTGCTAATAATCGCTAAGCCATTGGTGAGATTACCCTACCTTGTCGCCGGCACATTCAGTGCTGGACGGTAGATGAGCGGGAGCTCGACACAATCATGCACCGTGTCTGTGCGCCCGGTAAAGACTTGTGGCGAGCCTGCAGGAAATGGATGGCTAGGGTTCCGGCGTTTGCTTGACTACCACGCGGCTGGACCGAGAGCTGTCGACCTCGGATGCAAAAGGTGCACATCTAAACAAGTGCCGGCCACCATCGGGTTACACACGAAAAGCGGGATAAAAGCCGGGGTGATGTGAGTCTCCCGCGCCCAGAATCCCTTGTGACCCAGGAGGTCTGAAATGACAACGTGCGCTTTCCTTTCACCGCCTTACGGGCATTCTACCGCCGCATTGTTTCCGCGATCCTTTGCGCCTGCGCAATTTTGCCGCCAGCTCCGGCTCAGTGATGGCCGAAGCCAGAAGAAATTCAATGTATGTTGGACGATTTACGTGGGTTGGATGCCGTGGGACTACGCCAACTCATCCGGCATCATGAGAAAAAGTGGGCCGACAAAGTATGGCATTGAAGTCAATGTCGCGCAGATGAACGACTACATCGAATCGGTGAATCAGTACACCGCCGGCAAAGTTCGACGCCTGCGCCATCACCAACATGGATACGCTGACCATTCCATCGGCGGGCGGTGTCGATTCAACCGCGTTAATCGTTGGGGACTACTCAATGGCGGCGACGGCATCACGCTGAAGGGCAAGACAACCTTGGCTGACATCAAGGGCCAGAAAGTTAACCTCGTCGAACTGAGAGCGTCTCACACTACAGCGCGCACGCGCACTGGAAGGTGCCGGCATGAGCGAAAAGGACGTCACCGTGGTGAACACCTCTGATGCTGACATCGTAGCCGCCGCCGCCAGCCCCGATGTGACTGCGCTTGTGTCGTGGAAGCCGCAGCTTGCCGAGATCAACGCCATGCCCAACATGACCGAAGTATTCAACTCCTCGAAGATCCCGGGCGAAATCATGGATCTGATGGTGGTCAACACGCAGACCTTGAAGGACAACCCCAATCTTGGCAAGGCGCTGGTCGGTGCGTGGTATGAAGTGATGGCGCTGGTGGAGAAGAAGGATCCGGCGGCATTGGAATCCACGATGGCAAAGGCTTCCGGGTACCGTCTCGCCGGCTTCGACAGTCAGCTTGCCACCGCAAGCTATACACCTCGGCGGCGGAGGCCGTGGCTTTCCGCAGGCGGGGTCGATTTCCCATCGCTCATGAAGAAAGTCGCTGATTTCTCGTTTGCGCATGGATTATTTGGCGAAGGCGCGAAAAGCGTGGATGCCATCGGCATGGAGTTCGCCGGCGGCAAGGCGCTGGGTGACACGGCTAACATCAAGCTGCGCTTCATTGAGTACATACGGATGGCTGCAGAGGGCAAACTCTGGTTGCGCTGCTCTGCACCTGTCAATCGGCACAAACGGTTGATGCCGTGAACCGTCTCATCAATCTCGAACCGGATCGAGCATGGAAGCTCGCTCTCGGTGCGTTGCCGTTTCTTATCATCATTGCGCTCTATTTGTTCGGCAGTGAGCTGAGACACGCGACGCACCGACGACAAATTGCTACCCTTCTACCGACAGAGTTTGTCGATGCGATACGGCGTCTCGCGTTCACGGGGAAATATCCGCTCAGGTCACTACGACTTCTGGTTTGACACGCTCGCCAGTTTTAAAACGGCTGTGAAGCGGCGTCAGCAATAGCGCACTGCTAGGACTGTGCATGGGAATCGCCAGTGGCACCATTCCCTTTGTGCGTGCGGGTCTGTCGCCGCTCACGACTGCGGTTTCAATGGTGCCACCGATGGCGTGCTACCAATACTCTTCATCGTTTTCAGTTTGGGCGAACTGTCGAAGATTGTGCTCATCGTATTTGGCATCGCCCCCTGTCTCATCCGCGACGCATGCAGTTGCGAGCGATGGAAATTCCGCGCGAACTTACCATCAAAGCGCGAACACTGGGTGCCTCCGGTTTGGCAATACGTGTTGCGTGTCGTGTTACCGCAGATCGTACCTCGACTACTCACCGCCAGGTGCGTCTGCGGCTGGGACCTGCCTGGTTGTACGTGATTGCAGCCGAAGCGATTGCTGCTACCTGCGGAAGGACTCGGCTATCGCATTTTCTCGTGCGTCGATATCTGGCGATGGACGTGATACTGCCCTACGTCGTCTGGATCACGCTGCTGGCGCTGATTATGGACAGAGCCTGCGCGTATTGAAGCAACGACTCTATCCATGGGCGGAGTGATGAGCGCCATCTCGCCAGTCACGTGTGGAAGGAATACGACCAACAGGTCGTGTTGGAAAATTTGTCACTGACGGTTGAAAGTGGCGGAATTCTGCACGCTGGTCGGCGCATCCGGCTGCGGCAAGTCGACGTTTCTGCGTCTGCTGCTCGGCGCAAAACCCCGACATTAAAACATCATGCTCAAAGAGCCATCGCTCGCTCGGAACCGGATGCACAGCGTGGCATAGTGTTCCAGAAGTACTCGGTGTTTCCGCATCTCAATGCAATCGACAACGCGTGCTTGATGTGAGTTGCGAGACGCGCCATTGACCGGAGCGTCATTGGCTGGCGCCGGCGCGCGGCGCGCGACACAGCGCCATTGAAATGCTTGACGCGGTTGGACTTGCGGATGCGCGAGAAAAATTCCGGCGCAACTTTCCGGTGGCATGCAGCAACGATTGGCTATCGCTCAATCACTGGTCATGCAGCCCAAGGTACTGCTACTTGATGAGCCGTTCGGTCGCGCTCGTCCCAGGCATCCGTGCCGACATGCAAGCAACCGGGTAGAAGGCACTGTGGGAACAGCACAGCTTCACCGTATTTTGGTTACGCGACATCAGTGAGGCGCTAATCTCGGCACCCGTCTGCTCGTATTCGACAAGACGCGCTGGGATGCGCAGGCGCCCAGCGCATACGGCGCACGCATCACCTATGACATACCGCTTGATCGCCGTGCGCGACAACAGCGCGCCGAGCTTGAATCATACCTGCACAACCGCAGTGAACGCGCTGAACAGCTCGCCGCCACCAACTAGCTACCAGAACCTAACCATATGCAAAGCATTTCCAAGGACAAGTTGTTGTATGAAGACGAGCTGCCGGCCGGCACGCATACCTCGCTGTTACTGCGACGTGGCCTGGTATTGCGACTAACTGATCTCGAAGGTGGCGCCAATGTGAGCGCGCTGCTGTTCAATCATGAGGAAAAACTCGAACGTTACAACATGCCTGACACCTTGAAAGCGCAGCACACGGCCTTTCTCACCAATGGCAATGTGTGTTACTCCGACATGGGGCGAATTCTTGTCTCCATCATCGATGACACCTGTGGTTGGCATGACACGGTTTGCGGTCTCAGTCACACGCGCGATCTCGCACAACGCTACGGCGAATGTCGCTTCCAGGAACATCGCAATGACATGTATCGCAGTGGGCACGACAGCCTGCTCATTGAAATCGGAAAGTACGGCCTAGGCAAGCGCGACCTGCACGCGCCGATCAACTTCTTCTCAAAAGTGAACATCGCCGAGGATGGGGCACTGGAGTTTGAAACCGGACACTCTAAGGCCGGCAACTATGTTGACCTACGTGCCGAGATCGACGTGCTCATCGCACTCAGCAGCGCACCGCATCCACTCGATCCGTCTGCCACCTACAGTCCGAAGCGCACCAACCTTAGCGTTTATCGCGCTGACCCGGTTGCTACTGATGATGTGTGCCGCGTCTCCTGCGACCAGAACCGCCGTGGCTTCATCAACACCGAACGCTATGCGATGAGGTAACGCAAACATGATACTGTCGAGCTCGTTTGACCCCGCACATGCCATTTACAACGACATCATTCCAGCTGGTGAGCCGTGGCTGCACAGGATCAATCGCGGCCAAACCTTCCGGATTCTCGATCGTGAAGGTAATCAGGCTGTGGATACGCTTTTCTACAATGCCGAGGATCCGTCTGAACGCTACAGTGCCATCGATACCATTCAGCGCCAACGCAAGCTCTACCTCACCGCCGGCACGCAGCTCATTTCGACTGAAGGCAACACCCTGCTGACTATTACCGCCGATACCTGCGGGCGACACGATACGTTGGGTGGCGCCTGCGCTGCGGAAAGCAACACGGTGCGCTACGCGCTCGAGAAGCGTCACATGCACAGCTGCCGGGATAACTTCGTCCATGCTCTTGTACACGCTGATGACAATGTTGCTGGACAAATGAACAAGCGCGACATCACCCATAACATCAACTTCTTTATGAATGTGCCGGTCACACCCAAGGGCGAACTCACTTTCGCGGATGGCATATCAGGAAGCGGTAAATATGTCGAAATGCGCGCCGAGATGGATGTCATCTGTCTCATCTCGAACTGCCCGCAACTCAACAATCCATGCAACGCGTACAACCCGACGCCGGTGCAAGTATTCATTTGGAATTGAGAATTTTTGCAGGCGGGACGACCCGCACTGTTCATGCAAACCGAGCGGGACGGCCCGCTTACAGCTGCAAGCATTGGGAAACATGTTCAAGAAAGTCTTGATTGCCAATCGCGGCGCCATTGCCTGCCGCATTCTTCGCACATTGAAAAAGCTCAATGTGCAGGGCATTGCGGTTTATACCCGCGCCGATGTGGAATCATTGCATGTGCGACAGGCCGACGATGCAGTTCTCATTGGCGATGGCCCTGCCGCACAAAGCTATCTCGACATCGACAAGATCCTTGACGTCGCGCAGCGCACGGGCGCTGAAGCAATCCATCCAGGCTATGGCTTTCTCAGCGAGAACACACGGTTCGCTGAAGCCTGCGAGCAGCGTGGCATCCGATTTCTGGGCCCCACACCCGAACAGATCCGCGCATTTGGGTTG
>JAXMGY010000013.1:0-50411 GCA_046347035.1 Gammaproteobacteria bacterium | reverse complement strand
GTATGGTGAGCTTTGCGCTGGGAACGGATACGGCCGGATCGGGCCGCGTGCCAGCGTCCTTCAACAACCTCGTTGGTTTTAAACCAACGCGCGGCCTGCTGAGTGCGCGCGGCGTCGTACCCGCCTGCCGCACGTTGGATTGTGTTTCCATATTTGCGCTCAACACATCGGATGCCGCACAAGTATTTCGTGTGGCGATGGGATTTGACGGCGAGGATCCTTTTTCACGTGCGATGCCAAACGCAAGGCCGCGCCTGGCTCACGCGCAACATGTCCGGATTGGCGTGCCACGCGCAGAAGATTTGGTGTTCTTCAACGATCGCGAGTCTGAAGAACTGTTCAACTCTTCTATCTCGGCTTTGGAAGTCATCGGTGCCCGTATCGAACGCGTCGACATGACGCCATTCTACGAGACAGCACGACTGCTCTACGAAGGCCCGTGGGTAGCCGAACGTTACGCTGCGATCCGTTCCTTTATCGAGCGCAAACCCGCTGCCATGCATCCAGTCGTACGCGCGATCATAGAACCTGCCATCAAGCGCACAGCCGTAGACACCTTTGAGGCTCAATATCGGCTGGCCGCATTGAAGCGTCAGGCTGACAATGTGCTAAGCGGCATCGATGCCTTGCTCACGCCGACGACACCCACCATCTACACGATCCAGCAACTGCTGACCGATCCGATCAGCCTGAATTCCAACCTCGGCGTCTATACAAACTTCGTCAACTTACTCGACTTGAGCGCGGTGACTGTGCCCACCGGCTTTCGCCGCAATGGCCTGCCCCACGGCGTCACGCTTTGCGCGCTGGCATTTCACGATCATGCCTTGCTGGATCTGGCCCAAAGACTGCAGTCGTCCCTGCACCTACCGCTGGGCACCGCACGCACACCATATCGCGACATCTCACTTCCAGAAATTGCTTATGATGATGTTGCGGTGGTGGTGTGCGGCGCGCACATGAGCGGACTGCCACTCAACAGTCAACTCATCGAACTTGGCGCTACGCTGGCATGCAGGACGCAGACAGCGCCACGCTACCGTCTGCACGCACTGACGGCTTTCAATCCCGAGCGCCCCGGCTTGATACGCGATGAAATCCATGGTGTCGCTATTGATGTGGAGGTATGGAATCTGCCAGCATGTCAGCTTGGCGCGTTTTTCCGGCGGATTCCCGCGCCGCTGACGCTTGGCCGCGTGGAACTTGAAGATGGCCGACGCGAATGCGGTTTTCTCTGTGAGGCCTATGCATTGAATGATGCGGTGGACATCAGCAAATTTGGTGGTTGGCGCGGATACTTGGCCGCGCTTCATTAGCGCCCCAGCACATGGTCGGTAGGCATCTGGCGGCGCTCACGGCGCTGGCGGTGATCTGTGTGATTGCGATTTGGCGAAATGGCCAGCCTGTGGCGTTACCTGACGTGCCGGCGGGGAAACTCGCGTGCATATCCTACACGCCGCGTTCCGACGTATCCATGCCCGTTGGAAGCGTCAGCAAACATCAGATCGAAGCTGATCTCAAATTGCTTGAACCGGAAACTCGCTGCATTCGCACTTATTCGAGCACCCACGGCATGGAGGCTGTTCCCGATGTCGCGCGCGCGCATGGCCTGCGCATATTGCTCGGCATATGGATCGGCAATGACGCTGCATCTAACGACGCGGAAATCAATGCAGCGCTTGCCACTGCACGTGTGAACGCCGATATTGTTGACGGCATTATCGTCGGCAACGAAGTACTGTTGCGTCACGAACAGACTCCAGAAACTCTACGTGCTTACATTGAACGCGTACGTGCCGCCACCAAGATTGCAGTGACCTATGCCGACGTGTGGGAGTTCTGGCGGCGCAACCCCTCACTTTCAAACGCTGTTGACTTCATCACTATACATATACTGCCGTATTGGGAGGACGAACCTGTTGCCGTTGAGGAGGCGCTGCAACACGTGCGCGACATTCACGCGCAAATGCAATCGGCGTTTCCAGATAAGCGCCTGTTGATTGGCGAAACCGGTTGGCCGACGCAGGGCCGGCAGCGAGAAGGTGCAAAACCCAGTACGGTCAATGCGGCGCGCTTCGTGCGCGAATTCGTGGCCTATGCCAACGCCAGCAAGCTACCTTACAACATCATTGAAGCTTTTGATCAACCATGGAAACGCGCCAACGAAGGCACTGTCGGCGGCTATTGGGGTTTGTACGGCACTGGTGGCGAGTCGAAGTTTCCACTGCAAGGCAGTGTGGTCGAAGACAGCAACTGGCATGGCGGAGCCTTGCTCGCAGCGGCTTCGGGAACGTTGTTCCTGTTCATCGGGTATCTGCCCGGATATGCTCGTGACATCCGCGTGCGGTGGATGCTTGTTGCCTGTGGCGTTGCAAGCGGAGTCCTAGCGTATGCACAGTGGCACTATCAAATTGCTGCCAATCGCGATGCGTTTGAATGGATACAATCACTGACGGGTGCCGCTTGCGGTTGGGTGTTGGCACTTGGACTGACGTTCAGTCTGGCGCGACTAAAAGACGACGAATCAAAATCGATTTCGTTGATCGCAGGTGTTGAAGCATTTGACCGGCTGTGTCGACGCCTTTGCTCATTGGACTCAGTCGCGATCTGGCCGACGTTACTTTCCGCGCTGCGGCTGGCGTTCCTTTTTGGCGTGGCCTATATAAGCCTGGGCCTGACGCTCGACGGCCGCTATCGCGACTTCCCGCTCGCGCTCACGATATTGCCCGCGCTAATGCTGATCTTGAACCAACTTGGGAGCGACATGCACAAACGGGGTCGCGTAGGCAGCGAAGAAAAAATTCTCGCCGCTGTCATCATCGCTTGCGCCATCACCACTGTGTTCATCGAAGGTATACACAATCGCAGCGCACTTGTCTGGGTCGTACTATGCCTGCTCATCGGCGCTTCCACGCTTATCGCGGCCCATAGCAACGGAACAGCGGACATCCGCACGCGCCAACAATAGTGCCGCCAGCAGGACGCCTGCACCCGAGGGTTCGAAACGGTACAAGGTGCAACCCAATATACCCGCTGCCAGGGCCAGCCACGCCGGTGCTCTGGCCCGAAACACCACCGCCGCCGCCACCGCCAGCAGGCTGGCGTAGCCGAAATAGTTATGAATAAAGCCAGCCACCAGCCACTGTCGCGGAAATGCACCAGGGTGGAGCGGCGTGGCCAGTGCAAAGGCGGCCAATCTCGTCCGGCTCCACAACTCGCATACGCAGCACCCAGGCGACGGTGCCCAACGCAACAGAAATAATAATAATTTTCAATATGTTACTCATATTACTCCCCTGGCTATTGGTAACAACGGGTCCCCCCGGGTCCCAACGTTCTTCGCAATCATCAGTACTCATTAATCCCTGTCGCCACCCACCTCGAAAAATCTAAAGTTTATGCACAGTTATGCCGACACTTCGGACGGCCTCCGACATAAACAAAATCGAATTCGGAAAGCAGGGCGGCATCAATGCAGATACTTACAAGGATAACTCTGGCGACACTGGCGACGGCGGTGCTGGTGGCCATGTATTTTTGGCTAGGCGATAGCGCCACCGCGCTGTTCGGTGGGGTTGCCATTGCTACCATCTGGGCATATTTCATCATTTCTCCTGCTTCCAGCAATACCGTGATGGAACCGGCTGTTAGCGCACCGGCGGTGGACGCAGCCATGCCCGCAGCGCTGGAAGAGCTATGCAGTGTCGTCAACATGCAGGTTGCGCTGCTTAGCGATAGCGTTCACGAAGTACGAAAGCTGATGAGCGATTCCATCGCCAATCTTTCGAATGCCTTCGTCACATTGAATACGCTTACCGACGGTCAGATGGAAAGCCTGCGTCAATTGATCTCGCGCTTCGAAACGGGCGGTCAGGCGTCGGACGATGAAAGTTTAAACATGCGCACCTTCATCGATCAGGGTTTCGGAAATGTTGAGGCACTTCGTCGAAGTGGTGCTGCAGATTAGCAAACAGAGCATGGACACGGTCAACAATGTTGAGGACATCGCCAGTCAGCTGCAGCGTATTTTCAAACTTGTTGACGATGTCAAAGCAATTGCCGATCAGACCAACCTGCTGGCGTTGAACGCTGCCATCGAGGCCGCGCGCGCCGGCGAGCAGGGTCGCGGCTTTGCAGTGGTCGCTGATGAGGTGCGTTTGCTCTCGCAGCGTTCCAAGCAAGTGAGCGAGGAGATCCGCAAACAAACTGACAGCGCGCGGATCGCCATCGAAACCGCGCGTGAAATGACTGCGGCCACCGCTGCACAAGACATGACCGTGATGTTGTCGTCCAAGAAGCGCGTCGACACCATGACCAAGGAAGTCCTGGCGTTGGAGCAGATGTTCCACGAGCGAACCATGCAGCTTTCAGACTCAGCAAATCAGATTTCCCAACAAATGGGCATTGCTGTGCGCTGCCTGCAATTCGAAGATATCGCCAGGCAACATATGAGTCGTTCCGATCAGCAGATCAACGAACTGCGCGCGTTGATCGAATCGCTCAATGCGGCGGTTGCAGACATAGACCAGCACAAACAATTGGCCACTGTCGTTCGCGAGATTGCTACGCAATCTAAGGCTCGCGTCAGCACGATCGCGGCGCCAGTTGTCACGGACGAAGCCAGCGTTGATCTTTTCTAACTACAGTCAAGCAGGAACATACTTATGACACTCTCCGTTGAACATCGCAAGGACAGAAATGAAGTCGTGATTCGTCTGCCAGAGCAATTTGACTTCAAGGTACATCGCGACTTTCGTAGCGCCTACTCTGAAAATAAAGCCATCGGCGCAAGCTACATCGTCGATTTGGGCAGGACCAAGTACATGGACAGTTCTGCACTTGGCATGCTGTTGCAACTGCGGGAGCATGCTGGCAGCGATGCCAAGAAGGTGCATCTGGTCAACATCCATCCTGATGTGATGGAAATTTTGCGCATCGCCAATCTTGATAAGTTGTTAACCATCAATTAGTCGTTGGTAGTTCCATGCAAGGACATTCGGCCGCCGCTGCAGTTCGTACCTCCCTCAGCGCGCCGAAGAGCGGCGATCTGTGCCCGGTGCTGGTCGCCGGCTTACCGGATAGCGAGCACGAATATATTCAGAAAGTGCTCGCCGGCATCAGAACTTTTCCCTGCCAAGCGGCATTCGTCGACAACGACGAGGAATTTCTGTGGCGTGTGCGAAGTAGTGCCGCCAGCCTACTTATTGTTGACGGCGCCAACTTGCCAGCAAACCAAATACGCAACATTGCCCTGATGATTGCGGAGCACCCGAAGCTGCGCCATGCACCCGTGATAATTCTTTGCGAGTCTGGCACCGAGCCTGGACTGCAATACTGCGCCATGCACTGCCACGGCATGTTTATGCGCAAATCACTGCCACGACAATTGCTACGCGCCAACATTGAAATGGCGTTGGTGCGTTTGCGCAGAGAAACTGAAAACGAGCGCATGCGGTACACCATTGAGGAAGCGTTCGAGCGGAGTCTTAGCGAATTGAATGTCGCCAAACGCATTCTCGACAATATATCGAACACCGGATCGACTTCCACGTCACATGTACGCGTGCACTTGCAGTCCCTTGATCAGCTTAATGGCGATATAGCGTTGGTTCAGCAGGCGCCCACAGGCAAGACGGTCGTTCTGGTCGGTGACTTTTCAGGACATGGACTGACCGCGGCCGTTGGCAGCATGATCGCGGCCGAGGTCTTCAATGCCATGGCACGCAAGGGATATGGTATTGGCGAAATTGCCGCGCAAATTAACTTGAAACTGCATCACACCCTTCCCACTGGACTTTATCTGGCGGCATGCCTGGTCGAGCTGGATGTGGAGAACCAGGTCATGTCAATTTGGAACGGCGGCCTGCCCGATGTGATTGTGCGTAGTGGCAGCGATGTCACACCTATCCAGATGACCGATGGCCATCCACCTCTGGGTGTGCTCGACCCGTCGGAGTTCAGTTCAACGCTTCGCCGCATCGCCATCCATCCGGGCGGTCGTGCCTACATCTACACCGACGGATTGACTGAAATGCGCAACGCGAATAATCAGATGTGGGGCACTCATTCGTTGGCATCGGTCATACGCGCGACATCACATTCAGGAAGTGTATTCGACGCGATTCTCACGCAGGCAGCGGCTCATTGCGGGACATCGACTCCGCAAGACGACGTAACGCTAGTTGAGTTACTTTGCCCAGAAAAATGGGTTACGCCAACGTGGCGGGAAATACCGATTTCTACTTCTACTCATCCGGTCATCGCACATGATGCTTCGATCTCAACTACCTCGGTACTCAGTCTACACATCGATGCCCATTCAATTTCCGAGACCGACGTCGTTCCGGCGGTGGTGCAATTGGTTGGCGACTTGAAAGTTGGTGACGAGCATCGCTCGGCCATTTTCGTCATTCTGCGCGAACTGATGACCAATGCCGTCGACCATGGCTTGCTAGGTCTGGACTCGGCGATGAAAAGCTCCGCCGAAGGATTCGATCAATACTATTCGCTACGCGAGTCCAGACTTGCCGTGCTAGAAGTAGGATATATCTCACTGCAGTTATCGCGTGACCGCAGCTCTGACGGTCGTCTTGATGTGCTGAACATTTGCGTCGAGGACAGCGGTCCGGGATTCAACCACCGCGCAATAATGGAGAAAGCTGCACGTCATGCATTCAACAGCGAGTCAATGGGTGGCCGCGGCATCGCCCTGGTTCAGTCACTGTGCTCAAATGTGGTTTACAACAATTGCGGTAACACCGTGAGAGTTGTATACAATTTGGCCACGCAAACCCAGTAGATATAGCTGGATTTCTGTCTGTGCGGTCTTGTTCGTGCTCACCCCCACTTGATACCGAATTCCACCGTCAAAAACCCATCGCATTATTGAGCGAAGCAGTAATCCTGCTCCGCCAATCCAGATGAGTCCGCCACTATCCTCATAAATGCTCTCGATCGCCAAGCCATCACTTACCGCCAATTGCGTGAAGGTCTGTGTGCTGGGGTCGAAGCGATTCAGTTTGTCGCCACCAATCCAAACCGTTCCGTCTCGAGCGACCAGGACTCGCTGCAGTTTGCCGCCGCTAATACTCGTTTTGCTGCCCGGATCGGGAAGGAAATGCGTGAAAGCATAGGCATCGTAGCGATTCAGGCCGTTGAAGGTTGCAATCCAAAGGAATCCATCATGGTCGGTTTGCAAGCCGTAGGTAAGGCTGGAGGACAGGCCATCGGCCGTCGACAGGCAGCGGAGACTATCGTGTTGGGTCGCGAACTGCGCCATGGCGGCATGTGTGGCGAGCAACAACCCGGCAAACGTCCACCAATGCTCATGACGGTGTCATAATATCAATTGGCGACAGAAGAAATTGAAGTCACGCAATCGTCTGGACGGGCCGTAAGACTTCTAAAGCCGAGAAATCGGCGCCTACCTCGCATGGAAGGTGCGCGTATGCTAGGTGTACGCTGGCATATTATATTACCTGGTGGGATCGGGTTTAGACTCTATCTACGCCGTACCTTTATCATTCGGAGAGCCTTCATCAAGGTTATCCCGCTGGTATTCGCTGGGTTGTATTCGAAAAGGATTACAGTCAATCATTGAGCGGATGTAAGGGAGGCGGCTATGAGTCGTATCGTCGTCATCGAGGACAACCCGAACAACATGGAGTTGATTACGATTATTCTCAAACATCACGGCCACGAACCTTTTCCGGCATTTTCTGGCATTTCCGGCCTCGAAGAGATTGAGCGTGTCCAACCCGATTTCGTCCTACTGGATATTCAGTTGCCCGATATCGACGGTTATGAGGTGCTAAACCGGATCCGTGCCCGCAGTCAGCATGCAAAGCTTCCGGTGATTGCGTTAACTTCCTATGCCATGGCTGGTGATCGTCAGAAACTTCTGGTTGCCGGTTGCAACGGCTATATTGAAAAACCCATCAATCCAGAAACGATCGTGGAGCAGATTGAGAACGTGGTCAGGAGCTGTAAATGAAAATTCTGGTGGTGGAGGATGACACAAACTCCCGCTTGATGTTGCAGATGGCCATGCCCGACTTCGGTCATGAAGTGACCGTCGCCGGCGATGGGTTAGAAGGCTACGTGTCAGTTTGCCAGGATCGTCCGGACATCATCGTTTCCGACATCCTCATGCCACGGCTGGACGGATTTGAACTGTGTCGCCTGATAAAAAGCGACGAGCGATTTTTCCGCATTGTCTTCGTCTTCTACACCGGCACCTACGTCAACGCACAGGACGAATCGCTGGCGATGATGCTGGGCGCGGATCGCTTCCTGATCAAACCAATGGAAATTCATGAAATCGCCATGGAGCTTCAACATGCGTTCGACAAGGGAGTGACCATATCAAGGCCATTGCAGTTCAAGGAGGACTTTTCAGAAGGCGTGTTACACATGCACGCCACCACTGTTGCCAACAAGCTGGCGCAAAAGGTCACGGAACTGGAAACTATCCATTCGGCGGTAAGCTTCAATGCCACGCATGATGCGTTGACAGGATTGCTAAACCGGCAAGAGTTCGAACAACGAATGCGACACACGCTGCAGTTGGCGAAGAGTGCCACCGAGCATCATGCTTTGTTCTACATGGACCTCGACCAATTCAAAGTGGTGAATAACAGTTGTGGTCATGCTGCCGGCGACGCATTGCTCAAACAGCTGATCAAGAATCTGAACGCGTTCGTCAAGCCTGGCGACGCATTCGCGCGACTTGGCGGCGACGAGTTCGTACTGTTGACCGCGCGCTGTTCGGCCACCGAGGCCAAGAACCGCGCGCGCGCGTTGTGTAGCGCGGTCAGCAATTTCAAGTTCGAATGGAACGGCGCCGTATTTCGAGTTGGCATGTCGATCGGCGTCGTTCCCATCAACGCACATAGTGGTTCTGTCGAGCAGTTACTGAGCGCCGCCGATGCCGCCTGTCAAGCTGCCAAGGAATTGGGAAGCAACCGCGTTCAACTGTATTCTGAAAATGACCCGGAATTGGTTCGCCGCATCGGCGAGATGAACTGGGCGTGCCGAATCAGTAACGCCATTGAAAGCAGTCGGCTGCGCCTCTACCATCGTCCCATCGTTCCGACCGACCGCTCGAAGCGCGCTGCATATTGCAAGCTGACGTTGCAATTGATTGATGAAAACGGTGCGTTGGTGGAAGCCACGACATTCTTACCCGCTGCGGAGCAATATGATTTGACCGCACGGCTAGACCGATGGGCGCTTGAGAACGGTCTCGCCTGGGCGGCGGGATCTGGCAGTTCCCATGAATTGGTATTCATGCGTCTTTCGGAAATGTCGATTGCCGATGAATCGCTTTACAACGCCATAGAAGACGCTTTGCGTAAGCATAATGTCGACCCCAAGCGCCTTTGCCTTGAAATCAACGAGTCGCATGCGCTGCGCAATATTTCGAGCGCAAACATGTTGATCCAGCAATTGCGCGCAATGGGGTGTCGAATTGCCCTGACTGGCGTCAGTGTAGGCATGACTTCGCTATCGACGCTGAGAGATCTATCCGTCGACTTCATTGGTCTCGGCAGCATTGCCTCCGATCTCGACCACGATGAGATCAGTTTGATCGCTGTGCGCGCCTGTACCGACATTGCCCACCGCTTGCACAATACCGCCATTGCCACCTGCGAGAATGACGACAAGGTGATATCGGCGCTGCGCGCGTTGGGTGTGGACTATGTAGAGTTGGTTGACGCGGTCAAACACAAATCGTAGAAAGAACCGGAACCTGCATTGAGATTGCCGTACGCGCCGATCTTAGACGCGCACCAATACGAATGAGTCGGTGTAGAACACTGTCATCCCCCCCCCAACGCGAAAGTCTAGAAAAAGAAAAACTCGTTCTTGAGCGAATCCCCGCTTTTGCGAGGACGACGTATTTGTCAGTGCTTGACCGACGAAGTTGTATCAATCGACACTCATTTACCGTCATTATATCTAGCGCAATCCAAAAACTTCATCTGCATTGCGCGTGGTCGCTTCCGCCAGTGTTTCTTCACTTGCACCGCGCACTTGCGCAAGCGCACCGAGGCATAATGGCAAGTAGGCTGGGCTATTTCGTTCACCACGATGCTGGGCAACAACAATATCCGGGGCATCGGTCTCCAGCACGATACTTTCGATGGGCAGTTGCCGCGCCAACTCGCGTATGTGACGTGAGCCTTCGTAGGTCAACGTTCCACCAAAACCAAGTTTGAAACCCAATTCGATGTATTGCACCGCCTGCTGCAAGCTGCCATTAAATGCATGCGCGATACCGCCCACCACGCGTGTGCGTTTCAGGCATTGCAGCACCTGGTCATGTGCCTTGCGCACATGCAGTAGTACGGGCAGTTGCGCATTGCGTGCAATGTCGAGCTGACGCTGAAAAAAGTATTTCTGCCGATCTCTATCCAGATCGCCGATGAAAAAATCCAACCCAATCTCACCAACTGCCGTCGGCTTCTGTCTGTCAATTTCAATTGCCAGCTCTTCAAGATGATTTTCCTGGTGTTGAAGCAAATAA
This sequence comes from Gammaproteobacteria bacterium, assembly GCA_046347035.1. Taxonomy (GTDB): domain Bacteria; phylum Pseudomonadota; class Gammaproteobacteria; order JAJPIJ01; family JAJPIJ01; genus JAJVHZ01. The sequence goes on along the minus strand of JAXMGY010000013.1, from coordinate 39,883 downwards.
ACCGGATGCAATCCCAACGCCGGGAACAGTCCGTGCTCGCACGCACATAGATCGCGAACGCGCTGCCAATTGCCACGGTGAATGGCCGGCACGGCAATGCGCTCGACACCCGCCGCACGCGCCGCTGACAACACTTCGCAGCGATCGGCGTCGAAATCCTCCACGTCAAGATGGCAATGGGTGTCGAAAAGCCGCATATAGCTATTGTGTCGCGATGCAAGACGATAGTACATCTCCGACCCGGCAGTAACCGGTCAAACGCAATCGGAATTTATTCTCGGCACCGACATCTCACGGTAGAATCATCTCATCAATCTCCTAACGCTTGGTTTCCCGTACATGACAAGCTCCTTCGATCCCGAACGCCGCTTTGGCGGCATTCGACGCCTTTACGGCGATAAAGCTTTCAAACGTCTGCAGGCCGCGCACGTGGGCGTAATCGGTGTGGGAGGAGTCGGCTCTTGGGCGGTCGAAGCCCTTGCGCGAAGTGGGGCTGGTGCGATCACCATGTTCGATCTTGATCATGTGGCGGAATCCAATGTCAATCGTCAGCTGCATGCACTGGACGGAAACTTTGGCATGGCTAAGGTGACAGCCATGCAACAGCGCATTCTTGCCATCAATCCCGCCTGCACGGTTACGGCCGTGGAAGAGTTCGTAACGCAGGACAATCTTGAATCCATGCTCGACCGCGGATTCGACTGGTTACTGGACTGCGCCGATAATTTTCGAGTCAAGGCCGCTATCGTCGCCCATTGCAAGCGCAACAAGCTGCGCATCATCACCATCGGTGCAGCCGGTGGCTTGACCGATCCAACCAGTGTCAAAGTCGCCGATCTCAGCAAGACGGTCCAGGATCCGTTGCTTGCACGTACCCGCAAGCAATTGCGGCAGAAATATGGGTTCCCGCGCAATCTGAAGCGGCGCTTCGACATTCCTTGTGTTTGCTCGGAGGATCAGCTCACTTTTTACGATGACAAGGGTGGCGTCACTCAGAAAAAACCGGTGCGACGCGGAGCCTCGTTTTCAGCATTGAGCTGCGCTGGCGGTATCGGCTCAGCGATGACGGTGACCGCCACTTTCGGACTGGTCGCGGTTGCGCACGTGCTGCGGCGACTGACTGAGAAGGATGCGACGCCGTCAAAATCTACCCGGAGAAACGTTCATCGCAAGGAACGCGGCGGCGACTCGTCCACGTCAGCCAAGATTGGCTCATCTGACAAGTCATCGCGATGATTGTCCTTGCAACGCTCAACGCCAAGTACATTCATGCCTCACTGGGACTGCGCTACCTGCTCGCCAACATGGGAAACTTGCGCGCGCAGACGGAACTCTGCGAATACATCATCGGCCAGCGTCCTGCGGATATTGTCGAAGACATCATATCCCGCCATCCGCGTATCGTCGGGTTTGGCGTCTACATTTGGAATGTGGAAGAAACAACCAAAGTTATTGCACTACTGAAAGAGATTGCGCCAGCAATTCACATTGTGATCGGCGGACCGGAAGTCAGTTATGAGACCGATGTGCAACCCATTGCCGCGCTGGCTGACCATGTAATCACTGGCTGGGGCGAATTAAGTTTTCCCCGGCTTTGCCAGGCGCTGCTCGAAGGCGATGACTCGCAACCTCGCCACATCGCCGGTGAACAACCGCCGCTGGCGCAAGTTCAACTACCTTACGAATACTACAGCGATGAAGATATTCGCCAGCGACTCATCTACGTCGAAGCATCGCGCGGCTGCCCGTACAAATGTGAGTTCTGCCTGTCGGCACTGGACAGGACTGCGTGGCCCTTTGATATCGAGTTATTCATTGTCGCAATGCAAGAGCTTTATGCGCGAGGGGCGCGTCATTTCAAATTCGTCGATCGTACTTTCAATCTCAGTGCGCGCACCAGTCTGCGCATACTGGAGTTCTTCCTCGAACGCCTGGACGAGCGACTTTTCCTGCATTTTGAATTGATTCCGGATCATCTCCCCGAGGCGTTGAAAAACGCGATTGCATGCTTCCCTGCCGGGTCACTGCAATTCGAAATCGGCATTCAGACCTTCAACTCAGAAGTTCAGTCGCGCATAAGCCGAAAGCAAGATAATGTGCAGGCGCAGGCCAATCTGCACTGGTTGCGCCGACATACGCAAGCACATATTCACTGCGATCTCATTGCCGGCCTTCCTGGCGAAGATTTGCATAGTTTCGCGCGCGGATTTGACCGCCTGATCGCGCTTGAACCGCACGAAATTCAGGTGGGGATCCTGAAGCGCTTACGGGGAACCCCGATCATTCGCCATACGCCGTCGCACGCCATGCGTTACAATCCGGCGCCGCCATACAATGTGCTCGCCACGGATTGCATCGACTTTCAAACCATGCAGCAGCTAAGTCGATTTGCACGCTACTGGGACTTAGTGGGCAACTCCGGGCGATTCACTCATGCGCGGCCGATATTGCTGGGTGATGCGCCTTTCGCGGGTTTTATGCAATTCAGCGACTGGCTGTATTCGACCACTCGGCAAACACACCAAATCGCCCTTGAGCGTTTGTTTGATCTGCTCGCGGAGTATTTTTCACTGCACGAGAGAAACCGAAGCGAAGCATTGACGGCGCTGGCACGCGACTATTCGGCCAATGGCTTGCGCGGCCATCCGGATTTTATGCAGCACGCTTCAGGGAAAGCGTTAGAGAGCGAACGCGCGCCGCAAGCTTCCAACACTTCCCGGCAAAGGCGCCATCACCGCAACTAACGGCGACAAGTTGAATATGGGACGTTGGCGACCACCATCGGCGAAATCCTCGCCCTACATCACCACGGAAGGTTTCGCGAAATTACAACAGGAATTGAAAGCGCTTTGGGAACGGCGCAATGAGGTGGTCAAGCATCTGGCGGCAGCGGCAGCCGAAGGCGATCGTTCGGAAAATGCTGAGTACATTTATCGCAAAAAGGAATTGCGCGAGATTGATCACCGCATCGGTTACTTGCAAAAGCGATTACCCACGCTAAAGGTGATTACTCAGGCGCCACCTGATCCCGATCGAGTATTCTTCGGTGCACGCGTTAGTCTTGAATCGCAAACTGGGGAGAACGTCAGTTACCGAATCGTCGGTCCCGATGAAACTGATGCCGAGCGCGGCTACATTAGCGTTGATTCGCCGGTCGCGCGAATCTTGCTCAAGCGCACGTTCGATGATGAGGTGGTCGTTGGCAGCGGCGAAACAACGCGGCGCTTTGTAATCCGCGATATTCGCTACAATCAGGCGTGACGGCCTACTGCGACTTGGACGGTTCGCTTCCATCCTCCGCCGCAGTTAGGCTGCCTTCCAGATCGCGCAGCATGGTTTTCAGTTGCGAAGTGACGCCGTCCGGATAACGACGCTCCAACGAAAAGTGCAGAAGGCCGTGCAGCGCGTTAATCTCGCGCCGCAGTTCAGTGTTAGAAAGTAATGTCGCTGAAGATGTGGTCATCGTTAATTTCTCCATAAGCACCGACTGTGGACGAAGCGCACACCGCGATTGGAGCACTTTCAGGTGACCGGACTATGACCGCCCGGTCACAGTTTTGTTACAAAATCTGATTCGCAGCATTTTCAGGAACGAACGCAGGTCAGTTGAAATTAACCTTGTGGTACGAAAAGTCGGTTGAGGACGATGTCAAATGCAGGTTCCCTGAAAGAGCAACAACTTAGGGGCATATTCCCGTAACACCTGATCGCATACGTGAACTCCTCAAATCCAAATAATTCTGGACCGCAGCAACGCCGCAGCTGGCTTCCCGATACACGCGCTTTGGGCGTCCTGAACAATGCCAACTTCCGCCGATTCGTGTACGCCCGCTTCATCGCCAACATCGCCGTGCAGATGCAGAGCGTGGCGGTGGGATGGCAGGTGTATTCGCTCACCGGCAATGTGCTGAACCTGGGATTGGTAGGACTGGCGCAATTTCTACCCTTCGTCGCATTGGTGTTGATTGCCGGCCAGATCGCAGATCGACACGATCGCCGCCGCATACTCGCGCTTTGCTACAGCGTCGAACTGTTGTGCGCGCTGCTGTTGGTCACTTACAGCGTAATCAAGCCGTCCATGGTGTGGCCTGTATTCGCGGTGCTGGCGCTGTTTGGCAGTGCGCGCGCATTCGCCATGCCAGCCGGCCAGGCCATGGTGATCAACCTCGTTCCGCAGGATCACTTTGGCAGCGCGGTGGCGATCACTTCCTCGCTACTGCATTTCTCCATCGTGGTCGGGCCGCTCCTAGGCGGGTTGATATACCTTGCGGGCCCTAGTGCAGTGTACGCCGTCGTGGCACTGCTGCTGCTAATCAGTGTTGTATTGTTGGGCGACGTACGCGTTGAGTCGCGCACCACAACCAAACGAGATGGGACTTCCCTGCGATCGCTATCCGAGGGGCTGCGATTCGTGTGGTCACGACCTGAGGTACTAGGCGCATTGACGCTTGATCTGTTCGCCGTTCTATTTGGCGGCGCAACCGCCCTGTTGCCTGCTTATGCACGCGACGTACTGCTAATTGGACCGGTTGGACTGGGCGCATTGCGGATGGCACCGGCAATTGGCGCCTCGGTAACGTCCATTGTGCTGGCGCTGCGCCCGATTGGCCGACACGTCGGTGCATGGATGTTTGGAGGAGTGGCGATCTACGGCCTCGCCACCATTGTGTTTGGCATGTCGACCAGTTTGCCGCTGTCGCTGATGGCGTTAATCATCATGGGTGCAGGCGACATGGTAAGCGTTTATATTCGCCATATTCTCGTGCAAGTTGCGACACCTGATGCAATTCGCGGCCGCGTCAGTGCGGTGAATGCCGTGTTCATCGGCGCCTCAAACGAATTGGGTGAATTTGAATCAGGTGTTACGGCAAAGTGGTTCGGATTAGTGCCGTCCGTCATCGTCGGTGGAGTGGCGACGCTGTTGATCACCGGTGCGGGCATGAGTTTGTTTCCATCATTACGGCGAATGGACCGCTTCCCGCAGCCTGCTGACGCGAACAGCACGAACTAAATTAACAGACCAACAATGGCTGCTGTAAGCAGCGTTGCCAATGTTCCAGAAAGAATTGAACGCAAACCCAGTTCAACGATGTCATCACGGCGATCCGGCACCATTGCGCTTAAACCACCAATCAGAATGCCTAGACTGCCGAAATTGGCGAATCCACACATGGCGTAAACCATGATCAACTGACTGCGCGGACTCAATGTACCTGTCGGAAGATTGGCCATCTGCACATAGGCAATAAACTCGTTGAGGATGGTCTTGGACCCCATCAACGCACCGGCCGTACCGCATTCACTCCACGGAATTCCGATGAGCCACATCACCGGCGCCATGAAGACACCAAGCAGGCGCTGCAATGTCACAGCCTTTCCATCCCAGTCCGGTAACAGACTGAGCATCATGTTCACCAAGTGCACCAGCGCCACAAACACGATCAACATAGCGACGATGTGAATGAGCAATTCCATGCCAGCCACAGTGCCTTTGGCGATTGCATCCATACTTGAGCGCGCTGTCTGTGGCGGTGTCAATTCGGTGGCGGCGGAGTGTCCTTCATCCGGCACCATGATTGCGGCCAGCAGAATGGCCGCCGGCGTGCTTACCAGTGATGCAGTAAGAATATGCCCCATGGCATCGGGCATGATTCGACTGAGAAAACTTGCGTACAGCACCATCACCGTACCCGCGATGGTGGCCATGCCGCAGCTCATCACAGAGAACAACTCACCGCGACTCATCTTGCTGAGATACGGACGGATGAATAACGGCGCTTCGATCATACCGACGAAAATATCTGCCGCTGCTGACAACCCGACTGCGCCGCCGATGCCCATGGTTTTTTGCAGGAATGTGGAGATAATGCGAACAATCCAGGGCAGTATGCGCCAATAAAACAACAGCGATGATAAGGCGCTAACAACAATAACCAATGGCAGCGCTTTGAACGCAAGCACGAAGCTCGCGCCGGGGGCGGTTTCTGCATAAGGCAAGTCGCCGCCGCCGAGAAAACCGAACACGAAAGTTGTGCCGGCGGCAGTCGCTTGTTCGAGCGACATTAAGGCGTCGTTCAAACCCAGAAAGAAAGTCTTGAACACCGGCATCTTCAACAATGCCGCGGCAATGACAAGTTGCAGCGCCAAACCAGAGATGATCGTTCGCCAGGGAACGCGGCGGCGATTCTCACTCACCGCCCAGGCCAACAAAAGAATCGTGATGATTCCCAAAGCCCCCTGCACACGCATCGAAACCACTCCTCCGCTCGATCAGTGGGCGCTGGCTGCTGTAGGAGATTCGCGAGTCCAGAGCTCCGTGCGGCCGATCAACGAGATTCCAATATAGCCGCGCAGCTTAAGAATGTTTTCACCGGACAGTTCGGCATTGCAACTGTAGGTCTTGCCATTGTTGGGGTCATAGATCTTACCGCCCGACCACTTGCCGTTACCTTGATACTTTAATCCACTTAGGATTGCCTTGCCGCGCAGGAGATCGTTGCGTTGAGCAGGGTCGGGATTGTTAGTGTCGCGGCGATCAGGATGATCACCACCAACGATGATGCCTTGGTATTCTCCGCCCACATTCTCAATGTTAACGACGCCGTCTTTTTGCTGCGTACGCCATTGACCTTCAATCTTATCTTGCAATGCGTCTGCCATCGCCGCACATGGCAGCAATGACATTAACAGAACCGCCATTGCACCTTGCCTGCTCATCATTGTGCGCATGACTTCCTCCCACTCTGGATTATCGGTATTACATAGGTCCCATCTCGCCGACTGGGCTCTAACGCAGCAGCATCTGATTTATCATCACCGCAATTGCGCGCGGTGGCAACTCGCCACCAATTGCCAGCAGCCGATTGAACAAGCCCGGCACTACTGACACCTTGCCGGCTAGCATTCCCTCAACGCCTTTACGCGCCACCATCGCTGCCGAGGTCTGCGGTAGAACCTTAAAGAGCCCTGTGTCGGCAGCGTCGGAAACTTCGCCAAACTCGGTGGGTGTAGGCCCGGGACACAGCGCCGTCGCGGTCACGCCACTGCCCTTCAACTCAACAGCCAACCCTCGCGTCAGGGCAAGCACATAATTCTTCGCCGCGTAGTAGGCACTCATGCCAGGCCCTGCGGGTTGAAATGCAGCCAGGGATGCGACGTTTAATATGCGGCCGGAACGCCTTTGCAACATCGTTGGCAGCGCCAATCGCGTCAGTAGCGACAGCGCGACAATATCGACGCTCAACATCTTCAATAGCATGTCGATGTCGGACCTGGCATAAGCGCCATACAGGCCGAGACCAGCATTGTTCACCAACACGCCGACTGGGCGGCCTCTGTCCTGCACCGTTTTCCATAGCGCCTGCACACCGTCGACCGTGCTGAGATCAGCGGCCAGCACTTCGGCACCGACTTTGTGTCGAGTCTTGAGCTCCGTTGCCAGTTGCTGCAGGCGGTCGATGCGACGCGCGGATAAGATCAAATCCACTCCACGTGCAGCCAACTCGCGGGCAATCTCCGCACCGATTCCGCTCGACGCGCCGGTGACCAGCGCAAGCTGTGAATTTTCTGCGTTCATATCGTTCTCCCTCAATTCGGTTTGAACACCATGAAGTAAAGATTCGCTAACGGGATGAGCGTGGCGATAATTCCAAAGAAGTACCAAAGGCGATTTAGCCGCCAGTACCGTTCGGGAATAACTCCGCCGTGCTCGAAACCGCGTGCAATACGCGCTTGCATCACTTGCACCGGAATAAGTATCGACACCCAAATCACGCCGGATATAACGAACAACCACAAACCCCACGTCATCCAGCTGATGTGCAAATAGTCCATGTGATTGAGCAACGCATTGCCGATTCCACCGATAGCAACCAGAACCACGCCGCCGGCGGTGAATATCCAGTCCGTCACTGTTACCTGCCGCTGCGCAAAACCTATGATGGTCGGGTTGCCCGTGCGATCAGCCATCGCCTTCCACCAACCAGTGACGATGATATTGCCGATGAAAACAATGACACCGAGCAGATGCACGCTTTTCAACGCAAGATAGGTATTCATGGGCATTACTCCGTGATGCTAGCGGGCGGCGACATTCGCCTCCGAGTGATTTAACGCTTCGGCGTCCCAACCGCCGCCCAGTGCCTTGTATACCGCCACCAGTTTAACAACGGCTGCCGTTTGGCAGTTCGCAAGTGCGTCTTCGGCCGCATAGCGCGAACGTTGTGCATCGATCACGCTGAAATAGTCAGCGAGACCACTTGCGTATACTGCCTTCGCCAACTTCTCGGCTCTGTTTGCCGAATCGACAGCGGCGGTCAACGTGCGCAGCCGCTCCTTTTCATGCCCGAAACCGCTCAATGCACTATCGACTTCTTCTAATGCCTGCAGGGTTACCTGCTCATAGCGATGCAACGCCTGTTGCAAACGCGCATCCTTGATTTCCACGTTGGCGCGTAACCGACCGGCGTTGAATATCGGCAGGCGGACGCTGGGGCCGATTGAGTATAGCAAGCCGGGGCCGAGACTCACGGTGCCAAGATCTTCCTCCGCACTGGCAAGCAATCCACTGACGTAGAACTTGGGAAGTAGATCGGCCTTGGCGACACCGACGCGCGCGTTAGCCGCCAATACTTCCGCCTGTGCCGCGCGAACATCCGGGCGTCGCTGCAGCAGGTCCGAGGGGAAGCCCGCGGCAACGCTATCAGGCAGTTTGGGAGCGGCGCTCGCAGGGTTCGTAAGCTCCTTGTCCAACTGCGGCGTTCGACCACGTAGCACCGATAGCCGATACACCGCCCGCGCAAGCTGTTCCTGCAATGGCGGCACTGCACTGTGCAGCACTTGCAGATCGGCGTCCGCCTTGGCGACATCTGTCTCCGAAGATAACCCTGCGCGCGCGCGGCTCCTTAACAGGGAAAGCGCATCGGTTTGATCGTCAATGTTCTTTTGCGCCACATCGAGACGTGCTTGCGCACCTCGCAGCTCGAAGTAGTTGCGTGCCACTTCCGCAATCAGCGACACCATAACCTCATTGCGATCATGTTTGGCCGCATCGAAATCCGCGCGCGCAGATTCCACACCCGCGCGCAGACCGCCAAAGACATCAATTTCCCAACTGGCATCGAATCCGGCCTGATAGTAGGTTGAGTCGGTGTGCGGTTGTCGCATCCTTTCGGATTGCAAATCATCACGCCGCGTTCCGCCCTCAACACCGGCATTCAATTGCGGTCCTAGCGCAGCGCGACTAAGACCAGCGGCAGCGCGCGCTTCAAGCAAACGCGCCTCAGCGATAGCAACATCCTTGTTCGACGCCGCGGCTTCTTCAATCATCCGCGTTAGCAAAGGATCGTTGAAGCTTTGCCACCACCGCGTCACCGGCGCGTCCATCGCCACCACATCGGCGACATCCACAGCCTGCCAATTTGCCGGGGGTTGTACATCGGAAGACGGTGCAGTTCCAACCATTGAGCATGCAGTCATCGAAGATGCCATCAATATCGACAGCGCGGCGGATCTCATCGCGGTGTCTCCGTGCTCGCAACCTTGGCAGGCGCTGACGCGTCGCCAGTCGCAGCCATTCCGGTTCGTTGCACGTACACATCCATTTGCTGGCCCACGTACAGATCAGAGTTTTCGGTCGCGACTTGATAAATGACCTGCAGAACGCGTGTATCGACGCGCTCGGAGACGTCTCCCGTCAACTGTCTTTTCGGCACTACCATGGGTTCAACACGCACAAACTTCAGCGGAATCCGCTTCTCAGCATCACCGCGTGAGTAGGCATAGGCCTGTGCATCGGGACGCAAAGCTTGCGCCTCGTGCTCGTCTATGTCAGTACGAATATTCAGGTGGCTGGTGTCGCCAAACATGATGATGGGCTTGGCTAAAGGTCCGCTCTGCGCATACTCGCCAGCGCGCGCGTTCAATTGCAGCACGGCGCCATCGCACGGCGCTGTGACAGTCAATCGTGCAATGTCGGTGCGCACCTGGGTTACACGTTGTTCGGCCAGCGACAATTGCGATCTCGCCACCTCGATGTCGGCGTTCCACGCGCCAGCTCTGGTTCGTTGCAGTTCCGCTCGTGCGTTGGCAAGCTTTGCCTCCGCACTTCTTACTGCAATCTGCTGCCGTAACAGATCTTCGCGGCGAATGGCGCGCGGATCGTCCACCGATTCCAGAAGTTTTAGCTGCAGGCGCGCATCGCCGAGTGCGGCATCGGCCTCCGCTACCCTGGCTTGCAACGGCGGAAGATCTTCGGCGCGTGGCATTTGCTGCAGGCGATCCAGTGCCGCGCGTGCCGATTGCAGTTCTGCTTCGCGCACCGCCAGTGCCGCTTTGAGATCACGATCATCGAGACTGTAAAGCGGTTGTCCGACGTGCACGTGACCCCCTGCCTTGACATACACAGAGGTGATCAACCCGGGAACGGGCGTACTGAGTGCGACGTTCTCGCCCGACGCCTCCACTAAACCTACACCAGCCACGGTGTTAGCAAACCCCGTGCTGGGCGGTCGCGCCAGAGGTTCGGCTTTCAGCGACACCGGTTGTGATGACCACACCAGGAATGTCGCCATCGCGAAACTGGCGACGGCAACAAGTGGAAGCGGCGGAAACAGTTTTGAAATTTTCATGATCGAACTCCCGATTCTCAATGCTTGATAATGTGCCGCTCATCTTGATTCGGCACCGCCGATCGCGCCGGCGCGCCTTGGCGATGGATGGATTCGATGCGACCATCCTCCATGTGCGCAATAACGTCGGCGAAATCGAATATGCGGCTGTCATGAGTGACAACAATCACCGCACGGTCCGCGCGCACTGCGACGTCCGTCAATAACTCCATTACGCGATGCCCGGTACCGGCATCCAGCGCTGAAGTCGGCTCGTCGCAAATGATCAAACGTGGCTCATGAATGACGGCGCGCGCCATGGCCACGCGTTGTTGCTGGCCACCCGAAAGCTGCTGGGGAAGACGTGGCCCGATCCGCCATACCAAGACGGTCGAGCAATTCGGTCGCGCGTTTCACCGCCGGCACACGCTTCATCCCGCTGGCAATCAGCGGCACGGCGATTGCCGCCGCGTTCGGTGCCGGCAACAAATTGAATTGTTGAAACACGAATCCAAGATTGCGGCGGCGAAAATGCACGCGCTCGCGTTCGGTAAGATCGCTGACTCGCTCACCGAGAATTTCCACATCGCCTTCGGTGCGATCAAGCAGGCCGGCAAGCACGCACAGCAAAGTGGTCTTACCGCAACCATCAGCGTCCCACCAGCATGCTTAACTCGCCGTAGTTCAAATCCAGGTCAACGCCTCGTAGCACCTGCACCAGTGCCGTTATGAAACGTCTTTGTCAGCGCCTGCGCACTGCGCGCACCGGTGTTGACAATTGATGGTTGAACTGTTGATTGCATATCCATGGTATCAGCCTCGAAAAACGACCGCCGGTTCCAGCATCAACACCTTGCGAATGCTGAGCAGACTGGCGGTAATGACGATGATGAACACCGTCACGCCGACACCGACGAAGGCTTGCGGCACAGCACCAAGCCACGCGTCGGAATCTGCTGCTCGGTGATATGAAAGAATGCTTGCTGATGCCTGCCCAGCGAGTATCCGATAGCGCCGACAATGACGGCCTGCAGCAGAATCATGCCGATGGAGGTGGCATTGCCGACGCTGATGGCTTTCAATGCACCAAACTGCTTCAGGTTTTCGATAGTGAAATGTAAAATGTCTGTCCCATCACCACCACGCCGACAATGAGTGCAACGCCAATCGTGATTCCGGAAGTTGATCGGTATGCTTAAAGTTCTTCAGGTAGTACTTCATTGCCTCCAGGCAAAGGCCTCATTGGTCATGGCGCTCAGACCGGTTGCCTTGGAGATCGATGTTGCCAACGCAGAGGGATCCACGCCCGGTTTGGCTTTGACTAAGACGAACGACAGCAGATTGCGCTCCGGACCAACGTACTGGATGGCCTGTGAATAGCGCGCAAACACAACTGGGAAAGTGGTGAATGGTGCTGAAGCATCAGAAATTCCGACGATGCGCACACGATGATCATTCATCTCCATGGTGCGGTCGAGTTCCAGTGGATCATTCGGCCAGAAATAGCGATAACCAGCGTAGTCAAGAACAATCGAATCCGGCTCACGCAGTGATTGCAAATTGCCAAGGCGCATTTTTCCGTGTGGCGCGCCCACCAGTGAATCATCATCCAGTCCCATCAGAATGACGGCGCGAAAACGACCGTCGGGCGCGGTCATGCGCGGCAGTCCCTTGAACAGGCGCACACCCCACTCCACGCCCGGCACGCCACGCACACGGAGCAGATCGGTGGTTTTTGAGGGTTTCACCTCATCAAAGTATTCGGTGGCCGGATCCATGACCCAAATGTCCGCATCGACTACACCATTGATCTGACTTGCGGTACGCTTGATGATGCCGGCGAAGATTGAAACCTGATTCGCCAGTAGAAACGAAGCAAAGGCGATGGTGAAAATCAGGCCCAGGTATTTGGCCCTGTCACCGGTTAGCATCTTGATGGCAACGAAATGCATGGGGTCGGGACTCCATTGCAATGCGGATGTATTAGTAAACTGTACGGTATAGTATACTAGTAACAATATTCTGAACTGTCAAGTACAGAAATGAGCGATTTCAAAATCGATAGCGCCACCACGCGGGCAGCCGGACGGCCGAAAGACCCTGAAAAACGCGACGCCATCCTTAACGCGGCGGCACGCCTGTTTCTGGAACATGGTTTCGATCGCACCAGCATGGATGCGATCGCCAATGCTGCTGGCGTATCGAAACTCACGGTTTACAGCCACTTCGACGACAAGGATGGTCTGTTCAAGGAATTGATTCGTCATAAGTGTGATCAATATTTCGAGAACAGAGATGTCAGCCAGTTAAATGATCTTCCTCCTCAGGACGCGTTGACAAAAATGGCCAATGGCTTCCTGGGATTGATGTTTAACCCCGAAACGCTGGCGATGTACCGTTTGTTGATGTCAAATGCAGCAAGAGATCCAGCGCGCAATCAGACCTTCTACGATACCGGCCGGCACCTACCATCGAATCTCTGTCACGGTTGCTCAACAGTTGCACGAGCGTGGCCTGCTGAAAGTCGATAATCCGAAACTGGCTGCCGACCATTTTCTCGCTATGTTGCAGGGCTGCATGCATCTGCGTTCATTGTTAAATATTGCGCCATCGCCATCTGCGCATGAACGCAAGGAATATGTTGACGATGCAGTCAAGCGTTTTTCTGCGCGCCTATGCAGCTCGATAGCAACTTGAATTCAAGTGCTGCAAAGAATCCTCTTAAGAAACAGTCCGTGCGCCGCAGCACAGATATGAAGAAGAAAAAACGGTGATGATCTCGCCTCAACATTGAGGCGACACTATGGCAACCGTTGTTCTCGATCCCGGCCACGGCGGAACCGAAAAAGTCGGCGGCTCAAGTCCGAATAACGCCACTGGTCCATGCGGACTGCAGGAAAAAACCGTCACGCTTGCGGTTGCATTGGCAGCGCGCGATGCATTGCAAGGCGAAGGCGTGACCGTTTTGCTGACGCGCGATCGCGACGTCAATCTAGGCCTTGCCGCGCGCGCCACAGTTGCCAAACGCGCGCAAGCCGCCGCGTTTGTTTCCATTCATTTCAATGGCTGGACCGATCCTACGGTGCAAGGCACCGAGGTTTATCACGACACCCATGCCACGCCGGCTTCGCGTACATTGGCGAAGATGCTGCTCGGATCGCCTCGTCGTCGCCAATGGCCTGCTCCGCCGCGGCGTTAAACAACAAGCCTTCGGCGTCATCTTAAGCAGCAGGCACGACGCCAATACCGCTGCCGTGCTGACCGAGATCAGTTTTCTCACCGATCCGTCGGAGGAAAATCGCTTGCGCGACCCGGTTTACATCACTGTTCTGGCGGCGCTATCGCGCTGGGAGTCATGGACAGCTTGCGGGCGCGGAAACTGGTGACGCGCGCAAAGAAGGGACGAAAAACCAGAGCAGTTGAATTAGAAGATGGTTTCAGCCTGGGCGCCCCGTTGATGCACGTGGCGAAGCGAAACACGCGCCGACGCAAATAAATTTTGTCGGCAAATTGCCTCGAAACGGGCACAATGCCGAACATGCGCTTCGAACATCTTCTACAGATCAACGATCCTTTAATACCGTTGATCGATCCGCTGACGCGAACGCAATTGTGGCGCGACTGGTGCTGCGCGTTGCCGAGCCAACGCAATTTCTGCCCGGCCTGCGTGGCTGCGAGATTGGTGCGCGCTCGGTGCACGGCAAGGTGATTGAATTCGATCGCACATTGGACTTCGGCAATTTCGTGGTCAAGGATCACGTGATGATGAACACGCTGGAATCCATCGAAGTCAACGCACCTGCTACCACAAATTTTGCCGCCAGCCGTCTGACCATTCGCATTGAGGAGCCTGGTGAAGCGATGTTGTTCGTGCGGTTTCTATACGAACTGGCGGAGGAAAGTCTTCACGACGGGTTGGATGCCATGACGGATGAAGCGCGCCGCCAGGCATGGGAGCTATCAGACATCGACACCATTCGCCGCATTCGCGAGCTATCACAGATGGGGCAGTTAGATTGAAACCGCCTCTTACAACGAGCCAGTCGAGTTTATTTCCATCAAACTGAACAAATCCTTGCATAGTTCGCTGAACGCGAAGCGCGTGCAGTCAACTTGAATTCAACCATCGAAAAAGTTCGCGACAACACTTTACGTCCATGGGTGTTGACTGCGAAGATACCGCGCCCTCTCCTACCAACGGACACTAACAATGAATATACTCGATACGATTCTCGCCGCCGGCGGCGGCGACGCGGTCACTCAACTTGCTCGCCAATTTGGAACTCAGCCGCAAGCCACGCAAAGTGCCTTGTCGCAAATTGTCAGCGTACTGGGTAAAGGCATCGCGGCCAACACAGCAACGCAAGGTGGCCTTGATGGTCTGCTCGGCGCATTAGCCGGTGGCAATCATGCGCGCTACATCGATGACCTCGCGCATGCAACGTCAGCAAATGGGATCAATGACGGTAATGGAATCCTCGGTCATATTCTCGGTGGCAAGGATGTGAGCCGTGAACTGGCAACCCGCGTTGGCAGCAACACCGGTGTGAGCAGCACCATCATCCAACAAATGCTGCCGGTGATCGCCTCGATGATGATGGGCGCGCTCTCCAAACAACAAAGTGGCGGCGGTCTCGGTGGTCTCATCGCGGGCGCGGCAGCCAAGGCGGCACTCGGTAGTGGTCAATCACCATTGGGTTCGTTGCTGGGTGGCAATCACGCCGGATCGATGGCCGATGACATTATCGGCATGGCGAGTAAATTACTTCGACCGTAGGATTCAGAGCCCGCAGGTCGGCTAATCAAATCCCCCCTCACCCCCCTTTAAGAAAGGGGGGTTACGTTAGTGCAACGCTGCAATGGCGCAAAGCGATTTGTCGCCCCGTTGCAAAAGGGGGAATACGTTAGTGCGACGCGGCGAGAGTGCAAAGGGACCTGTCGCCCCCTTTGAAAAGGGTCTTAGGAAGCAAACGGCGGGTTATAGGGGTTGGTTGCGTAGCATTTGCAAGAGTACAGGATAAAGGTTTTTGTGGCGGTGATTGAAGCGGAACTCGGTTTTCTCAGATGCAGGTGGAAGGTGTCGGTGCAGCCCATTGAACTCGCCAAGCGACGCTTGGCGTAAAAGGCTCCAGAACGATTCAATGCCGTTGATGTGTGAGCGTGCGTTGGTGAATCTGGCGACGTCCGTGGAAGACCCGATAGTGCGTTGAGCGTAGCCTAGGTCGACCAGTCCGGCGTAAGCGGACAAGCCATCGGAGTGGATGACAGTGTGAATGCCGATTTTGCCGAGGATCGCCTGGCGAAGTGTGGCTCGGGTGCAGCCGGGAACACCCCGGTGTAGACCGCCTCGCCGCGTTTGAGGATACCAGGTAAAGACGATAGTTTTCCCACCGGCACCCCGACCACGTAAGCCGCGAACACGGCGTGGTCCGAAGTAAGATTCATCGACTTCCACCACCCCGGTGATGGGAGGACGTTGCGCTTCACAATGCTGAGCGATGCGCCGACGAAGAGCGAGAAAAATGGCGTTGGTGCTGCGCACCGACAAGCCCATGAGCGCAGAGGTTTCCGAGGCGGTGAGATCCAAGGCAAAACAGCGCAACAAGTGACGAAATTTGGGTGCCGAAATTTTTGAACGGCGGTAATACCTGTTTTTTCTTTTCATCCCAAGAAGATAGCGTCATTTCAACACCGCTATGCTTCCTAAGACCCTTGAAAAAGGGGGCCGCGCGCAGCGCGGGGGGATTTGACGAGCGACAACACGCCGCAGGCAGCACCAACGGAGTTGACTTAGTAATTATCCAACGGCAGTAAACTCACATCCACGGCGTCGTTCTGTTCCGGGCTGAGATACTCCTGCGCATACTTGCGGTAAACCTGTTCACGCACGAACACGTCGAACAGATCCGGATCAATGTGCTGATCCAGCTTCATGCGCCCTAGTATGGCCAGTGCCTGTGATACCGGCATCGGCGACTTGTAAGGACGATCGCGCGCAGTCAAGGCTTCGAAGATATCGGCTATCGCCATCATCCGCGCCGGCAGCGACATCTGTTCGCGCGTCAATCCACGCGGGAATCCCCTGCCGTCCATACGCTCATGATGACCACCCGCAAATTCCGGCACGCGCCGCAGGTGCCGTGGATAGGGCAACGACTCCAGCATCTTTATGGTCGCCACCATGTGATTATTAATGATCTCGCGTTCCTCGTGCGTGAGCGTGCCGCGACTCACCTGCAGGTTGTAGACCTCATCGGCAGTCAGCATGGGATGCCGATTTCCAGCGCTGTCGGCAAACGCCTGTTTGGCGACGGCGATAATTCGTTCGCTGTCACCTTTTTGTAGCGACTCACCGCCTATATTGCAGGCGCGTATAAATTGTCGATCCGCACGCAGAGATTCAACCTGTCGCGCAAACTGTTCGTCGCTTTGCGGTTTGTCATCTAGCCCATGCGCACGCAGTCTTTCCTGCAGTGCGTGCAGCGCCGCGTCGCGTTCGGCAATTTCGAATCGTGCGTCAATAAGTTCTACGCGATCGAAAATCGTTTCCAGCTTGGTGGACTTGTCGATCACATGTTCTGGCGTAGTGATCTTGCCGCAGTCATGCAACCAGGCGGCGACATTAAGCTCGTAGCGCTCCGCTTCGGTCATCATGAAGCCGGCCAACGGTCCCTGGCGTGTCGCGCACACTGCGTCAGCCAGAAGATTCGTCAAAGCCGGCACACGCCGGCAATGGCCCGCCGTATGCGGCGACTTCTCGTCAATGGCAGCCGCAATCAATTGAATAAATGAGTCGAATAGTTCGCGCTGCCCTTCAATCAGCAATTTGTTGGAGATACTCACCGCCGCCATCGACGCCAGCGCTTCAAGCACCTGCTGATCGGTAGGTGAAAAGGCGACGAATTCGCCGGAAGCCGTATCGATCTTGTTCAACAATTGCAGAACGCCGATGACCTCTTGCTCATGATTGGTCATCGGCACAGTGAGAATGGAATGCGAGCGATAGCCCGTACGTCGATCGAATTCGCGTGCACCGGAGAAGTCATATTCTTCGTCGGCATAGGCGTCCTCAACGTTAATCGTCCGCCTTTCAAGTGCGGCTTGCGCAACCACCATTCGTTGATTGGGCACACCGTCGATATAAAGCGGCACCGGCGGGAATGACGCCTCCGATCCGCTGGTGCCACCGTGCCGCAAATCAAGCGTGCCGTTGTGCAGAATTTCAAACTTGAGACTACCTTCATCGGTCATAGAATAGAGGGTGCCGCCATCGGCGCCGGTGAAGCGTTCGGCATGATCGAGAATCATCTCCAGCAGCCGGCCATGATTCTTTTCACCGGACAGGGCCGCACCCAGGCTGATCAATTCCTGTGCAAGCCAGATGGGATCGAAGACGGCGAGTGACATGCCCATGCATGATGCAATGAGTGGGCCGCAATCGGCAAGAATCCGGACGAATTTGCGGGGGCCGTGGTTGCGCCGGGTTGTCTACACTTGCACAATGGGTGAACGATTCTTCGTCATGCCAATCTCAACAGGCATGGCGGATTTGTAAGGATTGCCCAATTCACATCGTTCAAGCCCCAACTTGATTTTTCCAACTATGCGCGACGGCACACCACCCACCATCTATTTGAGGGACTACACTCCGCCACCGTACCTGGTCGACACCGTTGAACTGGATGTCGATCTGTGTGAGGAACACGCCGTCGTGCGCAACCGCATGGCGTTGCGGCGTAACCCTGAAGTGGCCGAGCCCGTTAACACCCTGCGCCTGGATGGCGAGGAACTGCAATTGCTGACGGTCACTGTGGATGGCCAACCGCTTGCCGCCGCCAGCTATCAACACGACCCCAAACATCTGACCATCTATAACCCGCCGGCGGCATTCGTGTTGGAAACGTCGGTGCGCATTCACCCGCACACCAATACTACGCTCAGTGGTTTCTATCGCTCCAGCGATGGTTACTTTACCCAATGTGAAGCTGAAGGATTTCGCCGCATCACCTACTTTCTCGACCGTCCCGATGTGATGGCGCGTTACACAACGACGCTGCATGCGGACCGCACGCGCTACCCGCTGCTGCTGTCGAACGGCAATCGCGTCAACGCCGGTGACGAAAGTAGCGGGCGACACTGGGTGCAATGGGTCGATCCTTTTCCCAAAGCCTAGCTACCTGTTCGCGATGGTCGCCGCGCGGTCGATGAATTGCAGGACAATTACATCACCCGCTCCGGGCGCAAGATACGCTTAGCGATCTACGTAGAGCCCGGGAAGCTCGACCAGTGCGCGTGGGCAATGCAGGCACTGAAAAAGGCCATGAAATGGGACGAGGACGTCTTCGGTCTCGAGATCGATCTTGATCACTATATGATCGTCGCCGTCGGTGACTTCAACATGGGGGCGATGGAAAACAAGGGCCTCAACATTTTTAATACCAAGTATGTGCTGGCACGCCCGGATGTCGCCACTGACGCGGATTATCACAATATCGATCGCGTCGTGGGTCACGAATACTTCCACAACTGGACAGGCAATCGCGTCACCTGTCGCGACTGGTTTCAGTTGTCGCTGAAAGAAGGACTGACGGTGTTCCGCGATCAGGAATTCGGCGCTGACATCACTTCACGCGGCGTGGCGCGCATTCAGATGGTGCGTGCTTTACGCGCTGTACAGTTCCCCGAGGATGCTGGGACGATGGCGCATCCCGTGCGACCCGCCTCCTGCATGGAGATCAACAATTTCTACACGCCGACCGTGTATGAGAAGGGCGCTGAAGTGGTGCGCATGATCCACACGCTGATTGGCGCGTCAGCATTTCGCCGCGGCATGGATTTGTATTTTGAGCGTCACGATGGCCAGGCAGTCACCTGCGATGACTTCGTGCGCGCCATGCAGGACGCGTCCGGCGTCGACTTCACTCAATTCATGCGCTGGTACGACCAGGCAGGCACACCGCAGCTCGCCGTCAGCGATCAGTATGACGCCAGCGCGCAGAGCTATACCTTACATATATGCCAATCCTGCCCGCCAACGCCGGGCCAGGCGGCAAAGCGGCCGTATCATTTGCCATTGACCATGGCTTTGCTCGACACGACTGGTCAACACATTCCGCTGCAAATGGTCAATGAATCGACGGCGGCAGGAATGACACGTGTACTTTCCGTCACTGAACCGGAGCAGACCTTCAAGTTTGTAAACGTACCCAATAAACCCGTGCCGTCGTTACTGCGCGGTTTCTCCGCGCCTGTGAACTTGCGATACGACTATGACGAAGCCGCGCTGACGCTGCTGATGAGCCATGACAGCGATCCATTCAATCGCTGGGAAGCCGGACAACGCCTGGCAAGTGGCATTCTGTTACGCGCGGCGAATGCAGTCCGCCGCGGTGAACGCGTAGAAGTACCGACAGGCTTCCTCGACGCGTATGCGCGTGTACTGGAAGATGCCGCCAGCGATCCTTCCTTCGCCGCTGAAGCGCTCATGCTTCCTACCGAGAGTGTCCTCGCCGAGCAGATGGATGTCGTCGATCCGGATGCGCTGCACGTCGCGCGCAACAGCGTTCGACAGGATCTTGCGCGCCAGCTGCAAAGCAAATGGCTAGCCGCGTATCACGACTACAAGGTCTCGGAGCCGTATAGTCCTGATCCACGTGCTGCCGGGCAACGCGCACTACGTAATCTTTGCTTGAGCTATCTGTGTGAGCTACGCGATCCCAAGATGTACGCCACGTGTTTCGAACAGTTCAATCGGACCGATAACATGACCGACGCCATGGCGGCGCTGTCGACGCTGGCCAATCACGATTGTCCAGAGCGCTTGCAGGCCTTGTCAGCTTTCTACGAGCGATGGAAGAACGAAGCGCTCATCGTCGACAAGTGGTTGTCGGTGCAGGCCACTTCACGATTGCCTGGAACACTGGATGCGGTGAAGTCGCTGCTGCGTCATCCAGCATTTGATTTGCGCAATCCAAACAAGGTCTATTCTCTCATCCGTGGATTTACCGGCGCCAATCACGTGCGCTTTCACGCCGCCGATGGCAGCGGCTATGCCTTCGCCGCCGATCAAGTCCTCGCACTCAACGCCGTCAACCCGCAGGTTGCCTCGCGCATCGCGCGATGTTTTGATCGTTGGAAGCGCTTTGACGCCGCGCGTCAGTCGCTGGCACGCGCACAACTCGAACGCATGCGTTCGAGCAAGGATCTTTCGCGCGATGTCGAGGAAATCGTGCTCCGCGCGTTGGCGTAGTTCAATCTCTGAAAATGGGAGGGGATCACTATCTTCCCGCCAGTAACGCGTGGGCGTCGAACAACGTGCACACCCCGTAGGAGCGATGTCTTCTTATTATTGTCACATTGACACTGCTCGCTGGATTGCCGCGTCTTGATCTGATAGAAAAGCATCGGCTTCAGAACGATCAACTAAAAGACACCATGTCCGAAATCTACGGCTTCGACGCTTTCGCACCGGATCAAATCGCCGATCGAATCGAGAAGGTCGGTGTGGCCAAAGCACGACTACCGCTGTTACAAACTGTCATGCTTGGCTTGCTGGCCGGCGGCTTCATTGGGCTTGGGGCGCTCTACTTCGTCCTAATTCGATCCGACCCGTCGCTCAGTTATGCAGCCGGTCAGGTGATGGGAGGTGTGGCGTTTTCGCTTGGCCTAATACTTGTTACGGTCGCAGGTGCGGAGCTGTTCACCGGCAACAACCTGTTGGCGATGGCATGGGCTGATAGCCGCATTTCGACAATCGAGATGCTGCGCAACTGGCTCATCGTCTGCGCTGCCAATTTCGTTGGAGCGGCTGGACTGGCGCTGGTGGTTTTCCTGGCCGGTCACCCGCAGGCAAACCAAGGTGCCATTGCAGCGCAATACTTGAAGATGGCCTCGATAAAGTGCTCTTTATCATTTGCTGCAGCATTTTTCAGGGGCGTTCTTTGTAATGTGCTGGTCTGCATGGCGGTTTGGATGGCATCGGCCGGTCGCAGCGTTACCGATAAAGTCCTCGCCGTTGTGTTCCCGATCTCGGCATTTGTCGCCGCAGGATTCGAGCACAGCGTGGCTAATATGTATTTGATACCGATGGCGATGCTGTTGAAGGCTTCAGGCGCGACCGGCCCGGGGATTGAAAGCATTACGTGGGGCGGTTTTGCATCAAACCTTGTGCCCGTCATTCTTGGCAACCTTGTCGGCGGCAGCGTGCTTGTCGGATTGGTGTACTACCTGATTTATCGCCGACCGAAGTTGACCATCAGCGACCAGGGTTAGTCGCATCGGGGTACGACCCCGATTCCGTGCACACAACTCGAACGCATGCGTTCGAGTAACAATTTTTTTCGCGCGATGTCGAGGATATTGTTCTTCGCGAGTTGGCACAGCTCAGTCGCAGAGCTACAAGTTTTCAAGTGGCTGCACAGCCACTTGGATTAGATTGATTCGACCGAGATCGCCAAGATGGAATCAGCGATTTATCGCAATTCAAGACAGTTCTGTCGGGCTATTGCCTGGTAGGGAACATGGAAGCAAACAAAATCCTCGAAATGATCGCAGCGGCATTTCCATTATTGCCGTTTCCGGAAATGTCCGTGCATCAGGCGCAGCTGGCGGATCAGTCGATGAGCCGTGAGATTCCTAAACGGGAATGGGAGGATGCAAGGAAGTTGGACGAAAACAAGACGTGGCGTGATTACAGCGATGATGAATTGATGACATGCGACGCTGCCCTCGCTCATCTAGAGGAATCGTCATTTGTTTACTATCTGCCCGCATATCTTTCATTTGGAGTGCGCCACTGTGGAGTGAGTTGGCCCGCGCCAGAAGAGTCGTTGCTTGGTTCAGTAGTATTCGCGGTGACTCACCGCACGCCTTACACATTGGGCAGATTCAAGCGGCTTTCCCCCCAGCAACGGGAGGCGGTAGTAGCATTTCTTGAATTGGTGTCGGAGAAAGGTAACGATCATGAACGGCCTCAAGCACAGAAGGCTTTGACTCGATACTGGAAGGCAGAATTTAAGGGGCCGTCGTCGTTTATCTTTGGCAAGGGGCGGATTGAAACGTAAACGACGACGGCCCCAATTCATTCTAAACCGCAACCAATCAACGGGGCACTTTTGTGCGCTTCTGCAGCCAACGGTCGAGATGATTTGCAAAGGTCTGTTGATCGCGCTGGTTCATCGGCGCCGGCCCATCGGACTGTATGCCGCTGGCACGCATTGTCTCCATGAAGTCACGCATCGTCAGCTTGGCGCGGATGGTGTCGGTCGCAAAGAGGTCACCGCGCGGACTGAGGGCGTGCCCACCCTTCGCGAGAACTTCGGCGGCCAGCGGGATGTCGCTGGTAACGACCAGATCGCCCGGGGCAAGACGCTTGACGATCTCGTTGTCGGCAACATCGAATCCGCCGGCAACACACAATGATCGGATGTAAGCTGACGCCGGCTTCGCCAGCGGCTTGTTGGCAACCAGTGTGACGAGAACCTGCCGCCGCTCCGCTGCTCTGAACAGCGTGTCTTTGACCACGCGCGGACAGGCGTCTGCATCAACCCAGATGTTCAAGGACCAATATCCCCCAACGACCATGCACAATGGAATCGCAACAGATTTCTCTGATGCATTCACCCCAACAGATTATTCCGGCCCAGCTCGACCCGATGCAACTGCTCACCCTCAGATCGCTCAGTACCGGGACAAATTATCTTGGTGTGCCATTCTCTATGCACCAAAGTAATTCGCTCTGACATCATAATTTACCATAAGTTACTGCATCGTGCGGGTGGCGGCACTCACAACATCGTTCAGTGCCT
The DNA here is from genome assembly GCA_046347035.1 of Gammaproteobacteria bacterium. GTDB lineage: Bacteria > Pseudomonadota > Gammaproteobacteria > JAJPIJ01 > JAJPIJ01 > JAJVHZ01. The sequence goes on along the minus strand of JAXMGY010000013.1, from coordinate 16,470 downwards.
GCTGCTTGTGGCGGATCTCACTGAGCTTGTGCGGTGATGACAACCGCGAATAAAAATGACAACGCTCATTCCGACGATGCCTCTCCGCTGATACGAAATCAGCTGGTGCCAATTGTCGACATGAAGCGTTGAAACAACTGCGCCTGCGACGAAACCGCAAGCTTCTGGTAGGCGTGTTTGCGATGCATCTTCACGGTGCCGGCGGCAATCCCAAGCTGCGCGGCGATCGATGCGCTTGAGTGTCCCTGCAGGATGAGTCGCACAACTTCGCATTCGCGGTTCGACAAGACGCCCTTGCCAAAGCCCGCAAACAGTCCATCGATGGAAGTGTCTGCCTTCGCCACCTTTTTCTGGCGAGTATTCCAGTATTGACTCACGGCGGCAGCGAGCATCGGGAAGACCGCCGACAGCCATTCAATCTCAATGGTGCGAAAGCGCGCGTCTGCGGCACCGCTCTCAAGCGAAACAATAATGCCGGCTTCCTCGGGCAGCGGTAGCAACACACCCACCTCCTCACCCATTCTTAGTCGTCGATAGAAGTCGAGGTAGTAGGCGGTACGCGTGAAATTGTCCGGAGCGATCGCGGAAAGTCGGAAAACACCCTGACGCCGATCGTTGATACATGCCAGAAAAAACGGATCCAGCCGGAAAGGTCCGCGTTCGTAGAGATCAATCGTTGCGGCCACTGCGCGATCGTCGATGTTGTGAAACAGTGTCTGCGGCGGCCCGCCGGGTTGACAATAGGTGACGATGACGGAGCGTGGCGTGCTGAGGCGGGATGCCACCGCCGCCAAGTTGGCACCGAGTTCGACATCGGTTCGGCTGAAGACAAGATCGGCGCACAGCTGCGCGACTTCTTGCAAATCGGCAGGCGCAATTGATCTCGGCATGCGAGTCACTTTGCCACTGCGCTGCCGCACACGCTTGCTGCTTGCCTTGGTCAAACGCTGCTTCATGGATTTTCGACTACTCCCCAAAGGGATATCCCTCATCTGGCTATCCCGCGAGAGGAATTTACAGCCCGCGCATCGGAAGGTCCAATACGGGCGACGACAATCATTCCCACAACAGTCCTGCCGCGATGAGCGAACAGACACCCATAAACGACCTGGCCTTCAATCGGCCCCAACCTTTTGGCACCATTGTAGAGCCCACCTATGCCGGCGCACTCAGTTTCATGCGCCGCCGCTACACCAAAGATCTGCGTGGCGTCGACGTGGCTATCGTTGGTGTCCCATTTGACCTGGCTGTGAGCAACCGTCCGGGCTCGCGCTTCGGACCGCGGGCGATCCGCGCCGCCTCCTCCCATCTTGCCTGGGGGCAACCCTGGGGCTGGGATTTTGACCCATTCGATCGCCTGCACGTCGTTGACTACGGCGACTGCCTGCTCGACCTCGGTCGGCCGCACGAAATCCCGTCGCAGATCGAATCGGAGATCCCATGAAACTCGTTCAGGCGGCGTCACGACACTTTGCCTAGGCGGTGATCACTTTGCGAGCTTCCCATTGCTGAAAGCGCTCGCGCAACAGCACGGACCGCTGTCGCTCATCCATTTCGACGCTCACTCCGACACCTGGCGCGAGCAGGAACAACGCATCGACCACGGAACGATGTTCTATCATGCCGCGCGGCTTGGTTATGTCGATCCGCAGCGCTCCGTTCAGATCGGCATGCGAACCACCAATCCTGAGCAGCATGGCTTCACGGTACTCGATGCCGACTGGATCCGGGCCCACGGACTGGCCGCCACGATCGCGCGCATACGCGAAGTCGTCGGTACCCATCCGGCATACATAAGTTTTGACATCGACTTTCTCGATCCTGCCGCAGCGCCGGGCACCGGCACACCGGTGGTCGGTGGCTTCATGACCCACGAAGCGCGCACGCTGTTGCGCGGGCTTACCGGTGTGCGCACCATCGGCATGGACATGATGGAAGTTGCACCCGCCTACGATTTAAGCGAGATCACCGCGCTCGCCGCCGCGACGCTGGCTGTCGACATGCTCTGCGTCCACGCGGCGCGCTTCCCGGCACGCGCAAGCGCTGCCGCCCCCACCTGATAACGACGAAGGAGAACCCATGAAACCATTGACGCTTCGCATCGCTTTCGCCGCTGTGTCCTTGCTGCTTTCTGCAAGCGTCCATGCCGAAAGCTCGAAGAAGATGGCCATCTTCAACTGGGCCGACTATTTCGGAGAGACAACAATCGCGGATTTTACCAAAGCAAGCGGCATCGAGGTCCAGTACGACACCTTCCCTGCACCCGAGGTACTGGAGACCAAACTCTTGACCGGCGGCAGCGGTTACGACGTGGTGTTCCCAAGCGCCTCGCTCACTTCACGCATCGCCAAGGCGGGTGTATTCGCGCCAATCGACGTCACGCGGCTGAAGAATTATGCCAATCTCGACCCGGATATCCTCAACTGGCTAAAACGTTACGACAACGGCGAAAAGTTCGGCGTCCCCTACACCTGGGGCACTATTGGCATCTCCTACAATGAGAAGCTCATTAAGGACAGGCTCGGCGATGCACCCGTCGACAACCTCGACATGCTGTTCAAGCCAGAAATTACCAAGAAGTTTGCGGACTGCGGCATCGCGATCATCGATTCGCCCATCGAAGTGATTTCGATTGCTTTGAACTATCTGGGTCTTGACCCGCACAGCAATCGTGCTGAAGACATCGATAAAGCGCAGGCGCTACTGGCAGGACTGCAACCCAATGTCCGCTACTTCGATTCGACACGTCCGATCCAGGACCTTGCCAGCGGCGAGATCTGCCTGGCACTGACTTACAGTGGTGATGCCGGTACTGCGCAGTTGCGCGCAAGCGAAGCGAAGTCGGCCGTGACGATTGGCTACGCCATCCCCACGCAGGGCACGGTGCTGTGGATGGATCTGATGGCGATCCCCAAGGATGCACCGAATCCAGACAACGCCTATGCATTTATCGACTATCTGCTGCAACCGGAGGTCATTGCCGGCATGACGAACTACCTGACTTACGCGAATGCAAACATTAAGTCGCAGCCATTAATCGATGAAGCAATCCGAAACAACCCTGGCGTCTTCCCGCCACCGGAGGTCAAGGCGCGCCTGTTCCCGGATGTGACACTGGATGATGACAACGTCCGGTTGCGCAATCGCGCATGGACAAAGGTAAAAAGTGGATTGTAGACCTGAAGCGGCGAGCAATTTTCGAATATGGTGCGGCGCTACTTAATCTGCCGTGTCGTGCCACTTGCTTCGGATTGGACAGCCACTTCACCAACATTGGCGCCAGATTGCACTGCCGTCGATCCCAACGCGCAATTAAACTGTTCTCGAGATGCGTTGTACGTAATTCGTTTACGCTCGCATAGATGACGAAGCTCAATGAGCAACAGCACTTCCTGAACACTAAGAGCCGACGAATCAATCATACGATATACCTCAGACTTTCTGGCAAAGCTCGATAATTATGGCAGTGTCCACGCCGCAGGAAAGTCATTGTACCATTTTGAAACACCGCGGACCGAAGCAACCCAGAATGCCCTGCATGTAAAATTCCATTCTGGGTTCATTATCTCTTTGATTGCGTTCCCGATATGTTCGACTTGCGGCGCAACCGAGATTTGCTTCTTATTCGGTGTCGCCGAGTCCATTACGCCTGCTTCTTCAGCCACTTCAATACAAAACTATGGGGTCAGCATTTGATTGAAGTCAAAATTGCGTAGCGGTTGGAAGCCGCACCGTATGACAGCACGCGAATCAGGACCGAGAATTAATTTTGATTCTCGACCGCCGAGGGGGTAATTCCGGCGCGGCCCAAGTACTCCCGCACGTGGTGTATTTCCTCTCGGCCGAGCACGTTGCTGTGATGCGGGTGGTGCAGAAAACCTTCTGCACCATTGAGCATCACTTTTACGCGCGCACCAGAATGTTGTTCAATCTTTGCACCGAAATGCTCTAACAACGAAATGACCTCCCGCCAGTGGATGTTGCCACTAATCGGGTCATGGAAGATGGTGTGGATTAGTTTTTCGTGCTTATGGCTCATTATTAGGACTTTCTCAAAGAGTGAATTTGGCATTAGCATACCTGACTTTTTGTACTGGCCTAGGTGCGCGCTTTGATCCACGGCAATGCGGTGAAGATTTTTTCGGCCAGCATCGCCATTTTTTCCATGACGGGGCGCAATGAGTCACAATTCAACGCTTGCCTCTTGAGACTCAGTGGGGGAGCGTGGGACGTTCCAGGGCGTCCCACCGACAGGAGAAAACACGATGAGCAACATGAGTACATCGGTAATACCAGCGCATCCCGGGTGGTTTATGGCTATGCCCGACCATGACGGAGACCCACAGAGCCCGATCCGAAGCATCAAGTGGGATGCAGTCATCGGATGGATTGTTGTACATGGTTGTGATCCCACATCAGGAGCGATGCATGGTCACTGGACTTTCCCGCTTACAGCGCTTCCCAGCGTGCGAATGCCTGCGGGTATTGTGCTCAGACGGCCTGACAATCAGATATTCGCTGAAGATTGCCCGAGTTTCGACAACGAGGCCGATGTGGTCAGTTATCTCGAACGGAAGCGTAGAGACGATTCTCCCATTTGAGCGCATGGTAATCGATTAAGCTTTCTGCACTTTTAAAAATATCAACGACATGGCATTCGTGTTCAGTCGCTCAATGAGGTTTGCCACACTTTTCATTCTAGCGATGGTCACGGCCTGTTCGAGATCATATTCCTACGATCACATCGTAGTGGTCATCGAGGAAAACCGTGCCAGGCAGCAGATCATCGGCAGCGTCGATGCGCCTTACATCAACTCGTTGGTCAAACGGGGCGCGTTGTTCACTGAGTCCTACGCCGTGACTCATCCCAGCCTTCCCAACTACCTGGCATTGTTTTCAGGTAGCACTCAGGATGTTGCCGATAATACCTGCCCGCCGAGCGGTGCGCCCTTCACCACGGCAAACATCGGTCAGGAACTTATCGATGCTGGCCAGACATTCATCGGTTATTCCGAGGATCTTCCCGCTGCTGGTTCGACGGCATGCTCGTACGGTGGTAACGCTGGCTACCAGCGCAAGCACAATCCCTGGTCGTACTTTTCCAACGTTCCGACTGCATCGAACCAACCGTTCAGCGCCTTCTCTTCCGATTTCGCCACCCTGCCATCGCTGGCGTTTGTCGTGCCCAATCAAACTCACGACATGCATGACGGTACGATTGCCCAAGCCGATACCTGGCTGCACGACCATCTCGGCGCTTATGCTGAGTGGGCGATGACGCACAACAGCCTTCTCGTCATCACCTTCGATGAAGACGATGGTTCGGCCAACAACCAAATAGCCACATTCTTTTTTGGGGCTTGGGTTAGAGCTGGCATTTACGATACGCACATTGATCACTACGACCTATTACGCACGCTCGAAGACCTGCGTGGCCTAAAGAGTCATGCCGGCAAGGCAGCAGTGGCGACCCGCATCGAAGGCTGGGGCGGTTCCCTCCACCCATAGTCATCGTATCAACGCAGCACTCAAGCCACCCGGTATCGCGTTGAAGTGGGCGCGGCATTAACAAAGGCGACTTTGGCTACGAAGAAAGCGTGTGGCTAAGTGCAGCCGCTCAAAGTCAGCTGGAGATCGCACGCAGGCATTCAACTTGCGCGAGGAGGTTGTTAGCTCTGCACGCTGAAGTTTGCATGCATAGTTGATCTGCCTTATGTATCGTTGCCTTGTCCGCCTTACGATATCCACGGTACCTAAAAAGCTTGTCGGTACGCAGGGGATTGTTGCGCAGGAGATGTGCAGAATGAGCATTGGTCTTGCGAGTCTGCACGTAACTGGCTAATAAGGTAAATGACACGTGAGGCGACTGCAACAGCGTGCATTTGCTCTTCTCGTCGCAGGGGCGATGAGCGAGGAACATCAATGGGGCAGGAAATACGCAGAGTAGAGTTTAGCCATTCTGACTTTGCAGAATATCTTCGCCGACTGGCTGCCGAAACCCGTGAGGTTCTTTCGCTGTTCGACCATGCCGGCAAGATCGATGAGCGCTATGTGTTTGGTTTCGAGCTAGAAGCATGGATTGTCGATCACAACTACTATCCAGCGCCGCACAATGAGGAGTACCTTAACCGTCTGTCTCATCCATTAGTCGTGCCTGAGTTGTCTCGATTTAACGTTGAGCTCAATGCCACGCCGAGCCTCATCGCCGATAACGCGCTATCGCGCATGCAAGCGGAGCTCACTTCGACGTGGCAAGATTGCCAGCGAGTGTGTCACGACATGGGCGATGCACTGGTTCTCATCGGCATTCTTCCTACCATCCGCAATTCGGATTTATGTCTGGCCAACATATCTCCGCTTAATCGTTACCATGCCTTGAACGAGCAGATCCTTAAGTGCCGACAAGGGAAGGCATTGACAATCGACATTGACGGACGAGACAGTCTGCGGCTTGTGCATGACGATGTCATGCTCGAAGCCGCCACTACGTCATTCCAGGTGCACTTTCAGGTGCCGTTCACCGAACTGCAGCGTCATTACAACGCTTCGCATATTGTTGCAGGACCGATTATTGCGGTCGCCGCCAACTCGCCTTTTCTATTCGGACGCTCGTTGTGGGAAGAAACGCGTGTACCACTGTTTGAACAGGCAGTGGATATCGGTGGCGACACGTTCGATACTCCGTTGCATCGCGTAACATTTGGATCAGGATACCTGACTGGCGGTGTCTCTCAATATTTTGAAGAAAACCTCAAACACTTTCAGCCGCTGCTGCCGATTCTTTTTGATGGGGCGACAAGATTTGAGCATATGCGTCTGCATAACGGAACGATTTGGCGCTGGAACCGGCTACTGATCGGTTTCGACGACGAGGAACGACCTCACGTTCGAATTGAACATCGTCCCCTGCCAGCGGGGCCGAGTCTTGTCGACATGATGGCCAATGCAGCGTTATATCTTGGGGCGACGCATTTTCTTGCTAAATTACGCGATGCGCCCGAGAACGATCTGCCATTCGCAGCGGCACGTGCGAATTTCTACACAGCTGCCAAGTTGGGTTTGGATGCTGAACTTGTCTGGCTGGGTGGACAAAGTGTGAACGTTGAGTCTTTGCTGCTCGATGAATTGATACCGATGGCGAAATGCGGCCTGGAATCGCTCGGTGTTGCCAGCGAAGAAAGCGAGCGCTATTTGAGCATCATCAGCAGCAGGGTTAAGTCGGGTCAGAATGGTGCGAGTTGGCAGCGTACCTTTGTGGATCGACACGGCAAAGACATGCTACAGCTTACTGCCGCCTATTTGGAAAATCAGCGCAGTGGCGCTCCAGTGCATGAGTGGGAGATCTAAGTGCTAACGATACTGGAAGAACTGCCAGAAGGAATCTTGGATTGCCCTTCAGAGGACCTTCACCGCATACTCCCTGGCCCGACGTTAATACATCTCACGGGTCGACAACCCAAACCATTGTTCGCGTCCATATTGCTTCATGGCAACGAGGACACTGGCCTCAAAGCCGTACAGTTGATTTTACGGAAGTATGAGTCAAAACAACTGCCGCGCTCCCTATCGGTATTCGTTGCCAACGTGTTTGCGGCGCAACAACGCGTCCGCAGGCTCGATGGCCAACCTGATTACAATCGAGTGTGGCCCGGCGCCGACACGCACGGTCTGGCTGAGCATGCAATGATGCGAGAAGTCGTTGAGCAAATGCGCTCACGCAATGTGTTTGCAAGTATCGACTTACACAACAACACCGGCATCAATCCTCGTTACGCCTGCGTGAACAGCCTTGAACCGCCTTTTCTGCACTTGGCAGTCATGTTTTCCAGGACGGTCGTCTATTTTCAGCGACCACTCGGCGTGCAGTCCATGGCATTTACCCGGCTATGTCCTTCGGTGACAGTGGAGTGCGGCAAAACGGGTGACGCTGAAGGTGACGCCAATGCGGCAGAGTTTCTCGACGCTTGTCTTCATATGTCTGCGTTACCCGTGCGCGATATGACTTCGCGCGATGTCGACCTTTTTCAGACAGTGGCCACAGTCAGAATTCCCAGTTCAAAGACCTTTTCCTTTGGCAACGGGGATGCGGATATTCAATTTGAGCCCGACCTCGATCACATGAATTTTCAGGAACTGGACGCCGATACAGTCTGGGGTCGCACAAAGAACTCGGAGCAGGATTCGTTGGATGTCACCGACGAGCACGGCAACAATGTCTATCGCGAATATTTTGCGTTCAACAACGGGATAATCCGTCTGCAAAAGCGGATCATGCCTGCAATGCTCACCCTGGATAGCCAGGTTATCCGGCAAGACTGCCTCTGCTACTTGATGAAGAGACTGTCGATCTGAAGGCACCCGGTATCGCACACGTCAAAGGTATGTATTTCTTTGACGATACCGATATTTCTCATGCCAATATGCACAAGTGCTTCGACAAAGGTCCAAATCCTACGCCGATAGCGACGGTATGCCGATAAAGCTGTTGGAGATACCTTCGCTTCCTACCCAGCAGTTGCGGTTATTTTGCTTCGCGATGTAAAGCCGCTGGTCAGCGATTGCAACCAACTGCTGCCATCCACCGCCACTATCTTCGATTGTACTCACGACCCCGATGCTTGCAGTTTGTGGTTCATTGTTTGGACGCTTCGTCAGTCCGTGCCGTGCCAGGCGTGCAATCACTTGCGCGGCACCCGCTTCACCAGTATTGGGAAGTACGACAAGAAACTCTTCGCCACCCCATCGAATTGCGATGTCCTGTTGACGCAGTGTGCTCCTAATACTTGCTGCGGTAGCGCTGAGCACCCTGTCTCCTTCCGGGTGTCCGAAAGTGTCGTTCACGGCTTTGAACTTATCCAGATCGAAAAGCAGTAACGTCAGCTCACCCTTACTTCGTATCGCAATTTGATATTGGATGTCGAGAAGTTCGACACCAAATTCGCGTGTAAGCAATCCCGTCAGCCGATCGACGGCAGCACGCTCCGTGAGGAAAGCCATGAAATTTGTCTGACTTAAGCTAGCCAGCACTGCCACTGCGGCGACAACAAACATCAACCATAAATGTCCAAGACTTAAGAACAGTCTTTCCGCTGACCCCATGTTCAATTCATTGACTACGGCTGCAGCAAGAACCGCAATCGCAAACGACACACCCTCCACCAACGTTAGCGGGAATAAACTGATGCCAACAACAACCACAACGAATCCCAGGCGATAGGTCGACAACAATGGATTGGCGGCGTCCAAATCAAACCCGTGCGCAGTAAGCACCCAGCACGCATACAGGATAAAGGCAGATGCAACCGAAAAAAGCATAACCAGTCGAATCATGACCTCGGGACTCGACGGGTTGGTTTTGCTTCGAATTGAAAGGGCTAGAAAACCTATCGAACAGATCAAACGTCCTGCAGCGAGTTGCTTTGCTGCCGCCGACGCTAACAATCTAAAATCGACGATCACCCAAAGAAGAGTGAGTACCGAAAATATGACCGCCACCGATCGCAGACGAGTGAGTATGACTTCGTCGCGACTTCTACGCAGAGCCGGGCTTTGCTGACGCGACGAGCAGATAGCCTCCCATTTGGCGAATGAAAGTAGAGATCTATCTTTGAATATGTTCATTTCGCGAAACTCCGCGGCAACATCACGCTTAATCGTCGTGCGACGTACGTATTCGCGCCGCTTCTCACTTAAGCGCTGCGAAAACGCGTGACGCGCGAAAACAATATTGCTGCAAATGGAACCAGTAGGGAAATCCCCATCTGCACCAACATCAAATGACCAAGCTGACTATAGTCTTCCGGCACTTTGACGATGCCGCTTGCCTGATCGCGAATTTCGCGCGTTACCGGAAAAATCTGATTGAGATACTTGGTTCCGAGCTGCATCGCGGACAGCGCCAGGTTGGTAAACGATGCCATGACGGCGAAATACGTGGCCTTCAAACTCGCGGGAGCTGAATTGGCAATCCATGCCAGCATCGGAATCATCGATATCTGCCCCAGCGGCGATTCCAGTGCCGTGTTCACCAGCGCGATAAAGCGCGCGTTAACCACGCCACCTGTGTGTGCGGCCGTCCATTCGTGCAGCCCGTAGTACATCGCCACCGTTGGCAGCGACAGCAAGAATCCGACAAAGGTTAAGAAGCCAATAACGTAGGCAATCGATCGCTCGGCCATGAAGCGCCGGAAGATAAACATACCGAGCAACGTCAACGTTCCGCTGATCAGTTCCAGTTCGGCGAAGAAATGTTGGTCGAATTTCAGCTTGTCGATCATCCACCAGCTTGCGCCCTGGCCAACGCCGGGTGTGGCGCGAAACATGAAGATGACGATCGCCGTGCCAATCAGCGTCGCACGCGCGGCCGGCTCGAGTGCGTCAGTCAGCCGCTTGATGAGGTAGCTGACGATGGCTAACGATCCGATGAATACGATTTCTTCCTTGTATTGGTTCTGGCTCAAACCCGTCAAAGCCGTAAAGATGACGAACGCAAGGCCGCCACCGAGAATGTACCAGTTCGGCTTGGTCACTTCATTGCGATCGCTGGTGCGTTTGACGATTTCCGAATCGCTCAAACCCAGGCCACGCAGTCGCTGTCGTTCGCGACGCTTCAACACCGCGGCAACGATGACGCCGATCACGGAGATGATCGGAATGATCAACGCCATTTCGTACAGTCTGGCGTAAATTGCCAGTACCTCTGGTTTCGCCTTGCTTTCGACGTCCGCGAACATCCATAAATTGACGAGCGACACCAACCCGCCGCCGCTGATTATGGCCACGCGCCCCAGCGTCTGCATGGTGGTGTGCATCAGCTTGCGCGCTTCGGGGTCAATCGGTTTTCCGGACTCATCCACGTACGGAACGGCTTCAACCGTCATTGCATCGGCGACCGCGTCCTGGACGACATAACCAATTGGCGACAACAAGGCACCGATGACATACCAAACATTCGCCGGCAGCCATGATTCCATTTCCGGCCGATGCGCAATGAGCCCGTACATGATCAACAAACTGATGGCGATAAGACTGGCGCCCAACCACACCAGCAAACTTTTCCAACGCCAGATGAGGTCCACCAAATGACCAATCGGCATTTTCAGCGCCCAAGGGATGCCAGCCCAGAAACCCAGTGCTGCCAGAAACTCCGCTGATAGACTCAGATAGTCTTTAACGAAGAAACCACTGACGATGCCAGTCAGCCCCGAGACGCCCGCTGCCATGTACACCATCAGTGGCGGCAGATACGACAGACGCATCTCGCGCGCCAGCGACAGGATGTTACGGTCGATCCAGTTTGCCAGTGCGCGCAGCATTAGTACTCCCTCTTGTTATGACTGGTTTGCCACAGACCGCGGTGTTCTATACAGCTATTGCCTGACTAGGCGATACGCCGACTCGGTCAAACGCGTGAGACCGCGCTGGCGAAATCGCGGTTCCTGATCCAGCACATCCGCTTGCTGCAGTAGCTCGATGCCGTGACTGCCGCCAAACAACTCCCGCACTTCCACGTCACTCACAGAAAACGGCGGTCCATCCATCTGGCCTTGATCGTAGTCGAAACTGATAAGCAGTGTTTGCGTGCCGACGGGTAACAGATTGCGCAGATGCTCTGCGTAGCGGCGGCGCATTGGCGCCGGCAATGCCACCATCGCCGCACGATCATAGACTGCCGGCACATCGCCAATGTCATCTTGCGTTAGCGCAAAGAAGTCGCCGACAAGCAGCACTAAGCCATCGCCTTCATGGCACTCAAACGCACCGGAATTTCTCACGCGCATCGCCAGGTTGTTCTCCTGTGCAAAAGCGGCAGCGGCAACCGGACTCAGTTCGACGCCCACGACTTCATGACCGCGGTCGCGCAACCAAAGCATGTCCAGGCTTTTGCCACACAGTGGAACCAGCACGCGGCAATCCGCTGGCACAGGCAACCGCGGCCAATACTTCACCAACAGCGGATTGATTTGCGACTGGTGAAACCCAATCTCGTTGCGAGACCAGCGCTGCTGCCAAAAGTCAGAATCCATACCGGCTAGTTACCAAATACGCGCAACAAAAAACCCCGCCAAGTGGCGGGGTTTGAAAATATTGCGCTGACTGCAGAAAGTGAAGTGGCTCAGGCCGGCTGCACGTTTTCAGCCGATGGTCCCTTCGGAGTCTGCTTGAGCTCGAAGGTGACCTGCTGGCCTTCAGCCAGCGTCCGGAAACCCGTCGCCTTGATGGCGGTGTGATGAACGAACACGTCCTTCCCACCATCCGCCGGCGTGATGAATCCGAAACCCTTCGAATCGTTGAACCACTTTACTGTGCCTTTCAGCATATCGATGACCTCACATTGTTAAAACGGGATTAGCGGCAGGTCGTACCTGATGCACATCTGACCGGGAGTGACTGCCGTAACAACGGAGGGACTACCGAACATGACCGCAAGGACGGCACTGCTATAAATACGTTACACCAAACTTTCCCGAGTTGCCAACTAAATTTCCGATGGTCAACTCCTTGTTTGTCTGAATTTGCCGGAATCGCTCTGCACAATTGCTATGGTGAAGCGCCAGCCAGGCGGATGATTTCCAACTTGGCAATTTCTTAACGTCGGTAAATTCCCAGGTGTTCGCGGGTCCTGCGCGGCATGATGCGTCAACATGGGGCGCCGCTGAACAGCAGGGCTTGCGCTACACTGCTTCGAAGCAGATTTCCTGACCGTGGCAATTCAAATCTTACCCCCGACACTCCCCATCGACGCCGTCCTGCCCGAAGCAACGGCGGCGCTGGAACGTTCATCGCTGCTGGTTGTCGAGGCACCACCCGGCGCCGGCAAAAGCACCCGGTTGCCATTGGCGTTGCTGGATGCAACTTGGCTGAAGCAGCGCAAATCGTGATGCTGGAGCTGCGGCGGCTGGCGGCAAAATCCGCCGCCTACTGGATGGCAGGCCTGCTCGGCGAACCGGTGGCCAGCGCGTGGCCGCGATTGTGACAACCGCGTCAGCCGAGACGGCATCGAAGTCGTCACCGAGGCGTTGACGCGCATGCTGCAGGCCGATCCTGCGCTGGCCGAAGTGGGTTGCGTCATCTTCGATGAGTTCCACGAGCGTAGTTTGAACGCCGACCTGGGACTGGCGCTGTGCCTCTGATTCGCAGGCGCAACTACGGACGCGATCTGCGCATTGTCGTGATGTCGGCGACCATCGACGCCCAGCCCATTGCGCACTGGTTGGGTGGAGCGCCGCACGTCACCGCCACCGGCCGTGCAGCTTTCCGCTGGGTGGCAACCCAGCATCTGGGCTGCACGGCGGTAACCGGACCGAGGAGCAAACCACCAGCGCCGTTCTACGTGCACTGCGCGAGCAGACGGCGACGTTGGTGTTCCTGCTCCGGTGCCGGAGACGGCCGTGTCCAGCAACAACTCGTAATCGGTCGCAAACGCGGTAAGCGTTTTGCCTTGTACGGCGACCTGCCACCGACTGAGCAGGAATGCGCCATCGCCGCCAGCCGCGCCGGCGAGCGCAAGATTGTGCTGGCCACATCGATTGCCGAGACCGGCCTGACGAGGGTGTGCGGGTGGTCATTGACAGCGCGGCCTGTCGCGGTGCCCGCGCTTTGATCGCGCGCAGCGGCATGATCAGTTGGAAACAACGCGCGTATCGCGCGTATGGCCGACCAGCGTCAGGCCGCGCCGGCCGCGTGGCGTCCGGCGTTTGCTATCGGCTGGAGGAAGAGGCTGAGCGCGCGCTTGACCCGCACTCCGCCCCGGAAATCGCCGAAGCCGATCTCAGCACATTGGTGCTCGAATTGGCCGCCTGGGGCATTGCAGAGCCAACCCAACTTCGTTGGCTGACTCCTCCCCCCTCCGCTGCATGCGCGCAGGCACGCGAGCTGCTCACTGCACTGGGAGCTCTTGATGCGCGCGGGCAAATTACGGCGCACGGCCGTGCGATGACCGAGCTAGGAACGCATCCACGCCTGGCCCACATGCTGCTGCGTGCAAGGGATCGGGATTTGGAGAAATACGGCTTGGGTGCACTCGCCTGCGATGTGGCAGCCATGCTTGGCGAGCGCGATCTGCTGCGCTTGCCCCCCGAGGCACGCAATGTCGACATGCGGCTGCGGGTGGAAGCACTGCGTGGTATTCGCGATCACTTACCGGCGGGCGCCGTCGTCGATCGCGGTGTACGCGAACGCGCCAGCCAACAGGCAGCAAGCTGGCGACAGAAGCTGGCCGCCACGAGCGATACCTCCGTTGACGATGTTGCAAACGACGGCGCCGGCATACTGCTGGCGTTGGCCTATCCGGATCGCATCGCGCGCCTGCGCAGCGGGCAGCCTGGACGTTATCAACTCAGCAATGGTCGCGGCGCCACGCTCGCCGACACCGATGCCCTGGCGCGCAGTGAGTTTCTCGCTATCGCCGAGATCGATGCTGGTGATCGCGATGCAAAGATCTTCCTTGCCGCGCCGCTGCGACGGGAAACGCTCGAGTCGCTTTATGCCTCGCAAATACAAAACGCCGAGCGCGTGTTCTGGGATAACCGCAGTGATGCGGTGGTCGCGCGCAGCGAGCGACGATTGGGGCAGCTCATCATCGAGGAATCGCCTCTCGATCGAAGCGATCCACAATTGACCGCTGCTGCCATGGTCGAAGGCATTCGTGCCATGGGCATTGCGGCACTGCCGTGGGATGCGACGCTGCGCAACTGGCAACAACGCGTGTTGTTCCTGCGTAAACACGCCGCGGCGACAGCATCGTGGCCCGACGTGAGTGACGCCAACCTTGAACTCACCCTGGAGCAGTGGCTGGCGCCATTTCTGTCCGGCATGACGCGCCGCGAGCATCTGCAGAAGCTGGACCTGCGTGCGGCGCTGCTGAGTTTGCTCTCGTATGCGCAGCAACGTGAACTCGATGCGCAGGCACCCACGCACATTGAGGTGCCCAGCGGCTCGCGCATTGCGCTTGACTATGGCAACGATGGCGCAGTGGTGTTGGCGGCTCGACTGCAAGAGTTGTTCGGTATGCAGTCCACACCAAGAATTGCTTACAACCGCGTGGCGGTGTTAATTCACCTGCTATCACCGGCACGACGGCCGGTGCAAGTCACCACTGACCTGGCGAACTTCTGGAAACACGGCTATCAGGAAGTGCGAAGGGAATTGAAGGGACGCTATCCCAAGCACTATTGGCCGGAGGATCCGTTCACGGCCGTGGCCACGCATCGCGTTCGACCGCGCTAAGCCGCAGTCATCGCTTTCTGAAGGTCAACGACTTTACCGTCAGCTTGAGTGCAACCAGGCTAACACGCGCGCCCACATCGGTTTCGGATCGGCAATCGTCGGCAGCACATGGCAGGCGCCGCGCCGCAGCTCTGCCGCCAAACCGCTGCGGGTGCGTGTCAGACGTTTTTGACCGCCGACAGTCTCCAGCGTCAGCTCGCCACTGGCCGCGTTGCGGCTCAGCAACCGCCAATGTTGCGTCTGCTTGGTGTCGCGTCGAATTTCCAGAATCGCACCGGGCTTGAGCGTGTCGACGGTTCTAAAATACACATCCTCGTCGTTACTAGGCGTAGCCACCGGCCATTCATCAATCACGACTTCTTCCATCGTCGCATTGGAATTGGCGGGCGCACAGCTCCTGGAATTGGTATTCACGGCCACCTCGTCGGTGAGCGTGCTGATGCGCGCCATGGGCATGACCAGAAGCAAGTCGTTGGCAAACAAGCTCAGCCAAAGCGAGCCGTTTTCGCGAATCGTTCGCAAACCCTTTGCAAGCTGTCGACCGCCGCGAACGGGTTCAAGCACCTCATTGCAGATCATCTGCTCGATGAGCCGCATGTCCTCGCGATCGGAATTCTGCTGTGAATGCGCCTGTGGTGACCTGGCGAACCAGGAGCGCGGTGTTGGATAGCTCGCCGAACTATTGATCAAAAGATTATCGGTATACATGTGCGCTGTCCTCGTACCTTGGAGTCGACGACAAGGCCGGTGCATTTGGACCAAACATGCAGGCGACTTCGGGTCCGACTTCCGTCCACGGGCATGGCGTTTAACAAGTTCTAGTATTCACTCCGCTGAAGAACCGTGTCTGAAGCAATCATTTAGACACGTTCGCGCGAACGGCCTTCCCGCCTGCTTTCAAATCAGCAAATGCGGGGCCACCATCATGGCGCACCGCCGCGATTGCGATTCAAAGCCAATATCAGGATGTTAGAAAAAGCCGGGATCCAAGGGAATACGAACTTATCCGAGGAAAATGTCGCCTGGTAGTCGTGGTTGCACGACAGTTGAATCGGACCGGGACCGGTCAGCCAGGAAAACCTGACTTTCCCGTTGCAACCAGCCGCTCAGGCCGCCGCCGATCCGTTGGACAACATCGACAATGTGTCGGCGAGTTGGGCGTCGGCCTGCACCTTCACCGCCGAGAAGCAATCCGGCGTCAACCCGGTGATGGTCCAGCTCTCCGGTGCGATATGTATAGAC
>JAXMGY010000012.1:0-50922 GCA_046347035.1 Gammaproteobacteria bacterium | reverse complement strand
CGACGTGTAAGTTTCATAAGGAGGCCGTCCGATGTTCGAATTCGATCAAGACATCGTCAGTACCCTGCTTAATGAAGATGGTAATTTTCGGCGACTCTACGACAAACACCACGCATTGAAAGAACGCGTTTCCACCGCCAATGTCGGCGGCGAACCGCTGGACGATTTCAGCCTTGAAACGTTGAAGAAACAAAAGCTGATGTTGAAGGATCAGATGGCGACCATCATCGATCAATATCGACGCACGCACCCAAGCCTAAGTCACTAACACCACGACCGCGCCGGTCTTCAATGTAATGCCGCGAAGACCGGTGCGGCGAACTTCAAGCCCACGAAAAGCAGCATTGCCGCGAGTGCCGGTCTGACAAAGCCATCCGGCAGCTTTACACCGGTGTGGCTGCCCAAGTAGATCCCAGGCAGCGAACCCACCAGCAGGCTTCCCAGCATCATGTAGTCCACCGAGCCTAGTTGCGCATGGCCGAGACCACCGATAAGCGTCAGTGGGACGGCATGAGCCAGATCTGTCCCGACGATGCGCCTGGCTTCCCATTGGGGAAAAAGGAAAAACAGCATCACGGTGCCAAGCGCGCCGGCGCCCACCGACGACAGCGTCACTAGAATTCCCAGCACCAAACCGCAGACGGTGACCAAAGGAAACTTCAGCCGCTCATAACTTGGGCCCAGGTGAGCGAATCGTGGCGACTTGGCGAATTTAATGACCTGCCCCCTGAAGATGATTGCCAGTGAAGTCAGAACAAGGGCCAGGCCGAGCGCCGAAGTGATCGCTCGCTGATAGTCTATGCCTTGTGAATTAAGGTGCCTCAAAACCAATAAGGTTACGATTGCAGCCGGAATGCTGCCAGCGCTCATCCAACGTACCACCGGCCAGTCGATGGTGCCCTTCCTGCCGTGCACCCAAATCCCGCCGCTTTTGGTAATGGCTGCGTAAAGCAGATCGGTACCCACGGCCAGCGAGGGTTTCACTCCGAAGAACAGCACCAGTATCGGCGTCATCAGCGAGCCGCCGCCCACCCCCGTCATACCGACAATGAATCCGACGACGAATCCCGCCACTGAGAAGGCAAAGTCCACGTTTTTCTACCCCGCGCCAAGTGAAAACTGCCAGCCAATGTACCGGAAACCCGTATAAACATTGAAAGCATAAAAACAAATATGTATATATCGATTAGCTTTTAAGAGAAAGGCGGCTTCGGCCATGAAACTCCAGCAATTGCGCTACATATGGGAAGTATCGAGGAGGGACCTGAACGTTTCGGCCACCGCCGAAGCCCTTTACACCTCCCAGCCGGGCATTAGTAAACAGATCCGGCTGCTGGAGGAGGAGTTAGGACTGGAGATTTTTACCCGTGCCGGCAAACATTTTGTCGGGATAACCCCGGAAGGGGAGGCGGTCATCGCCTCCGCCGGTCGCATCCTTGCCGAGGCCGAAAACGTCAAACGCATCGCCTCCGAACATACCGACCCAGACCATGGCACGCTGTCCATCGCCACCACGCATACCCAGGCGAGGTACGCGCTACCGCCAGTCATCAGCAAGTTCATCAAGCGCTATCCGTCGGTGAATCTGCACATGCATCAGGGCACGCCCATGCAGATCTCGGAAATGGCCGCCAATCGCTCGGTGGACTTTGCCATTGCCACCGAAGCGTTGGAGTTGTTCGACAACCTCATCATGCTGCCTTGCTACAAATGGAATCGTTCCATCGTGGTGCCGCGCGATCATCCACTAGCCAAGGTCAAACGGCCGCCGCTGGAGACTGTAGCCAAGTATCCCATTGTGACGTACGTATTCGGATTCACCGGTCGCTCGCAGTTGGACGATGCCTTCAAAGCCAGGGGGCTTACGCCGCGCGTGACCTTCACTGCCACCGACGCCGATGTCATCAAGACGTATGTACGGCTGGGGCTGGGAATTGGAATCGTGGCTTCGATGGCCTACGAGCGGAAACAGGATACTGACTTGGTTGCCATCGATGCCAGTCATTTGTTCGCGCCCAGCATCACCAAGATCGGTTTTCGGCGCGGGACTTTATTGCGGGCATACATGTACGAATTCATCGAATTGTTCGCGCCACATCTGACGCGCGCCAGGGTTGATGCGGTGTGTGCAACCAGCGGCAAGGACGAAATTGACGCCATGTTCGCCTCGCTGTCACTACCCGAGCACTAACGGTAGTCGTGTCCCGACAAGAGCATTCAAAACGCGAGCGCGCTTAAGCAAGCTCTGAATAGATTCAGCGTGGACTTTTCTGAGCATGGCTGGCAAAAAGTGCGGTTTTTGCCAACTTTCGCGGACAGACTTACGCCATCATTTGGCAGTACATCCCTGTTTCGCAGGATTCTCTGCGCTTTTGCAGATTCCTTAAAGGAAATCCAAGCCGGGATTGCGGTCCAGCAATTCCTTGGCTTCGTCGACGGCGGACTCCTGCCGATCTAGCACTTCCTTCGCAAACTTGAAATAAATCGTGTAGACACGTTCGCTACCATCCGCTTCACGCACGATGAAGAACGGCGCCGTGTCAACACCATATTTGGCTGCGAGCTGCATGCCAGTGCTGCCAGGATCGCGTTCATCGGCAATGATAATCTCGTCGATGCGTCCGATCTGGCCGCTGTCCTCGAGCTTTTTCTGCACTTCAGCGCACTTCCGGCAAGCAGAGCCGTCTTCCTTGATCTTCTTAACAAAGGTGATGTGCATGGTGGTCAGACCGGGTTAGATTCATTAATCTCCGCAGCGATTACTTCTTGAGATTGTCGATGTGCAGGCCGCACTCTTTCTTGGTGGCTTCTTCCCACCACCAGCGGCCTTCGCGCTCATGTTGATTGGGCAGAATTGCGCGCGTGCAGGGCTCGCAGCCAATGCTGACAAATCCGCGTTCGTGCAGCGCGTTGTATGGCACATCATTGTCGCGAATGTATTTCCACACCTGTGCTGAGGTCCAGCCTGAAAGCGGATTGAACTTGATCAATGGCTTGGCGTTGGTGCCGAATGCGGTGTCATTTTCAATGACGTCGACTGCCTGCCGTGTGCTCGGGCTTTGATCGCGACGCTGGCCGGTGACCCAGGCATCGAGTGTGCCGAGCATGCGCCGCAGCGGCATCACCTTGCGAATGCCGCAGCACTCATGATGTCCATCGACAAAGAAGCTGTTGGTACCCTTTTCGCGCACCAGCTTTTCGACTGCGGCCGCATCCGGAAACAATACCTCAAATCGAATTGGGTAGTGCTCGCGCACCACATCGAAGAACTTATACGTTTCGCCGTGCAGGCGTCCTGTATCGAGCGAAAACACACGCACGCCCTCGCGAATGCGACAGGCCATGTCGATTAACACGACGTCTTCGGCGCCGCTAAAGGAAATACCGATGGCGTCGAAATTGTCCAGCGCCAGCTTCAATATGTCCTGTGGCGTGGCGGACACATGCTCCGCCGCCAGTCGTGGCACTTCAGATGCGGAAATTGCCATGATTCGGAATTCCTTCGGCTCGATTCGGAGCGTCTATTGGATGATAAGTGAGGGCGAAATTGTAGAGCAAAAGGGGGCGAAGAGGACTGCTTGGCCGAAACCGCATGCCAAACACGGCATGGCAACAAGCGGAGTAATTGGTGAACGCCAGTTACTTTCGAGTTACAACCCGAACTAGTTGGTTTCGCGATTAAGTAGCTGCGAGGGCAAATATGTTCCGTGCGCCGACAAGTCGGTCAGCCGCAGTGAATCCGGACTCAGCCGCTCGATAATCAGGTGCAGGCGGGAAATATCGCGCAGCGTCGGGCTCACCACGATATTGCATATAGTATCGCGGCCGATGATGTTGCGGCCGCTTTGCAGTGCATGCGAAGCGCCGGTTTCATCAACCAGCGTCAGCTCCTCTGTTGCGACAATGCGGAAACCGTGGCGGGAGAGCATGAGCTCGATGACTTGGCCGCGGTCGATATCGATAACCACGACTTCACCTTTGGGCAGGCGAGTAAGGCATTCTTCTTCGGTTGCGCCGGAGTGTTGTTGCCCTGCGAGTGCAGCATGACGGCCTCGCGGATGGCGGCGTTTGCCGGCGGTACTATCTCCGTGTTCTCGGGTACGACCACTTTGCTGAGGTCATCAGTATGAAGATTGACGCCGCGATCGACGCCATAGCCGCGCTGGGTTGAATCCTGCTTGGAAGCGCAAACGTGTTTGATCACTTCCTGACGTGCGGCCAGATACTGCATGTACTTGGCGAGCGCAACCTGCTGCAGTTCTTCATACTCCTGGTCACGTTCGCGCAGAGAACCAATGATGTCGCGCCAGCCATGATCCAGGGAGAATAACTCCAGGTCCATGCTGCGCAGGGCGTGGCCAATAAGTCCCGGGGTGCGCATGGCGGTGGATAGAGTTTCCACCAATTGCTGTTCCATGGTGCGCAGGCCATGCGTTTCACGTAGCAAATCGTCGACGCTACGCAGCATCAATTCCAGGAATTGCCGTGACGGCACGTCGGTGCGCCCGGCGAGGCCGAATTCAAATTCCGCCAGGCTGTTGAACGAAACGCGCTGGCCGCTGATTTCGAGGGTGAGAGGGCGCGAGAAAAGCCTGTTGAGCATGGCCGAAAAGCTGTCCGGAGGCGTTCCAGGCGACCCGTAGTTAGTTGGTGTATTTGGGCTCATGCCGGGAAAGTATAGATGTTCACACTTTCCGACTTGTAGGTAACACCGTCACAAATCGTGCGTTCATTGTCAAGGCACATCACAGTGAAAAGTGGCGACGCGAGCATCGACTGACGATAAATGATAATTCAATACTTCCAAAATATCTACTAACCGACTGTAAAAACAGCTTTTTCAGCCTCGGGTGAAGTTCAGGGTGGCAATTTTGCCAGACAATCCGGTGCCGAAGCACCAGCTTGCTGCATTAGCGCTGCAAGGCATTGTCGGCGTTCGGCCGCCGCTCGCTCGCCGATTCGTGCCGCCAAGGCGTAAAAGCCAGGCAATTGGCCATGGGCGATACGCAGCAGGGCGCGGAAGGCGGGGATCAAATCGTTGTACGTCACCACTGCGGCAATCTTGGCGTTGTTGAGGTGGTCATTCACCCAGGCGTCGTAGCCGGCATAGCCGCGCCACTGCTTTTTCAGCTCGAGATAGCGTTGGCGAAAGCTGTCCAGCGCCTCGCGTTTGCGCGCGCGCTTCTCTTCATCGACAGCGCTGCTGTCATAAATTGCCTGCAATTGACGCTTGGTCTGCAGTACCAAATCGATAAAGGCGCTTTCGCGGTATTCCTCCTCGCGTAACTTCTGGATCGACGGCGCGTCGGGATGATGCCGCCACCAACGCTTCAGGCCTTCCAGCGCGACCGATTCAGCAAAAGCTTCATTGAATGCCGTATCGTTTTTGACATAGAGCTGCTGATGCGCAAGCTCGTGAAAGAGGAATTTCGCCAGCTTTGCCTCGTCCCAGTTCAACATGCTGTTGAGCACCGGATCGTCGAACCAACCCAATGTTGAATACGCAGCTACGTCGCCGACGTAGACATCAAGACCCTTGGCACGCAATTCGGCCGCATAGTGGCGAGCCATGTCATTGCGAAAATAGCCGCGATAGTCCAGACAGCCGACAAAAGGGAAACACGAGCGTACTGGCGTCAACGATAACTCCGGTGTAGCGAACACATTGGTGATGACGAAGCGGCGCTTGATGTCGCTGTAGCTGGTGTAACTGCGATTGTCAGGAAGTTGGAGTTGGTCGACCGCGAAGCGGCGCATTTCCTGGATGGTCTGAAGCTGTGTGCGTAGTTTCGGCGGTTGGCTTTGATCGGCTACCACCTCGGCGATCGGGCGGCGCGCGGACAATACCTGCCATTGTCCGTGCATCGATTGCATGTAATATCCGAAGGTGCTGCAACCTGGCAGGAATGCCAGTGTGGCGAGCAGACCGGAAATTCGAATGCAACGCGTCAAACGCGTAACAATGCTAAATTTGCGCTCGGACGTGATGGGGATTGAAAACCGCATGCATAAGACTCTAATCGATTGCGCAACCTTAAACACCGCCCTCAATGATCCGGCGCTGGTCATCGTCGACTGTCGCTTCGATTTGGCCAACCCGAATGCGGGCGAACAGGCGTATCGCGCTTCGCACATCCCTGGTGCGCAGTATGTACACTTGGATCGCGATCTCAGTGCTGCCAAGACGCCACAGAGTGGCCGTCATCCGTTGCCGGCAGCGGCGCAACTGCAGGCGTTGTTTTCGCGCCTCGGGATCGACGGGCACAAACAAGTTGTGGCCTATGATGCCGCCGGCGGCATGCTGGCGGCTGCGCGCTTTTGGTGGCTGCTTCGGTATATGGGGCATGAGGCGGTGGCGGTGCTGGACGGGGGCTGGCAGGCGTGGACGGTGGCTGGCCTTCCCACCACGGATGAAGTCCCGATGCCGGCGCATACGAGTTTCAGCGGTCATGCCCACATTGAGCGAATCACACCTCTGGCACAGGTTGCTGGCAATGGCGGCCTCATCGATTCACGCGACCCCGCCCGCTATCGCGGCGAGGTCGAACCCATCGACCCGGTGGCTGGCCACATTCCGGGCGCGCGCAATCATTTCTGCAAGAACAATCTTGAAGACGACGGACAGCATTTTCGATCCGCAACCGATCTGCGTTCGGGTTTTGGTGCCGTCGCTGAGCTGCTGCAGCGCGGTGAAGGAACGTTTTATTGCGGATCGGGTGTGACCGCCTGCCATAACATTCTCGCTGCCATTCACGCTGGTTTTCCGGAGCCCAAGCTTTATCCTGGTTCGTGGAGCGAGTGGTGTGCGGACCGCGCCCGCGCAGTGGCGGTGGGCGCCGCGCCCTGAACGACGCCTTGTTCGTCAAAGTTTCTGTTGTCGGGTGTGGAACCTGTTGCTATGGCATGCCACTATGATCCAAAAGGCCCTGCCTGCTACCACCAATCGGTGACATCAATGAAAAAGAACTTCGGAAGACTCGCGTTCGGTCTACTGCTGCTTTGCATGCAGAGCGCTGGCGCTGCAGGCGAATCAAAGGGTAGTGATGCGCTCATCGTTCTGGATCTGCCACCCGCAGAGGCAACCCCAGAAACCCGCGCAGCGGTCGTGCGCCAGATCGCGGACGCGCTGCCGGCGGATACCCGCTTGGGCATCGTTGCTGCCGATAAATCCGACGGCGACGTGTTAAGCGCGTTGGGCGAGCCGCCCATTGCGGTCAAGGCGATCGAAGCCGCGTCCGTGCAGCCAGCCGTTACCAAGGATCCCGCGGCGGCGGTGGAGCGTGCTTTGTACGAACTGCGCATCGGCGGCCGGCCCAATGTGGCGCGCGCCATTGTGTTTGTCGGTGATGCCAGAACCCAGGACGATCGCGCCGTCGATCGTCGCACCTGGATGCTTGGCCCATTGGTGCAGGAAGCGGTGCGAAACAACACGCGAATCTTTTTTGTCGCCTGGGGTGAAGACTCCGATATGGAAGTGGCGCAGACCCTGGCGCGTGAAACCGGTGGCGAATATTTTCGCGCAGCTTCGGTGGATGCGCTGCGCGCGGTAGCACCGTCGATCAAGCGCCTGCTGGCCGAGCCGCCAACGTCGGTGCCACAGCCGGTGGCGGTGAACGCTACGCCGATTGCGCCTACCGCGCCTGCGCCAGTGGCCACAATGCCCGCTGCCGCATCGGCGTCGCCACCCGTCATTGAAGACAATGGCGAAGCGATTGATAGCGTGCACCCGGCACCTGAGTCGGATCGGTGGGCGGGCATCGGGCTGGCAGGCTTGGTCGGATTGGGCGTACTCGCGAGCGCGATTGCGGCATTTCTGATTGCTCGCCGCGTCAAACCCGATGTGGGGCGCGGCTCCGTGCGCGCTACACCCAATGCCTACCTGGTCGATTTGCACGGCTCCACTCCGCTGAGCCGCTATGTGCTCGGCGCACGTCCGGTTGTCATCGGTCGTATCGCTGGCAAAGATACGCGCCAGTTCGACTACATCACCGTGCCGATTAACACGGTCAGCCGACGCCATGCGGTCATCGAGTATCGTGACGGCGCGTACTGGGTTATCGATCAGGGCAGCGTCAACGGCACGCGCATCAACGACAAGCGCATCAAGGGCAAACACAAGCTGCAGCACGGTGATCGCATTGGCTTGCATCGCTGCGAACTGCAATTTGAAACTGAAGCAGTGAGCATCGACGGCGATCAAACCATCAGTGCCGATTCACAAACATTTGGCGCCACCACGCAGATTGCGCCCGCGGCCACGGTAGCCGCCATGAATGCCGTACCGGCGAGCGCCGGCCCAAGCACTAACGCTTCGTCCAGTTCCGATGCGAACAATGCGAAGACGCTGATCGCCACGCCGCGCGAATCAACTTCGCCGCCGGTGCTTACGGTTCCCGAATTGCCGCGCGTGGCCGCGGAAGCCGCGCCAGAGGTTCCAAAGAAATCACTCGATTCATTTATCAACACCACGTTGATTCAACAGAATGATTCGCCCCCGGATGACGGATTGTCGGCACAGACCGACATTACGTTCGCGCCGGTTGATACGCATTCTGGTGAGTTGAGTATTGAAGATTTCATGGACGTCAGTGAACCCTTTACGCCATTGGAAATGCCGACCGCGGTGGCCGCCACGCCGGCCCCGCCGCAACAGTCGACGCAAAAACTCTCGACGGCGATGGCTGACGTTGAGTTGGACGAATTTCGTCTTGGTGATACGGTAAATTTATTTGATCCGGAATCATTTGGTGAGACCACGCCGCTGGAGCAATTCCTGCGCGAACACGCCACTGACGATGGCATTAAAGCAAGCGATGAAACCAAGCTCGTTAAAAGCGAGTGGGAAAAGTCGCGCAAACAACAGTAGGTTTAAGAAAATGATCCCTTCCCCTGCAAGGGGGTAGGTTAGGATGGGGGCTGGAAGAAACGTTGACATTTGCATTCTCCGATCCCCGCCCTGCCTCATAAGCGAGGGTCGAACCACCGAAAGCCTTTCTCGGTGAGGGCGGAGAACAGTGGTGGTGGCGCGCGACCAGTCAGAAGACCACAGCAAATTAGCACTGACGATAGGCACCGACTTTCAGCTTTCTATTCCCGCATGATGACAAGCGTAAACCGCGGCGAGGACCGCCGCCGTCAGATGTTGATGCTGCTTGCGGACGGCAAGATGCATTCCGGCACGGTGCTCGCCAACGCACTTGGCGTTAGTCGTACCGCAGTGTCGAATTACGCCAAGGAACTCGCACAGATGGGGGTTGAACTGCACGCCGCGCGCGGCAATGGTTATCGTTTGGATTCCAGTATGGAGTTGCTGGATCAAACGCGAATCGAAAACGCGTTAACTGCCGCGGCGCGCGCGCAGCTTCGCTCTCTGCAAGTTCATTTTGTCACCGACTCCACCAACCAACGCCTTATCGAGCTGCCGGGCGAACTCGCGCATGGCAGTGCGTGTGCTGCTGAGTTGCAGACTGCCGGTCGTGGGCGGCGCGGCAGACGTTGGTTCGGTGTTCCGGGGCAGGCGATTTTTCTTTCCCTTGCGTGGAGGTTTCCTGGCGCCATGCAATCGTTGGCCGGCCTAAGCCTTGCGGTCGGTGTTTGCGTGCAACGAGCATTGATAAGATGCTGTGGTCAGTCAGGCGAGGTGCGGCAGCTGAAATTGAAGTGGCCCAATGACATTGTCTATCACGATCAAAAACTCGGTGGCGTGCTGGTGGAGGTGAACGGCGAAATGCAGGGCCCTTGCGTAGCGGTGGTCGGCGTGGGCATCAATCTTACCGTTCCAGAATCCTTACAACGACACTTGCAGTCGGATGGCATGGCGCAGGCCGTCACGGGCTTGGACAGGATTGCCGCCTCGCTGCCATCGCGAAATGTTCTTGTCGCCGGCGTATTGAGCGAACTGCTAGTTGGAATGGGGGAATTCGAAAGCCGCGGTTTCGCGGTCTTTGTCGAGGAATGGAAGCAGCACGATGCACTTCGCGATCGCGCGGTCACCGTCGAGGCAGCTGGAGAAAGAGTAGTGGGTGTTGCCCGAGGCACTGATGAAACCGGTGCATTGTTGCTCGACGTCGCTGGCAACTTGCGGCGAGTTCATGGCGGTGAGGTCAGCGTGAGGGCGCGACAATGAACTTGCTCATTGATGCGGGAAACAGCCGCATCAAATGGGCGCTGTGCGATGACGCCACTTGGACTGTTGGTCAGCCGTTCGAATGGTCCGGCGATCAACTTGATCGTCAATTAGCTGCGCAATTCGTGGAGCTTCCGCAGGTGCGAATGGCCTGGATATCGAATGTAGGCGGTCCACTGGTGGAAGAAGCGTTGCGTCGTGTGTTGAACAAAAAAATCGCGAGCGAAAACATGCATTTCGTTCGCAGTGCACCGCGGTTGGGTGGCATTGTTAACCTTTATACCGACCCCACGCGTTTAGGTGTAGATAGGCTGATTGCGATGGTCGCGGCGTTTCAGCGTTATCGCGCGCCAGTGTGCGTTGCTGACTGTGGCACGGCGTTAACTGTCGATCTGGTCGATGCCGACGGGCATTTTCGCGGCGGCATTATCGCGCCCGGTCCCATGTTGATGCGGCGATCATTGGCAAGCGGAACGCGACAATTGCCGACGGTCGACGACCGGAACAGCGATGTGCTCGCACTGTCGACTGAACACGGCATCGCCGCCGGCTGCGTTCGCGCCGCTGCCGGTGCAATTGCGCTAGCCTATGCGGAATTCTCCAAACGGCTTGGCGTCACGCCCCACTGCATATTGACTGGCGGTGATGCGCCGCTGGTGTTGCCTTCGCTCTCATTCGCGTACGATCACGACCCGGACTTGGTGTTGAAGGGGCTGGCCTTGCTGGTGGATGGGTTGACGTGAAACTTTTTTGCATACTCTTGTTGGTCGCGAATGTTTTATTTTTTGGTTGGCGAGTCAACGAACGCCTGTATGGTGGTTCAACCGATTTGACCGGCACGCCTGAAGTTGCACCGCTACCCGCTGATGTACCTAGGCTGACGTTGCTGAGCGAAGCCAGTGATGCGCCGGTGGCCAAGGATGAATCGGTCGCAAGTGACGCTGAACCAGCCAGCCAGCCAGCGGCTGAATCTTCCGACGCTTCAGATGGAAGCATGG
Organism: Gammaproteobacteria bacterium; assembly: GCA_046347035.1. Classification (GTDB taxonomy): domain Bacteria; phylum Pseudomonadota; class Gammaproteobacteria; order JAJPIJ01; family JAJPIJ01; genus JAJVHZ01. The sequence goes on along the minus strand of JAXMGY010000012.1, from coordinate 39,798 downwards.
CCGATGCTTCCACTGAATCGCAGCCATCACCAGCAGCGACGAACGAGCCACCCACCGAAGCGCCGAGCACATCGAGCGAACCGACAGCGGTAGCGGAGTTGACTGGTCCCGCGGCCAACAACGCGCCCGCCGATACCGCTGCCAAGTCGGAGAACCCACCACCACCCGACTCCACATCGCAGAAGAACGACGCTTCGACACCCACGGAAACCAGTGTTGCAAAGAATGAAGAGGAGGCTGCTTCGTCTACTGCGTCCGCACCGACCAGTGAATCTGCTTCGCCGACAACGGTTGCCGCCAATGAGCCTGACAAAGCCACGTCGAGTGAATCGTCCACCGCATCGAACTCGACCAAATGCGCGACGATTGGACCGTATCCGGACCAAGATGCCATGACCAAGGCGGAAGAGCAGATCTCCGGCAAGGTGTTTCGCAGCAATGGCCGCAGCCAGAGTTCGCGCGAAGCAAAGATGTTCAGCGTGTTTCTCGAGCCCACCGGAACCGAAGCCGAAGCCGAGAAGCGACTCGATGATTTAAAGAGCAAGGGCATAACCGATTATTTCCTTGTTCGCCGCGGTGAAATGCGCAATGCAATCCAAGTGGGTACATTCCGTTCGCAGGAGTCGGTGACAAAACGCCTGGCGGAAATGGAGCGCAGTGGTTACAAGGCCGTCGTCGTGCCGAAATCCGAAGGTGTACAGCGGTTCTGGCTGGATGTTGCGTACGATGGCGAAAAACAGTCGCTGAAGTCGTTGAAGGAGGTTGCCGGCAAAGGCATCAAAGTGCTGGAATCCGACTGCCCGCCGTAGCCGCTTAGCGAGCCGAAATACGGATGGCGCTTCAAGGCTAACACCAATTTTTTGGAAAAGGCGCAGCATTTTTATCGCTCCCTTTGGAAAAGGGGGCCGTGCGCAACGCGGGGGGATTTTTCAGGCCCCCACTCCCTTGTGGGAGAGGGCAGGAGAGCAGGGAAACCAAGCGGGTGTTCTTCAGATCGGCAACATAGACACGGTCACGCCAAAACCAATTGCCGAATTACGGTTTGCCGCAATAGAATCCGCCCTCGCTTTTGATGCGGCGCGCTTGCCATTGCCGAAACGCGCTTTCAAGCCCAGCCCTGGTAGTTAAATGGCATAACGACTGATTTGTAATCAGTAATTGGGGGTTCGATTCCCTCCCGGGGCACCATTTGTCAGACGTTCGCAGAAACCACTGTTCAATTCCGATTATCGAAACAAAAACCCCGCCGAAGCGGGGTTCTCGCGGATCAACAAATTGACCAAGTCACATGCGCTGTTTGCGACGCCAATACTTCATCAGTCCAAGCGCCCCGCTTCCTAACAACCAGACTGCACCCGGAACTGGCACTGGGTCCGCTTGAACGTTATCTATGACCGGGCCCCAATACTTGCCGCCCGTGTACCCTGGCGTTACATCGCCAAAGAATTTCAGCATTGTTGTCGGACCAATTGCCTGAAACTGAAATACTTTGTTAATCCATCCCATCGAATCGCGCGTTTTTCCAGTGGTATCAAATGTGAATGCGTTCGAGTATAAATTCGTATCGCCCGGACCTAATACGTTGACACCTAGTGTCTTAATTGTTGGTCCTCCGTCGGGATTGCCGGCCAGATCAAACGACACCCGATACATTTGACCCGCAACAGTACCAAAAGTCTGTGTGATCATTCCTGACTGATCAGTACCCGTATTGTCGGTATTGTTTGGAGTTCCGTAGAGGTCAACGCTATTGAAACCATTTGAGGCAGTCCAATACGTTCCGACTAGATCGACGCTTCCAGGGCGGCATTACCGATAGCACTAACCGTCCAGTTAGGAATTACACTTTGACCCGGATTTACGGTGATAAAACTACCCGACAGAACAGCCGGATCTTCAAAGCTGCCATTCTGAATGAGGTTGGCCTGCGCTGGAAAACTCATTGCACCAAGTACGGAAATACTGCCGAAAAGCTTGAGAGCTAAATTTCGCATAGATATTTTCCAGTTCACAATCAGGATTGACTCAGACCCATGTACCGACCCAAGGGTTGGCTCTAAAATCCTTCTAATAATCCATATACAGTCTACCGCTCCGGCACTTACAAACCGCTTACAGATTCGCCGATTGCTGCGGCACGAAAAGAAGAGCTGAGACAGTGCTGTGAGCAGGGTAGGTTTTGCGACTAGGGGTACTGCTGGGGGGACAATCTATTCCTATACGTCAGCTTTGATATCAACGACTTAAAAACGGAATTCCATTCCCTCCAAGCACGAACTACCCGCACGAAATTCTTTAAAGAGAGGTCGATTTCAACGGACGTCATATGAACGAATTTTCTAGGGGGCAGATTTGTGTGGGTTGCGTTCCGTATTTTCCAAATGAAAAACCCCGCCGAAGCGGGGTTGTTGTTTGTTCCATGCTTTGATTGAGCTTGCCGGCTTGCTTTACGCTGCTGATGACTTTCGGCGACCAAACCCAGAGAGGCCGAGTACCGCAGAGCCAAACAGCCATGCGGCTGGAGGAACTGGCACTGCAGTCGCCGTTAACTGTACATTGGAAAGTAATCCAACAGGGTTCCCCCCAATGCCGCAATTGGGACAGGCCTCGTTGTTTATTTTGAAAACGAGAACGTTCTGACCGGGTAAAAAACCACTTGTAATGTTAATGGTTGGGAGAGAGCCTTGATTAATATTGAAAGTACTTCCGCTCGAAACACCCGCACTTGTCGTTCCGTTCAAATTCACATCTACCAAACCATTATCCGATCGGACCTTTCCTGTAATTGAAGCAGTCGATGGATCAAGTCCGGTCAAATCAAAATAAGTGAAGAATATGTAGTCACCTATCTCGCCGTCGCCGTTTGGATTGTCTTTCTGACTAATCCATTTGGCGCCGCCGAGGTTAGTTATATAGGGGCTGCTCACCGGAAACGCCGAAGGGTTCATCAGCGCCGCGTCGTAAATACTCCCTCCACTACCAGGTGAAAGGTATTTGTACGCAGCTACACCAGTGCTTAGATCGATTGTGATGGCGGATGCCGTTGCTCCCCAAAGTGTGCAAGCTGCTACGCAAATAAACGCAAGCAGACGACGAGCAATTTGCTTACAACTCATTTCATTTCTCCTTGGTGTGGCACGCCCGATGATTCGCTGCTAATCCGACAAGTTTGCGAAACTCCCTTGTCGTAGTGCAGTTTTCCACCGAATGCGCCAAATACTACCCTGCTGCCACTTACAAACCGCTTACAGATTCGCCGATTGCTGCGGCGCGGGGAGACAAACCTTTGCGAGATGATGGAGTCGGCGGGGCGCGGAAATCCCCCGCGCTAACGCGTGGCCGCCTTGAAAAAGGGGGCGAAAGCGACATTGCTGCTGAAGAGACGATGAGCAATGCCGTTGAAAATGGGATGCGATATGTGACTGAGATTCGACAGCATGGAATCGTTACCCCGGTCATCCTCCGTGAAGGGGGAAGGGACTACTTAACTGGGTCCCCGCTTGCGCGGGGACGACCGCGTGGAGAAATCCCGCGCTGACGCGCGGCCCTCATTGCAAAGGGGGAGAAAGCGGCGCGCTAGCCGAACAGTTCAACAGTGCCGGTGTCGACGCTTTGTTGTTTGACGGCTGAGGTTTCGAGTTTCTTCATTGCCACTTCGGAGTCCTCTTGCAGCTTGTCCAGCATCACCGCCAGTGCCTTGTGATCATCCAGGCAGTTCATGCAACTGCTCAATTGAATCGACAGCGTCTTGATCGTGTAGATGCGATTGCGGATATGCGTAATCAATTGACTGGTAATGTCCTCGAACTGCAGCGAGATAACACCCGTTTGCACGTGGTCCTTGATCGCGTTGGAAATTTCAGAAACCTTGTGCGTCTTTTCAACGATGCGCGCATTCATATCCGAAATCATGCGCCAAATGTTGTCGACGCGTTCGCGCGATTCGCGTGCGCGTTCAAGATTGAAACTCGAAATGTTGTCGACGCGCCCCGACACGGCTTGAATGGCGTCGATAATATGTTTGGTGTCCTGCGAGATCTGCTTGTTGAATTGTGCAGTCTTCTGCGACAGGCTGCGAACTTCGTCGGCAACGACGGAGAAGCCGCGACCCGCTTCGCCGGCGCGCGCGGCTTCAATGGCGGCGTTCAACGCCAGCAGATTGGTCTGCGAAGTAATGTCATTAACGCTCTTCAAGGTGCCGGCGATCTTCTGCGCGCCATCGGTCATGGTTTTGAAGTCATCTTTCATGCTGGCGGCTTCGCTCTGAATGCCAACGATGGTGCCGATGAACCCTTCAATAATCTCTCCGCTTTCCTTCGCGGAGCTGTTCAGCCCCTGCGCCTGTTCCTCATGGTCGCTGCTGCAGGATTTGGAAACGCGTACTAGCTCGGCGATCATTTCGCCTAGCACTTGTTGTTGACCTGATGAGGCTTCGGTGAGACCCGTCAAACTTCCAGCGATGGAATCTGTTGCGCTCTTGATGACGCTGGCTGCTTGGTCAAGATCGTGGTCCAGATCGTTGAAAACTTTCTCCAACGTGGTCGCGGTGACCATCCATGCCTCGGCGGTGAGATCCTGCAGGCCACCTGAATTCGCGCCGCTGTTGTCTGCCGCGGCGACCGGCCGGTCAGACTTGCGCAGGCGTCTTGGGAGCGCGGCAAGCAGGACTGCGGCCAGCGGAATGCAGGCGTAACGCCCGTGACCCCACCACGCCAAACACATCGAAGCCACTATCAACGCCGTAGTCCAATGCTGCCTGAGAAACTGCGTACTCGATTTCATGCCAATCTTCCTGATGCCGAATCAGGCGGGAGTCCCGCTACTCGACATGGCCTTGTTTACGTAATGTTGAATTAAGAAATCCCCATCAAGAATCAAAGTTCCGCTTGTAGGCGAAACCCCACCCATTCTTGTGGCATAAATCGGACCAAATCTTACCTGTGGGTAGCTTCGAATCTGAACGGGGAGGAAGCCTGGCGGCTATTTGATACTTGGCGATTCATAAGCAAGAACCCCGCGTCGGTGGGGTTCTGATCGAACAAAGAGTCGTTGAACGGTTACAGCTGGAACTGCCGAAGATCCTGCGATAGCTGGCTGGTGGCGCCAATCAATGACTGCGCGATGTCCGTTAGTTGGGTTGCCACCGCGATGTTGGATTGCGTCGCAGTCGCCGCGCTATCCATGTCTTTCACCAATTCGGTCAACAGCGTGGCGGCGTCACGGGTTTCTTTGGCTGACTCTTCGACACTGGCAATGGCCTTGCGAGTGACTTCGTCGACGGCGCTGACCTGGTTGTGCAAACCCTCTGCCTGTTCTCGCAAATCGCGAATCTGTGCGGCGTTGGTGCGGATGTCGGCGTTCACTTCGCCCACGGAGCTGACAATTGCTTCAGTGTACTGGCTGATTTCAGCCAGTCGTTCGCGCGTGCGGTTTGCCAGGCCCCGCACTTCGTCAGCGACAACGGCAAATCCTCGCCCTTGCTCACCGGCGCGTGCAGCTTCAATGGCGGCATTCAACGCCAGCAGATTGGTGTGTTCGGAAATCTCGTTGATCAGTGCCAGCACCGACTTGATTCGTTGACTCTGTTCAACCAGGTTCTCGACCTTGGGTAGGGTTGAAGCTTCGGTTTCAGCGGTGCGAGCAATCTGATTGGCAACAGTCGTGAGCGTGGACAACATCGCAAGATTAGTGGCGGAGTTGTTGCGCATCGATTGCTCAAGCTCGAGCATCAATCCGCTAACATGCTGCAATGAATTATTGGCGCGATCGCTTAGAGCCTTGGACTCGCTAATTAGCGAAGATTGCTTTTCGGCGGAGCCATGAATAGATGTAGCACCGCTACCCACTTCGTGAGAGAGCGACTCGGTCTTCGTTAACGATGCGGTTGTGTCACGCAAAATGTGGTGCAAACGATTAACGAAAGCATTGATGTTGGAGGCGATAGGCGCCATTTTTTGGTTAACTTTCTCAACGTCAACGCGCAGAGTGAGGTCGGTTTTGCGCTCGGCGAGATCATTCATGAAATTGACAAAGGCATCCGCCTGATCGCCGCGACGGAAGCGCTGCCAGATACCGACGAACACCACGGCACCAATGAGTGTCGCCATGATTGCGCAGAATGCCATCCGAATTGTTTGCGCCTGCGCCTCGAGTCCTTTCAGGTGGCTCGCATAGACCTCTGGCGTCAATACGTAAGTCAGTTGCCAGCCGTTGTCTCCGGGTATCGAAAGCACGGTCGAAATTACATCAGGACTTTTAGCCGCCAACCAGTCCTTCGCGGTCTGGGCCAGCTTCGGCGTGCGCCGGTCGCCAATCGAAATGTCGTAAGCAGCATTGGTCAGGACGAAATTGCTACTTGCCGGTTCGGTCATGCCAAGCTCTTTTGCTTGAGCCCGATCGGCATCGGTGACTTGCACGAACGGGATGCCCAGCAATTTTGCTTCCAACATGTTGGCGCGGAAGATCGCCGACACGATGCCTTTAAAGTTGCCGGTTGCGCGATCGTAGAATGGCACTGAGTACAGGAAGCCTTCAGAATCCGCAACGTTGCCGTGACTGATCGACAGGTACTGCGTGTTGTCGCAGGTGCGCATCCGCGGCGAGAACGTGGTTGGGATGTCATTCAAGTCCTTGAAGTTGAAAGTCGGATAATTTTTTCGAAAATAGGCGAGCTGCGTGGGGTAGTACTTGTACTCCGCTTCTTCGGATTCTTCCGGCTCGTCTTCGATTTTTGATTCGACGATGCCTTCCGATTGCTCAGTTTGCGCGCTTGCGTCCTTGCTGCCATTGAGGATTAACGAATCGTACATGAAAAACGGAAACTCGCCCTTCGATGCGTCGAAGCCATCGACGATAGCGTAGATCTCGCTTACGTTTACATTGCGTGCAAGGTTGTTGTAGAGCTGCTGTACGGTCTCGTGCGTATCGGCGGAGAAACGACCATCCTTAACAACATCTTCGCTTTCAGACACACGATTGCCGCCGGCAATGTCGCGCACGCCGGGGAACAACGAAATGGTACGGATTGATTCGTACATGAGCCGAAAAGTGGTTTCAATTTCGCGGCGCATGTCGGCGAATTCACCGCGCTCAATATTCTGCCGCACTGCTCGGCGCTCCGTTTCCATCACGGATGCGAAATGCGAATTGATGGCGTGATAGCCCAATGCCGCAACGATTGCGAGCAATGCCAATACAATCCAGAAACTCACCTTACCGCGAGTAACACCCTTCATGATTGCTCCCCACTAACCACATTGAAGTTGTGGTTATGCCCCAAATTAGTGCGCTGACCGGTATAGCGGCCGAAGCGGGTCCAGTCTTTAGCGCATGGACCTTCCTGCGTGGTTCAGCGCACCGGCCAATTCATCACTCCTTGGTCGGGTTGAGTGTGGGGAGTTTGCACGGTGCGTACGTCATAAAAAACAAACCCCGCTGAAGCGGGGTTTCACGATCAAACAGCGAAACAACGGAAGAAAAATTTTTAGCCTGCCCGGCGGCGAAAACCCAGCAATCCAGTCATTGCCGGTCCAAATAACCAAAGCGCCGCTGGTACGGGTACGGGGTCGATTTGAACGTTATCAATACCGACGGCAGTATTGGTGCAATCGCAAGCATCCACTTCACGCAGGATAAATGCCAAATAGAGCTGCGAGTTTCCCGTTGGAAGCTTGCTTATATCGAGAACTGTATCGAAGTGCCCGGATCTCTTATTTAAGTTGTCACTGATGTGAAGTGACAAAAGTGTCGGTGCCGAGAATAGCGAGTGGTTGTTTCCGCCAAAATCATTTCCGCGAAATAGCAACGCATTAAAAAAATCATTACCGCCGTCGGTTTGGTATTTCCCATCAAAAGCGAAGTCGAATTGAATACGTAAGCTTCCCGAACTCGAATTTCGTGGCAAGGCGATGGGAAACAGGACGCCCGAGTCCCCGCCTCCCGGCGGATCTCCGATTTTGCTTTGATCGTCGCCTATGACCAAAAACTGACTGGTGAAAAATCCATCAAACGTATCGACATCGTTTACGGCAGGTTGAAAATCTTTATTAATGATGTTGCTCGCCGCTCGCACATTGCTAGCGGCTGATTCGCCCAAGGCAATCGTTCCCGCCGGCAACTGGCCGGGCGAAGAACTCACGATATTCGTCACCGTACGCACGTTGAGCCGAGTAAGGAATTTGGTACTTATTGCGGAGCGTGTTACGTCGTCGAAGTCTTCAGAAAATAATGGAACAGTGGATGCCCGTGCGGGCGTGCTTAAGAGCATCGCGCCGGCCAGGGCGACTGCCGAAAAACCTGCAAAACGAGATACCAAACGACTCACCCCTCTGGTGTGCTAGCGCTAAACGGCTGACCTAAATGCCGAAATTCTATTGCCTCAGCACTTACAAATGACTTACAGATTCAAAAAATTTCTGATTTTTTGGGGATATTGAGCACTATTTTGAGGAACCAGGTTACTCAAAAACTCTACCGGTGCCCCTATGGGGGCGGTTGGCGGGTATGCGGATTGGCCGTACTCAAGACGAAAAGACCACGCCAGAGAGCTCCGCGTTTACAGATGCACTCGCCGCGGGTGGCGGCGGAGGCGCACTTGGATTAGGGTCTGGCTCGGTTTTAACCCTTCTGACGCAGTGCGGTAGAATTCACGGCGAACTGCGAACCTTTACCCGAAAACAGAGCTCCAATGCAGCGCATCCGAAGTGGCGGGCGAGATCGTTGACCAAAGGGCGAGACCTTGGCTAAGCATGTATTCAATGCGGTGCAGTTTCGTGCGCTGTGGCTGGCTGCCGGCTACGTGTTAGTGGCGGTTATCGTCTATCTCTCGGTCGCGCCAAGCCTGGACGTCAACATGCAGGAGGGGCGCGACAAGATCTACCACGCGCTGGCCTACGGCACGCTAATGCTGTGGTTTGCGCAGGCATACGGGTATCGGCGCTGGTGGGTTATTGCGCTCGCCAGTTGCGCGCTGGGTGTGGGGCTGGAGTACGTGCAGCGCTGGATGGGAACGCGCACGTTTGATTACATCGACATGCTGGCGGATGCAATGGGGGTAGCTGCCGGTTTGATGCTTGCCGCGTTCGGCATCAACGAAGCTGTCAGCCGCATCGGTGCTTTGCTGGAAGGAGAGGGGCGTACATGAAAAGACTCTTGATTGTCGCGAGTGCATTGCTGCTCGCTGCGCAGGCGAACGCCTGGACCGATCCACAGAATCGTCCCGATAACGGCGGCACACTGAGAGCTGCGCCAACGGGTGGCAACTCAGCCGGTTATGTCGCGCCAGCAGCGGTGAAACGCGTCGTCCTGCAACTGCTCGGTACCAATAGTCGCGAGTGGGAACGCTTTGGCTTTAAGGATGACGAGGTCAAGCATGCTATTACCGAGAAATTAAAACGTGCGGGGATTGAGGTGGTTGATGCCAAAACCTCTGGCCCTGATGTTTTTCTGCTCGAAGTTGACGTGCATGTCAACGATCAAACTGTCAATAACTCCTACATTAATTTCGTGCGGCTGAAAAATCGTCTGCCGCTGCCGAACAATCCGGAAGGTTTTGTCACGCGCACGGTGTGGTCGGAGTGGAAGATTGGCGGCTTCGAGCCGTATAACTACCGCAAGCTGCGCGGTGCGGTGCTGGACATCGTCGATCTGTTCATACGCGAATACGGCAATCCTTCCTAAGTTAGGCCATCAAGTCACTGGCGTTCCGGCCGCTAATGAGCGATATGTTCCGGAATTTCATTCTTTTCATTGCACTCACCGTGGTTTCAGCCGCGGCGGGCGCGCTTGAATTCAAAGACGGGCTGGACGCGTACAAGCGCCATGATCTGCCGCACGCGGTACGCATCTTCACGATGCTGGCCGAGCGTGGCGATGCACAGGCGCAGTTCGCCATGGGCATGCTTTACAACAAGGGCGAGGGCGTGGAGAAAAATGACGCCACTGCCGTGCAGTGGTACACACGCAGTGCCGAGGCGGGTTTTGCGCGTGCGCAGTTGAACTTGGCGGTGATGTACGAAAATGGCGAAGGCGTGGCAAAGGATCGCAATGTGGCGCGGCAATGGCTGCGCGAGGCTGCGACGCAGGGCAATGCTGATGCGTTGACACGGTTGCAGAAGCAAGCCGAGGAAAATGATGTCGACACGCAATTCGATCTCGCTGGGATTTGCGCCGTCGGCAATGGCATTGACAAGGACGAAGCGATGGCACGTAAGTGGTACGAGCGTGCGGCCAAGAGCGGCAACGCACGTGCACGGTACAATCTCGCGGTGCTGAGTATCGCCGCCGGCGACGCGGCGACGGCGGCGCGCTGGTACGAGAAAGCTGCAGCGCAACAACACGCAGCAGCGGCATTTAATCTGGCGCTGCTATATTTAAACGGCAATGGCGTTGCAAAGGATGCCGCTCGCGCCGTGCAGTTGTTGCAGCAAGCGGCCAAGGCCGGCACGCAATCAGCGCGTTATCAGTTGGCGCTGCTTTATAGCGATGGCAAGTTGGTCGCGCGCGATGCAGCGCAGGCGCAGCGCTGGTTCGAAGCAGCCGCGCGCAGCGGTCACGTGCCCTCGCAGGTCGATTTGGGATCGTTGTACGCCAATAACGGCGGCGCCGATCTCATCAAGGCCTGTGCCTGGTACATGATGGCTGCAAATTCCTCTGCCGAAGCCAAGCGCAATCTCGATCGCATTACGCCGCATTTGAACGCCGGCGAACTCGACCAGGCACGACAGATGTTGCCGAGCCTACTCGATGCCAGCAATTCGTAGCAATCAATTCCGTTCGATAACTAGCGCGTCCAGTAGCTCAGCAGGATCCCTGCACAGATAAGCATCCCCGCCCAGTTGTTGTGCAGGAAGGCGCGAAAGCACTGTTCGCGCTGACGATGGCGGATTAAGTACTGGTGATAGCCAAATAGTAATGCGGTACCAATCAACGCGATGGTGTAAGGCCAACTCAATTCGGCTTTTTGACCCACCATCCACATGGTCGCCAGCATCATGCATTGCAGAACGCCAATGATGACGCGATCAGCTTCGCCAAAAAGTATGGCAGTGGTTCACGCCAATGCGAATGTCATCATCACGATCAACCATCGCATACATGGTGTCGTAAATCACCGACCACAGCACGTTCGCAATCAACAGCAACCATGCGACTGTTGGTACCTGGTTAGTTTGCGCAGCGAACGCCATCGGTATGCCCCAACCGAATGCGAGGCCGAGATGGAACTGCGGCAAATGCGTGTAACGCTTTGTGAACGGGTAGCTGACAGCCAATACGGCGCCAACGATGGATAGTACGATAGTAAACGTGTTGGTTGTCAGCACCAGCAATAACGCCGCGGCAATTAGACTTGCGAATAGCTTCAGAGCTTCCGCTGGTGTTACCGCGCCACTCACCAATGGCCGTTGGCTGGTGCGGCGAACGTGGCCGTCGAAGGCGCGATCGGCGTAGTCGTTGATTACGCAACCGGCCGAACGCATGAGCACAACGCCAAGCGTGAACACGCACAGCAACCACCAGCTTGGTCGTCCGGTGCCGGCAATAAATAGTGCCCACCATGTCGGCCACAGTAGCAGAAAGACTCCGATCGGCTTGTTTAGCCGCATCAGTGCGATGTAGTGGGGTAACTGTTTGCGCCATCGGCGTGCAGGTTGCGCCCCTTTGCTCGCAGTGGCAAGCATATCGAGACGACGAGGTTGAGAGGTGTGCCGCATGTAACCTAATTGCAATCAGTCAAGAAAATTTCCGTCACCAGCAACGGCTCTTTGCCAATATAAAACAAAGATGCCCGCGCCCAAAATTTGTTGCTGCGGGATGAGGCGCGTTTGCTCGCGCCGGCGTACAGTGGCGCACCACTCTGCACCACGAAGAAGAACGTATGGCCGCGTTGAACGGCTGGATCGGTAAATAACAATTCACCCAGGGGGCGGGTGCCGAGATGACGCAGCGCTCGGAAGCGTCCACGTAGTGCACGTCTCGGCAACAATGAGCGCGCAAATACGGTTGGTTGGTCATTGCACAGCAGTGTAACCTCGCGCGTTAGCACGGTTTCGCGATGGTGCGCACGAATCAAGCGCGCCTCCCAAGGCAGTGGCGTACCCCAGCGCATGGAATCAACGCGAACCCGGAATTGTCCGTGCGATAGCGCAATCAAACGCCGGGTCAATGAGCCGCGATCGCGCAGCAGCGAGCGTAGCGTCGGCGAGCATTCGGTATCGATTGGATTTAGGCACTCGAGTTTAATCACGTTAGGTAGCTCGGTCGAATAATCGCTAGGCGCTGCCGTAGCGCAAGGCCTCCGGCACCCAGCGGCGAATGAGTGGGTCGATACGTTCTGGATGATCGCGCAGCAACGCATCGGCAAGCCTTGCAACCTGCGGCACCAGCAGGCTGTCACGTGCCAAATCGGCGATACGTAGTTGCGCCAGGCCGGCCTGGCGTGCACCCAGCAATTCGCCGGGACCGCGCAACTCCAGATCGCGTTGTGCGATAACGAAGCCGTCATTGGTCTCGCGCATCACCGCGAGCCGTTCACGAGCAAGTTGCGAAAGCGGCGTCTGATAGAGCAGCACGCAATCACTCTTTATCGTACCGCGTCCGACACGTCCTCGCAGTTGATGCAGCTGTGCAAGTCCGAGCCGCTCGGCATTCTCGATCACCATCAAACTGGCGTTGGGCACATCGACGCCTACTTCGATGACCGTCGTTGCCACCAGCAAATCGATTCTTTTTGCTGCAAATGCAGACATAGTTTGATCGCGCTCGGCCAACTTCATTCGGCCGTGAACCAGGCCGACGCGGACCGTGGGCAGCGCTTCGCTCAATTGCTTGGCGGCGTCGGTGGCGGTTTGGCATTGGAGCATTTCGGATTCTTCGATCAACGTGCACACCCAGTACACCTGGCGACCTTGTTGGATTGCTTCAGCAATGCGCGCGACGATTTCGTGCCGACGGCTGTCGGGCACGACAACTGTAGTGATCGGCTGGCGGTTGGGCGGTAGCTCGTCGAGAATCGATGTGTCGAGGTCGGCGTAGGCCGTCATCGCCAATGTCCTCGGAATAGGGGTCGCGGTCATGATCAGTTGATGCGGATGCATGTCATCACGGCGACCCTTGTCGGCAAGCGCCAATCTTTGATCAACACCGAAGCGATGCTGCTCATCGATGATGATTAATCCCAGCTTCGCAAACTCCACGTCATTCTGGAAGAGCGCATGCGTGCCGACAACCAGCGAGAGAGGTTCGGATGCAATGCGCGCCAGCATTTCGCTGCGGACCTGGCTCCTCAGCTTTCCCGACAGCCAGAACACGGGCACTGCCAGCGTTTCGCACCAACGCAGGAAATTTCGATGATGCTGCTCAGCCAGCAATTCGGTGGGCGCCATGACGGCGGCCTGGTATCCACTCTCGATGGCAGTGAGCGCTGTCATCGCAGCGACCACGGTTTTGCCTGAACCCACATCTCCTTGTAGCAGCCTCAGCATGGGCTTGGTCTGCGCCAGATCATGGCAAATTTCATCGCAGGCGCGCTGCTGGGCGCGGGTGAGTTTGAAGGGCAAGGTGGCGAGCAGACGTGCGCAGAGATTACCGTTGCCTCTGAGCGCCGGCGCCGGTCTGGCTGCGAGTGTTTCTCGCAGCACGCGCAAACTCAACCGATGCGCGACGAGTTCTTCGATGATGAGACGACGCTGCGCCGGATGCGTACGCTGCTCGAATTGTTCAAGATTGACATCCGGCGGAGGTCGATGCAGGTAACGCAGACTGTCCTGCAACGTTGGCAGTCCATGTTGGTCAAGAACGTCCACGGGCAGCAGGTCGTCAATCGATCCATCGTGTGCGTTGCTCGTGATATGTAGTGCGGCGTCGGTCAATCGACGCAAACTGAGCTGCGTTACCCCTTCGGTAGTCGGGTAGATTGGCGTCAGTGTTTCTTCCACGGGTGCGGGCAGACGCGGATCGACGATACGATACTCCGGATGGACGATTTCCAGACTGTATGGACCGCGCCGCACTTCACCGTAACATCGCAGCGTCACGCCGCGAGCGAGTGATTGCTGTTGAGCCTTATTGAAATAAAAAAAACGCAGAAACAAAGCGCCGGTTCCGTCCGCGAGGCGCACCATCAATGAACGCCGCCGTCCGAACTGCACCTGCGAGATTTCAATTTGACCCTGTATGACGCACTCCATTTCCGGGCGCAGCGTGCCGATCGGCAGCACACGGGTGCGATCCTGGTAACGCAAGGAGATGAAACAACAGGTCGGCAACTTTGTTGATGTCGAGCCTATGCAGCTTGGCGGCCAATTTGTCGCCGACTCCCGCCAGCCGCGTGACCGGTGAGTTCAGCGAAAGTGCCGTAACTGCTCGCGGCGATGGCAAGCGAGCGTTTGTCGGCGAACTTGTTTCGCCGCGATGCGGCGCGGACTTGGCGCGTTGCCGCCTGGCTGTCACCCTCCGATCACCATGATCGCATCCATTTCCACTGATGAGCCTTTCGGTAGCGCCGCCACCACCGTGGGGGCCCCGCGCCGGATAAGGTTGCGAGAAGTAACCAGCCATGATCTCGTTGACCGTGGGGAAATTGCTGAGATCGGTGAGAAACACATTGAGTTTGACCACATCGGCGAGCGAACCACCCGCAGCCGTGGCCACCGCCTTCAAATTGTCGAACACCTGCGTGATTTGCGCGCGAATGTCGCTGCCGACGAGCTCGCCCTTGCCTGGCACCAAGGGAATTTGCCCGGAGAGGTAGACAGTGTTACCGACTTTGATGGCCTGCGAATAGGTGCCGATGGCTGCGGGTGCGTTGTCGGTGGCAATGACGACTTTGGACATTGGCTGCTCCTCGTTGTTCGATACTGATTCTTGTGTGATTGTTGGATTTTCAATATGCCATGTTAACTGCGCGTACGTTGCACGCGTGCGACATGCTTGATGCCGCGAATGGCGCGTAGAACGCGCGCCAAATGTACACGATCGCGGACCGTGATGATGAATGTCATCGACACGTAACGGTCATCGCGATCGGTCATCTGCACATTTTCGATGTTGGCGCTTTGATCGGCAATCGCCGCGGCGATGGTGGCGAGCGCGCCGCGCTGGTTGGTGACATCGAGGCGAATTTCCGACTGGAAATCGCGATCGACCTGTTCGGCCCATGAAACATCTACCCACTTTTCCGGCTGGTTGCGGAAGTCGGCGATGTTCTTGCACGACTCGCGATGAATGACGATTCCGCGACCGGCGGTGACGAAACCTAAAATGGCATCGCCCGGGATCGGGTAACAACATTTCGGAAACGTCACTACCAGACCTTCCGTACCCTTGATGATGAGTGGTTCGTCGCTCGGTTCCGCAAGCCGCGTTGCCGGTCCGTCCTGCGCGGCGGTGACGGGTGCCAGTGCACGCGCCACAATCGGCGCCATGCGTTTGCCGAGGCCAATTTCCTCCAACAATTGATCGCGCGACTTAAGTTTCATCTCGGCGAGCACTTGATCGAGCTGCGCCTTATCCACCGAATCGATCTTGAGATCGTAACCTTCAAGTTCGCGGTTGAGCATGCGTCGGCCGAGCGTGCGCGCTTCGTCTGCCTGGATGTTCTTGAGAAAGTGGCGAATATTCGATCGCGCCCGCGCTGTTACCGCAAAGCTCAGCCACGCTGGATTGGGGCGCGCGCCCGGCGCGGTGATGATCTCCACCGTCTGGCCGGTGGAAAGTGGTGTGCGCAGCGGTGCCAGATGGCGATCAATGCGTGCGCCGACGCATCGATTGCCTACGTCGGTGTGAATGGCGTACGCCAGATCGACCGCCGTGGCGCCTTTGGGAAGTTCCTTGATCTCCCCCTTGGGTGTGAACACATAGACTGCGTCGGGGAAAAGATCGGTCTTTACCGTTTCAAGAAACTCTTGCGAATTGCCGGCCTGGCGTTGCATGTCAATGACACCGCGCAGCCATTCGCGCGCGCGCTGTTGCGCGCTCTTGGCAATTTCGCCTTCGCCGCTCTTGTACAGCCAATGTGCGGCGATGCCGGCTTCGGCGACTTCGTTCATCTCGCGCGTGCGGATCTGCACTTCGATGGGCACGCCATATGGCCCGAACAACACCGTGTGCAGCGACTGATAACCATTGGACTTCGGAATGGCAATGTAATCCTTAAACTTGCCTGGCACTGGCTTGTATAGATTGTGCACTGTGCCCAGCACGCGATAGCAGGTATCGACCGAATCGACCAGCAAACGGAAGGCGTAGACATCGTACACTTCCGAAAACGGCAAATGCTTCTGCAGCATCTTCTTGTAGATGCTGTAGAGATGCTTCTCGCGACCGATGACCTCGGCGGCAATCTTCTCCTGCCGCAGGCGACGTTTGATTGCAGTGCGGATCTGATCGACGATTTGTTTGCGATGACCGCGCACGCGCTTGACCTCACTCGCCAGCACGCGATATCGCATTGGGTAGAGCGCGCGGAAACCAAGCTCCTCAAGTTCAAGGCGGATCTGATTCATGCCCAGGCGCTGCGCGATCGGGGCGTAAATTTCCAGCGTCTCGCGTGCGATGGCACGGCGCTTCTTCGGCGCCAACGCTTCGAGCGTACGCATGTTGTGGAGGCGGTCGGCGAGCTTGACGACGATGACGCGGATGTCGCTCGCCATCGCCATGAGCATCTTCTGGATGTTGCGCGCCTGCTGCTCGGCATGGGTTTCGAACTCCATGCGCGTGAGCTTTGACAGCCCATCGACGATTTCGGCGACTTCATTGCCGAACTCGCGCTTGATCTGATCCTTGCCGATGGGCGTGTCTTCGATGACGTCATGGAGCACGGCGGCGATCAGCGTCTCGTGATCCATGTGCATGTCGGCGAGAATGCTGGCCACGGCGACGGGATGCTCGATGTAGGGCTCACCGCTGGCGCGGCGCTGGCCATCGTGCGCGTGCGCGCCGAACTCATAGGCGCGGGTCAGCGCATTGATCTGCTCGGAATTGAGATAACCCTCGGCGCGGTGACGAAGATTTTCAATCGCGAGCATGGCGGATGCTCAGTGCAGAGACGGAAACGCCCGCACGAAGCGGGCGTTGTCGCTGAGAAATGATTGGCGGGCGCTACTGGCGCACATCAGTCGTCCAGACCGCCGCGCATCGGCATCGGATCCTCGGCCACTTCGGCGAATGGATCCACGACCTCCTCGGCGCCGCTTTCGCTGGCGGCAATGGCGTCGTAGGTCTCGTGGCTCATCAAGCCTTCGGCGACCTCGCGCAGCGCCAGCACCGTGGGTTTGTCGTTCTCGGCGTCGACCAGCGGCCGCGAGCCCATGGCAATCTGGCGGGCGCGCTTGGAGGCGAGCAGCACGAGGTCGAAGCGGTTCTTAACGTTGGGCAGACAGTCTTCTACGGTGATGCGGGCCATGCTTGCTCCTAACTGGCGGAAATGTATGGGTACCTGGATTTCGCGAATACGCTGGCGGTGGGCTTTTGCCAAAGCCGCTGGCGTCGGCGGACTAAAGTAATGAAAATCTTATCAAACCGGCAGCCGAGGCGCCACGAGCAATGCCAAATTTTCGGCATTTTTCGCTTGTTGTGCCGCCAGCCGCAGCCGGCGCGCCCGGACAATGGCCTGCAAATCGGCCACTGCGCTCTTGAAATCCTCGTTGATGACCAGGTAGTCATACTCTGAATAGTGGGACATTTCTGCCACCGCCGCGTTCATCCGACGCTGGATGACCTCCTCGCTGTCGGTGCCGCGGCCACGCAGGCGGCGTTCCAGTTCCGCCATCGACGGCGGCAGTATGAAGATGGAAATGGCTTGCGGCAGCATCCTGCGGACCTGCTGAGCGCCCTGCCAGTCAATCTCCAGGATCACATCCCGGCCAGCGGTGAGCTCGCGCTCGACCGTGGCCCTGGCCGTGCCGTAACTGTTTCCGAAGACCTCGGCGTGCTCGAGAAACGCGCCTTCCGTCGCCATCGCCTTGAATCGTGGCAGCTCGGTGAAGTGGTAATTGACCCCATTTTGCTCACCTGGCCGCTGCGCCCGCGTGGTGTGCGATACCGACACCACGATGTCAGGCGTGGCCTCGATCAACGCTCTCACCAGACTGGTCTTGCCCGCCCCGGATGGAGCAGAAACGATGAACAATGTGCCGGCGGCGCTCATGAAATCAGGTTTAGGCCATGGGTTTGCAGTGATTGCCGACATCATACCAAGACTGGTGCCCGACTCCGCGCGTGGACGCCGGAAGTTTGGCGCCAGCAAGCTTCGGCTTGGTTGACCGTTGCGTGGCGACAAGCTGTGAAGTGGCCGGTGTTTTGCACGCAGGACGCCATTTATAATCCGCCGTCATTGCCGATACTTATTTCACTGCGGATCTGCACTCGCAAGGAATCGCTCATGCCGTACATTGCCGTCATCCTGTTACAGATCATGTTCGTCGTGCATGCCGTGCGCAACGGTCGCGGTACGATGTGGATTTGGATCATCGTGTTTGTGCCGGTGGTCGGTTGCGCAGCGTACTTCATCACCCAGGTGCTACCGGAATTGCATCGCGACCCGACTGTGCGTAAGGCGCAGAACCGGTTAGCGCGCGCCATCGATCCCGAGCGTGAGTTGCGCAAGCTCAAGGATGAATTGGCGATCGCGGACACGCAGCAGAACCGGATGCGATTGGCGGATGAGTGCCTGGAGATGCGCATGTACGATGACGCGCTTGGGCTCTACCAGCGTTGTCTGAGCGGCCCGAATGTCGATCCAAACGATCCCAAAGTCATGCTGCGTATCGCCGAAGTGTATTTTCGAAAAGGTGACTCGGCGATGGCGCGCGCGACGCTCGACAATCTGCGCAAGGCCAATCCTTCGTTTCGTTCCGCGGACGGTCACCTGCTTTACGCCCGATCGGTTGAGGCTTGTGGTGACGTCAATGCAGCCCGTGAAGAGTACGAGGCACTGGTGCAATATTATCCGGGTGAAGAAGCGCGCGTTCGCTACGCATTGTTACTGAAGAATGGCGGTCAAACCGAACAGGCGAGAGCGCTATTTGATGAAACACTTATTCGCGCCCGTCGTTCGCCGAAACATTATCAGCGCATGCAGAAGCAGTGGATTGACATGGCGCGCAGCAACCTTAGCTAACAACAGTGCGGGCATAGATATTACCTGTCCCCTCATAAGGCACAACGCACTCCCTCTCCCCTTGTGGGAGAGGGTGGGGGAGAGGGGGTAAACGAAGGCGAATGATTCATCGCCCTCTCTCATCGAGGTGCAATTTCCGCCAACGGTTGAAACCAATATAGGGTTTGCAACCACCCTGAAGCGCAAATCACTCGATGTTCTGCACCTGCTCGCGCATCTGCTCGATGAGCACTTTCAAGTCGACGGATGCGCCGGTGGTGTCGATGTGCGCAGACTTTGACCCCAACGTGTTGGCTTCGCGGTGCATCTCCTGCATCAGGAAGTCGAGCCTGCGACCCGCAACTTTTTCCTTAGCCAGCACACGGGTCACTTCTTCAATGTGAGTGTCAAGACGATCGAGTTCCTCGGCGACATCAAGGCGCTGAATCAACAAAGCCGTTTCCTGTTCCAGGCGCGCCGCGTCCAACGCGCCACTCGCCTGCAACACCTCCTGTGTGCGCGTCAGCCAACGAGTTTTGATCCCATCGATGATGGCTGGCAGCTGTGCGCGAAGGTTCACCACTCGCGTGCGTGCTTCGGTGCAGCGCTGTTCAAGCAGTGCCCGCAGTTTAGCGCCTTCACGCTCACGCACTTCGACCATGGCGCGCAGCGCCTGCTCTTTAACCCGAGCACGGCTTCGCTCAATGCATCGAGATCGGCTGATTCCGTGGTGATGACGCCCGGATAACCAGAATGTCGGTAGGGCTCACTGGCGCAACGGCGGGCGCCATCTCACCAATCCGTGCACAGGCTTCGACCAATTGCGTGGCAAGCGCGAAGTTGATGGTCAGGCTGGGCGCAACGTCGGTGGGTGCTTCGAAGCGTAGTGTGCAGTCGGAAGTTTTCCGCGTTTGAGAAATTTGTCGACGCGTTCTCGCACCGCCGTTTCCAGTCCGCGCAGCTCCTCCGGCAGACGCATCGACATTTCCAGATAACGGTGATTGACCGAGCGCAGTTCCCATGTGGCGCGTCCCCACGCTCCTTCGCCGCTCAAGCGCGCAAACGCCGTCATGCTCGCGGTCATTTCTTTTCTCCCTAGTATCAGCGAGCGTTCAAGCTCAGTTATCGAGGTGACGGCGCCGGCGCATTTCGCGACGGATCTTCGCTTTAAATCTTTCTGGGCGTGTATTTGAAGCGCCTGGACCTTGTTCGCGTCGATGCTGGATGTAATCGCGCAGCGTTTCGCCGTTCTGTAGTTTGCCGCGCTGACGAAGTTTGTTCTCAATCCGCTCAATAACGTTTCTGCGATAGTTTTCTACGCGATCGTCGTGCCGCGAGCGTCGGCGTTCAATAAACGCTGGAATGCGATCATGCAGTTTCGGGCGTCCGGATAGCGTGGCGTTGTAGAAACCAGCCTGTCCTTCTTTGATGTCAATGCTGTTGCCGCCCGCCTGTATGAAAGTTTCGCCTTCGTAGACGCGATCGTGTGTGCCGACGATTTCATCAGCACCGGCCTGGCCTTCGGGAATGACGACGATTTCATGATCAGTACCGCGAACACCGATGGTGGCAGTGGGCGTGTTGATTTGATAGTTCGCCGGTGAAATCTTGCCGATGAAACCGGTGACCGATCGTGCCGCGCCCTTGAGCAGCGAAAATATACTGCTATCCGTTTCCTCACCCTCGGCCTTGTAGTCATCGATGCGAAACACCGAGTTGGACCGCACGGCAATCATCCCGCCATCTTCCAGTTCCGCTTGCAGTTCACCGTCGGCGCCGGTCGTGATGGTGTCGCCGGCCAGAAGTTCTACTCCCTGCGCAGCCGGTTGCGCCGCGCCGCCAGCATGTGTAATTGAAACCTCGCCCGTCAAAAACGTTACGCTACCAGCGCGCGTAGCCGCCAGCGCGTTCGACGCGACAATTTCCAGAATTACAGCGAATAAAACGATCCCGAAATGCCTAAAAGTGCCGCCAAGCGTCATAGAAACCATCCGATCAGTGATAACTTGTTCCGTTTCGCCGAGTTTGAAGCCATGCATCACCGCCATTAACGCGGCACCCATGTCCGCGTTGACCGCCTGCCGTGCTCTACCGCACAGTTTATCAGCGACTGACGGTATCTTCGTAATGGGCCGCCTGTTTCCATTGATATTTGTCAGTTTTTACCGAACCCCAGTAGAGACAGCCGCTATGCCGCCAGCCGTCGAGCACCATCCCTTGCTCAAAACTGGCGCCGCGAGCGGCAATGACCACCGTGCTGTGTTCGTAGATAAGATTGCCCTCGTTGGCAATGCCCCAGAAAAGCGTGTAGGTCTGCAGGTGCAGTGCGCGCAAGGTATCAAGCAGGTCGCGCGTCCAGTGAATGCAAAGCCCACGTTTCTTCAGGCCTTGCACCACCAGCAGGTTGTGCGCTGAGGGCGAGGAGGAGGTGATGTCGTAGTCTTGCCGCTGTTTGATGGACGATTGCAGTGTGACTTCCGCGACGGTGCGGGCTTCCTGCAGGTCGGCAGCTGGACTGAGGTTGAGCAGATCGCCGGTGAGCTGCGCCACGCGCGCCCGCTTATCCGCGAGTGGGGTGCGATCTTCGCTGCCATCGAATTGGCAACCAGCCGCCGGCTCGACCGGATCGCTGGCGCAACCGTCGAGAAGGGCGGCTGCCACCAGAATATGGATGAGTTGACCTAAACGGCAGTTGCGCATTGCGCCTTTCAAGATCCATTTGCGGAATCCAGGTAGTCTAAACAGCAAATTCGGCGCCTGTCATCAGCGCGCCGCCGCGTGCCCTCCGTTATACTGGCAAACCCATCCGACGCGATGCGAACGCGGCGGGACCCAATTTTCGAGGAACGAATTGTATGCGCCCAAGCGGCCGAGCCCCCGCGCAACTGCGCCCCATCAAACTCACACGCAACTTCACGCGCCATGCGGAGGGTTCGGTACTTGTCGAATACGGTGATACCAAGGTGATCTGCACAGCTTCGGTGGAAGAGAAGGTGCCGCCATGGATGCGCGGCCGCGGCAATGGCTGGGTCACCGCTGAATACGGGATGCTGCCGCGCTCTACCGGCGAGCGCACCAAGCGTGAGGCGGCGCAGGGCAAGCAGGGCGGGCGCACATTGGAAATCCAGCGCCTCATCGGCCGCTCGTTGCGTGCTGTCGTCGATACACAGGCGTTGGGCGAGCGCACGGTGATCATCGACTGCGACGTGCTGCAGGCCGATGGCGGCACGCGCACGGCATCTATTACTGGCAGCTACGTTGCGCTTCACGACGCCATCGACAAGGTTCGCAAGGCCGGTAAGTTCGCCAAAGAGCCATTGCACGGTATGGTTGCCTCAGTGTCCGTGGGCATTTATCGCGGCGTGCCGGTGCTCGATCTCGACTACGCCGAGGATGTCGAAGCCGAAACCGACATGAATGTGGTGATGAATGATGCCGGCAATTTCATTGAAGTGCAGGGTACTGCCGAAGGCCACGCCTTTCGCATGGACGAGCTGACGCAGATGTTGGAATTGGCGCGCGGCGGCATTGCCGCCATCATGGATCTGCAGCGCGCAGCCCTGTCCAATTGATTGTGTTGAAGGTCGCGCGATGAAGGCAAAACCCGCGCGCATCGTGTTGGCCACGGGCAATCGCGGCAAAGTGCGCGAGATCGCTGCCATGCTTGCCGGCACCGGCATCGATGTCGTTCCGCAATCAGATTTCAACGTTCCCACCGCTGCCGAACCCGGCCTGACCTTCATCGAGAACGCTATTTTGAAGGCGCGCAATGCGGCGCGGCACACGGGCCTGCCGGCGATTGCCGACGATTCCGGCATCGAAGTCGAGGCGTTGAATGGTGCGCCAGGCGTGCATTCCGCCGTGTATGCGGGTGAAAGTGCCACGGACGCGGAAAACCTCGACAAGCTGCTCGCCGAGTGCGCAATCGTGCCAAATGATCAACGTGCGGCGCGCTTTGTCTGCGTGATGGTGTACATGCGTCATGCGACCGATGCCACGCCGTTCATCGCAACCGGTGTGTGGAATGGATCGCTGTTGCGTGCGCCGGTGGGCGAGAACGGGTTTGGATACGACCCGATTTTTCATGTGCCCACGCATGATTGTTCTTCAGCACAGCTGCCACCGGAGGTGAAGAACAGCATCAGCCATCGCGGCCAGGCGCTGCGCGCCCTGGCGGCGCAGTTGCTAGCCGAGTTTGATTGAACTCTTTTTCTTCGACTTCGCAATGAAGACTTTGCCGCCGCTGTCATTGTACATTCACTTGCCGTGGTGTGTGCGCAAATGTCCGTACTGCGATTTCAATTCCTACGAATCCGATGGTGGAGTGCCAGAGTACGAGTACATCGCAGCATTGATGCGTGACCTGGAGGTTGATCTGCCACTGGTCGTAGGGCGCGAAGTGCAGACGATTTTCATGGGTGGTGGTACGCCAAGTTTATTTTCAGGCGCGGCAATTCGGGAGTTGCTCGAAGGCGTGCGTGAGCGCATTGCGGTTGCCGGCAATGCCGAGATTACGATGGAGGCAAATCCAGGCACGGCGGAAGCACAGAACTTTGCCGAGTACCGTGACTCGGGAGTAAATCGACTTTCAATGGGTGTGCAAAGTCTGCGTGACGATATGCTGCGTCGGCTTGGACGCATCCACGTTGCCGATGAAGCACTTCGCGCCTATGAAATCGCGCGTCGCGCGGGTTTCACCAATATTAATCTCGATCTGATGTATGCGCTGCCTGGTGATGACGTTGAGGGGGCGCTGTACGACTTGCGTGCGGCGATTGCACTCGCGCCAGAGCATCTTTCCTGGTATCAGTTGACGATGGAACCCAATACTGCGTTTCAGCGCCATCCGCCGCCACAGCTTCCTGGTGACGATGTGATTGTCGAAATCGAGGAAGCTGGGCGAACGTTACTTGAGGCACATGGCTATCGGCGTTACGAAATCTCGGCGTACGCGCGCGAAGCTCGAAAATGCGTGCACAATCTCAACTACTGGCGCTTTGGCGATTATCTGGGTATTGGCGCAGGTGCACATGGCAAGCTGACCGTGGATGGCAACATGCGTATTGAGCGCCGCGCTAGGCAACGCAATCCGCGCATGTACATGAAGCTCGCAGGCAGTGCCGAAACAGTCACTATCGAACACATCGATTCGAGTGATCAGCGAGTGATTGAGTTTATGATGAATGCGCTGCGGTTACCGGAAGGATTTTTCATCACCGACTTTCAGTCACGAACGGGCATCGAGGTGCGTGCAATTGAATTACAACTCTGTCAAGCTCGTGGGCTAGGTTTGATCGAATACGACTTCGACCGCGTATGGCCGACAGCTCGTGGGTTGCAGTATCTCAACAATCTGTTAGCGCTGTTCGACAACCAGTCTACGAAAGCGCCAGTGACAGCATGATCATCGATACTATATAGAAAACTGTAAAACGGCAGCACCTATCCGCGATTCTTTTGGTAGTGAAGAACTATCTCCGTTACGGATTCACGCTTACGCGGGAATGACGGTGTTCTCCGCAGACTGACACCTATTTCCGCTCTTCCATTTAGCTGAATTTATTGCTGATGAGACGCTGCAGCCGCGACGTCAGCAACGCAAATTCCTCCGGATTGCGATTGCGCAGTTGCACGAGACGCTCCTCGAAGTCGGCAGCCGTTGAATATGCCTCCTCGTCCTTGACGCGCTCGATACGCGCCTGGATATCGACCAAACGTTGTCTCGACTTCTCCGCATTGCTCGACAACGAGCCATGTTCGTTTGTTGACTCGAGCAGGACTTCGGTTATGAGTCCAAGTTGACGGCCGTACGAAGCAATTTCGCAAGCCTTGCGTTCGATTTGACCGTTACCTGCTCGCGGGTCAATCGCGTCGAAGAACCACGACGTATTCGGTTCGATCTTCTGCGCAACACTTCCGCTCCACGGAAAGTACAACTGCGGAGCCCACAGCCATATCCAAGGATACATGGTCTCCTCCTTTCGCAATTGCCACGACCTTTCGTTTCTGATCACGTTCCTCTAAGTCCTAAGCTAGCCAAAGATGCCGACTTTTGCTACGGAGATATTCACGTCGGAGAATGACCACTGGAGACAGAATTCACGAACCTAGTGGGATTGCGTCTCGAACGGGGGAGGGCAACTGTTCACTGCCATGCCGTGCGTTGCAAGCGCCGCCAACGCCTGCGTATGTCCCCTAAGCGCAGCAGCGCACCACCACTTGATAGCCACATTGGTATCCCAGTAGCCATCCGTTCCACAGCAATACGCATTGCCGAGTTTATACTGGGCTTCTGCATCGCCGTGTTCGGCCATCTGAGCCCATCGTTCACGCTCCGCAGCGTCGTGACTTGCCTGATCGACGGCGCGTTGGGGTGCGACTGCGCATCCCGCGAATAGTCCGCTCACCAGAGTCAACATGACGATTTTCTTCATCGCGACTTCATCGTTTAAGATTTATCATAGATGCATGCGAGTGCTCATTATAGAAGACGACCCGGACATTGGTAGACAACTCATTACCTTAATTGCGGCAATGCGGTTGGCGGCATTTGAAACGTTCTGGTGGCGAGGGGCAGCAACAAGGCGAGAGCCAACCCTGGATATCGTGCTGGCTGGATATTGACTACCGGACCTCGATGGGCTGAGCATTTTTCAACACTGGCGCGAATCGTGCCGTAGATGCCGGTGCTGATGCTAACTGCGCGCACAAGCGCAAGATTGATACAGTGCGCGGTTTAGAACTGGCGCCGGATTGACGATCTACGCAAACCCTTTGAGCTGCCGGGACGAGTTGTGCGCCCGTGTAAGGGCGCATTTGCGCCGGCAGAAACAATTAACTGGAAATAAATCCAATATCGCAATGTCGTGCTGGAACTCGACCAGAATCGGTTCTGCGTGGATGGCGTTCATGCGTCACTGACCCGTACCGAATATCTATTGCTTCAGTACCTGTTCGTTAATCGTGGGAAAACCGTTTCCGTAGGTGAGCTGGTGGAGCATGTCTATTCTGGCGGTGAGGCCGATCCAAATTTGATTGCGCGTCATCTCGCCAATATTCGCAAAAAGGTTGGCGCAGACACTGTGCGAACGGAAAGTAATCGCGGCTACCTGGCTCCGATGAGCAATGACAGCTTAGCCAAGCGTATCGCGCGACTGGCGGCGCTATTCGCGATATTTGCATTGACCAGCAATGGATTTGTGCTTTGGTGGCAGACCCGCGAGAACGTAAATCAGGCACTGGATCAGCACTTGGCTGCATACAATGATTTTCTGTTGACGGCCACACGTTTTGTCAATGGTCAGCTTGAGTTTCTGCGATCCCGACGGAACCTTGGCGGCGATCCCGAGGTATTGGCAGATAACATCCAAAAATGGACCGCGGTTCGCTTCGTCAAAGATGACGGTGACAGTCCCGGTCGAAGACGATCCGAATATCGCAACGGTGAGAAAGGATTTTTAAGTCGACGGTCATCGAGTCATTGCAGCAGTTCAAAATACCTACACGTTCCCAAAAGGGCAAAGAGTCACTCTTCTTTGACTGGGCTTGACGTGAGGTGGCGGATGAGTATGTGCGCGATACATGGAAAAATTATCACGGCTTTTATTGCCGGTCGCAACTTCGCTGCATTGGTGCTCTTTAATTTGCGGGTACAGTTCGCTGAGAATCATAACGCGTCTGACATGCGCTTCAGAAAGACGTCGAATCCGTTCGTAGCGGTAAGTCATGCGAGCTTTTCGGAACTGTATCCGCTTGAGATTCGCAATCTAACTTCATCTTTGAATGCGCTGCTCAAGCAAGACGCCGTAAAGGTGAAACGTCAACGCGAGGCGATGACAAATCTGGCACACTCGCTCCGCACGCCGCTGACAGTGATTGCGAATGATGCAAGTACTTCACTGGTTCGCGAGAAGGTGCGTGACATCCTGCAGCTGCTGGATCGTGTTCTCGTTCGTGCGCAATCAGGAAGCTCATCTGCAGCGCTGGTAGCATCCGCGCCTGTTCGCAAGGTCGCCGAGAAAGTGGTGCAGTCCTATGCAAAACTTTATCAGAAACAGGGTTTGGTCAATATTGACACTGAGATTGAATTTACTGGTGATGAAGCGGATTTGTATGAAATGCTTGGTAACGCGATCGAAAATGCAGGTCGGTGCCGGACGGTCTACCTTCAGCGTTAGTGTTGAAGACTCGAGCGTGGTCATCGATGACGACGGCCCCGAATTCCACAAGAACGTTACGAAAGCGTGTTGCGTCGAGGTGTCAGACTTGATGAGTCACAACCCGGCTACGGTATTGGGTTGGCGGTTGTCGCCGAATTGGCTGTGCGTTACGGCGGAAGCGTTCATCTTTGCGAATCACCACTCGGTGGCTTGCGAGTGAGTTTTGAGTTACCACTACGGCGCCACAAATCGCGATGAAGTTTTGCTGAAGTTCGTCTTCACCAGTTCTTCATGGTAGCAGGTGTAGCGTTAGCTCCTCATCCACGAGGAGCGCACTATGAACAAACTAATCTCGGTGTCGATTGTGGTGACCGTTCTAAGCGGCTGCGCGACTTATACGCAAACCACGTCTGGCAAGGACTATCTTGCCCGTCAGGCGTTTCCGTCGATCAGCAAACATCGCTATCGCCGGCAAAAAACTAACCAGTCATTTGCCAGATGAATCGGTGTGCTGCGGCGTCAGTCGAGCCGCGGCTTAGATTTCCAGCGCGTATTGGCATTGTACGGCTGCAGCCTCTGGAGCGAGTACCTCCCGATACACCTTGGGTGGTGAGTTGGCGTCAATGTCGGAAAGGGAAGTTGTAACATGGCAGGAGCTGGCAACTCGACTCGGCCCGTCGTTCGGAGAATTCATTCCAGTACAGCCGTTGATAGTCGAGCTTATGCGCGGCGAACTGATCGAGATGCCAACGCGGTACGAAGTTCGGTCGATGTTGCACGCCTTGCTGCTGCTCGCCAGCATCTTGACGCGGTTCTTCTCTACGATTGGTACGAGCATTGACGAAACAGCAATGCTTTGTCGCTAGGAAACTTGACGCTAATCGGTGGATATATCCTCCTCAAGCGACTGGAGCCAAAGCTATGCATCGGCTCTGCTGATCGACGTACTGCAGGGGTATCCCTACGGCACGGCCAATAGCGTCGTTGATAAGGCCGATCTGACGACATCATGGGGGAACGATGACGCGCGGCAGCGCTTACAATCTGACGTTGAGGGTGTGGCCGCCGAAAAGCTCGCATCGGAGGTCGAATCAATGGCCGCGATTTACGTTATAAGCTCGCCGAACAGCGCGAAGCGAATCGATCTCCATAGAATGGTTTTGCAACACGCGTTGGACGCCAAAGCCAGTTATCATTAAGCCTTAACCAAAATTCAACGCGCTTATCGATGATATGAGCAGCACTGCGACGCGCGAATAACCCCGGTCCAGTATTCGTGCCATGGGTTTGGCGAGCAGGTAGCCTAACAATACACCCGGAATGAGGAGTAGACCGAGATATAATTCTTTGGCGCCGAAGCGATGAACAACGTGGAGAAACGCCAGCATCAGTATTGATGATACACAGTAGAGGAACGCAAGCGTGGCGCGCGTAGCGTTTTTCCGGTTTCATGCTGATACAACAGCGCCAACACCGGGCCGCCGATGGCGGCGGTATTCCCATGAAAACCGGATAGCATGCCGGCGGCGATGAGATTGAAACGAGAGAACGGAATTCTGACGCCTGCACCGGTGACAGCCACCGCCAATAGCACTAATACTCCGAAAAGTACTCCACTTCGCGTGAGTGGAATCGCGGCGATGCTGAGTGCGCCCAACGTTGCGCCGGCGACCAAGCCTGCAATCAGCGTTTTCATATTGGTGAAATTGATATCGATGCGCCCCCGATACGCCATTATTGAGGAAAGCACCAAACCTCCGCAGATCACCGGACCCGGGATCAGTTCCATGCTAATAAGGCCGAGCAGCGGAGTGATGATGAGGCCGGCGCCGAGACCCGTCGATGCCTGCAAAATTGCGCCGAGTGTAATGGCGCAGATCGAGGCGATAAGATCGGCAACGTGGAATTCCACAGTTTTTTTATCACTCGTTGTTATAAGTCAGCGCGAATCAACCGTTTTGTTCTGAATTTCGTTATTCGCCGGCTATTGTAGTGGAATCGTATTGATCCACCACAATATTGAACATATCCATTGCCTGTTCAATTGCAATGACAAAGGTTTGCCGTCGGGGCTTGTCCAAGACAATAATGTTTAGCCTGCTCATTCTTGTCATTGTTGCCAACAGCGCGCCGGTATTGGCGAGCTGATACTGCGATCGCTTGAACAGCCCAATTGACGGTGGATAAGGCTTATCGACGGCCGACCACCGTTAAAGGCCAGTTGACCGGCGGGGATTGGCAGCGCGTGTAGCCGCTGCAGCGGCGCCTTTGTTCGGATTGCCGATAAGGGGATTGAAGTGGGGGCTGGCAATGTGTGGTGACATGCTCGCCAGCTTCACCAAGCGTCGCATTGGATATGCCGCCGGCGATCGCGCGCCTTTGCTCGATAGCATCCCCGGAAGCGCTTCTTCCAGCACTTTGGATTGCGCTGACGCCCGGACTTCATAGCGCTGACGCAGGTATTGATTGTTGTTGCAACGTTTGCGATTGCGTGCCTGCTTCCCACTCCTCTATAAGCTGCATGATCTGCTCGCCGCCCATGGTAATCGCGAGCATGTCAGTTATGTCGTGCACCGTACGCCATGAACCAGCAGACCTTCAGCATCATCACCTACAACATGCATAAGGGATTCAGTGGCGATGGTCGCCCGTTTAAAAGCACACGTATGCGCGAGGTTTTGCCGCAGCTGAAAGCGACATCGGTCTTCGCAAGAGGCTCAGGGCGAATATCGGCGTCGCGCACAGCGATTGCAGGAGTGGCCAGATAGCTCGCAGTTCGAGTTCATCGCTGATGCGCTTTGTCGCATCATACGAAAAAATGCTATTATGAGCATGGTCATCATGGCAATGCCATTCTGAGCAAGTATCCGTTGTTGGATTGGGAGAATATCGATGTCTCACCATATCCGCTTGCCGCCAGCCGTAGCCTCGCTTCTTATGGCCGAGTAGAGCTGCTGAACGCGCGTACCAAGCTTATCCGGTGTGCATTCATTTCGGTTTTCTGATCTTGAGCGCCGTCCGCAGATCAGGCGGATGTGCCGTCATATTGAGGAACACATCTCATTAATGCTGAGTCGCTCATCAGCAGGTGATTTCAACGATCAACGCCCCAGAACGTCATTACCAGCGAGTTGGGCCTTTTCGAGGTATTTCGTTCTTTGCACGGACGTTATGCGAAAACATTCCCTGCATGGGCTCCGGCACTGCCGCTGGATCGAATCTATTATCGCGCTTGACACCCATCGCGGCGGAACGCCTTTCGGATACGCCCTGGTCACTGCTGTCGGATCACGCACCGTTGCAGGCGCTGCTTTCAGTTGGTGGAATCAGGCGAACAATCGACAGCCGTCGCGATGGAATATCGCCAACGCGTTGACTGCGTTTCGCCTTGTCGTTGCTGCGCCACTGATGTTGCTATTCGCACTGAGTGGTCACCGCGAGTGGTTTCTCCGGGTGCCGCTGGCATCCTTTCAGCGACTTCATCGATGGAACGGTGGCACGTCTGACCGACAAACCAGTCGCTTTGGCGCCATGCTGGATTCATGGGCGGACGTGACCGTGTATACCGTCATCGCCTTTGCCGTATGGCCTGACGCCAGGCATCGCCACGGTTGCCGTTTACTGCGATCGTCGCCAGCTTTGCACTGCCTGTTCAATCGACGGCGAAGTTTCAGCGCTTTACCAGCTATCACACGCTGTTGGTGAAGGCGGCGGTGGCTGCGACGGCGCTCGGATTGGTGCTGCTTCTGTGGTTTGGCTATGCATGGCCATTCCGCTTGGCTGCTGTGCTTTCGCTGTTGGCGGCAATTGAGGAAGTCGCTATTACGTTGGTGTTGAAGGAGCCGCGCTCCAACGTCCGCGGCATCGGTGCGGTCTGGAAATCGCGTCAGCTGTAATAGTTTGACCGGGGTTGCAAACAAATAGAAACGCAGTTTCTATCAGGTTGCAAGGTCCAGGATTTGTAAAACGCTCAATAGATCGGATGCTGGATTGCGTCGGCGTCGATAGATCGTTCTACGCTCACACTTGATTCGTTTACTATGTGCGCCACAATTTGAGGTGGATTGGGTCCTCGGACGCGGAGGCACGGTGAATTCGAATTCAACAAGAATGGGGCGCGTACTGTCCTGCTTTGGTTGGTGGTGGCGGGATTGGGGGCAACGGCGGTTGGCGCCATCGCCTTGCACCGTGGCGAGTATCAATAGCCTTTGTCTGTGCTGCGGCGCTGTGCGTGTACGCTGGGCCTGCGTCACAGTGCTTTCATTGCCGCGAAAGTGTTGTGCGTGGATGCAACGCGCGCCACGCCGGCGGAGAGATTTAACGACGGCCGCGATTTCGTTCCCACCAATCGCTGGATTGTCTTCGGCCATCATTTCGCCGCCATCGCCGGTCCCGTCCGCTCATCGGTCCAAACGTTGGCGGCACAGTCTGGGTATCTACCTGGGTACGTTGTGGATTCTCGTCGGGCGCGGAAAAAGCTGGGCGGCTGCAGGATTTGTCATTCTATTCTGCTCGCCGCGACGCAATGGCCGATCGCTGGGGCAATGGCGTGATGCGAACTCTCGGGACACTGGGCGTGTGGTGGCGCCGTCAGGTGTCATGCGGCAATCGGCGATCATTCTTATCGCGGTGCTGGGTTAGTGGTCGCCAACGCGATGAAGCGCTGTCCGTGGGCCACGTCGACGGTTGCGGCAACCATTCCCATTGCGGTGCTGGTTGGTCTCTGCTACGTGCGAGAAGCCCGTCCCGGACGCGTCATCGAAGGCACGGTGCCGCGTTGGTCTGTTGCTGTTCTCGGTCGTCGCGGGCGGTTGGGTCGATCATCATCCGGTGCTGCGCTCGTATTTTGACTTCGATGGTCCGCAGTTGGCGTTGATGATCATCGCCTACGGTTTTGCGGCGGCGGTATTGCCGGTGTGGTTGCTGTTGGCGCCGCGCGATTATCTTTCCACCTTCATGAAGATTGGTACCATCGCCGCACTGGCAATGGCCATTGCCATTCTGCGTCCTGAAGTGAAGATGCCGGCTGTGACGGCCTTCATCGATGGCACCGGACCAATCTTTGGTGGCAAGCTCTTTCCGTTTGTGTTTATCACCATTGCTTGTGGCGCAATTTCCGGTTTTCATTCACTCATCTCATCGGGCACAACGCCAAAGCTGTTGGCCAACGAAGCGGATGCACGCTTCATCGGTTATGGCGCGATGGCAATGGAGTCCTTCGTTGCCATCATGGCCATGGTGGCGGCAACCGTGCTTGAACCCGGTGTGTACTTCGCCATCAACAGTCCAGCGGGTATCGTTGGGGCAGAGGCAATCGACGCAGCCACCAAAATCAGCTCGTGGGGCTTCCCCGTATCCGCCGAACAAATGACATCGCTCGCCAACGAAATGGGAGAGACCACGTTACTTGCCCGCACTGGTGGCGCGCCTTCATTGGCAGTGGGCATGGCGAGCATACTCGCGCAAGCATTCAGCGATGGACTGCTGGCCGTGTGGTATCACTTCGCGATCATGTTTGAGGCGCTGTTTATCCTCACCACGCTCGATGCTGGCACGCGCGTCGCACGTTTCATGCTGCAGGACATGCTGGGCAACGTGGTGCCTGCATTCGGTCGAACAAGTTGGTATCCCAGCGTCATTCTTTGCAGCGCGCTGGTGGTGGCCAGTTGGGGTTATTTCCTTTACATGGGTACCATCGATCCCTTGGGCGGCATCAACAGCCTGTGGCCGCTGTTTGGCATCGCCAACCAGATGCTGGCGGCCATTGCACTGTGTGTGGCGACGACCATCATCGTCAAATCAGGACGAAGTCATTTCGCCTGGGTGACCGGGCTGCCATTGCTATGGCTGGTGACAATTACTTCGACTGCCGCCTGGCAGAAACTTTTCAGCGAGGAGTTGCGCATAGGGTTTCTCGCGCATGCACGCGATCTGGCGGCGAAATTGGCAAGCGGGGCATTGCCCGCGGAGAAAGCCACGCAGGCACCCCAGCTTATTTTCAACGATCGACTGGATGCGGGATTAACTGCTTTCTTTTTGATTACGACGTGGGTGTTGTTTTTCGAGACATTGCGCGTATGCGCGGCATCGATGAACGGGCGTGCGTGCCCGCCGTTTTCCGAAACACCGCATGTGCGCACCGGGTTGCGTTTGACTATCGAACGGACGGAGATCCGCTGGTGACGCGATTGCTGCAAAGACTGCGGATACTATGGCTCGGACTGCGCCACATGGTGGGCGATGATGCCTATGAGAACTATCTAGCGCATTGGCGACGACATCATGTGAATGATGGTGAACCGCTTTCTAGAAAACAATTCTTCCGACAAGAGCAGGCGCGGCGGTGGGATGGCATCCGTCGCTGCTGCTAAGTAAAAATCCCCCGCGCTGCGCGCGGCCCGCTTTACAAAGGGGCCGACCCGCCAATTTCGAAGTTGTGCTGATCAGGAAGTGGGTATCGGACTATTTCGGCCAGTAGTGCCACAGGCACAGGGCGCCAAATACGACTCGATAGATCGCAAATGCGGTGAAGTCGTGTCCTGAGACGTAACGAATGAAAGTCTTCACTGCCAGTACCGCGGTAATAAACGCGGTGATGAATCCGATTGCCAGCACGATCGCGTAGTCGCTGGTGAAGCTGCCTGCACTCTTGACCAGATCAAGGCCGGTGGCGGCGAACATCACCGGAATCGCAAGGAAAAACGAAAACTCCGTCGCCGCCGTGCGTGACAAGCCGCATAATAGACCACCTATGATGGTTGCGCCGGATCGCGAAGTGCCCGGAATAAGTGCAAGAATCTGTACGCATCCGATCTTAAAGGCATCCGTGAGTTTCAATTCATCGATGTCGTTTGTGCGAACTGAAATGTGCAGCCGCTCCACCAGCAGAATGGCAAAGCCGCCTACAATGAGCGCGATCGCCACGGTAACCGGATTAAATAGCAGCGCCTTGATCTGATGATGCAGCAGAAGTCCAATCACGGCCGCCGGAATGAAGGCCACCAGCAGATTGAGCACAAAACGCTGCGCGCTGGTGTCACTGCGCAAACCTTGCGCAACACGCAAGAGACGATCCCGGTATAGCCAGCATACGGCGAGGATGGCGCCGAGCTGAATGACAATTTCAAAATTCTCGGCCATCGGACCGGAAAAATCGATCACATGACCGGCGATAATTAGATGTCCCGTGCTGGAAATGGGCAGGAATTCGGTGATACCTTCCACCGTCCCCATCACGACTGCTTTTAGGTACTCCAACCAATTCATGGCTTGAATCCTGTATTCTTTGCGAAGCGAGTTTGACCGAGAGCTTGCGCGGACGCAAACAGCATCGCGTGAAGACCGCGATTGCCATTAACATGCACATATACCGCCGGAGACTAATCGATGTCGATGACTGATCTTGGCGAGCTGTTGCTGATGCTCGTCGTCATTTTAATAGCCGCTGAAGTTTTCACCAATGCATTGGAGCATTTGGGTGAACGGCTAGGCATTTCCGAGGGTGTTACCGGCTCGCTGTTCGCCGCTGTGGGCACAGCCATGCCCGAAAGCATGGTGCCCATTCTCGCATTTTTCGCCGGCGGTGAAAGCGCTGAAGTGAACGAGGAGATTGGTATTGGCGCAATTCTTGGCGCGCCGTTGATGTTGTCGACCTTGTCGATTTGTTTGATGGCGCTTTCGGTGACCGCGAAGCGCGGCGTGCACGGAGCGCTGAGGCCGGAGCGCAGTGGTCTGCGGCGTGACCTGGATTTTTTTCTCGCGGCCTTTTTATTGGCGGCGATCGCACTTTTCATTCCAACGCACGGCAGAATGGTGCATTCGTTGTTGGCGTTGGCGATGGTATTCATTTATTTCATCTACGTCATGATGACGGTTCGCGCGTCGGCGGACTTGGTACGCGATGGTCATGGCACGGAAGCGCACGCACCCATGTTTCTGAGTCGACTTGCATTGCCGGAGAATTTCCCGATTATCCTCTTGCAACTGGCGATCGGTCTGATTGGTGTTCGGTGCCAAGGGTTTCATCCATGCCGTCGAGTCGACATCACAGCATCTCGGTGTGTCCGCCTTGTTCCTGTCGCTGCTCATTGTGCCGGTGGCAACCGAGTTGCCGGAGAAGGTCAACAGCATTCTCTGGATCCGCCGAGGCAAGGACACACTGGCGTTCAGCAACATCACCGGTGCGATGGTGTTTCAGGGCACTGTATTGCCGGCGATTGGATTGCTTTTGACGCCGTGGCAGCTACGCAAGGAAGTCCTGGCGGGAATTGTCGTGGCATTCCTCGCAACTGCGTGGATTCGCTACTGTGTGCAGCGGGGGCCGCTACAGGTGTGGCAGTTATTCGTTAACGGCATGCTCTACGCGCTGTACATCATCTTCATGGTGATCTAGAAACAACTGGCTGGGCGTATTTTCCTTGTGAAAATGGAGTCGTGGAAATAGAATTGATAAAAATAACAAGCAGTTTCGATCGCATGGGGAATCAAAAGGGCTTCAATTGCTGCCTGGGGGTGGCCGCGGCGTTAATGTCGCCATTCGCTTTTGCGACTGACGGAACCTTTACCTTTGGCGTTGGCCCGGATGAATATACTTCGTATGCATTCGACGCCAGTGCAAATGCTTTCAACACTCCAGTTTCGATCCTTTTCAACTACGAAGCTTCCTATGTTAGTGGCGACAATATTGGCCGGCGTTTTGGTTTCGGTCTTGAATGGACACCTGCAGACTGGTTTAGCGCGACTTATCAGCGCGGAAGTACGGATGCCGCTCCTTTGGAATTGTCGAGCAACGCAATCGGAGTTTCGGTGAATGTCGGCACGCTATGGTCGAATCGGCTGCAAACACGGTTGGATTTGGACTACGAGAATTCCGAATACGATTCCATTCGGCGGCGCGTTGGATTGAGAGTAGTGCGAATTGAAGTGCCTGAGCAGTTTCGGGTCGGTATCGGTTTGACACAGGACATTCTCGATAACCTGTCAATCTACGGTTCGCATGACTTCTATGACTACGAAGACGATCCGAAAGCATTGGCGACCTTTCTTGCGCGCCGTCGGCTGCGGCCGATTAATGTCATCTATGCGTTGACCAGTTTCGCTGACGAAGGCAGTACCATAGGGATAACCTGGAGCCCAATTGAGCAGCTGAGTGCTGATCTGAGTTATGGCATGAACGACACGGTGATCGATCAACACTCCCAGGACGTGACGCTAAACCTCACCTACGACATTACCGATCGAATCACCTTGGGTGGAGGTATTTCTTACTCAAAATCCGATCCGGTGCTTGGACCTCGTGGTGCAACCTTGGTCGATGGTAGTGAGGGGACGTACTTCTCGCTCAGTCTCGGCGCATATTACTAGCGCTCGTCCCGACACTTCACGTGAATTGCGTTGCTCAAGGCTATAGACTCGTGCAACGTCGATGATATTTTTAAGCAACATTATCAAGCACGCGGCGCTTTGCATCACCTGCGCTTTGCCCCTCGTTGCCACTGTCGTGACTGCCGCTTCATCAGAGGATTTGCTTAGCGCCGCAGACAATGATCGCGAGTGGCTGATGTACGGCCGCAGCTATGACGGTCAGCGCTACAGTCCACTGCGGCAAATCAATACCGAAACCGCCAGTGATCTGCGTCAGGTATGGATGCAGTCGTTGAGCACGCTCGAGGGTCTAGAGGCCACGCCATTGGTGGTTGATGGTGTGCTATTCGTCAGCAGTGCATGGGCACATGTATTCGCCTTCGATGCGCGCAATGGCCGGCGCCTATGGCATTACGCGCCGCAGTATCCTTCCGGATTTGGCAGTACACTTTGCTGCGGGCCGGTACATCGTGGCGTGGCTACGCGCGATGATCTCATCTACGTGGCGACGCTCGATGCGCACCTTGTCGCGCTCGATCGAGACAGCGGTGTGGTGCGCTGGACCAAGGAAATCGGCGATGCCACGCAGGGCGTTGTCACCAACAGTGCGCCGCTGGTGGTTGGTGATCGCGTGATTGTCGGGGTGAGTGGCGGCGAATTTGGCATTCGCGGTTTCATCAAGGCCTTCAATGCCGACTATGGTTACGAGCATTGGACGACGTATACCATTCCTGCGCCTGGTGAACCGGGACATGAAACCTGGGAAGGCGACGCGTGGCGGCATGGCGGTGGCCCGACCTGGCAAACGGGTGTGTTCGATCCAGACCTGAATCTGCTGTATTGGGGCGTGGGCAATCCTGCGCCTTGGCTGGGTGAGAAGCGGCCTGGCGACAACAAGTGGACCAATTCACTGCTGGCTATTGATCCTCGCGACGGCGCGATCCGGTGGGGATTTCAGTACACGCCGCACGACAGTTGGGACTATGACGGCAACAATGCTGTTGTGCTGGCGGATTTTGCGTTCGGCGGCAAGACGGTGAAAGCGGCACTGCAATCCAACCGCAACGGGTTTTTCTACGCCATCGATCGCCGCGACGGGAAGTTTCTTTATGCCGAACCGGCGATGGAGGGGATAAACTGGACTCATGGTATCGATCCGAATTCTGGTAGACCGATAGTCAATGAAGCCCTGCGACCGCATCTCGATGGTGCAGATCTAAAATTGGTGGTGCCGAGCATGTCCGGCGGCACAAATTGGTTTCCCATGGCCTACAACCCGCAAACGCATGTGGCCTTCGTTCCGGTCAATCACTGGGGCGTTGGTATGCGTCCGTTTGCCTCCGAGGAGCTTACCTTTGAAGCTGGCAAGAGCTATGTTGGTGCCGAATCGTGGACCTATCGCCTCGGCGAACACATCGGGCATTTGAAGGCCTTCGATGTGCAGAATCGCAAATGGCTTTGGGATCTGCCCAGTACGCAGCCGCTGCACGCGGGCGTATTGGCGACGGCGGGAGGATTGGTTTTCACCGGCGATCAACTGGGATTCTTCATCGCCATTGATCAGCGTTCTGGCAAGGTATTATGGCGTTACCAAACTGGCTCTGGCATCAACGCATCGCCCATCACCTACCGTATCGACGATCAACAGTATGTCGCCATACTTTCGGGTTATGGAGGTAATCTCGCGCATTTCTATCATGGACCGCGCGGTGGGTCGTTGCAGGTGTTTGGGCTGCGCAATCTCAGTCCGGAGCAAGCCGCGGATGGTGTGTGGGGGCCGGAGGAGAATCCGTACGTCGTGCAACCTCTGCCAAATGAATAACGGGTGAGGCATGCAAGCTGGTTGCTGTGACTCGTTGTGGCGTGACAATCCGGTGCTCACGCGCATGCTGGGACTGTGCCCGTTGCTGGCAGTGAGCGATCGGGTGGTGTCGGCATTGGCCATGGCAGCGTTGTTTGCATGTTGCATGCTTTGGACGCAGTGCTTGACTTCTTTAACGCGTGCGTTGGTTCCGCTGCGGGTGCGAACCCCAGTGCAAGCATTGTTCTCGGCAACGGGTGTCAGCCTCGCACAGCTTCTCATGCAGTCCTATCGCATCGAGTTGGCGAATGAGTTGGGAATCTATTTGCCGCTACTTGCCGGCTGCTGCCTGCTTATGGTCCGCGCGCGTGAGTTTGCCACGCATGAAAATTTCGCGGCCAGTGCTTGGGACAGCATCCATCATGCGCTGGCGGTATTGACGTTGATTCTGCCGTTATCTTTGTTGCGCGAAGTACTGGCCTACGGCAGTATTTTGCGCGACTGTCACTTGCTGTGGCCGCGTTGCGAGTGGCCGGGTGTCATGGTGTTGCCTGCCAATGCAACACTGCCATTGATGGCTATGCCGGCGGGCGCATTGCTGCTGCTGGCGGGTGTCATGGCGTTGCGCAATGCTGCGGCCGATCGTCAACCTGCGGCTGCGAATGAACGCCACTAAGCGTGCCGAAATCTTCAAGCGTTTTCGGGCGGCCAATCCACAACCGCGCACCGAGTTGGTCTATCACTCGCCGTTCGAACTTCTCGTTGCGGTCATTCTTTCCGCGCAGGCAACCGATGTGAGCGTCAACAAGGCTACTGCGAAACTTTATGCGGTGGCGAATACACCGGCGGCGATGCTGACGCTGGGCGAGGAAGGATTGAAGCAGTACATCAAGACCATTGGTCTATTCAACGCCAAGGCCAAGAACATCATTAAGACTTGCGCCATACTGCAGCGCGAACATGGTGGCAAGGTGCCCGCTGACCGCGAAGCACTGGAGGGGTTGCCGGGTGTGGGCCGCAAGACCGCCAATGTGGTGCTGAACACGGCCTTTGGGCAGCCCACCATCGCCGTGGACACCCATATATT
The DNA here is from genome assembly GCA_046347035.1 of Gammaproteobacteria bacterium. GTDB lineage: Bacteria > Pseudomonadota > Gammaproteobacteria > JAJPIJ01 > JAJPIJ01 > JAJVHZ01. The sequence goes on along the minus strand of JAXMGY010000012.1, from coordinate 292 downwards.
CCGGGTTTCCAACCGCACCGGGATCGCCAAGGGAAGGGATGTGGTCGAAGTCGAGCGTGGGCTGTTGCGGCACGTTCCGGAGGAGTTTCGTCAGGATGCCCATCACTGGCTCATCCTCCACGGGCGCTACGTCTGCACTGCCCGCAAGCCACGTTGCGGCGATTGCCTCATCCACGATCTGTGCGAATGGACGCAACGCCGCCAGAATATGGCGTCAACCGGGACTTGAAGACTGGCACTGCGCCATCAAATGCGGGAAGCTGGGCTAGAACCTGTCTTAATGTTCCACGCG
>JAXMGY010000011.1:0-55644 GCA_046347035.1 Gammaproteobacteria bacterium | reverse complement strand
CAGCGTCGTCCCACCCGCTTTCGAACAGCAGCGGAACCACGAGAATGCAGTATGGCGCCGTAATCGTTTTGAGTTCTTCGGCGACACGAGCGCGAATCAGTGGATGCAGGATTCCTTCAAGCTGGATGCGCTTCGAGGGGTCCGCAAAAACCAACTGGCGCAGGCGCTTGCGGTCCAAGGCGCCGTCCGCGCCTAACACGCTCTCGCCAAATCGCGCGGCAATTTCAACCAGCGCAACCGATCCGGGTTGAACGAGATCGTGCGCAATGGCATCAGTGTCTATGATGGGCGCGCCAAGGTCGGCAAACATATGCGCAGCGGTGCTCTTGCCGCTGCCTATTCCACCCGTGAGCCCAACGACCAGGGTCATGGGCGCCTAGTGCAGGCCGGTGCCGATTTGGTATGCGCTGATGATGCTATCTCCGCAGAGCAGCGCGAGCCAGCCTGCTGTGGCTAAAAACGGACCGAAGGGAATGGGTTGGCTACGCTCTTGTCGTTTGGTGAGGATCAGCGTGATACCCAAGATGGCGCCAACCGCTGATGCGAGCAGGATAATCACCGGAAGTTGTTGCCAGCCGGTCCATGCGCCCAAGGCGGCCAGCAGCTTGAAGTCGCCGTAGCCCATACCTTCTTTACCGGTGACCAGTTTGAAAGCCCAATACACGGTCCAAAGTATGAGGTAGCCGGCAATCGCGCCGATGACGGCGCTTTGCAGCGGTGTGTACGTTCCACGCAGGTTGATGATCAGCCCTGCCCAAAGCAGCGGCATTGTAATCGAGTCTGGTAGCAAGTGATGATCCAGATCGATGCCGGCAAGTGCAATCAATCCCCAGCCCAAGCCTGCCGCGCCCAGCGCCGCAGGCGAGGCGCCAAATTTATACACGCTCATGACCGCGATGATTGCGCCGAGGATTTCTACGACAGGGTAGCGCAGTGCAATACGCGCCTGACAGTTTCTGCATCGTCCATGCTGTAGCAGGTAACTAAGAACGGGAATGTTGTCGCGCGCGGAGATCCCATTACCACAGGTTGGGCAGCGAGAACGCGGTTGCCATAAATTGTAGGTTTCGCTCTCGCTTTGTGGTTTGCCTTCACCGGCCAGCTCAGCGCACTGCTCGCGCCAGTCTCGCTCCATCATGAGCGGGAGGCGATGAATCACGACATTTAGAAAACTGCCTATGGCCAAGCCAAAGAAAATTGCTGAAGCATAGAGCAACACCGGGCTGGCGTTTAGCGTTTCAAGCAGGGATGGCATAGTCGGGCAACAATGGCGCTGTCACCGTAGCTGAGACTGCTTGCATCAGCTACGGTGGTTGCTAAATGTGGCGGTGGAATACCGCCACCATTCTATTAGATGGCTTGGCCGAGTTTGAAGATCGGCAGGTACATGGCGATGACCAGACCGCCGATGAGCACGCCGAGCACGGCCATGATACGCGGCTCAAGCAAACTGGTCAGCGCTTCGACGGCGTCATCGACCTCTTGTTCAAACCAGTCGGCTACTTTGCCGAGCATGGTGTCGAGCGAGCCGGATTCTTCGCCAATGGCCACCATCTGCACCACCATGTGCGGGACCACCTGTGAGTCACGCATGGCGGCTTGTAGCTGTGTGCCGGTGGCAATTTCATCGCGCATTTTCAAAGTTGCGTCACGGAAAACAATATTGCCGCAGGCGCCGGCAACCGATGTCATGGCTTCGACCAACGGCGTGCCGGCGGCGAACATCGTTTGCAGTGTGCGCGAGAAACGCGCAATGGCGGATTTTTCCAAAATAGGTCCAACCACTGGCAATTTCAGCGACAATCGATCGAAGAAGTGCGCAACCTTTAGTGAACGCTTTTTTAGCGCCATGATGCCAAAGGGGATGCCGATGGCCGAACCGAAAATAATAATTGGGTGTTCGCGGAACTGGTTGGAGATGCTAATTACAAGCTTTGTAAATGCAGGCAGATCGGCGCCGAAGCCCTTAAACAGCGCTTCGAACTGCGGAATCACGAATATCATCAGAATCGATGTAATGATAAACGCCACCACAATGACCGCAGTTGGATAGAACAGTGCGCCTTTAATTTTAGATTTCAACGCCTCCATTTTTTCCAGATAGGTGGCGACCTTGTGTAGCACTGCTTCCAACACACCGGCATGCTCGCCAGCAGTAACAATACTGATATATAGCTCGTCGAAATACTTGGCGCTTCGCCCAGGGCTTCAGCCAACGATCCGCCGGATTCGACATGGTTCTTGACGTCCATGACCAAGTCCTGCATTTTCATTCTCATGGCCACGTCCGACGATTTCGCTGAATGACTGCACCAATGGCACGCCGGCGACATCAGTGCGGCCAGCCGACGACCGAATACGGCAATGTCTTTGGTCGAGATGCTCTTGCCACTACGGCTGAATAGCGGCTTAGGTTTTTTCGACGACGAGCGGATTAATTCCCGGCGGCGCAGTGTGGCGCGAATGAGCGCATCGCTGGTGGCGGCCATCTCGCCCTTCATCCGCTTGCCTTTGGTGTCCAGACCTTCCCATACGAACATCTCGGACTTGATTGCCTGCTCAGCCATCGTGCTACTCCATCGTCACGCTGTTGATTTCTTCAAGACTGGTTACGCCATCCATTACCTTTTTCAGTGCGGACTGGCGGATATTCGGTACCCCTTCTTTTTGCGCTTGATCGGCAATTGCAATGGCGTTGGCGCCATCCATGATCAGGCGTTTCAGTGAATCCGTAATCGGCATCACTTGATATATGCCGGTGCGGCCCTTATAGCCGCCATTGCATTGATCGCAACCCACGGCTTGATATACGCGGAATCGCGTTGCCACTTGCGCTTCAGTGAAGCCTTCAGCCAGCAATGCATCCGATGGAATGTCTACCGGCTTCTTGCAATTCGTACACAGACGTCGTGCGAGACGCTGGGCAATGATGAGGTTAATTGTCGTTGCCACAGCGAATGGTGGCACGCCCATATCCATCAAGCGCGTCAAAGTTTGTGGCGCGTCGTTGGTATGCAATGTCGACATTACCATGTGGCCGGTTTGCGCGGCCTTTACCGCAATACTCGCCGTTTCGAGATCACGAATTTCGCCAACGAGAATGACGTCCGGGTCCTGGCGCAGGAACGCCTTCAATGCCTTTGAAAACGTCATCCCCGTTTTTTCATCAACCTGTACCTGATTGACGCCGGGTAGATTGATTTCCACCGGATCTTCGGCTGTGGAAATATTGATGTCGTTGGTGTTGAGAATGTTAATGCCGGTGTAAAGCGAAACCGTCTTACCGCTACCCGTAGGGCCAGTGACCAGGAACATGCCGTAGGGTTTTTGCAGATTGTCGAGGTAGATCTTTTTCTGTGCTTCTTCATAGCCAAGTACGTCGATGCTCAGACGTGAACTGTCGGAGTCGAGCACGCGCATGACGACTTTTTCGCCGTACAGCGTTGGACATGTGCTGACGCGGAAGTCAATGGCTTTGTTCTTCGATACTTTCAACTTGATGCGGCCGTCCTGCGGAACGCGGCGCTCGGAAACATCAAGTCGCGACATGACCTTAATACGGGCGGCGATCTTGTTCGCCAGTGCGATTGGCGGTTTTGCCAGTTCGGTCAGGATGCCGTCGATGCGCAGCCGAACGCGGAAAAATTTTTCGTAGGGCTCAAAGTGCAGATCCGAGGCGCCTTTCTTGATGGCGTCCAGCAGCACCTTATTGACGAATCGCACCACCGGCGCGTCGTCGACATCCACATCGTCGCGGTTTTCCTCGCGCTGATCCGGGCCGACATCGAGCCCTTCCAGATCGTCAAGCGAGGCATCATCCATGTCGCCCAGGCCAGTGTCAGCGGCTTCCAGTGCCTTCTCCAGGACCTTAAGAAGCTTGTCCTCCTCGACCAGAATCGGCTCTGTTGTGCCGCCGACTTGGAAGCGGATATCGTCGAGTGCTTTAAGGTTGGTCGGATCAGAGATGGCGATGAACAGGCGACTTCCGCGTTTGAACAGCGGCAACGCGTGGTGGCGACGGACAATTTCCTCCTTGACCAGTTTGACAACATCTTGGTCGATATCGACCGCATTGATGTCAATTACGGGAACGCCGAATTCGATCGATGCGGCGTGGGCTATGTCGCGGCTGCTGACGAGTTTCTTCTCGACCAGATAGCTGACCAGGGCGACTTTGTTGTCGGCGGCCGTTTGGATGGCGTTTTGGGCGTCCTGCTCGCCGAGCAAGCCCTCGACGACCAGCATGCGCGCCAAGCCAGTCAACGGTGTTTTGGTTGTGGTGACAGCCATTTGTTAGCCGATTGTCTGCCCGAATCGTTTATTCAATCGTAACAGGGCATCGTTCCAGAATTTGGCCCGCTATGCCCCACCCCGAACTGCCCCACGCCAAGTTACGGCGCCTTGCGCACCATTAGGCCGGATGAAACGCCGCTAAATGGCCAATTTTCTAAGGTAAAAGGGGTTATCGGCCGATCCCATCACAAACCTTAGCAATGCCATTACCCCTACTCACTTCATACCCCTGCCGCATGCAGCACCATTCGACCACTGGTGCGCTATTGGGTGGCAACAAAATGGCCAGGGCAATCAGGCCGGCGCATTTACATAGCGACCGGGATGGCTGCCGCTGAAGTCTCGCTCGCGCTTTTTGTTACTCTGGATGCCGATGGCGGCACCCGCGACGCTTTTGAGCAGGTCGAGAAGCTTTGACTTGGCCGGGTCATTGACCATATTCGCGAATTCCAATTTAGTTTTCGACTGACGTCGCAGATGGATGAAGTGAGGTAATCTGGTGCCGCATGCGGTAGCGTACAATAATCCCAATCCCTAAACCCCGCATCGTTCAGATTCTGCTGGAGCAACACCATTCACTTCGCGAGCGCCTGACTGAGGATATCCGATGCGTTTTCGAACGGCGACCGCGGCGCGCTCGACAATGGAGGTTTTGTTCAATTATCCGGGTCTGCATGCGCTGTGGGTTCACCGCATATCGCACTGGCTGTGGCAGCGCAATTGGTTTTGGCTGGCACGGACGTGTTCGCACATAGGGCGCTTCCTTACCGGTATTGAAACTACCCAGGGGGCTCGGATTGGCCGGCGATTTTTCATCGACCGCGGCATGGGGGTTGTGATCGGTGAAACGTCGGAAATTGCCGACGATTGCACGCTATATCATGGGGTTACACTGGGCGGTGTACAGCTGGCAGAAGGGTAAGAGGCATCCGACCCTGGAGTCCGGGGGTGGTGGTCGGTGCAGGTGCGAAGATTCTGGGCCCGTCTATGCGGGCGCCCGCATAGTTCTGGGGAACGCCGTTGTGGTGAAGGATGCCCGCCGGCGCCAGCGTTGTCGGTGTTCCCGGACACGTGGTGACCCCGCGCGCTGACCGGGCGCGAGAGCGGGAAGAGATGGCGCGCCGTATTGCTTCGAGGCTTACGCAAACCCGCGACATGCCCGACCTGGTGACCAATGCCATCGATTCCATGCTGGATCACATCCATACCCCAGAGCTGATCGAAAGCATGCAAAAGCAGCTGGCAGATGATGAAGAAAAAGTCGGACGCATTCGACCATCGCCCCGTTCCACCCAATCAGTAGTCGCTCCACACCGCTGTGCTAAGAATTTGAACCACGAGCAGTATAGTTGACTAAATTAGTCAGCTATGGAATTCTTTCGCCCCCCATTTAATGATGTCCAGGACACCCCCATGCGGTTGACAACTCGCGGTAGGTACGCAGTCACTGCAATGCTGGATTTGGCACTGCACAAGAGCAGGACCGGTAGCGCTGGCTGATATCGCACAGAGACAGGAGATTTCGCTCACGTATTCTGGAACAGTTGTTCGCGCGGTTAAGGCGGGGTGAGCTGGTGAACAGCGCGCGCGGACCGTGGCGGCTACCAACTTGCCGGCGCTGCGGAGGATATCTCGGTGGCCGAGGTCATCGCCGCCGTAGACGAATCGGTCGACGCAACAAAGTGTGGCGGCGCCAAGAATTGCCACGGCCAAGAACGTTGTTTAACGCACGATCTGTGGGACGAATTGAGCCGCGAGATTGGCAACTTTCTCAGCCGGATCACGTTGGATTCATTGATCAAACGGTGAGCATCACGCTGCGAGTCATGATGATCAATGCACGGAGTTCGCGGTGCCGTTGGCCGGCATTCAAGGTAGGAGGCAGTGACATATGAATACCATCGCATTGACTGAACGTGCGGCGGCGCACGTGAAACGATTCCTAGCTGGCCACGCGGCCAGCGAAGGATTGCGTCTCGGTGTAAAGAAAACCGGCTGCTCCGGTTTCGCATATACAGTCGAAGCAGCAACCGGCATCGACGCCAACGATCGCGTATTTGAAAGCCACGGTGTTCGCATTGTGATAGCGCAGGAAAATCCGCTGTTCCTTACCGGAATGGAAGGGATCGGCGCGCGAGGGTTTGAACGAGAGCTTCAAGTTCAGCAATCCCAACGCCAAGGCCACTTGCGGTTGCGGCGAGAGTTTACCGCATAGCGCGAGTTGACCTTCATGGCTACGCCCGCGAACGAACTGATATAGCCTCTCTCATCGGCAAAGGATATGAAGCCGGCTTCATCACCGACGTCGACTCGGACACCGCGCCGCCGGGCTTTGAATGAAGACATCATTCGGCTGATTCTCCAAGAAGAATGAACCCGGAATGGTTGTTGGCGTGAAGTGGTTAAACGCTTTGTGGCAGTGGCCGAAGATGTCCAGTCCGCAGTAAGCTCACGTGAGCTATCCACCGATCGATTTCCAGGCGATCTCCTACTATTCGGCGCCGAAGTCGAAGAAAGATGTGGACCGAAGAGTTTGATGAGGTGGATCCAGCTTTCCGGAAAACCTACGAGAAGTTTGAAATCGCTGCGCGAGCGGCACGAGATTCTCGCTGGGGTAATGTCGATGCGGTGTTCGATAGCGTTTGTGGCAACGACATTTCGCGAGAAGCTTGCCGATGCGGGCGTTATTTTCTGCTCATTTTCCGAAGCGGTGCAAAATCATCCGGAGTTGGTGCGCCAGTATCTCGGCTCAGTGGTGCCAGTCGCGGACAACTTCTACGCTGCATTGAATTCAGCTGTCTTCAGCGACGGTTCGTTTTGCTACATCCCCAGAGGCACGCGTTGCCCCATGGAGCTATCGACTTATTTCCGTATCAATGCCGCCAAGACCGGCCAGTTTGAACGCACACCTATCGTGGCTGATGAGGGCAGTTACGTCAGCTACATTCAGGCCGCACGGCCCCGATGCGCGATGAAAACTTTCAATTGCACGCCGCGGTGGTGGAATTGGTGGCGATGAAGGATGCGCGTATTTGGTACGCCTGACGGTGCAGAATTGGTATCCAGGTGACGAGAATGGCAGGGGCGGTATTTATAACTTTGTCAATGGCGCGGCGAATGCCGTGGCGCCAATTCCCAGATTTCCTGGACGCAGGTGGAAACCGGCTCGGCAATCACATGGAAATATCCGAGCTGTGTGTTGACCGGCGACAATTCCAAGGGCGAGTTTTATTCAGTGGCGCTGACCAACAACTGCCAACAGGCCGATACAGGCACCAAGATGATTCACATTGGCAGGAACACGCGCAGCACTATCATCTCCAAGGGCATTTCCGCAGGCCGCGGTCAGAATGCCTATCGTGGCTTGGTAAAGGTGACCAAGTCGGCCGAGAACGCACGCAACTACACGCAATGCGACTCGCTTTTGATCGGTGCTAAATGTGGCGCACACACCTTTCCGTATATTGAAGTGAAGAATCCAACTGCTCGCGTAGAACATGAGGCGAGTACATCGAAGGTAAGTGAGGATCAGCTTTTCTACTGCCGCAGCCGCGGCATTTCGCAGGAAGACGCGTTGAACATGATCGTCAACGGTTTTTGCCGCGAAGTGTTCAAGGAGCTTCCGATGGAGTTCGCAGTGGAAGCGCAGAAGCTGTTGGGAGTGAGCCTTGAGGGCGCTGTGGGTTGACGATGACGAGCGCACAGGAATTCGGAGCAAAAGAGATGCTGAGTATCAGGAATCTGCACGCTAACGTCGATGGCAAGCACATCCTCAATGGGCTGAATCTCGAGGTGAAAGCCGGCGAAGTTCACGCCATTATGGGACCAAACGGATCGGGCAAGAGCACGCTTGCGCATGTGTTGGCAGGTCGCGAAGGTTACGAGGTGACCGAAGGCTCGGTCATATTCATGGGCAATGACTTGTTGGCAATGGAACCAGAGCAGCGCGCGCGTGCCGGTGTGTTTCTCGCTTTTCAGTATCCGATAGAAATTCCAGGTGTGAACAATGTCTACATGCTCAAAGCCGCATTGAATGCTGTTCGCAAACAGCGTGGTGAGCCGGAATTGGATGCCGTCGATTTTCTCAAGCTCATCAAAGACAAGATGAAGCTGGTGCAAATGGACGAGAAGTTTCTTGGCCGCGCTGTTAACGAAGGTTTTTCCGGCGGCGAAAAGAAGCGCAATGAAGTGCTGCAGATGGCGGTACTCGAACCGAAGTTGGCGCTGCTAGACGAGACTGACTCAGGTTTGGACATCGATGCGCTTCGCATTGTTGCAGAAGGGGTCAACAAACTGCGAACCGCCGATCGCGCCATCGTTATGATCACGCACTATCAAAGATTGCTGGACTACATCGTGCCTGATTTTGTTCATGTGTTGTCCGGTGGGCGCATTGTAAAGAGCGGCGATCGCGAACTGGCGAAAACCCTGGAGCAGCGAGGCTATGATTGGTTGAAGGAAGCGGCGGCATGAGCAATCCGGCTGCGGCCAATTTCTTGTCCGAGTTCGATCGCGTGGCAGCAAAGTTACCGGGCGGTGCGCAGATCATGCAGCATCGACGTACGGCACTGGCGCGATTTGGTTCCGTGGGTTTCCCAAGCCAACGCGATGAGGCGTGGAAGTACACCAATACGGTAGCACTGGCGCGCCGTGCACATGTTGTCGATCTGGAGCCGCAGACATTTGACGCGACTCGCCTGTCGGCGCTCAATCTTCCGCAGTGGTCGGGCTACGATTTGGTTTTCGTGGACGGAAGATTCCGAGCTGACCTTTCAAAACAGATTTCAACCGATGGTGTGCGTGTGCAAACATTTGCTGACGCGATGGGAAGTCGTGAAACGTCGGTAGATGATCTCGTGGGGTTCGCAACCCATAATGATGTGCCATTGGTTTCCCTCAATGCCGCATTCATCACTGATGGCGCCATCATTCAATTGGACGAATGTGCGGAAGTTTCGGAAGCTATTCGCCTCGTTTTTGTGATGACTGCCGGCAAGCAGCAGGCGCTATTCCCGCGCATCTTCGTCAAAGCTCGCGCGCGATCACGCGCAACTATTGTTGAACATTACGTGGGCGAATCCGCTGCTGATGGATTCACCAATACAGTGACGGAAATGATTGTCGACGAAGGCGCTCGCGTCCAGCATTGCCGCGTGCAGGATGAGGCAGGAAAGGCCAGTCACATTGGCCACCTCATTGTCAAACAATTCCGCGCCAGCGAAGTAATTTCACATTCGCTTTCTTTTGGCGCGTTGCTTGCCCGCCAGGAGATCAATGTCAGTCTAAATGCGCCCGACGCTTCGATAGTTCTAAACGGGCTTTACATGGCCGAAGGCAGGCAGCACGTCGATCATCATACACGGATCGATCACCTGCAACCCTGCACGCGCAGCGAGGAAAATTACAAGGGCATTGTCGACGGGTATGGACGTGGCGTGTTCAACGGCAAGGTCGTGGTGCACGAGGACGCGGTCAAGACTGATGCGCAGCAATCAAATCGGAACCTGCTTTTATCCGCGAATGCGGAGGTGGATACCAAGCCGGAACTTGAAATCTATGCCGACGATGTGAAATGCACACACGGTGCGACCGTTGGTCAACTCGATGAGGACGCCTTGTTTTATCTTCGTGCACGCGGCATCGACTTGAACACCGCGCGCGCCATGCTCACATGTGCCTTTGCCAGCGATGTCATCGATCGCGTCGAGATACCTCATTTGCAAAGCATGCTGACCAATCGCGTTACCACGCGCCTGTCAGCGGCAGTCGGATCATCCAGCCAGCTATGAGCACTTCCGCTCATCCAGTTGCAGCTGAATCTGCCGAGGTCAGAGCGGAACTTGAGCGTTGGCGCGGGGATTTCCCAATTCTCTCAATATTTGTGCACGGCAAGAAATTGGTGTATCTCGATAATGCGGCAACCAGCCAGAAGCCGCGCGCCGTCATCGACATTGAGAAACAGTACTACGAGCAATGGAACGCCAACATTCATCGCGGCGTGCACTGGCTGAGTGAAAAAGCCACGCACGAGTACGAATCGGCCAGAAGCAGCGTGCGGCAGTTTCTCAATGCAAAGTCGAACCGCGAAATTATCTTCACCCGCGGAACGACCGAATCAATCAATCTCGTTGCGCAAAGCTTTGCCCGTAACCGTTGCAAGCCCGGCGATGAAATTCTCATCACCGGCATGGAGCATCACGCCAATATTGTTCCTTGGCAAATGGTGTGCGAACAGGCAGGCGCGAGGCTGAAGGTTGTTCCGATCACGGATAGTGGTGAGCTGGTCCAAGGTGCGTTCGAAGACTTGCTCAGCGACAAGACTCGCATTGCGGCGTTCACTCAGGTTTCAAACGCCTTGGGCACCATCAATCCAGTGAAGGAAATGATCGCGGCGGCGCGCGCGCAAGGCGTTGTCACCTTGGTCGACGGCGCGCAAGCAGTGGCGCATCTGCCGGTGGATGTCCAGGCGCTCAATTGCGACTTCTATGTTTTTTCAGGGCACAAGCTATTCGGACCCACCGGAACCGGTGTGCTTTACGGCAGAGAGTCGTTGCTTGAGTCTATGCCGCCCTATCAAGGCGGCGGCGACATGATTCGGACCGTGAGTTTTGAAAAGACGACCTATGCCGATCTTCCCAACAAATTCGAGGCAGGAACGCCAAATATTGCTGGAGTTATTGGACTGGGCACCGCGATCGACTATGTGCAAGGGATTGGTCTTCATAAGATGGATGCTCACGAACAAGCTTTGTTGAATTACGCCACACAGCGTGCGAAGGAAACAGTTGGAATGCGTATCATCGGTCAAGCTGCGCATAAGGCAGCAGTGCTTTCTTTTTTGATCGACGGCATTCATCCGCATGATCTGGGTACGATCTTGGATTCGGAAGGCGTCGCCATCCGAACCGGCCATCACTGCGCCATGCCAATCATGACGCGTTATAACATTCCGGCGACGGCACGCGCGTCATTTTCTTTCTACAACACGATGCAAGAAGTGGATAAGTTATTCAGTGCGATTGACGTCGCGAAACGGGTATTTGCACGATGATGGATTTAAACGACCTTTATCGCGAGGTGATAGTCGATCACAACCGCAGTCCACGTAACTTTCGCGCCATGGATAATGCCAATCGTACAGCCGATGGTTTCAACCCGCTCTGTGGCGACAAACTGACGCTTTACATGGAGGTGCGAGATGGCGTGATCAAAGATGTGAGCTTTCAGGGAAGCGGCTGTGCCATTTCCACGGCGTCCGCATCATTGATGACGGAAGCTTTGCGCGGCAAGACCGAGGCCGAAGCGGAGCAGCTATTCAAGAAATTTCACGCCTTGATTACCGAAGATGGCGCTGCTGACGACGCGGCTTTGGGAAAGCTGACCGTATTGGCAGGTGTCAAGCAGTATCCTTCGCGGATCAAGTGCGCGGTGCTGTGCTGGCATGCAATGAATGCGGCCTTGCACGGTGAGCGTCAGGCGTCGACCGAGTGAGTAGCGTGGAATAGAGACAATGAACGCGCCCATCGATCCCTACACGCCCATTGCGTTGACGCGCGATTGCGACGCCATCCTGATCCCGAGTGGAACCCCCATTCTGATTCAGAAAGACACCAGCGTTTATGTCACGCAAGCGCTTGGTGGCAGCGTGACGGTAAACGTCAATGGCAACCTGGCGCGCGTTGCCGGCAAGGATCTCGACGCGCTGGGCATGCAGCCGCAGACTGCACTGGCCGCTGAATCGCGTGCGGATGGTGCTGTGGATGAAGACTTGGTATGGATGCAATTGCGCACCTGCTTCGATCCTGAGATCCCCATCAATATTGTCGATCTTGGTCTGGTGTATGAGTGCAATGTCACGCCACTGGCTGACAAGGGTAACCGCGTTGACGTGATGATGACCTTGACCGCACCGGGTTGTGGTATGGGTGAATTCCTGGTGCAGGACGTGAAGGAAAAGATCGCGCAAGTCCCCAACGTCACCGAAGTGAATGTTGAACTCACCTTCGATCCACCATGGAACCAAAATATGATGTCGGAAGCGGCTCGCCTGCAAACCGGCATGTATTGATGAAGCATCGTGCGGCGGTAGCCTGACCCATGTCTGACTGGATCGATGTTGGCGAGCTCAGCGAGTTGGCGCCGGGCAGCCGGCGGCTGATTGACGTCGATGGTGCGCAGATCCTCGTCGTCAACGTTGAGGGCCAGTTCTTCGCCGTTGAAGACGTGTGCACACACGACGGCACGCCGATCGCTGAAGGTGAAGTCGACGCCAGTAAGCACGAAATCACCTGCCCGCGCCATGGCGCGCGTTTTTGTCTGCGCACTGGTCAGGCACTGTGCGCTCCGGCATACGAGCCAATCGCAATTTTTCCTCTTCGCGTCGTCGACAACCGGCTGCAGGTTCGAGATCCGCGCTTTGATTAGCATTGGCTTCATCCTTGAGCCTGTGCCAAAGCGGCTAGCGTAATTTCGCGGTACCCCGCCTCCGAACTGTCCCGAACCCGATCGGCGTGGCTGGAGGTGAATTTCTCGCCACTCAATTTTGACGATTGGTGCAGTGCGGCGAGATTCCCCGCAGGCACTTATGTCCCTATAATTGCGCCGCTTTTCACCCTACCTGGGTGAAGTCTGAGGAATCCAATGGCGATTGAACGCACGTTTTCAATGATAAAACCTGATGCAGTGGCGGCAAATCACGTGGGCGCTATCCTGGCTCGCCTGGAGGCCGGGGGGCTCAAAATTGTGGCCTGCAAGATGGTGCGTATGAGCCGTGAATTGGCAGAAACCATCTACCATGTTCACATTGGGCGTCCATTTTTCAAAGACTTAGTAGAGTTTATCTCTTCAGGTCCAGTGGTGTGCTCGGTGCTGGAGGGTGAGAATGCTATCCTCCGAAATCGCGAGATTATGGGTGCGACGGACCCGGCCAAGGCGGCGCCAGGAACCATCCGCGCGGATTTTGCCAAAAGTCTCAATCGTAACGCGGTTCACGGCTCTGACAGCCCCGAATCCGCTCAGTACGAGATGAGTTGCGTGTTTCAGCCCAACGAGGTTTGTGAGCGTCCGTGATAAGTACTGGTACAGCTGAGTTGCCAAACGTCTTCGATTTCGACGCCAAGGCGTTGTCGGATTATTTTGCCGAACGCGGCGAAAAGCCGTTTCGTGCCACACAGGTCATCAAGTGGGTGCATCAGCATGGCGTAAGCGATTTTGCGCAGATGAGCAATCTCAGTCTCGCGTTGCGCAGCGAGCTTGCTGCCAATATGAGCTTCTCCCTGCCCGAAGTTGTTTCCGAGCAGATTTCGCACGACGGCACCCGCAAGTGGATGTTGCATGTCGCCGGCGGGCAGGCCATCGAGACGGTTTACATTCCCGAGGTCGACCGCGGCACGCTGTGTGTATCCTCACAGGTGGGGTGTCCGCTGGAATGTAGCTTCTGCGCAACGGGCAAGCAGGGATTCAGCCGCAATCTCACCGCCGCGGAAATTATCGGCCAACTATGGATCGCTGCCCGTGCGTTGGGGCAGTTCCCGCGCCCGGAGAAACGCCCGATTAGTAATGTGGTCTTTATGGGCATGGGCGAGCCGTTGCTCAATTTCGACAACGTACTGCGTGCCATCGAGCTTATGTTGGACGACAACGCTTATGGGTTGTCACGCCGGCGCGTCACGGTAAGCACCGCGGGTTTGGTTCCGCAGATGGATAAATTGAAACAGGCCAGCCCTGTGAGCTTGGCGGTCTCGTTGCATGCACCGAACGATACGCTGCGCAACGAACTGGTGCCACTGAATCGAACCTATCCGTTGGCCGAACTGCTGCCGGCGTGCAAGCGGTTCGCGCAGGACTACACGCACGAGAGCATTACCTTCGAGTACACCATGCTCGATGGCGTGAACGACACGCCGGCACACGCGAGGGAATTGGTGCGCGTACTGGAGGGAATTCCTTCCAAAGTCAACTTGATTCCATGGAATCCATTTGAAGGCGGAAACTATCGACGTTCAACAACCGAATCCATCGAGCGCTTCCGCACTATCTTGCAGAAAGCCGGTCTCATAACGCTGATGCGCAAGACTCGCGGCGATGATATCGATGCAGCGTGTGGCCAACTCGTCGGCAACGTGAAAGCGCGCGCCGCGCGCTTCCAACGTGGCGTAGAGAAACCTGCGAGTACGGCAAGAGGAGCCAGTCTATGAGCTATGGGTATATCAAATGCACCGGCGCGCTGGTCTTGCTGTGCCTGCTTAGCGCCTGTGAGACGCCGGGCGGCGTTCGCGAAGATCCCAACGACCAGATTTCCACCGAGGTGCGCAGCACTGACAAGTTGGCGGAAATCAACACGCAACTGGGCGTTGAATATATGAAGGAAGGGAACTTCGAAACGGCGCTGAAGAAACTCAAGAAAGCTATCGATATCGATAGCAATTACGCGCGCGCCTACGATGTGCTTGGGCTGTTGTACACGCAGCTCGGCCAGGCCAACGACGCCGAGTCGAATTTCAAGCGGGCGCTGGAATTGGCGCCCAAGGACTCAAGCATATTGAATAATTATGGGCAGTTTCTCTGCTCTCAAGGCAAGGCGAACGAGGGACAGGAACTTTTCGCCAAAGCTGTAAAGAATCCGCTCTACACCACGCCGGAGTTCGCCTTTATGAATGCGGCGACCTGCGCGGCAGAGGTTCAGCATGACACCAAGGCAGCAAAGGAATTTTTGCGCCAGGCATTGGAGAAGAACCCCAAGATGCCGCCAGCGCTTTTTCGCATGAGCAAGGTCAATTACGAAGCTCAGGACTACATGTCTGCCAAGGCCTATTATGAGCGATTTACGCAGGTGGCCGAACAGAACGCGGAGAGCCTGTGGTTGGGAATCCAAATCGAGCAGAAGCTCGGGGATCAGCAGTCCGCTGACAATTACGCCATGATGTTGCGAGGGAAATTTCCCGATTCTGCTGAGGCCGCGAAGCTCTCGAATGGTCAGGGGCAGCCATGAATGCGCGCGCCAGCGAAGCCATAACCGAAAACGAAACAGCAGTCGCGTCACTGCAACAGCTTGGCAACGCACTACGGCAGGCTCGCGAGGCGCGCGGTATCAGTCTGGAGGAGGTGGCTGCGCGCCTGCGTCTGGCGGCGCGAGTCGTGCGTGACATCGAAGCAGGTGCGTTTGAACACCTGCCGGCTGCCACGTATGCGCGAGGGTATCTACGAGCTTATGCCAATTTCGTTGGCATCAAATCCGACTCTCTGCTTGCCGCCTACGATCAATATGCCGATAAGCCTCCGGAGATAAATCCGTATGCCAGTACGCCGCAGCCGCAGGTCCAAGCGACCGATTTGCCAATGCGTGCGGTCACCTATGCAATCGTCGCGATAATACTTGGATCGGTGGGGGTATGGTTGTGGCAAACGCAAAAGTTGAGCGCGCTCGATTCATTGAGTATTCCGAAGTGGGGTGCTGAAAGCGCAAGTACAACGCCGGTTGCAATTGAGGCGCCGCACCCGAGTTCCACAACGCGTACTGAAAACGTTGCCGTACCCAATACCAGTTCCGCTACCACGCCAAACGCCGCAACGGCTAGTGCGCAGTCCTCAAACGTCGCTGAGGTGAGTGCGGGTTCAGTTGCATCGCCGACACCAACTGCCGTCGTGCAACTGGCGTCCACACCGGCAAACAATGAGGCATCCGCGCCGAGCAGCGTTCAGACCGCATCGTCTGGCGTGACGCCGCCAACGTCGTCAAGCACCGCGTCGGCCGCTAACGTAGTCGATGCGGCAATCGCCGCCAGCGGCATGCGAGCAGTGCCAGCGCAGGGCGAGATCCCTTACTCGACGTCGCCCGCGACAAATAGCAGCGGGACAACGACCACAGACGCGACCTTACCGCCAGGTGAGCACGTTTTAACATTCGATTGTGCAGAAGATTCATGGCTTGAGGTGTACGATTCCGAAAACACGCGGCTTTACTACAACATTGCCAAGCAGGGTAGCCGCGTTTCAGTGCAGGGTTTGCTTCCTTACCACGTTAAGGTGGGCAATGCACCCGCGGTGCAGGTGAACTACGAAGGGCATCCGCTGGACATGACTGCTTTTTCACAAGGGTCGGTGGCACGTTTTCAGCTCACGCCGGACGGTTACCTCGCCCAACCCTGAAAGCAACCAGAATTTTATTTGACGCAGGAACCATCGTGGCTGCCCCGATACAATCAGTCCGCGGCATGAACGATGTGCTGCCAAGCGACACGCCACTCTGGCAGTGGTTCGAGGCCGAGGCGCGCGCACTTCTCGGTGCGTATGGTTATCGCGAAATTCGGCTACCGGTGGTCGAATTCACCGCGTTGTTCGAGCGCGGAATTGGCGATACGACGGACATCGTCGAGAAGGAGATGTATACCTTCGAAGATCGCAACGGCGACAGCCTGAGTCTGCGGCCAGAAGGCACGGCCGGTTGTGTGCGCGCTGGTCTGGAACACAGCCTGTTTCACAACCAGACGCAACGACTGTGGTACAGCGGTCCGATGTTTCGCCACGAGCGTCCGCAAAAGGGCCGCTATCGGCAGTTTCATCAACTTGGGGTCGAAGCAGTGGGGATGCCAGGGCCGGACATCGACGCTGAATTGATTTTGATGACGGCGCGCTTGTGGAAACGAATCGGGTTGACGAATGTCCGTTTGGAATTGAATACCTTGGGTAGCGCGGCTGCTCGCGCCCAGTATCGGGAAATTCTAGTTAACTACTTTTCGGCGCATCGGGAAGTGCTGGATGAGGACAGCAAGCGCCGCTTGCAGACCAACCCGTTGCGCATACTTGATAGTAAGAATCCGGCGCTGAGCGGTATTATTGCAAGTGCGCCGTCCATAACTGATCATCTGGATCAGGAAGCGGCTGAGCATTTCGCCGCGCTGAGCGAGATTCTGAACGCCGCTGGCGTCGAGTTTGTTGTTAACTCACGACTGGTGCGTGGTTTAGATTACTACACACGAACAGTATTTGAGTGGATAACAGATAGTTTAGGCGCGCAAGGAACGGTCTGTGCGGGTGGACGCTACGACGGACTTATCGAGTTGGCTGGAGGGCGTCCAACTGCAGCAGTGGGTTTTGCCATGGGTGTGGAGCGACTGATGGCGTTGTTACAAGCGCAAACTGCTGCGCCCGTCGACACGCATACGCCGCATATTTACCTCATGCCATTGGCGTCGCAATGCGTGCAAACGGCGCTGTGCTTTGCCGAGCAGCTGCGCGATCAGGTGTCGAACATTCGCGTTCAAACACACTGCGGCGGAGGCAGTATCAAGTCACAGATGAAGCGCGCTGATCAAAGTGGCGCGCAGTTCGGCGTGTTGGTTGGCGAGGATGAATTGAACAACGGCGCGGTAACGGTGAAACCACTGCGCGGAGACGGTGCGCAGCAAACGCTGCCGATGCCGAAAGCAATTGACTGGCTTAAACAGGCAATCATCGCTTAGTACCGTCCAGGTTTCGACTAGAAAATTATCAATCATGTGAATGGCACACGCCGTTCGGGAGAGCTGTGGTGGCAGACTACGTAAACGAACAAGAACAGGTAGAAGAAATCAAGAAGTGGCTTCGCGAGAATGCCGCCGCCGTCGTCGTTGGATTGATATTGGGAATTTCGGCGATTAGCGGCTGGCGCTACTGGCAGGCCAAGGAGCGCGCACGTGCTGAATCTGCTTCAGCGTTGTTTACGCAGGTCATTGCCGCCAATATCAACAATCAAGCAGCGCAGGCGGAGAAGGTTGCGCAACAGATCATTTCCGACTATGGCAATACGACTTACGGAAGTTACGCCGCATTGATGCTGGCAAAGCTGGCGGTCGACAAACAAGACTTGCAAGGTGCTCGCCAGCAGCTGAATTGGGTACTTGAGCACGGCAGCGATGCGGCGCTCAAACGCTTGGCAATGCTGCGTCTGGCGCGAGTCGCGCTTGCGCAGGGGAAACCGGACGAGGCGTTGGCGCAACTTGATAAGCTTCCCTCCAGTCAGATTGCTTCCGCCGAAGTTGCCGAGTTGCGTGGTGACATATTGATGGCGCAGGGCAAAAAGGATGAGGCTGGCAAACAGTATCTGAATGCCTACGCCAATGTCGAACCGGCCGAGCGTTCAAACGAAAGCAGTACGCTTGCTCTCAAGCTTGATGATCTCGGATTGACTCCGCCCCCGGCAGCTGGCGAAAAAGTGATTTCACCATGAGATGGTGTGATGCGCGCAAACGGGCTCGCTGGCTGTTCTTACTCTTAGCGGCAAGCATGCTGGGTGGTTGTGGCACCACCAAGGAACTTGGCAAAGGTATTTCCAAGAGCATTGGCAATTGGATGGGGGGCGAAGATAATTCGGCACCTCCTACGCCATTGGAAGAATTCGCCCCGACGGTTGCCGTCAAGCAACTATGGTCGACCAGTGTCGGCAAGGGCACTGACGAACAATTTCTAAAGCTCGAACCAACGCTGGTTGGCGATCGCATTTATACCGCCGAGCGCAGAGGCCGCGTTGGCGTTTACAAGTCCGCTACTGGCCAGAACATCTGGACTACCGATCTGGACGAGCGAATTTCAGGTGGCCCGGGCGTTGGAGAAGGATTGGTACTGGTTGGTACGAGCGAGGGTGAAATCGTCGCCCTCAACGAAGCCGATGGCAAGCAACGTTGGCGCAGTGCGGTGTCGAGCGAGGTGCTGGCACCGCCGCGCGCGGCATCGGGCGTGGTTGTCGTGCATACCGGTGACGGCAGCATCACCGCTCTTGACGCAGCCGACGGCAAACGCCTTTGGAGCTACGAACGCGCTACGCCCACTCTGACTTTGCGCGGTAGCAGTGCACCGCTGATAGCCGATGATTTGGTTATTGCCGGTTTCGATAATGGTCGCTTGGTGGCGCTCGATATCAAGAGTGGCAAGGTTGAATGGGAAGCGATTGTCGCGGTGAGCACCGGGCGCTCGGATCTCGATCGAATGGTGGACATCGACGGTGAACCGCTGCGTATGGGAGACACTATTTACGTTGCCACGTTCCAGGGACGCGTTGCCGCGGTGTCACTGATTAGTGGCGAAGTAAGATGGGCGCGCGATTTCTCGTCCTATGCGGGGATCGCGGTCGACGATAGTTATCTCTACTTAACAGACGCCTCCGGTGTCATCTGGGCTTTCGATCGCGAAACCGGCTCGGCCGTTTGGCGCCAGGAAAAACTACGCGCTCGTGCGCCGACGGCTGGCGCGATTGCGGGAGATTACCTCGTCATCGGCGATTTGGAAGGCTATCTGCATTGGCTCCGCCGTAGCGATGGCCAGTTTGCCGCGCGCGCCAGAGTGGATGAGTCGCGAATAATTGCTCCGCCGGTTTCTGATGGCGGAACTGTCTATGCCTATAGCAGCGACGGTGATCTGTCTGCGTTCGCCAGTCAATGATGTGAGCCGCTAGAGCAGTCTCCATGAAACCGGTTGTTGCCATCGTCGGCCGACCCAACGTCGGCAAATCCACGCTCTTTAATCAACTCACCCGCACGCGCGATGCGTTGGTCGCGGATGTGCCGGGACTGACGCGCGACTTTCAGTTCGGCCATGGTCAAATCGGCGATCGTCCCTATCACGTTGTTGATACCGGTGGTGTGAACGAAAAAACCGATGTGCTTTCGAGGCAGGTCAGCGAGAATGCCTTGCGAATGGCCAGCGAGGCTGACGCAGTCATCTTCGTCGTAGACGGCAAGGATGGACTGACGGCGCAGGATGAAACCATTGCCGAAGAGTTACGTAAGCTTGGCCGACCTGTTCATTTGGCAGTTAACAAGACCGAGTCATTGAATGACGAAATTGCACTGGGCGAGTTCCATGTGCTTGGTTTTGGAAATCCAACCGCCATTTCCAGTGCTCACAAGCATGGATTGGATGAGCTGATGCAGAAGGTCCTCGCTGACCTTCCACATGTTGAAGAAGCGCCTGCGAACAAGAAGCATCCGCGGATCGCTGTGTTGGGCCGACCGAACGTGGGCAAATCCACACTGGTCAATCGCATGATTGGCGAAGAACGCATGCTTACCTTCGACATGCCTGGCACCACACGCGATGCAGTTGCAATCGATTTCGAACGCGATGGCAAGCCCTACACATTGATCGATACCGCTGGCGTGCGCCGCCGGGCGCGTGTTGATGAAGGTATCGAGAAATTCAGCGTGTTGAAGGCATTGCAGGCTATCGATGATGCCAATGTGGTGATCGTGGTCATTGATGCCCGCGAGGGTGTGACCGATCAGGATGCAAGTCTGGTCGGGCAAGTGTTGAAAGCGGGGCGTGCGCTGGTCATCGCCGTCAATAAGTGGGATGGGATGAGCGTGGAGCAGCGCGAGCAAGTGCGCGCAGGTGTTGATCGACGTCTGGACTTTATCGACTTTGCGCGTATTCATTACATTTCCGCGCTTCATGGAAGTGGCGTAGGCGACATGTTTCAGTCGATCGATCGCGCCTACCGATCTGCTTTCATCGAACCACCGACATCTCAGCTCACGCAAATCCTCGAGAACTTGCTGCAAGCGCACCAGCCGCCATTGGTTGGAGGACGACGCATCAAACTTCGCTACGCGCACCTGGGTGGGCAGAATCCGCCGCGCATTGTAATTCACGGCAATCAAACTGAATCCGTACCAGGAGCGTACAAACGCTATCTTGATAAGGGTTTTCGTGAGGCGTTGAAGATCGAAGGTACGCCGTTACGCGTGGAGTTCCGCACGGGTGAGAATCCCTTCAAGCAAAGGCGCCAGCAACTCACGCCACGCCAGGTGCACAGTCGCCGCCGACTCATGCGCTTCGCCAAGAAACGTTGATCTAGACTTCGGTCCAGTTGTAGCCGTGATCCTGATTGGCGATACCGATCTGGTCTAAATCCCACTGAAGCGCTGCGGCAGCAGTTCTTTGAACAATGTCCGGCAGATTGTTCTGCTGACTCAGATGCATCGCGACCAGATGTCGCAGGTGCTGGGTGTCGATCTGGCGCAGTAAATCCGCGGACTGGGTGTTGCTGAGATGTCCGAGTGTGCCACCGACGCGTTGTTTTAGCGATTCGGGATACGGACCTTCACGCAGCATCTGTTCATCGTGGTTGAATTCCAGTAGCAGTGCCTGGACACCTGACAACAATCGACATATATGTGGCGTACAACGTCCAACATCGGTCAGCAATCCAATGCGCACATCGCCATCACCAAAAACGAACTGGCTGGGTTCGCTGGCATCGTGCGGTACCGCAATCGGATCGACATGAACGTCGCCTATGTCAAAGGCTTCGTGGCTGCTGAATATGTTTAGCGACGGGATTGAACCGAGAATATGCTGCGCCGAGCGCCGCGTGCCCTCGGTCATCCAAGCCGGCAAATTGAATTTGCGTGCCAGCACGCCGACTCCGCCGATGTGATCGTCGTGCTCGTGCGTGACAAGAATGGCGGTGATAGAAGTAGGATCGACGCCCTGGCGTTGCAGGCGTTCAGTGGCTTCCCGCGCAGAAAATCCGCAGTCCACCAGCAACGTGGTGTCGGCGGATCGAATGAGAGTACCGTTACCGCGACTACCGCTGCCTAATGATGCGAATCGCACCGGCAGCGGGAACCGCTTAGTTCACGCCTTTGTTGAGCTGATTACGCAGCGTGCTCAGCAATTGCGTGGCCGCTTCGCTGTCATCCGGCTTGCCGTCTTCGTCGAGCACGACAATCTCGGTCTTGCCACCCACGCCGGTCAGGCTGAGCTGGAAATCTTTCTTGTCGCTGCGCCAGAAGGCGAGCTTGGAAAGCACGCCTTTCTTCTCGGCTGGAGCGGACTCATCGCGAACCGAATACGTGCCCTTGCTTTCGTCAGAGTCGGTGACGGTTAAACCGCCAGCGGCCAACGCCTCGCCGGTGCGCTTCCAGGCTTCGGAAACCTCGCCCGGATAACTCAGCAAATACTTGCCTTCGCCGGAATTCACCAATTCGGCAAGGTGCGCCGGTGCTGCGCCCTCGGCATTCACCTCGACGTGATGAGTGCCACCGGACGAAGCTGCTGCGGAGCCGGATGATGCACTACTTGCACCAAAGGCACTCTGCAGGGCCGCAACAATTTCATCGCGTGCGCCTGATCCGCTGCGCTTCTTCCACGTGAGTCCTTCACCATCCGGGTGCATTTCTTCGCCATCATGCGAAACGTACAAGGTGGTGGTGCCGGCTTTTTCGCCGGCCTCAGCAAAAATCTTGTACTTGTCGCGAACGAGGTTGTCCTTGTCTTCACGCCACTTGGTTTCCTGTACGCCGTATTCCTCATCGTCCAGATCCAGCTCGTAGCCCTGCGCCGACCAGAAATCGTGCAGCTTGCTCCAGACATCTTTCATGCTGCCAGAGACGACCAACACCTTCTCGCCCGACAAGGCCTCGACGGCGTTCTCGCCGGCGCCTTCTTCCGCGCGCGCCTTCTTTCGCGCCGCGACGCGTTCTTCGTAGGTCGAGAAAGTCGCGCCGTCCTCATCCGGCACGCCCATCTTGTCGCTGATGCTTTCAGTGGATAGATCGGGCGGTACTTCCAGGTCCGGCAGGCTTTGGCTCTTCTTGTACTCCGAGCGTTTGTCTGGCAGCACTTCGTCCAGCTTTGGCATGTACTTGCAGCCAGCGAGCGTCACAACGGTCAACAACAGCACGACAATACGGGTCATACGATAACGCCTCATTGCATTCATTTATGCGCCATTGATGCGGGCAGGGCCACGCAATCGAGGCGGGTGAGTATTCGGTTAAAACAGGTCATCAGACACGCTTGGCGCCAGCCTGTTCCATTGCCGCCCGCACCCGAGAATGAAACTGTTCTGAAAGCCAGGTCAGAGGTAGTCGGATGCCAGCTTCAATCATGCCCATTTGCTGCAAAGCCCACTTGGACGGAATTGGGTTGGCTTCACAAAACAAATCCTTGTGCAGGCCAGTTAAGCGGCGATCGATTTCCATCGCCTGCTCACGCCGACCCACAGTCGCCGCGACGCAAAGCTCATGCATCAAACGCGGCGCAATGTTGGCAGTAACGGAGATGACGCCGTGTCCGCCCGCCAACATAAATTCTGCCGCGGTTGCGTCATCGCCACTGAACAGCAGAAATTTCTCGCCGCAAAGGTCGCGAATCTTGCCGACGCGCGTCAAATCGCCAGTAGCTTCCTTTATGCCGACGATGTTCTTGATCTTCGACAATCTACCGGCGGTTTCCGGCTGCATGTCGCAGGCAGTACGGCCGGGAACGTTGTAAAGGATCTGGGGAATTGCCACCGCCTCGGCGACTGTCTTGTGATGTAGAAACAAGCCTTCTTGCGTGGGCTTATTGTAGTAGGGCGTGACCAGCAGGCAGGCATCCGCCGCAGCTTCCTTGGCAAGTTGCGTCAGCTCGATAGCTTCGGTGGTGGAATTGGCGCCAGTACCGGCGATGACTGGAACGCGCTTATTGACGATTTCCACGATGCGGCGAATCACACCAACATGTTCTTTCATATCCAGCGTCGCTGACTCGCCTGTCGTGCCGACGGCGACAATAGCGTCCGTCTTTTCAGCGATATGCCATTCGACCAGGCGCTCGAGCGCGTCCCAATCGATGGGTGTGGCAGGAGCGACGCCGGCCCGCATTGGCGTCACGATGGCAACCATACTCCCTTGAAACATTTAAGAATTTATCCGAGAAGGTTCGAACGGGCCGGTATGGTACTTAGCCCTGCCCGTGAACACAAGATTGTAACCGTGACTCGCGCAAATCGGTGGCTGAGGCATCGCGTTACAGGCGCTGGGAAGCTTCATCGCCGTGACCTTCCATCGCAACGGCGTGGATGGGGATGACGCGTCGCTGCATTGCCGAAAAGGACGGGCAGGCGTATTGCGCGATCTCATCGCCATTGAGCGGATATTCGCCGCATGGAAGCCAGGACCAGAAAGTCGTTCGATAAATCTGGCAACGTGAGTGCCCGTTTTCGTCAAACCTCAGGAAGATGCAGGACCTGTCCAGGCAACATTTGCCGCAATGCGTGCAACTGCCAGCAATGACGTCATCTGCGGCGTTGGCTCTCACTAACCAACGTTCGACTGCACGCGCAATCGGACGTCCGCGCCGGATCCCGCCCAAATGTTCTGCAGACGCGCGCAGGCTGCGCCAATAGTGGCGCAGGTAGCTGCCATCGCGCGCGATGATCGCCGCAGCGATGGGGCCTGTCGGCAGGATGAGCCACATGCCGCCCAAAATAACGGCATTCACGCTCGCGGTTATCGAATCAACCAATACGCCGGGCTTCATGGGCTAACTATCTTCACGCGGTCAAGAATTTGATTTGCTGCGGCACAACAAACTAATGGAGCGGTCAATTTCAGTAGGCGCAGCATTCTAAGCTGAGGTTTGTGGAGGTGCCAGTTAATTCCCACTCACAGTTCAATGATAAGCTTTACATTATTGAGTTTATAGATTAGATTTATCTTATAACCCACAGTTTATTATAGATTAATAAATGAACACCAGATTTCGAATCTTGGCGACCGGATTGGGGCTAGCCGCCGCATTCCTTATGCCGGCAGCCAAGGCGGATGAGGAGCCCGGGTTCTATGGCGGCGGCAGCGTCGGCCTGTCGCACCACAGCGATGAAGCGGACGATATTCGCGCTGCGTTTGCACCAACAACCATCGACATCGACACCGATACGAACGATCTGGGGTGGAAGATTTTCGGCGGCTATCGCTTCAATCCCTATCTTGGCGCCGAGGTTGAGTACGTTGATTTGGGCGAGGAATCCGTCGATGTTGGGCTCGATACACTGAAGATTACCGCCACCAATTCGGTCAGTGGTGTCAGTCTCTCCGGGATCGCCGGCTATCCAGTCCTGCCGCAGGCCTATGTTTTCGGAAGGCTGGGGGCTTTTATCTGGGACTCCAGCGCGGATGTCAAAGGCAACAGTTTCCTCACCGCAATCGCCAACGGCATTGGTGCAATTCCAGCTGGAGACAATGATGTGGATCTGACATTTGGTTTGGGTGCGACCTATCAATTGGTCGACCACGTAAAAGTCCGCGCCGATTGGGAGCGATTCCAGGATTTGGGGCAGGACAGCACAGATGTGGACTTGTTTTCTGGAGGCATCCAATACGATTTCTAAGTTTGTTGTCCCCGTTAGTAGGTTGAGACATTGAGCCCGCTGCGCGGGGCTTTTTTTAACCCGAAGGAACGTACCATGCAGGCTTCTAACATTCTCGTGTGAGACAGGAGAACAGCCAGAACGAGGCTTGAGGGCGGGGAGGGTTCCGGGCACAATGCGCTCAGTGACGGGGAAGGCTCCCAGCGCTGGTTCGAATTGTCAGACGTATTCTCAGTGGTTGAGGATCGCATACCTTCATTCGCATCATGTTCAGGGTTTCGTTCTCGCAAGTGAATACAAATAGTTTCCCTGGTCAATCAATGCAGAATCATCTTGTTGTTGCTGCGGTGGGGCCCAGCCGGGCCGGTTTACTCGATGCCATCACCAAAGTTGTGCGCGATTGCGGCGGTAATGTCGCCGACAGTCGCATGACGGTGCTCGGCGGCGAATTCTCCATCATCATGTTGTTGTCTGGCACTTGGGACGTGGTGGCGAAAATTGAAACTGCGCTGCCGCGTTTGCAGGAAAGCACAGGTCTCACTATTGTCACCAAGCGTACTGAGGCGAAAAAAAATGCCTCGAACCTGGTTCCATATGCCGTGGAGGTGGTTTCCTACGATCATCCAGGTGTGGTCTATGAGATAGCCAGTTTTTTCACCGCGCGAAGTATCAACATCGAGGACATGTACACCAGCGGTTACTCGGCGGCGCATACCGGCGCGCCGATGTTCTCGCTGCATATGACCATTGCGGTGCCCAGCAACACTTCAATTGCAACGCTGCGCGGGGAATTCATGGAATTCTGCGATCGCTTGAATCTCGATTCGATCATGGAGCCGGTCAAGTAGTGTGTGACGCAGGATTTCCCACATGACCAAACCTGCGGTTGGGAAGAAAGTTCCGGCGTTCGAGGCGCTGACCTCCACGGGTGAGAAGCTCAAGGCTTCGGCGCTGCGCGGCAGCAATGTCGTACTCTACTTTTATCCGAAAGACGCCACCCCTGGGTGCACGCTGGAAGGCCAGGCGTTTCGCGATCATCACGCCAAGTTCCGCAAACTCAACACCATCATTCTCGGCGTATCTCGTGATAGTGTTTCGTCGCACCAGAAGTTCAAGACCAAGCAGTGCTTCCCGTTTGAACTGCTTGCGGACGTGGACGAGGAACTGTGTGGGTTATTTGATGTCATCAAAGAGAAAAATATGTATGGCAAGAAAGTCATGGGGATTGAGCGCAGTACTTTCTTGATCGACGCCAGTGGTGTTTTGCGTCAGGAGTGGCGTAAAGTGAAAGTAGATGGTCACGTTGAGGAGGTGTTGAAGGCCGTTAAAGGCCTTTAGTATTCGATGCCAAAATCTGCGCTACACGAAAGTACCCGCCCCAAGCTGTTCGTGCTGGACACCAATGTGCTCATGCACGATCCGACTGCGATCTATCGGTTTCAGGAACATGACCTCTATATTCCCATGGTTGTGTTGGAGGAACTGGACCATGCGAAAAAAGGCGCCTCGGAAGTTTCGCGCAATGCGCGTCAAGTCAGCCGCTTTCTCGATGATCTAATCGGCTCGGCGGACAAGCAGGCCATTGAAGAAGGCCTGCCGATTCCAGGGCCACAAAATCAGAATGGCGCTACGGCCAACACCCAGCCTCCCAGCGGACGTCTGTTCCTGCAGACCAATTCACTGCCCGAGCATTTACCGGTGCCATTGCCAGGCGGCCGCCCAGACAACTCCATCCTCGGGACTGTCATCGCGCTGCAGAACATTCACAAGGACATGCACGTTTGTCTGGTGTCCAAGGACATCAACCTGCGCATCAAGGCGCGCGTGCTAGGTATCACTGCGGAGGACTATTCCTCCGACAAAGTGCTCGATGATGTCAGCTTGCTTTACTCTGGTGTTGAGAAGTTGCCGGACAACTTCTGGGATCAAAACAGCGACAAGTTGGAGTGTTGGCAGGAGGGCGGCCACACTTACTACGCCATTCACGGGCCGATTGTGGCTTCGCTCAGCCCCAATGAGTGCATCTATCATGAGGACAAGGGCAACGAAGATGGATTCGAGGCCATCGTTCGTCGGGTAGAGGGCAACCGCGCCGTCATCGAGCGCGCCATCGACTATCGCAAGGAGCACAATGCGGTGTGGGGTATCACCGCGCGCAATCGCGAACAGAACTTCGCGCTCAATCTGCTGATGGATCCGGAGGTCGACTTCGTCTCCATGCTGGGCACCGCCGGTACCGGCAAAACCCTGCTCGCGCTCGCCGCTGGCCTGATGCAGACCATGGAGCTGAAGCGCTATCGCGAAATTATTATGACTCGTGTGACTATTCCAGTCGGTGAGGACATTGGGTTTCTTCCTGGTACCGAGGAGGAGAAGATGACGCCATGGATGGGCGCTTTGTTGGATAACCTGGAAGTGCTGACTCAAAGTGAAGTCGGTGGCGAATGGGGGCGGCAGGCCACCGCCGACATCCTGCAGAAGCGGATCAAGATCCGCTCGCTGAATTTCATGCGCGGTCGTACCTTCCTGAATCGCTACATCATCCTTGATGAAGCGCAAAATCTCACCGCCAAGCAGATGAAAACGCTAATTACCCGCGCTGGACCGGGAACGAAGCTCCTGGCGTTGGGGAATATCGCGCAGATCGACACGCCGTATCTGAGCGAAACTACCTCAGGCCTGACCTACGTGGTAGACCGGTTTAAGGGTTGGCAACACGGCGGGCACATTATATTGATGCGCGGCGAGCGCAGCCGGCTTGCCGACTTTGCGGCTGAAACGCTCTAGGGTATTGTCAGCTTTTGGTGGCAGCGCCCCCTTGGGCGTAATTCGGGAGTCCGGTGACAGTGAACTGGTTGGGAAAGCTAATCGGCGGTGCAGCGGGCATGGCGCTCGGCGGTCCGGCGCTGGCTGCGGTCGGTTTGGTAGTCGGGCATCAGGTGGACGCACGTCTGCAGCGCGGCGCTCCGAAAAAGTCCACTCGTACTCAATCAGCTTTCATCAATACGACCTTCGAAGTGATGGGGCATGTCTGCAAGGTCGATGGCCGCGTCAGCGAAGCTGAGATCGCCATGGCCACCACGGTCATGGATCGTATGGCGCTCAGTCCGGTGCAGCGCCGCGATGCAATGAATCGCTTCCGCCATGGCAAGCGCAATGACTTTGTCATGGGTGACGTGCTCACCCGATTTCGCGAGCAATGCCAGAGTTCGCCCATGTTGCTGGGCATGTTCATGGACGTGCAGCTTGGAGCGGCGCTTGCCGATGGCGATTTGACCCAGGAGGAGGAAGTCACCCTGCGATTTATCGCCGTGCGGCTGGGAATTCCGTCAGCAACATTTGAACAGATGTTGCGCGCGGCGCGCATCGAACGCAGATACGCAACTGGAGCGGGTCAGCGCCGATCCACGAGTTCCGCGCATTCGGAATTGGACGAGGCCTATAGTGTGTTAGGCATTGATTCCAGTGCCAGCGATCAGGAAGTCAAACAGGCATATCGCCGCCTGCTTAGTCAGCATCACCCCGACAAGATTGCCGCTGCCGACGTTTCCGAGGAGATGCAACGGCTGGCCAACGAAAAAACTCTGCGTATTCGCCGTGCCTACGAACGCATTCAATCAATTCGTGGCGCTGCATGAAATTGGATGGCCTCCAGGAGGTTCATTCCCGTGATGTCGAAGGCGAAACTTGTGCTTCGACCGGCGCTCGGTTGAGCGCGAGCATCGCCGAAGCGCTGGCGCAGCAACGCGGCACGCTCATTGCCGTTGAACCTGGTGTTGCCGAGGATTGCAATCCCGAGGCAGTGCACGAATTCCGCGTGGCCATCCGTCGTGCCCGCTCATTGCTGAAGATTCTTCCCGATCTAGTTGAAATCAAACCGCCCGGTCGGTTGCGTGAGAATTTTACCTGGATTGCGCGGATCGCCGGTCGACAGCGTGACTATGACGTGCTGTTGGCGGAGCTTGCGCATCGCGCTGACCGCCTCGATCTCGATGAAACTGCGCGAGAATTCATTGCCAAGCGATTGCATTCCAGCCGAGATGTTGCGCACAGACGTTTGTTACGCGCGCTGGGCTCGGGTCGTTATAAAAGGCTGAAGACCGAATGGTTCAACTTAATTGGCCAGTTACGGAGCTACCCCCGCGGTCAAGTCGATCTGACCGCTACTGTAGAGGATGTGGTACTCCGCGACTTCCATGCGCTTTGCCGGCACGCCAGAAAAATTCGACAGAAGGGCGCGAGTCGTCAACTTCACGAACTGCGTAAAGAGTGTAAACAACTGCGTTATGTCATCGAATCGTTTGTGCCGTTGTGGAAGCGTGATGCGATGACAGACGTCATCAGTCATCTACGAAGGTTGCAGGACGATTTGGGCTCGTACTGCGATTTGCTGACGCAAAAAACCTTATTGAACGAGTTTGTAACGACTACCAGGCAGACGGCGACGAGTAATAGCATCAAGACCTGGTTGCATGATGTGAATCGACGGGTCGGGCATCGGCGCGACAAATCAATTGACCGCTGCCATCGTTTCGGCCGTAAACGGCAGGGTTGCATCAACAAGAAAACCTTTGGTTCCTCGGAAGCATTATGACTGTCATCGCGGCCTACAACCTGAAGGGCGGTGTTGGCAAGACTGCCGCAGCCGTCAATCTTGCCTGGTTTGCGGCGCAAGAAGGCGCGCGTGTCTTGCTGGTAGATCTTGACCCGCAGGCGGCCGCGAGCTTTTATCTGCGTGTCGAGCCGCAGCTGAAAGGCGGCAGCGAGAAACTCATCGGCAAGAAGGCTTCAATCCTCGATAACATCAACGCCACCGAATATCCGAACTTGCACGTGGTCCCCGCCGACCTATCACATCGCAACCTCGATTTGATATTACACGAAGAAAAGAACTCGGCTCTGCGCCTGCGCAAGATCCTCAAGCAGGTGGGTGATGACTTCGACTATATTTTTCTCGATTGCCCCCCTGGCTTATCGTTGGTTTCTGAAAACGTGTTCAATGCCAGCGATGTGCTGCTCGTGCCGGTGATACCGACGCATCTATCTGTCCGAGCCTATGATGTGTTGACCGAATTCCTTCAAGACAATATTGAGAATCGGCCGCAACTCATGCCGTTCTTCTCTATGCTCGATCGCCGCCGGCAATTGCATGTGCAACTGGTACGTGAATTCGCGGGCGCGCATCAGGAGGTTCTGCGGGTGTTTATTCCCTACGCCAGTCAGGTGGAACGAATGGGAACGCATCAGGCGCCGCTCGGCGTTTTCGCCTCAGGATCTGAGCCAGGGCGTGCATTTCAGGCTCTATGGGGCGCAGTCAAGGACAGACTGGATATTCCCAACAACGTGGCGCATGCAGAGGCGCAATAGCGTATCAAAGTTTGAGTTGCTGCAAGCGCAATGCGTTAGTTATTACGCATATGGAACTCAGCGACATGGTTGCCGCTGCCAGCATGGGTGAAAGTAACATCCCGGTAAATGGGTAGAGCACGCCCGCGGCAACGGGCACGCCAAGCAGGTTGTAGACGAAAGCGAAGAAAAGATTCTGTTTGATGTTTCGCAGTGTATGCTGGCTAAGTTTTCGCGCTCTCAGTATTCCACCTAAATCACCACTGACTAGGGTGATACCAGCATTCTGCATAGCCACATCGGTGCCAGTGGCCATGGCAATGCCAACATTGGCCTGCGACAGTGCCGGCGCATCGTTGATACCATCGCCAACCATTGCGACCCTGTGACCGTTTCTTTGCAGAGCGGTTACTTCATCCAGTTTTTGTTGTGGTAATACCGAAGCCTTGAAGTTATCAATGCCGAGTTCGCCAGCTACTGCGGCGGCAGTTTGTGGGTTGTCGCCGGTGATCATGGTGATGTGAAGCCCGCTGGCACGAAGCTCGGCAACAATGTTCCTGGCATCGGTGCGGATTGGGTCCGAGATGAAAAATACTGCGGCTGCTTGGCCGTCAACAGTCAGGTATACAAAGGAGCCACTACGTCCACCCAGTGCGTCGGTTTTCAATTGCAAGTTAGTGATATCTAATCCCTTCGACCGCAGCAAGGCAAGATTGCCAAGAACCGAAGACTTGCCCGCGACTGTTCCACTTACGCCCATGCCGGGATAAATACGGAAGTCGTCAACGTCGCTCAGAGCCAGATGACGAAGATCTGCCGCATGTATCAGCGCCGATGCAACCGGATGTTCGCTACCGCGTTCGAGACTGGCTGCCACGCCCAGCGCGTCGTTTTCGGTGATGTTCGACACCAGCACAATTTGCATTGCTAACTGCGGTTCCCTCGGTAAGGGTTCCAGTCTTGTCGAGTAGAAGAGTGTCGACGTTGGCTAAAGTCTCAAGCGCCTCGCCATTCTTAATCAGTACGCCAGCTATTGCACCGCGACCGCTGGCGACCATGATGGACATAGGTGTGGCAAGACCCAGTGCACAGGGACAGGCGACGATAAGAACCGCGACGGCGTTGACAAGTGCATGCGCAAATCTTGGTTCCGGCCCAAATTTCAGCCAAACGAGGAACGCCAGCACTGCTACCAGCAACACCATCGGCACAAAAATCGCTGCAACGCGGTCGGCGAGGCGCTGAATCGGTGCGCGACTTCGTTGGGCTTCCGACACCATGCGAATAATCTGCGCCAGCATCGTGTTATCACCTACACGTTCGGCCAACATAATGAAGCTGCCTGCGCCATTGATGCTGCCACCAACCACCTTGTCGCCAACCGCTTTGGCAACTGGCATCGATTCGCCGGTCAGCAAGGATTCGTCGACGGCACTGTGTCCTTCGATAATGCGGCCATCAACGGGTACGCGATCGCCAGGAAGTACGCGCAAGCTATCATTTGCGCGCACCAAGGCCAGCGCGATGTTTTCGTCGCGGCCATCGACTCGGATTAAACGTGCCTTGTCTGGTTTGAGTGCGAGCAAGGATCGCAGTGCCGAGCCTGTGCGTTCGCGGGCGCGCAGTTCCAAAACCTGACCAAGTAACACTAATGTCGTAATAATGGCAGCAGATTCAAAATACACGGGAATTTGCTGGGCAGCGCTCATTGAACTTGGCGGCAAGACGCGTGGCACCAGGACAGCGACCGTACTGTACAGCCACGCGGCACTTACGCCCATGGCAATCAACGTAAACATATTAGGCGAACGGTGCTTAATCGACTGCCAACCGCGCACGAGCAATGGCCATCCAGCCCAAAACACCACGGGTGTTGCGAGCGCAAGTTGTAGCCATCGTGACTGCGCCGATAGCAGCCACGGCCAGAATGCATGTCCATGCATGTCGCCAATCATTGCGGTCATGAAAAGTGGCAATGACAACAACGCGGCGATCCACAGACGCCGTTGCATATCCACGAGCTCTGGGTTGAGCTGATCGTCAACAGTACCGAATGGCTCCAGCGCCATTCCACAAAGAGCAGGTGGAGGGGCTGTCGCGAACAATTTCCGGGTGCATGGGACAGGTATAACGTGCGCCACTTTTGTTATCTGACTGTGCCGGAGATTCAAACTTTCGGCGACAGCTCTCGCAACAAAAATAGTATGTCTGCCCGTCTTTGAGACTGGTCAATGGTGAGTCGCGGCTGACCGTCATGCCGCAGATGGGATCGCGCGCGGTCCCCGATTTTCGGATCGAACCAACGGCGACACTAGCCGTTGAAAGTTTCTTCCCGTCACTGGTGCTCATAGTTGCGTGCGATCATGATTGATGCCGATGACACACAAACCATACCGATTTGTGCGGGCTTCGATAGCTTATAATTCGCTCTTCACAGAAATAGTCAACAACAGATGCAATCAAATCAGAATTCGTTACCGCGCGTCGTGATCATGCTCAGTTTTGTCTCGCTGCTCAACGATGCTGCAAGCGAGATGATTACGCCACTGTTGCCGTTAGTGGTGGCCGGCACGCTGGGTGGTGGGCCTTTAGTGGTGTCGCTTATCGAAGGTTTGGCGGAAGCGACCTCCAGTTTGCTGAAGCTGGCTTCCGGTTGGGTGGTAGACCGCGGCTGGAACCACCGGCGGTTGATGCTCGGCGGCTACCTGCTTTCGAATCTAGCCAGGCCGCTTACTGGTTTTGCCACCAGCTGGCCAATGGTCATGGGGCTGCGTTTTTTTGACAGGGCGGGCAAGGGCATACGTACTTCGCCGCGCGATGCAGTCATTGCCGGCACTGTTTCTGCGGAACAACGTGGACGCGCCTTCGGTTTCCATCGTGCGATGGATCATACCGGTGCCATTGTCGGTCCGCTTCTGGCTTGGCCGCTGCTCGTGGCCGGCGTTCCTATCCAACACGTGTTTCTGGCTTCGGCATTACCCGGGTTATTGGTCATGTTGACGCTGTGGTTCGGCGTACCAAATTTAAGTGTCGCGGTGCCTGCCGCAGTAGTCTGGCCACGCTGGTCTGCCATCGATCGCAGCCTGCGTGGCCTGATCGTGGCTGCGGCTGCGTTGACCGTATCGACATTGCCGGAAGCACTGATGGTGCTGTGGGTCAATCGAGTTGGCGATATCAGTATCGCACGCGTTCCCCTGCTGTGGGCCTGCGCGCATGTGGTCAAGGTTTGTTTGGCATACTCTGCGGGCATAATTTCAGATCGAGTTGGTCGATTACCGGTAGTAATCGTTGGATGGGTGGTGCGTGTGGCAGTAATGATGTGCGTGGCGCTTGGCGCTCACGGAGCGCTCGCGGGTATCGCACTGTTTCTGGTGTATGCAGGTGCGCTGGCGTGCACTGAAGCGGCGGAGCGGGCGCTCATCGGCGATTTCGCACCCGCGAATCAACGCGGGACTGCGTTCGGTGCCTATCATTTCGTCTGCGGGCTGTTGGCACTGCCGAGTGCGGCCTTGTTCGGATGGCTATGGGAATCCATTGGCGTTGCCGCCGCCTTTGCCGTCGCGGGTTTCGGCACTGCGTTCGCTGCACTCGTACTTACTGCCATGACCCGGCACAAACGCAACGACTGAGGCCGACGTTGCGTCACACAGATCCCTTAGACGCAGCCGACGGTTTGTTGTATAGTGCGTGCCAGTTTGTTGTGGTGCGGTCCGGTCCGCGCCTCGAGGTTCCGCGCCGTCAGCACGATTAACGGCTTCAACGGTTCATTCCGTTTTCCTCCCGCAAACCTGTCGCAGTTCGACTTTGACTGGAGCTTGCGCTCCGCATCCAAGCAAATTGCTGCCATTTAATTTCGCTGCCTGGACCGGTGTTGCGATTGATTTTTCGCGAGCGGGAGCATGCCGGCACAATGATTAGGCGCTGACACGTGCGCGTGCATTGTGCTCTTAAGGAGCATTTTAATTCATGTCATTTTCCAATCTTGGCCTGAGTACGGCCGTCCTGCAATCCATTGACGAACTTGGTCATCAAAGCCCGACACCAATCCAGACAGAAGCAATCCCGCTGGTACTCGCCGGTCATGACTTGCTCGCTGCGGCGCAAACCGGCACTGGCAAGACGGGTGCGTTTGCGATGCCCATCATCGAGCGGTTGAAGTCACGCGGATCCAATGGCGCCGGACCGCGCGCGCTGGTGTTGGCCCCGACACGGGAATTGGCGGCGCAGGTGACGGCGAGCTTTGCCGGCTATGCGCGCCACACATCTTTGCGCGTCGATGCTGTTTTCGGCGGTGTGGGCATGCACAAGCAGTCGGCCTCACTGCGGCGTGGACTGGATGTGTTGGTGGCAACGCCGGGCCGCCTAATCGATCATCTTGAGCGTCGTGCGGCACGTCTGTCCAACGTCGAGATTTTAGTGTTGGATGAAGCCGACCGCATGCTCGACATGGGCTTTCTTCCGGCCATCAGGCGCATCATCGACGCGCTACCGAAGTCGCGGCAGAACCTGCTGTTCTCCGCCACGTTCTCGGCGGAGATCCGCAAGTTCGCCGCAACGCTTCTGCACGAACCGCGCACAGTGGAGGTGGCGCCGCGGAATTCCACCGCTGCAAACGTCGTTCAGCGCGTGCATTTCGTCAACCAGGACAACAAGCGGGCGCTGCTTCTGCACTTGCTGCGTACTGAAAATTGGCGGCAGACGCTGGTTTTCGCGAGAACGAAGCACGGCGCCGAGCGGTTGGCTGAGCAACTTGAGCGCGAGGGAATTCTGGCGACGGCGATTCACGGTAACAAGTCACAGAATGCGCGGACAAGAGCACTGGCGCAGTTCAAACAGGGGCAGGTGCTCGTGCTGGTAGCCACCGATGTCGCCGCGCGCGGCATCGATGTCGAACGCCTCAGTCATGTGGTGAATTTTGATCTGCCCAGTTCCCCCGAGGACTATGTGCATCGGATTGGTCGCACCGGGCGTGCCGGTGCCAGCGGTGAGGCTGTTTCGCTCGTAAGCGGCGCGGAGCGTAAACAGCTACGTGACATTGAAAGGATGCTTGGCAAGTCACTGTCGGTTGTGACCGTCGAAGGTTTTGAAACCACATCGCCAGCGCAGGACACGCAACGCGCTGCGAGCGCGGAAGCAGGTGCTAGACGTCGGCACGCCGCGCCGCGCGGACAGCGTCCAGGTACAAGTCACGGACATCGCCGAGATAACAAAGGCCGAAGTAAACAAGCCGGCAGTTGGAAACCCAGCCGTGGTGGGCACTAGCCGAGCCACATACGCTCCTGCCATGGTTTGGGTCGCGACGCCTTGCATTTTACAAGGCGTCGGTTTCATGATGCGGGAATGCCTGCAATCGTTTTCACATCGCACGCCGTGCCTGGCTCATGCGGTCGCAACGCGTGACGCTCGACTACTCAATTCTGCTTCAAGATATTCAACGCTGGGCGGATGAACTTGGATTCCAGCAGGTCGGTGTCGCAGACACCGATCTTTCTGCAGAGGAAAAAAAACTGGAAGAATGGTTAGTGCAGGGAATGCACGGGGCAATGGACTGGATGCAACGGCATGGACACAAACGCACCCGACCTTCGGATCTAGTACCAGGCACTTTGCGGGTGATCTCCGTTGGCATGGACTATCTGCCATCAAACGCAGCCGACGCAGAATTGGTTCTGAACGCGCCGCATCTAGGTTATTTGTCGAGATATGCCTTGGGGCGGGACTACCATAAGGTGCTGCGTTCCCGGTTACTGCGCCTGGCGGAAAGGATGAGCGAAAAAATTGGCGAGCACGGCTATCGGGTTTTTGTC
Organism: Gammaproteobacteria bacterium; assembly: GCA_046347035.1. GTDB lineage: Bacteria > Pseudomonadota > Gammaproteobacteria > JAJPIJ01 > JAJPIJ01 > JAJVHZ01. The sequence goes on along the minus strand of JAXMGY010000011.1, from coordinate 19,089 downwards.
GATAGCGCGCCAGTGATGGAGAAACCGCTTGCGAGAAATGCCGGCCTGGGTTGGATTGGCAAACACACCAACCTCATCAGTCGCCAGCGTGGATCATGGTTTTTTCTGGGTGAGATTTACACCGACATTCCGTTGCCGATTAATCAAGTGCGGCAAACAGATCACTGCGGCCGCTGCGTTGCCTGCATTGATGTTTGTCCGACCAAGGCGATTATCGCCCCCTATAAACTGGATGCTAGGCGGTGTATCTCTTATTTGACCATCGAATTACGAACCAGCATTCCCGTTGAATTAAGACCCTTGATCGGAAATCGAATATACGGATGCGATGACTGTCAACTGATTTGTCCGTGGAATCGTTTCGCGCAGGCTAGTTGTGAGGCGGATTTCAAACCACGACATGGTTTGGATGCGCAGACATTGGTGAAGTTGTTTGCATGGTCGGAAGCGGATTTCCTGCGCTATACCGAAGGGTCGCCCATTCGTCGCATCGGGTATGAATGCTGGTTGCGCAATGTCGCCGTGGCGATGGGCAACGCTCCGGCGCTACCGGAAATTATGGAGAGTCTGAAAAAGCGACTTGATCACCCTTCAGAAATGGTGCGCGAACACGTTCAATGGGCAATCGAGAACCAAAGGGCCGACTAATTGGCTGGAAGGTGGGGTGGGAAGCAGCTGGTTTCGATAGGCGTTGCTGATCGCGCTTTGTTCGTCTGCAAGGTTGAAGCAAGCCATGCTTCGGTAGTTGACCGGTCGCCCGCCAGATTTGTCGGCACAACGGTTTGCCGCGGCATAATTGGCGATGTGCAGACCGATTTCGTAAATATCGTACGGTGAGTCTCAAGCGCCAGCGGTTCGGCGAAGAATGGATATCTAAAGACCACACCCGGTTCCGCAAAGCCAAGTACCGCTGCTCCGCCGCACCGCCAGCGGGCGTCAAATTCTGCAGCATCGAAGACAAGAATAGCCGCATCATCGTTATCCTCCCACAGGCGCGAAACGCTGAGTGCGTCGGACAGGTCGTGCGAAAATAAAAACACGCCGAGTTCGCGCTCCAGGGCTGCAAGCGGACCGTCATCGACGCTGGGCAACCATGCGCCATGAGCAATATTGGCGGCCAAGCCCTTGCGCAATCCGCGATAGAGGACGCCGCCCGGCGTATAGCGATAACCAAGAAAGGCATAGTCGCGTTGTACCAGCGACATTATTTTCCGATGCCAGTGCGAATTCAGCGACACCTGCCGACGTTTAACAGGTGATGCTCGCGTGTTGTGGGGGTAGGCAGTATTGCGGTTATCTTCGCTCATCTAAGCCAGAATTTATTTCAAAATTGGCGCGTTTGCGATCTCGCATCATGGCAGTGCTGAGAGTCTTCGCTTATTGGCATTCTCGATAAGACGAAGCTCGCGGCGCTTGGGATTACGCAAAGATCACTGCTGTCAGATTCGTGTTAAACAACGAGGCGCGGAGCAAATAAAAAAGGCGCGTGAGTGTTATCTCACGCGCCTTCACAGTTAATGCCGAATCGTTATTTTTGGTATCGCGAATTACTTCATTTGCACTTCATGCCACACGCAGGTCCAGAGGCGTGGATTGCAAGGTGCACCGGCCGGCGCGCTGCTGCTTGCCGCACCACCGCTGGTATAACCGGCGGTACGCAGTTCGACGCGACGGTTCTGGTAGCGTCCTTCCTTCGTGCTATTGGAAGCCACCGGCTCGCTTTCGCCACGTCCGGAGGCGCTCAGGCGCGAAGCGGCAATGCCATGCGCAACCAAGTAGTCAACCACAGCTGACGCGCGGCGTTCTGAGAGCTTCTGGTTGTAGCTTTCCGAACCAACGCTGTCGGTGTGGCCGACGACATCGACGTTGACGTCATGCGCCTTATTAAGCGCGTTGACCGCTTCATCAAGAATCGAGGCTGAGTCGGACTTGATGGTGGCCTTGTTGAAATCAAAGTTTACGCCATGCAGTGTGACCAAGATTTCCGGGCAACCGCTGGCATCGACTTTTTGACCTGCCGGCGTATCCGGACACTTATCCAGATCATCGGTTACGCCATCGTGATCGCTATCGGCAGGAGGTGGTGGAGGAGGCGTCGGGGCGGGTGCCTCGGCAACCGGTTCTGGCGCAGGCGCCGCTTCCGCTTCGGGGCAGGCCAGCGCGCCAATCAACGCTCCAACCGCCGCGCCGCCAGCGGCAGCGATGCCTTCATCATTGTTGGCTGCGGCAATGCCGATTCCGCCACCGACCGCAGCACCGGCCAACATGCACAACGGCTTGCTCAGTCCGCCGGAGTTTGCACAGCCAGAGAGCGCAGCAACGCAAGCCAGCGTCCCCGCGACCTTGAGATAGTTCTTCATTATTGAATCCCCCTCGATTGATTTAGCGGAATTTCCGCCTTACTCCCACTTGCACCTTCGTACTGTGCGATTTTTGCGACAGCGCACAGCACGACTGTTGCTACAAAGCTTAAGGTATTGGCGGCACGACGACAAGGTATGTTCATCTTTTTGATCATGCTGAGTGCATAGTTTCAACGGCTACTGAAATCGGATCGATTGCGGTCGGCGGTTGCGTCGCGCCGATTATTTGCGCTCAAATTTCTTGGCAAACTGGTTCGGCGGTCAATGCTGCAATGCATCGTCGCCGTGCAGAGGGTCAAATCTGTTGGGGAATCGTTTTAATTTGTGATCCCGTCGAATCGAGACGCGAAGTAAAATAGGACAGGTTCTTGGTCAACCTCTCCCCCTCGCTATGTGCAACCGTGATTTTAGGTTGAACCGTTGCGCTCTTGTGCCGCTGGCGCGATTGGCAGCGGTGGGTTTGCTGTGGATGACGGTTACCATGGTGTCTGCTTCCGATTGGCTTTACACCGTTCGCGATGGAGACAATCTGTGGAATCTCACGGAAGAGTATCTCACCACGCTGGCGTATGTGCCGCGGCTCCAAAACCTCAATCACGTCGCCGATCCTTACCATATTCCACCTGGCACCAAGTTGCGCATGCCGCTCGCGTGGCTCAAACAGAATCCGGTATCGGTGCGAGTGGCGGAAGTAAACGGCATTAAATTGAGTGCGAAGAAAGGCGGGACTGAGGTTGCGGCAACGGCCGGTTTGGAATTGGTAAGTGGCGACTCGTTGACCAGCGGGCCAGGAACCAGCGCGCTGCTTGAATTCAAGGATGGTTCGCAGTTGCTGGTTCAGGCCGACACTGAAATTGTTTTCGATACCTTGCAGGCTTACGGGACCACCGGCATGGTCGATACGCGCGTGCATGTAGTTCACGGCCGTGTCGAAAGCAAGGTGCGTGCAGCGCTCGGCGAGGGCAGCCGGTTTGATATTGCCACACCGGCGGCCGTGACCGCGGTGCGCGGTACGCAATATCGTGTCGGTGCCGAAGCGCATCGCTCGCAGGCCGAGGTGCTACAAGGTAAAGTCGAAGTGAGCGGCGAGCGCCGTACGGTTGGACTCAATCCCGGGTATGGGACCGTGACAAACAAAGGCGAACCGCCAATGCCTCCAGTGCAGCTCCTGCCGCCGCCGAATCTGGATCAGGTACCAGAAGTTTTCTCGCAGGTGCCCATTGTTTTCTCCGTTCCCGCACTTTCCGGTGCCGAGCGTCTGCGTTTGCAGATTTTCGCCGATGCCAGTTTTCATACCTTACTCTTCGATGATATGAAAGCCGGCTTGCAGGTGCACGGCCCAACTTTGGCGGACGGACAATATCGTTTGCGCCTGCGCGCCGTCGATGGACTGGGAATTGAAGGTCGCGACGCCGAGCGATCTTTTTCGATCAACGCCATGCCCGAGCCGCCGGCCTTGCTGGCGCCCGGCGCGGGTGACGTGATTCTCGACGACAAGCCACAGTTTGAATGGGCGCTACCCGAAGGCGTCGGCGGCTTCCACCTGCAATTGGCGCGTGACGAAAAATTCTCGCCACCTTTGATGGCGGATCAGCGCATTCAGGCAGCAGGCAAGTTTACTGTCAATCAGACCTTGCCGACGGGTCAGTACTATTGGCGCGTGGCAGCAGTGGATGCGCAGGGCGATGGGCCTTTCAGCGATACGCAAACCTTCCGCCGTAGCACGCCGGGGCCGAGTGAGGTCACGCGCGACATTGACAAAGAAGAGATGGTGCTGCGTTGGCGCGCTGGTTCCGCAGCTCAGCGCTTCAAGATCCAGATGGCAAAAAATAACGACTTTGTCGCACCCGTTGTCGACACCGGCGTCAACGAAGCGCAGTTGAAAATAAAACGCCCCGAGTCCGGCAAGTATTTTGTCCGCATTCGCGCGATCGATGCCGATGGCTATGAGGGCCCATGGGGGACGACGCAATCGGTAGACGTACCGTCCACGCGCAGCTACTGGTGGATGCTGGCGATCCCGCTTATACCGGTGCTGCTATGAACAAGCAGCCTGCCGATGTGATTTCAAATCAGCGCTTTGCGGCGGTGTTTGCGCTGGCAATTGGTGCGGCTGCGTTGCTGCAAATCTCCGGCGCTCTAGCAAGCTGGGATCGACTGCTCAATGATTTCATGATGGGAATGCGTCAACGGATGGCGCCGGCCGACATCGTTATCATAGGCATTGATGAGCAAAGTTTGAGTGATCTCGGGCGGTGGCCCTGGTCGCGGCAATTGCACGCACGTTTACTTGATCGTCTTACTGATGCCGGTAGCAAGGCTGTCGGCTATGACGTCATGTTTGCCGAACCTGATGCAAGCAATTCAGATGCTGACGCAGCACTGATCGAAGCGGTACGACGCAACGGTCGCACGATACTACCGGTGTTTCCGGAACATCGCAGCGACAAAGCGGTACTGGTTGAAACTCGTCCACTGCCACAACTTGCGGCGGTTGCCGCGCAATTAGGTCACGTCGATGTTGACCTGGACGCGGATGCGGTTTCGCGTTCGGTGTACCTAAAAGCCGGCATCGAGCAGCCGGTGTTCTCGGCTTTGCCGCTGGCGATGTTGGAGATCGGTTCCGGGTCGGCATGGAAAGTTCTGCCCGGTGCACGGCGGCCGCGTGCTGAAGTAGCTCGGCCCGGAATGTGGTCGCGCGACTATCGATTACAGATTCCCTTTGCCGGTCCGCCGGGCAGGTTTCGGCAAGTTTCCTTTGCCGATGTTCTGCGTGATGACGACGTCGCCAAATCAATGCACGACAAATACGTTTTGGTGGGCGTGACCGCAACCGGTCTCGGGTCCAACTTTGCTACACCGGTTTCAGCACAGGCGCGGCCGATGTCGGGAGTCGAGTTCAACGCCAATGTATTGGACACGCTCCGCCGCGGAATTGGCGTGACCCCGCTCCGCGGTTTGACGACTGCGGCGCTGACCGCGGTTGTGTTGTTGCTCGCCTGCATTGCTTATTGGCGCGCTGGCGACCGCTACGGCTGGATGATCGCGTTGGCCACCGCGGTATGCGCATTAGCGCTCAGTGTGGCGATGCTCTTTGTCGCGCATCTTTGGTATGCGCCCATGACCTTGCTTACGGTGTCCCTACTTGGTGGAGCAACCTGGGCAGTGCATCGCATCGTCGACAGTTCGTGGAAGTTACGAATGCAGGAGGAACGTACTCGCGCGCTGTTGAATTCTATTGGCGAGTCCGTGATTGCAACCGATCGCGACGGCACGGTGACCTATCTCAATCCTGCGGCGGCGTCGATGTTGAATATTCCCGCTGATGTTGCGCAAGGCCGGATTCTTGCCGATTTGCTGCAGGAGAGCACCGGGCAGGCGAAGAGCAAAATACTCACCCTCATCGAACAATGTTTGGCGCAGGGTCAAACGCGGCAATTGCCGGAAAGCATCGAGTTGAACGGCGGCGAATTGAAGCGTGCTGTCAGTGTGACCGCCAGTCCAATTCAACTCGGAGCCAATAATTCAAGTGGCGTGGTGATCGCGATGAGCGATGTCACCGAAAGTATTGCTGCCAATGCCAGGATGGTGCATCAGGCGACGCACGATGCACTGACCGAGCTGCCCAATCGGGTTCTGCTACAGGATCGCCTCAATCATGCCATCTCAAACGCGCAACGCAACGACACCTGGGTTGGCGTAATCTTTCTCGATCTTGATGGCTTCAAGCGTGTCAACGATGGTTTGGGACACAGCGTTGGTGACGCATTGTTGATGCAGGTCGCGCGGCGCCTGCGTTTGAGCATGCGCGAACAGGACACTGTGGCTCGCTGGGGCGGCGACGAATTTGTGTTTATTCTCGAAGGTATGACGCGCAGGGAAATCGTCGCGCAGCTTGCCGACAAGATTCTGAAGTGTTTTCGAAAACCCTTCCGCTTCGACAATCATGAGTTGTATGTCACGGCCAGCATTGGCATCAGTCTGTGTCCACGAGACGGCAATACCGCTGAAGAATTGCTGAAAAAAGCCGACACGGCGATGTATCGTGTCAAAGACCATGGCCGCAATGGATTTCGTTTTTACTCCGATGACATCAACAGCTGGACGGTGCAAAACCTCGAGCTTGAGCAGAACCTGCATCGCGCCATCAAGCGTGGCGAGTTGGAGCTGTATTTCCAACCGCAGGTTACGTTACCAAGTGGAGAAATCGTTGGACTGGAGGCGCTACTGCGATGGAATCATCCAGAGGAAGGACTAATCCCGCCCAGCAGATTCATTCCAATCGCGGAGGAAAACGGCCTGATTCATGCCATTGGCGACATGGTTATCAATGCGGCATGCAGGCAGGCCAGGGAGTGGGCGGATCAGGGCAAGTTAGCCATTCCCATCAGCATAAACGTGTCGCCGCGACAATTTGCCCGCCGCGAAATCGCGCGCGTCCTGGGTAACGCGATCCGTACCAATGCTATCAATCCGGGTCTAATCAAGGTCGAAATTACCGAAAGTACAATTGTCCAGGACGTAAAGAAGACGCTATCAGCATTGCGCGACTTCAAGGCGTTGGGCGTGCGCATTGCCATTGACGATTTCGGCACGGGTTTTTCGTCGTTAACGCATTTGAAGCGATTTCCGATCGATGAGCTCAAGATCGACCAATCATTCGTGCGCGACATCACCAATGATCCCGACGATGCCGCCATCGCCCTGGCGGTCATCGCGCTCGCCCGCAGCATGAACCTCACCGTGATCGCCGAAGGCGTAGAAACTGACGCGCAGGTGGTATTTTTGCGTGAGCATCAATGTAACAACATGCAAGGTTACTATTTCGGTCACCCGCGGCCAGCGGGCGAGATGACCAAACTCCTGCAGTAAGGGTGCAGGAACCCGATACGAGCGTAGGGTTTAATTGTGCGGTGGCGGCACCAGCTCGGGATGTCATTCGGCTATCATCCTGAGTAGCAGTGGTTCCTCAACTTCGCCATATCGAATTCTTTGCGCTCCCGGCGCAATCATCGGGCCGTTCTCGCAAATCTTTGCCGCGTTTTCATGCGTCTTCGTCGGCCAACCTGTAGTCCAGTTGCGGCGTTTGATCTCGGCCCCAAACTGCCAGGAAGCGACGCCATGGCGGCGGCGCGGTGCACGTCTAATTATAGGCGTTCACTTTTTAGCAGCGTTAAGGCGAAGTTAGCATGGCACCATCCTGCACGTTTCCACCGCACGGACTACAGTCGCCTCAGTACGGACAACGCACTTACCATAGTGCCCTGGTAAAATGGATTCACTGCTGAATATTGAAAGGGCGGCGAAGTATGTACGAATCAGTTAAACAAGAAACCTTATCGCGCAGCCAGTTCGTCCGGCGCATGCTTGGTCATGCATTGGTGGCGGCAACCTTACTTCTAGGCTCGCTTGCATTCGGCGTATTCGGATACAGATTGTTCGAAGGAATGTCGTGGACGGATGCCTTTCTGAATGCGGCGATGTTGCTCGGCGGTATGGGGCCGGTCAACGCGCCGCAAACCCAGGCGGGAAAACTCTTTGCCGGCATATACGCGCTCTACGCCGGATTGATATTCCTCGTCACCGCGGCAATCCTCTTTACGCCGGCTCTGCATCGAATGTTGCACAAGCTGCATTGGGACGATGAAGGCTGAATAAAGCCGCTCCCGTGCGCGACGGTTTAGCGTGCGGCGGTGACGCTGGCTCTGCGATCGAGTTTGCCCCAGCCAACTGCTGGCCCGCGGATAGCCGCAAGGACGGACTTTACAACCACGTAGTACATGATCTGCCTGTATCCGAAGCGTTGTGGCAACAACCAACAAAGCAAGCGCCAGTTCTCTTTTCTCTCCAACGCGAAGGCCAGCACTGCCGATGCAAAGTCGACTAATGTGAATAAAGCGTAGTACGAGGCGGTGATGACAAGGTTACTCGTGTCGGCCTGCTGCTTGTGCTGCATGTAGTCGAGAATGCTGACACCAATCTGCCACAGTAGCGCCAGATCAACGAGTGGTGAAATCAGTCCGAATACGATTTGAAATAGCCATGCCTGTGGCAACGCGATCAGTCCGAGCGTGTCGAATCGTGGGTTGAAGAACGCATCGCGATGCTTCCACAGGCACTGCAGTGTACCGAAGGCCCAACGAAAGCGCTGTCTGGCCAGACCGCTGATGGTTTCCGGTGCTTCCGTCCAGGCAACGGCAAGGGGATCGTAAACGATGCGCAAACCTGTCTTTTGCAACGCCAAGGTTAGGTCCTGATCCTCGGCCAGCGTTTGCGATGGGAAGCCGCCCAATGCGTCGAGCGCCGAGCGGCGCCAGGCACCGACGGCCCCTGGAACGACGGTAATGCAGTCAAGCGCGGCTAACGCTCGCCGTTCCAAATTTTGCGCGGTGATGTACTCCAATGCCTGCCATCGGGTAATTGTGTTGATGCGGTTGCCCACTTTCGCGTTGCCAGCCACCGCTCCGATTTCGGGATCGGCGAACCATCGCACCAGCTTGGCGATGCAGTCGGGTTCGAATTGTGTGTCAGCATCCAGCGCGACGACTATCGCGCCGCGTGCTATTTGCAGTCCGGCGTTCACCGCATGTGCTTTGCCACTATTCGGAAGCGTGAGCAGTCGCACGCGCGAGTCTTCGCCAAACGCCGCGGTGACTACGTGAGATGTGCCATCGGTGGAGCCATCATCGACAATGATTACCTCCAGATTGCTATAGCCGGACTTCAATATCCGAACGACTGACGTGGCGATGACCTTGCTTTCATTGAATGCGGGTATGATGACCGACACAAGATCGCGCTTGTCCATCAATGCATCATCTTTGGGAGTACGCCGATCGAACTTGTTCTTGACCGCCAGCGCGCAAAGGAAGATCACGCGCAGCAACCCCAAAGCGATTGCAAACCGGAATAGCCAACCCAGCGCGTGTTCAAACCAACTAAGCGTAAGAAAAACGGTGCGATCAGCGGTGCGCGCAACGGTGTCCGCAGGTAGCGTTGGCATCGCCTGTTCCGTGGTTAGTCCCGCGAGCACAGACACTGGCACCAGTTCATATCCCTTGGCGCGTAGCGCATCGATGAGTTTTGGAAGGGCTGCAACGGTCTGCGAACGATCGCCGCCAGAATCGTGCAGCAGTACGATTTGACCGCGTGTCTCCGGGTTAGGATCGCTGATTTGTTGCAATACCCTTTGCACGATGAGATCTGCAGAAGGTTGCTGCCAGTCATCCGGATCTACGCGCAAACCAACGGTGATGTATCCCAAGGATTGCGCGCGCTGAACAGGTACTAGTTCATCGGCCGTGGTTGGTTCGGCGTCACCGAAGTAAGGCGGTCGAAACAGCCGCATGGTGTGGCCAGTTAAAGCTTCGAATAGTCGTTGGGTGGCGTTGAGTTCGATTTCAGTCAAGCCTGCCGGACTTTCGCCCAGGTTCGGGTGCGTGAAGGTGTGATTGCCGACATCATGGCCTTCGTTGAATATTCGTTGAAGCAAATCAGGATTGGCTTCACCGTTTTCGCCGATGATGAAAAAACTCGCACGTACGTTCTTGGCTTTGAGTATGTCCAGAATCTGCGGAGTCCACTTCGGGTCAGGGCCGTCATCAAAGGTCAGGGCGACCTTGTTCGGTACCGCTCCCAATCGACGAATAACGTAGCTCGACGGTGTTTGCGTGTATTCCTGCGCCGAAATTAACTTGGTGTCGGGATCGATTTCTATCGATCGCGTGCCGGGATTGGGCTGCGCCTCGATTCGTAGAATTTCACCGGTACCTTCGAAATCGATATCCTGCCCCATAGCAATATCACGCAAGCCATCAGGTTTGGCGGAGCTGTAGGGTTTTCCAAGAAGTGAGAGCATGCTTGGGTCTTCCGAACCCAGTCGCCACAGCGCATAACCAGCGGGATTGTAGGCATCGGCATAGTGGATCTGATTAAACGCTGTGACGCCATCGAGAAACCAGACGTCATGCCGTTTCCCATCGTCTTCTTCATAAGAGAAGTGCGGATTCAATAAATTATCGTCGAACTCGATTTCAGATTCCGAGTCCCGCGCGGTCATCAGTGCATCCTGGAAGGTGACGTCTTGCGCGTTCGCGCCATCAGCCCAGTCGTAACCGTAATTGCCTATGCACAGGATTGTCTTCTTCGGATCAAGTTCTGTCATTCGTTTGTCAAGCGTGGATTCGAACCATTGCTGACTGGCAATGCTGCCGGGCTTTCCTTCTTCCCAGTGCTCGTCGTAGGCCATCAACATCAAATAGTCAGTTACACGAGCGTACGCGAGATAATCCCATTCACTGTCGTCAAATGGCACCGTGACGGCAAGTATCCAGTGATGTTCGGCGAAATCCTGCTCAGCTCGCCGATGAAGGTGAGAAGATCCCTGTGAGCGGTTTTTGGCACTGATTCAAAATCAACGACCAAGCCTTGCAATTGATTGTCGCTGAGGAAGGTCGCTTATTGTCGCAATCGCCTGCCGCGTCGCGTCGGATCCGCTAGCAACTGAAGCAAGCCCTGACCGTCCCAGATGCCCTCGGTCGCGGCTTTGCAACATGGGTAGGATCGATGTTTGCAGGCCTATGCGGCGAATGAGATCTGGTGATCATAACGAGATTGACATTGAGCGCCATCTCCGTCTGTAGGTTCAGCCAGCCGGGTACCACCTTAATCCAACGTCGGGCAACGCGCGCTTTAGTGATGGATAGCTGCTGTCGTCCTGACCGTATAAAAATCCACCGCCAGCGGACGTCCTGATACCGACGATGTCTTTCGGCCTCGTCGATGGCTGGAGGATTTGCATGGTTTTCGGATGCGTAGATCCGGCATGCCTGCCTGATACGCGCGCGCCTACGCGCCACCCCCATGGCGCTACTCATCAATCGCGGAGTTGAGTCCTTTATTTGGGGAGATCGCGCGCAGGTGGAATAACGCCCAAAGTTGATGTTGGGTACCAGAACGATCGCGATGGTCGTGACAAAGAGCACCGGTGGTTGCAGCGATCATGGCTAAAAACCCAACTGAATAGCGGATGCCGCTACGACGGCGCGGCGTGCCCGGTGGGGTCAAAAATATGGACTTGTCGGCCATGACGGGTACTGTGAATTGGGGTTGTAGATGAGATTGATGGCGAAGGAGAAGTTCGCGGAGTTGCGATTCGCTTGCCGTAGTCTTAGCGCCGCGATGTTTCCGGAATCGTCAGCGCCAGCGCGTGCTTGAGTTACGGTAACGCAAATACCACAGGCTTTGGCGACTTTTTAAACGTACCCCGATATGAACAATCTGACGCCCCGGAATCGCGCCACGTTCGGTCAGCTTTCCGGAGGCACTACGCCTGGTTAAAACTTGGGTTCACTGCCTTGGCGGTCCGGCGGGTCAGATCGCCACTGCGCACGAGGAACTGGTGACGCCGGTACTGGATTTCCGAGCGCCGGTTCCGTGGCCGCACTTAACTACCGCATGCCTCTTTGCTCCGACCCGAAGCTCAGCAACTTGCCACCTACCTGCTGGTTGATGCACGTAGCCTTGGCGGAGTTGCTGCTGGCGTACTGTTTGTGCTGCTATCATTATTTTATTCTCATTGCACTGTCATGGATTTATGTCGCTTCGGGCATTGCCATTGGTGATGGGAATCTTCTATGGTATAAAACCAGCAGTTACTGCACTGTCTTGCAGGCCGCGCATCGGATTGGTTTTGAGCGCTGCGTACAGAGTACTTTGATGATTGCCGCCGCTGCATTTGTTGCTATCTTGAGGTTTACCGTTCCATTTCGCCAATGTTAAGCTTGCAGCGATGGTCGGGTTCGTCGGCGGGCACTATTCTCCGGAGAAATTCCAGACTGGTGGCAGTCACAAGGCATGGAAATCTTCCGGTCTAGCGCTCATTGACGACGGCACACCCACGCCGGAACACGCCTGATTCAGCGCGACCAGATTGGTACGTGTACTGGCGGTGGGAGCATTGTTGTGGTTGGTGCTGATGTGATCTGGCTAGCGCATTCGGATGGGATAGCACATTGACGCAATGATTGTTTTTCATCAAAGCCGCGTTTTACTTTGGTGGTGCCTATGCCGTGTTGCCTTATGTCTATCAGGTGCGGTCGGACACTATGGCTGGTTGACGCCGACGCAGATGATCGATGGTTTGGCGCTAGGCGAGATAACGCCTGACCACTCATCGCGATCGCCGCGTTCGTCGGACGAAGCTGCGGCTGCGCGCTGCTGTTCTCGCCAGACATGCAATTCGTTGCCGGCGTAGTGGCAGCCCCGTTGGTTACCTGGTTTACGTTCCTGCCGTCGTTCATTTTCATACCTGCTGGTGGTCCGATGGTAGAGTCGACGCACATTTGAATCGAAATCTACCGCACCGCTGACAGCAATCACCGCGGCGGTTGCCAGCATAGCCAACCTCGCGATTTTCTTTGCCCACGCGTCCTGTGGCCGCGGGGTTACGACGCCATGAATTTGACTGGTTTGCGGCGGCGATTACCGTGTCTGCTGCCGTGGCCTTGCTGCGGTTCAAGCGAATCGTCATCGAAGTAATCTCATCGCGCGCTGGTTGGGTTGGCTGGTGGCGTTGCATCGCGGTTAGACCGCGCATCGTTAGCGGCAAAAGCGCGGAGGTTTTTATTCGCGTTGGATCAATACGGCGAAACTAAAGCTCTGGAAACGTAGCGCTGCCAATGCCCAGAGTCCAAATAACGCGTCATATTTTGATGGCAGAGGTGTCCGGTTTGTCGTCGTCGATAAGCGCGATCGGTTCGCCCAGTCCCGGCGTGCGCGTCTCGTGTTGGCTTCCCGAGGCGCAGCTGAATCGGCTCAAGCAGCAAATCGTCGAGTTGCAAGAAAATTGGTGAGTCAGCCAAGTCACAGAGCGGCAAGCCGTGTACATACAGATATCAACAATCAAATCGGTACTACGGAGGCGCGGCTAAGTCAATTGAACGCGCCAATACCTGGCTGAAAAAACGAAGCGTCAAATGTGGCGCTGAACAGTGATGTTCGTAAAGTTGCTGATGTCGCTGCTACCGAATCCAACAATCCAGCTCCGTCTCCTCTAATGTTGGCAGCACTTTACTCGACGATCTTCGTCGCAACGTCCCGGGTCAGAGTGCAGAGGTTCACTAATATGCCCCTTCAGAAGCATAATCGACATTCCAGTGTCGTATCATACCAAGCGGATAGCAAAAAGCGATACTGACGGAGGCAGGAAAAACAAGTATCGCGGCCATAAAAGCTAATCACCTGTCGTTGCCGCGTTCGTCCGTATTTCAGTGCTTGTAGTCCCAGTGCATGTACACCGCTGGTTAGCAGCACCTTCGCAGCCAAATTCAGTTCCGGCGTAAGCGGGTACTGATGCAGGATGATCATCAGCATGACAGCGGCGGCCAGTAGCGTGATGTCAATGGTATTGCTGAAAAATAGCGCAGCAACCAATGATTGCAGCGTGAACGCAAAAGCATCAGCACGCCACGCAGGGCAAGAAATTCCTGAGCGCTACTGCCGTCATGTGTATCAGTTTTATCTCAGAATAGAATGATCGGCGGTTGCAACTCCACAACGGTACGGGTGCTTGTCGTCGCCAATGATATTGGTTGACGTATCGGTGATAAACGGTTTACTAAAAAGTTGATGCATAGTTGCACTTATACTTACGTTGACTTCACGACTCACGGTGAAGCAATACTGGGCGCCGCGAATGACAAAATTCGCCGTGCGCTCCAACCAAATCCGTTATCATTTCAACATGAACGCGGCGGGGATGTGATTTTGCCTGGCTAATTCCGTGTCGCCTGTCCCATGGCTTACCGTGCGCCGTGTCCCAGCCATTTGCGTCACGTGGGAAGCGATGATCGTCACCGACGCTACGTTGCGGATGACGGGTGAACTCGTTTCTCGGATCGATAATGTGTGAGTAGTGTTTGCCGTTACTCTCGAAGTATTCGCGATAATCGCCCGCGGTGGAAATAGCTTCGCCGTCCAGTGCAACCACTTGCCGAACTGTTCTGGCTGCGGGACTCGGATCCTCAATGCCCACTCGCCACGGTTCGCCGTTTGGCTTTTCCCCCTGGCATAGGATTCACCGCCCAGGTCGATCGCCAATTCTGAACCCCTGGGATTCGACAAGCGAGGCGAGCAGATCAATCGCATATCCCGGTGCGATGGCATTGATGTCAATTTCCAGATCCGGAATGTCCCTTGCGCAACGCGGGCGGATTGTCCTGAGTATGCAGCTTGTTGTATCCAACTTCGCCGCAGCGTGCGCATTATTTGCGCCAGATCGGAACGGTTCGATGCGTCGAATGCGGGCTGAAACCCCAAAGGTCGACCAACGGTCCGACAGCAATGTCGAACGCGCCACCTGCTCGCCGTCCAATATCAAGCGATGCGTCGATAACTTTAGCAAGTCGACCGAAACCGCAAACCATTCGGTTGAAGAACTGGCGTTGAACGCAGATAGTTCGGAGTCGGGTCGATATGTTGAAAGCCCTTGTCAAGTGTGGTCAAGGTAGTGGCAATACGCGACTCCATGTCGACGCGATCGAAACGTTGGTCATGAGCTACAGCGAGCAGAATGCGATATCGGGTTCCCATGGTGGGGCCAGCCAAGCTTACGACTTCTCCAGTCGGATTACGGTTGCAGCCGTGAAGGACCGCGAGCAGACAAACTACGCCACTTATTCGTAACACAAAGTTCATATTATTTGTGTGAGTGAACTTCGCTTCTTTATATTGCCCATGGAGTGCTCGTTTCTATGGTGACATCGCACAACCGAACGCTCTTAACGCGAGCCGATATGGGTTTCATCGGCATATTTGTCCTCGACTACCTTGTCCTGTATGGACTCTACTTCACATTGCCCGATGAGATATTGACACACTACATCTACTACTACGGGATCGTCCATACGGCGCGACAGATCGTGCAGGAAATTGCACCACTCGATGCAGTATCAGCATTCGACAACGTGCTTTATTCACCACGTGCAACACTGGAAATTGTGCGCGGTTGCGATGGGTCTGGCGTCATGTTCTTGCTGGTCGCGGCGATAGCAGCCTATCCATCGGCTTGGCGGGGAAAAATTATCGGCATCCTGAGCGCGATAGTGCTGACCTGCGTTCTCAATCAGGCGCGGATCGTTGGGTTGTACTTTACGCTGACACGGCAACCGGATTGGTTCATAGCGTTACATACCTATCTGGTTCCGACGCTGTTTGTCATTCTAGCGGTGGGGTTCTTCGCCACGTGGGCATCTCATTGATGATTGACGGGCGCGCACGTCTATTTGTTTTGCGCTTACTTTGCATCTGGTTGCTGCTCAGCGTCATTGGCGTGGCTGCCGGAAAGCAGATTCTGACGCCGTTTATTCCGTTACTCGAGAGTACGACGGATACGGTCATGCAGGATTACTCGTGCCGGCTATCGATTGTTAGGGAATCCTCAGATCTGCGAGTGATGGCCGCGCTTACCGCCACGCGCCCGCTTCCGATTGCCGCTGAGGTAGGTATTCCAGCAGGAACAACCCTCAATACCCAGATTGATGTGGTACATCAGCTTGTGCCGCTGACGATTCTGCTGGTGCTGGTCGCCGCGTGGCCGGCGACGAATGTGCGGATTTGGTTGATACGATGCGGTATCGGGTTGCTACTGTGTCCTGTCTTGTTGATGGCAACTACGCCGATTCAGATTGCCGGACTGACCGAAATTGCTTTTCAAGAGTACGCGGTCAAACTATCCGCGATGCGGCCGAAGCCGTTTAGTCTTTACTTCATGTTGTTTCTGGAATCCGGAGGGCGATGGCTCATGGCACTGCTCGCCGCCGCACTCACGGTAAGCTGCAGTGGCGCGCGGTTTGCCAGAAAGCCCTTGGCAAAACGTCTTAACTCCGTCGGCGCAGCATCCCCGTTGTAACTAACATCAACGCCAGCGCGATCAGTGCGGGTAGTGGCATTGGCACCTGCGTTGGATTCGATGCGACGGCAGCTTGCACTTGAAAGTCGAAGTCGTAGGTCAGCCCTGTACCACTCGATACTTCATTGAACCAGAAAGTGTAAGTACCTGCGGCCAGCGGCGGTGTAAATCCTGTTGATCCTGACTTGGGAATTGCAATTGACGGCAGCAGATTGACGCCGTCGGCGCCGCCATAGTGCGTCCATCCAAGCAATCCCGCAGCGCTGGAGGCATTCGGAGGCACAGTCATCACACTGCCGGCCTGCACGCCGATGAAGGATCGCGACAATCCAGTGTTGTTGCTGACACCGGTCACAATCGCGCTCAGAACGAACCCTGGCGGAACGGTTACCGCCAGATAGTCGAGGTCGGGTGCGCCGAAATTGCCGCTGATTGGATTGCTTCCATGATTGAGCGACAGCGATGAAGGGCTGAGTCCACTATTCGACATGTCGCCGTTACTGCTTTCAATCCATGAAGCTGCATGTGCTGAATGTTGAATGCCGAGCAGAGATAGCGCTAGAGTCGCGACCATTCGAAGGCGCTTGATCAACATATCTTCCTCCACGATTCCAGGCGGTTTCACATCACCTTGCTACTGAATTACCTCGCAAATAAAAAGCCCCAATTTCTTGGGGCTGGCTTGTAAACTCGTGCAACAAGCGATTACTACGTCCGGCGGCGGCCAACGACACCCAGTCCGGTCAGCGCCGAACCGAGCAGCCACGCAGCGGCTGGCAGTGGGACCGGGGCGGCGACAGCGTCGCTGGTTACCGTAACTGTGAACGTCCCCGTCTGACCGCTGGTGACTGCGAAGTTGAGCACCAGATTGTTGAATCCACTGGTGTCGTTGTTGCTATTTTGGAAAAAATTCAACGCCACCAAATTGTCGGGACTGCCGTCACGCAATACGCTGACGTATGAGCGGGCAATTCCTGTTTCCCCCGCGCTCCAACCAGTCACGGTTGCACTGTACAGGTATTCAAGATTCAACTGTGCGGTACCATCGCCGGTGGCGGTATAGTCGAAGGTCCACAGCACAGTTGCAGACCCTCGCCCACTGGACAGTGCTCCGGCATGTGTCTGCGGCAATGGAGAGAATGAGTTATCAATCTCCGCGTATGATCCATTCTGATTGAAGAAATATCCCTGCATGACCGAACCGGCGTCGAAACCGCTATTGAATGGCGTCGACGCATCACTCAGGAATTGATCATTAGAAAACGTCAGCAGCGAGGATGTGCGGTCCGTGATCGAAGCCGTGGCAGTCGCAGTCGCCGCCTGCGCTTGACTACCTGCCGTTGCCGTGACGCTCATCGCAGCAACGATGACAAACGTCTTTAGTCTGTTGAACATGTTTGTTCTCCGAGAAAACATTGTTTATTCGGAATTGCGCGCCCGAACTTGGCGGGCGCGCATGGTGTATCCGAACTACTGCCAGCCGGTTACTTTCACGATGGTGCCGTGGCCGGTGATGTTGTGCTGCACGCTGAAATAGAATTCATTGCCAGCGGCATTGAATACTCCACCCGTGGTTTCGGCAGTCAAATCGTTGATGGTGATGACCTTGGCGCATGCGTCCGCCAAGTTATCCCTGTCGGCTCCATCATCGACGCACGACCAGATGTCGTTATTGCGTGGCGGACTATAGGTGGAACCATCACCATCCTCGTGAATGATCCAGTTGCCACGGCCGGGTTGGTAGGCAATGTTGTCCGGCATACCGAAGTCCAGGAAATGTTGCACCAGGAACTGGTATTCTGGAATGGATGTGCCAGCACCGGAATTCACGGTGTAAGTCACCCCGCCAAGCGTCTGGCTAACCGTATTGATGACGGCGGCCTGTGCCAACGTGCCGTCGGTGATGCAGAAAGTTTCACCAAAATTATTATTACCGTTAGAGCTGGTTGTAGCGGTGTCCTGGCCGGTGTTGGTGCCGCATACGCGAACATTGCCCAGCGATTGCGCGCGCTTGTCGATATCCTGATCTTCCGGACGATAGCCGGTGGTCAGTTTCAACGCAGTGGCGGCAGCGCGCAGGTTGCTGCGATTGACAGTGACTGAACCAATGACCTGTCCATCAACGACTTCAACCCAATTGCCTCGCCCAGTGTGGTTGCCGGCACCGATGTCCGTGTTGCCACCATTGCGGCCGAGTCGCAAGCCAAACACGCGGCCACCTATCATCAGTGGTGAGTTGTCGAGACTGGTAATTGGAGCGCCGCCCGCCCAAAGCGTGCTTGGAATGAACTTGAAGTAGCCGCCACCATTGTCTGTGGCGCTGGGACGGTTCTCGTCCTGATAGTACACAACACCATTTGACATGACGGAAATGCCTTCGAACGAGAGCTGACCAAGTGCTGGTATCGCTCGCACATGCGTGGGGTCGGAGGTCGTCGTCGTTGCCGCAGTACCTCCAGACACCGTCACATCCGTCGTGTTCAGAGGATCGAGGATCTCGAACATCCGGCCATTTGTTCCGTTTTCTTCACCAACAATGACTGTGCCCCATGGGGTGATCTCCGCCGGATCGCAGGAGGTCAACGGCGACAAAATGATGTTCTCTACAAATCCATCGGACAGGCGAATACGCTGTACGCCGCCAGCGCCGGTTGGGCCAGCAGACTCGTTGCAAGCAATGATATGAGTTGGGTTGGTGTCGTTCGGCCACAGCACCATCATGTCGATGGCCACTCCGAGATTAGCAGCATTGCTGACCACGCTCACGTTAAGACCTGGCGCGGCTGTAACGAATGCAGCCGGATTGCTGTTGCCGGT
>JAXMGY010000010.1:0-55946 GCA_046347035.1 Gammaproteobacteria bacterium | reverse complement strand
TGCTGACCGATGACTAGAGGAAGACATAGCACTATCAATTTCCTTTGCCGTACTTTTTAAGTTTGTACCATAGCGTGCGTTCGCTGATTTGCAGTAGGCGAGCGGCGGCAGTCTTGTTACCGTTTGCCGCCTGCACCGCGCGCTCAATCAAGTCCATTTCAAACGCCTCAACCTTGGGCTGCAGTGCAAAGCCGTCAATGTTGTTTTCCGGTGTGGGCTGTTGCACCGTTTCCTCCTGCGGTTGTTCGGCTGCCAAACCGATGAGATCCTCCGCTTCGATGACCTCCTTGGGTGAAAGTACCAGCACGCGTTCAATGGCATTCTCAAGTTCGCGAACGTTTCCGGGCCATCGATATGCAACCAGGGCCGCCTGGGCGCTAGCGCCGAAAACAGGCGGCTGTCGCGCCAGGCGATGCGACTGCGAAACAAGAAAATGCTCCGCCAGCGGGACAATGTCCTCGCGCCGCTCACGCAGAGGTGGCAGCGCAATCGAAACAACATTCAATCGATAATAGAGATCCTCGCGCAATTTTTGCTCTCGAACGGCTGATTTTGGATCACGATTTGTTGCAGCGACGATCCGTACATCAAATTCAGTGGACGTGTTACTTCCCAGCCGCTCGATGCGTCCATCCTGCAGTATTCGCAACAGCTTCGCCTGCAATGCGGGCGACATCTCGGTAATTTCATCGAGAAAGATTGTTCCCTCGTGGGCGAGCTCAAATTTCCCGATGCGATCGCGATTGGCGCCGGTGAATGCACCACGAACATATCCAAATAGCTCGCTCTCCAGGATCTCCGCCGGAATTGCCGCACAGTTAAGCGGTACAAACAGACCGCTTCGACTCGATTCTTTGTGAATCGCCTGCGCAACCAGTTCCTTTCCGGTGCCGGTTTCGCCGGTAATGAGTACCGGACTGCCTGCCGAAGCGACCTGCCTGATTGTTGCGTACACCTGTTGCATTGACGGACTGGTACCGATGAATTCGCCCCAACCCTTTTCGACCTCGTGGCGTAGGAAGGTGTTCTGTCGTTGCAGCCGCGCTAGCGTGAAAGCGCGTTCGACGGCGAGTTCTGCCGCGTCAATCTCGAACGGGCGAATCAGGTAGTCGGTTGCGCCTAGTTTCATGGCCGCGACCGCACTTTCAATCGTTCCGTAGGCGGTCACGACAATCACCGGACATTGGTCGCCTTTCTCACGTAGCGTTTTCAGGAAAGTCAGTCCATCCATTTCCGGCATGCGCAGATCGGTGATGATGAGATCGAACGGACTGTCCTCGATCAATCGCAAGGCTTCATGGCCGTCGCTGGCGGTTGCCACTTCATGGCCTTTTCCCCGCAGCATTATCTCCAGGATGCGCTGCATCTTCTTTTCGTCATCCACTATCAAAATTTTGCCGCGCGTCATGATTCGTCCTCAGTTGCTGCTCGATTCGGGAATATCAAACGAAATAGCGCGCCACCCCAATCGCTTTGTTCGACCGTAATGGTTGCGCCGTGTGCCTTGATAATTTGGTGAACAACGGTAAGGCCTAAACCAATACCACCGCTCCTGTACGACACGAACGGGTCAAAGATCTTGTCGCGTCTTTCCGCTGGAATGCCGGGGCCGTCGTCCTCCACATTGACAACGATGGAATGGTTTTGTTGTGCCGTTGTCACCAGAATTCTTCCTCTGGAGGATATTGCCTGGGCAGCATTCATCAGTAGGTTCAGAAACACCTGCAGCAATTGCTCCTGGTCGCACCGTAACTCCGGTTCAGTGGCGTGCAATTGAGTGGAAATGTTGATGGCCCGCGAGCTGGTCTGCGCGCTGACGAGATCCACGGCCCGCTCGATGATGTGGTGCAAGTTCGTGACTTCAAAGTGCGGCGGCCGCGGACGTGCGCAGTCGATGAGCGAGGTGATCAGCCGATTTAATCGTTCGGTTTCACTCAGCACAAAATCGACCATTTCGCGTCCTTCAGTGGTTAGGCTTGGTTCGCGCGCGAGAAGTTGACCTGAGGAACGGAGAATACCCAGCGGAGTTCTGACTTCGTGCGCCATGATTGCGGCCATCTCACCAACCACCGTGAGTTTTGCTGCTTGTACCAGTCGAAGTTCAGATTCCTGCAGATTTGCCATCATGTCGGCGAACGCGCGCGTCAGTTCGCCGATCTCTCCGCGCCCGCCCGCGGCAATCGCCACCGGATCGCGGTTCCCCGCCTGAAATCTGCGGGTGTATTCGGTGAGATGCTGAATCGGTCGTGCGATTCGACGCGCAACCATGAATGCCATCAACGATCCGAGAAGCATGGTGATCGCCAGCAGCGAAAGCAGCGCCCAAAGCAGATGGGCAACCTGGGAGAATGCAATGGATTTCGGCTCCATCAAAAGCAGTTGCCAACCGAATCCCGGCAGCTGTTGATAGCCGCTGGAATTTGCGAATCCCGCTTCAACCGTGCCCAGACCCAGTTCAGCGAGGTCAAACGTAAAGGTTCCACTTGATCCCTGGCTTTGTCGCAGCTTGAGCGGTGGTTTGCTCATGATGCCGCGGGTCATCAACGATGCCGAGGCAGCAATGACGTTTCCGGCGGTGTCGAGCAGAACGACATGGCGCCGGCCTTCGCCCACATTCGTTGCTTGTTCCATCAGTCGCTGAATCTCGTGCCAATTCAGCAGTGCGTAAAGTTCACCCATCGCACTTTGACTGTATGCGTCCACTAATGACGCCCGCATCGCTAGCGTAATTTCGCCACCGGAGATCGCACGATGGGGCCAGAGCAATTCGATGTCACCAGCCGAAAGGTGAATCGTTAACCAGGATTTTGCGCGCTCAAACTGTTGACCAATTTGTTCCGGTGTACTCGAGGCAACGATGCGATTTTGTGCGTCAACACAGAAAATCGTTTGGTAGACTGAGCCATAAGCCGAGCGAGTCTCCGTCAAGAAACTGGTTAACCGTTTGTCGACATCGCCGACACGCGTGTCCTGCATGATGTCCAATTTCCGCCAACCATTCAGATCCTGCAGTCGTTCAAATAGCGTTGTATCTATTTGCTGCATCAGGTTGGCGGCATCTGTGCGCAGACTGCCCCGGATTTCCTGTTCCAGCATGATTTCAGAACGGGAATAGGCAAGCAGTGTCATCAGCGATACGGATATTAGCGACACGCCAAGGATGGCGAGGAGTAGCGTCTTGCCGATGCTCATGCAATCTGTATCGGTATTGAAAACAACCTTGCCGTTGTTACTATAGCGACCCTCTCAATGGTCGGGTCGCGGACTGCCCTGAGTTCGAAGCTCGCGCAGACTGTAAACACGCATATCCCCAATGACTATGACGCGGTCTGAAAGGTTACGTTCAGTCGAGGTCGAAACAAAATGAAGATTCACTTCGACTTTCTCTAATAATTAAGATTTTATGAAGCCTCTCTCTTACCGCCCGCTGCTGCGACCGTCAACAACGATTCTTGTGGCGGCACTGGTCTTTGGCGCTGCGGTGGCGGCAGCAAAAGAGTCAGATCTTGTCGACTCGAAGCAGACCCACTATCAATTGGGACGAGGGTTGGAGATACCGAAGTACGATCTGACTATTGGCGGTTATGCAAACCTTACGCTCCGCGGTGGCGATGAGCGATCGTGGCGTTTGTCCGCTGAAGATCTGAGCCTTTTCTTAACATGGTCTCCGTCGGAGCGCTGGTTGTTTTTCTCCGAGATCGAAGTGGGCGAGGCGGTAACAGTCAGCGACGATGGTATCCGTTCGAGAGACGCTGATTTTGATCTGGAACGCCTTTACGCTGACTACTCCGTCAGTCAGGCATTGACACTGAGAGTCGGCAAGTTCCTTACCCCCATCGGGAAATGGAACGTCGTTCATGCCGCGCCGCTGGTGTGGACCACATCGCGTCCGCTGATTACTCAGAGAACGTTTGCGCGCCAGGCCACGGGTGCGATGTTGCACGGAACGTTGACTATTGCTGAGCGCGATCTCGATTACTCGTTGTACGCGGATGACAGCGATGATCTCGATCCCGAACGCGAAAAGGCCGAGACCGTTGCGCCGCAGTTGGTTCCGGCAAACAACTTCGACAACGCGTTTGGTGCAAACCTTCGCTATCGCTTTTTCGATGATCAAGTCGAACTTGGATTGTCGTATGCCAATTTTGAGATGGAGGGACTGCAAACACGCCAGAACCTGCTTGGCGCTGATATACAGTGGCAAATCGGTCGCACGGAGATTAGCGCTGAAGGGTTGTATCGTTTCAGCTCCGATGACCGCGATAGAGACGAGTGGGGCGCATTTATTCAGGGCGTGACACCGATTGTTGGCAATCTGTACGGAGTGTTGCGCGGCGAGGTGTTCGAAAGTTCCTACACCGGGAATACAGCCCGGCTTGGAACCGTTGGTCTTGCATACCGACCGATACCGCCCATCACTCTCAAGGTAGAACGGCTGTTGGGCGACGACAATGCACAACTGTCGCCCGATGGGTGGTTTGGTTCAATCGCAATTCTATTTTAGGGGCGCCTGAATGCCGGTGCTCTGGAGGTGGATAGTTGTTGCATTGCTTATTGTCCCGTCCGTGTGCGGCGCTGCGGAATCACTCGCCGTTGTGGTGGCAGCGGAAAAAACCCAAGTCAGTTACACGCGAGCAGAGCTTGCTCAAATCTATCGCAGCAAGATTTCCGTTGATTTGAATGGGCAACGCATCGTGCCCGTCAACCTGCCGGTGGGGCATCCCGCGCGCGAATCATTTTCCGTGGCCGTACTTGGGCGGCCTCCCCAGGAACTGCAAGCGTATTGGAATCAGCAGTACTTCTTGGGCAAGAAGCCGCCGGTAGTACTCGATTCAGAAGAAGCGGTTATCCGTTTTGTTGCAACCACGCCTGGCGCAATTGGGTACATATTCCAATGTTCCGTCGATCAGCGCGTACGAGTGATTGATGAAATACCCATTGGCGATCTTCATAACAGCGGCTTTTCAACGCCCGCATGCAATCGCCGCTAACTCGTTCGTAGTCCAGCAGTCCGGATAAAACATTCCGAAAAATCTTGCATGCCGCTGCTGGGCTTTGCACCCAGCGATCGCGGCACGCTCCAGGATAGCTATGCAATTCAAACGCTTAAGTGATGGCACAGCGATTGCGCTACGGGGTGATATTCGCGCAATCCGGAAACCGAGATCATGGTTGCAAATGCCATTGCCCCAACAAGGCTTCGCGTTGGTCGACGAGCAAAGGGTTGAGGTTCATCTGCCTGCGCCGCCGTGCCAGCTTGATTCGATGTTATGAAGCGCAAGCATCAGGACGTACTCGGATGGAGGCGATGGTTTCGAGATGTGTCGCGGAGCGTTACGGCGTTGTGTGCGCGAATTCTATCCGCGTTTGTTGGGCTTTGAATGTGGAGCCGTGTTGCACGCTGTCGTCGGGGCTGCGTTCCTCGCAGGACAACGAACGATTTTTCTCTGAGCAATATCTCGATCGATCGATAGAACAGCTTCTGGGCGCTGCGCGGCGCCGCGGTTGAGCGTGGAATGATTGCGGAGATTGGCAATCTCGCGTCTACCACGACAGACGCGACGCTGGTCATCGCGGCGGTGACTGCATATCTTTATGCGGCCGGATTCCGGTGGGTGCTGTTCACTGCGGTTACGCTCTGTGGCCAACGCATTCAAGCGTTTGGGCTCGTCACCTTTGCATGCTGCCTCCGCCAGCCCCATGCGATTGCAAGACGAAAGGTGCAAGCTGGGGGCGTTACTAACAGATGAACCACAGGTATGGGTCGGTGATATTCATGCTGGGTACTGTACGCTCCAGCTTGGCATGCAATACAACTATTCCCGCATGCGGTGCTGGCATGCGGCGTTTCATCAAGGTGCGCGCGAGCGCGCGTCACTGTTCGCGTCTTCATGAATCGTTCAACGCCATCTCCCATCACGCCAGGACGTCATCCTGCTGCCATTGCAATCCGTGGCGGCGTGCAAACCGTCAGCTATCGCCTGCTGGAAAAGCAGGTCGCAGGATTGGCGCGCCGTCTTGATGGAAGCACGTTGGGACTTCTCGTTGACAACGGTCCGCATTGGGTAACGCTTGATCTCGCCGCGCAATTATCAGGCGCATGTTGTGTGCCGATGCCAACGTACTTCACTGATGCACAGTTGCGGCACATTGTCGACAAGGCTGGGATCGATCAGTTGATCACCGACCAGCCCGCGCGCGTTGCGAAATTGCTCGAGAGTGAACCGACCGAAGCAATCCAGTTTCCTGAAGGTCGGTTGGCGAGTTTCCAAATTGCTTCGCAAGCCGCGCGCGGTTGTCGTGACGACGTGGCGAAAATCACCTTTACCTCAGGAACGACGGGACAGCCACGGGGAGTGCGCCTGCGCCAAGTGGCCATGAACAGTGTTGCGAACTCTCTCATTGAAGTAACGGCAGCAAACGAACACGACCGTTCTTTGTGTCTGCTGCCTCTTGCGACATTGCTTGAGAACATCGCCGGTGTCTACGCACCACTGATCGCAGGCGCTGAGGTCTGTATTCCAAGTACGGTGGATACGGGCATGCGCGGCGCCAGTGGCGTGGACGTTCAAAAGCTCACCGAAACTTTGAGCAGGACCCAACCCACGTCAATCATTCTCGTGCCGCAGTTGCTTGCTGCATTGGTCGCGGCGGCCGAATCAGGATGGAAGGTTCCAAGCTCTCTGCGCATGGCTGCGGTCGGCGGCGCTCCCGTTGCAAGACAGCTGTTGATGCGCGCACGTGGTCTGGGCTTGCCCGCATTCGAAGGCTATGGCCTTTCCGAGGCCGCTTCAGTTGTTGCGCTCAATGTCAGTGGAGCTTATCGCGCCGGAACGGTTGGCAAGCCGCTGCCGCACACCGAGATTTCAATCGCTGAAGATGGCGAGATCCTGGTCGGAGGAGCGTTGTTCGACGGATATATCGACGAGCGTTCTTCATCGCAGCGCTCATTCGCCACTGGCGATCTGGGTTACCTTGATGCAGAGGGGTACCTCGTGCTCACCGGTCGCAAGAAAAGTGCGTACGCAACGTCATTTGGCCGCAATGTTCTGCCCGATTGGATCGAGCGCGAAATATCGGAAGAGCCCGGCATCGATCAAATCGCCGTCTTCGGCGAGGCCAGGCCCTACAACTGCGCCATCGTCGTCACGCGGACAGGGCGATACGACATCGTCGCGGCTGCCATCGAGCGGGCAAATTCGCGGCTTCCCGACTACGCGCAGGTGCGCCGATTTGTTTTGGCGCATCGCCCCTTTACTGCAACGGGTGGCGAACTCACAGCGAGCGGAAAGCTGCGCCGGCATTTCATCTGGTCTCACTATTGCGATGCACTCGAATCACTGTACGAGGAGGAAGTTAATGCCGTTTCATGATGAGTTGTTGCACGCCACGGAAACTACGCGCCGCGAGTTTCAAGCGATCCCCACATTGGTACGTGGCGCGCAAGGTGCTATTTCGAATAATGCATACCTGGAGTTTCTTACTCAGGCCTACCACCACGTCAAACATACGGTCCCACTGTTGATGGCCTGTGGCGCGCGTTTACCTTCAAAGCTTGATTGGCTGCGAGAAAGCGTTGCGCATTACATCGAGGAGGAGATCGGCCATGAACGCTGGATACTCAACGACATTACCGCGGCGGGTGGAAATGCTGAGGCGGTAAGAAATGGCGACCCCAATATCAGCACCGAACTCATGGTGGCTTATGCCTACGACTGCATTGCGCGTCGCAATCCCGTGGCGTTTTTCGGCATGGTGCAGGTATTGGAAGGCACCAGTGTGCAATTTGCAACGACGGCGGCTGATGCCATCCAGGATCGTCTCGGACTACCGTCCACAGCTTTCAGCTATTTGCGATCACATGGTTCTTTGGACCAGGAGCACATCGTCTTTTTCAGGGATTTGATCGACAAGCTTGATGATCCGAAGGACCAGGAAGCAGTTACGCATACGACTAACGTTTTCTATCGTCTCTATGGCGACGTGTTTCGTTCAATTCCAGTTTGATTACCAATAGGAGTCATGATCATGAAATTCGCGTACAAGCTAATCTGTGGATTACTGCTATCGATGCTGCTGAGCGCAGCCGCCACTGCAGCCGACAATTTCGACCAGCAGCTATTGCAACTTCAGGAAGGCTGGGCAGCGGCTAACTACCAGCTGCCGGCAGCCGAAAAGAACGCTGCATTCGAGAAGTTGACGCAGCAAGCGGATGCATTGATGACTTCCAATGCCACGCGCGCCGAACCGATGGTATGGAAGGCGATTATCGAGAGCACACACGCCGGCGCCAAGGGCGGGCTGGCAGCGCTGCCAATGTTGAAGGATGCGCGAAATCTATTGTTGAAGGCCGAATCCACGGATCCGAAAGTGTTGTCCGGATCGGTTTACACATCGCTGGGAAGTCTCTACTACAAAGTTCCAGGCTGGCCGATAAGTTTTGGTAACAAGTCCAAGGCCGAGGAGTATTTGAAGAAGGCGCTCGCCGTCAACCCCAACGGCATCGATCCGAATTACTTCTATGCCGATTACCTCTATCAGCAAGGTAAGTCAGCGGACGCGCTCCCGTACATTCACAGGGCATTGGCTGCCGCTGATCGACCGGGCAGACCACTGGCCGACGCCGGCCGCAGAAAAGAAGCCGCTGAACTGCAGCACAACATCGAAGGCAAACTGGCTTCCAAATAAGATAAGGATACGAGGCATGAGACTGGAATACGTACGTGTTGTACTGACAGGCGCTGGTGGCGGCATTGGTGCCGATTTGGCGAGACTGCTCGCCAAGCGCGGCGCCAAGTTGCTTCTTGTCGGCCGCGGTGCAGAGGGGCTGCAGAAGTTGCAGCGTGAACTCGCAGACTCTGGAGTCCTGGTCAAGTCACTTGCCGCGGATATTCGTCAGCAAAGTGATCGGCAACGTATCGTCGAGGAAGCTGAGCGCGCATTCGGCGGCGTCGATATGCTGATCAACAATGCGGGTGTGCTGGATTTCAATGCCTTTGCCGAGGCGGATCCGTTTGTCGTTGAACAGCTGCTGATGACCAATCTCGTCGCGCCATATTGCTGACGCGCGCCTGCTTGCCCGGCATGTTGGAGCGTCACAACGGCCACATCGTCAATATTGGCTCCGCGTTTGGAGACTCTTGGCTTTCCGGGATTTGCCGTTTACTCGGCAAGCAAGTTTGGACTGCGTGGATTTTCCGAAGCATTGCGAAGAGAGGCTCGGAGGTTCGGGTGTGGGCGTCACGTACGTTGCGCCGCGTGCAGTGCGTACGGCACTCAATCCTGAAGCCGTGACGCAGCTTGCGCAAGCCACTGGCATGAACGTCGATGAGCCAGCGTGGGTTGCACAAAGGATTGTTGAGGCGATCGAAATGGATCGCACTTCAGTAAGCCTGGGAATGTCTGAGCGATTTTTCGCCAAGGTCAATGCGCTGCTGCCGACTGTGGTCGACAATGCTTTGGTCAAGCGCGCATCAACCGTGCTCGAATTCGCTCGCAAAGGCCGCGCAAAAAAGTTGGCTGAGCCCGATCGTCAATACCAGCGACGTTTTGGTTGATTGTATCCATGTGATTCCTGAATGTTCACGCACTCAAGACATTAAGTTTGAGTGCGCGACATCGCAAGTCCCTCCAAGCGCACTGATTGCTGACAATTAAACGCAGTCGCAAATGATTTTCAAATGCGACGGAACATCATTCACGATTTAGACTGATTGCAAGTATTGACGCGGGAATGTTTTACACCTAGTATTTTTGTATGCGGGAATTATTCCCACATTTCTTTAGTTTCCCTTAACTTGGAGTCGCTGATTATGAAATCCAAATTCAAAGATTTCCCAACGAAAAAGTTAACCTATGGCGTCGTGTTCGGCGCATTGGTGTTCCTGCCTGCTATCGGTCAGGCTGAAACTGCGCAGAGCCTTTCCACACTGCCCGCTTCAACCCTGCTTGCTGCCGCGTCGCAGGACGACAGTCCTGATGTAACTCCGTCGACAGATTCATCGTCGGCATCTTCGAGCGACACATCGACGGATGTTTCGAGCTCCCACAACGAAGTCGAACACGAGAAGTCCGAAAAGGAGAACGAAAAAGAGGATGAGGACGGCAAGAGTACCTCTGCGTCCAGCGATGATTCCTCAATAGACAAGCCCGGCATGGATAAACCGGAATCGGTCGATAAAGTTGAGGTGGAACATCCGGACAAAGTTGAGAAGGTCGAAGTGGAACATCCGGACAAAGTCGAGAAGGTCGAAGTGGAACATCCGGATAAAGTCGAGAAGGTCGAAGTCGAGCATCCGGACAAAGTCGAGAAGATCGACTGACGCATTGCCCGCCGTCTTTGTTGACGGTGCGCAACTAACGCACAACACTGCCACGATTACAATTCGTGGCAGTGTCATTTTTGACGCTCGATATCCTTAAGTTCGTTCAGCATGTCTGATGCTGATAGTGGGGAGGGTTCCTATGTCTCGCACGGCGTTTCAACTTCGCATTCGACAAGCGGTAATCGCCGCTCTCGGTCTATTCGCAATAAGCTGTGGTGCAAATGGCGCCACCAGTAATCCAAACCGTTTCAGTGTCGGAACCGGTGTCGATTACTCAAGCGGCCGTTACACGGATCTTGTGGATACGGAAATTCTTTACGTTCCGTTTCGTTTTCGATATGACTATCTGAATTGGACTGCACGTCTCACGGTGCCGTGGCTTCAGATCACCGGACCCAATAGCGTCGCGGGTGGCGGCGACAGCATCACCGTGGTGAATCCCGGGAGCCGTTCGACC
The DNA here is from genome assembly GCA_046347035.1 of Gammaproteobacteria bacterium. GTDB lineage: Bacteria > Pseudomonadota > Gammaproteobacteria > JAJPIJ01 > JAJPIJ01 > JAJVHZ01. The sequence goes on along the minus strand of JAXMGY010000010.1, from coordinate 45,164 downwards.
ACGCGCACGACGGAATCGGGATTGGGTGATGTCGTTGGTTCACTGTCTTATCTGTTTACGTTGGGCGGCCAGCTGCCTGACCTGCAGGTAACGGGAAAGATCAAATTTCCCACCGCTGACGAGAACAAGGGTTTAGGGACGGGATCATACGACTACACCATTCTGGGTGAGCTTTTTCAAGACGTATGGAAACTTTACCCCGTCGGCCAGCCTTGGTTATAAGTTCAAGGGCGATGCCCCCACGGTGCATCTCAACGATGTGCTTATCGCTGGCGCTGTTGCGAATTACCGAGTCAATGAACTCTGGGACGTCGGTGCGACCTTTGACTACCGAGGAGGCGACGACCAGCGGCATCGATGATTCTGCGTCATTGGGCGGCTACCTCAATTGGAAAGTCCATCCACAATGGGTGCTGACCGGCTACGGAAGCGCGGGACTCACCAATGGCACGGCGGACGAAGAAGTAAAGGGCTAACGCTGCGCGACCTTAAATTATCGGGTGATCGATACCGGCGGACTGCAAAGACATTGCTGGCGGAGTCAGGGCATACCAGCGCGGTCCCGGGGTGGCAGCAGTGGGCTGCGCCAGGGCTTTTCTCCATGCCTTAGAGATGGCCGAGGCTGCACACGGAATTGCCGTGCTCACGGTGTCCTCATGTGACCACGGCATGAACCTGATTGCTTGCTCTACTGCCACATGTCCATCATGTGGTGGCCATCATCGCTGACCGTGTGGTCCCATCATCCAGCCCTGATGCCCCCACATGTGCTGCATCATCATCTGCTGCATGCCCATGTACTGATTCATCATCTGCTGATGTTTTGCCATTTGCTCAGGCGTCATGCCGGCGCCCATGCAGCAGTTCATCATCCCGGCGTTCCACATCTTGTGCATCATTTGCATGCCCTGATGCATGGAGTCCCAGTGCTGAGCTAACAACTTCTGACGCTCGGCTGTGTTCTTCGAGGCATCAATGTTCCGCATCTGCTCCTGCATCTGCTTCATGAGGTCCTGCATTTGCGACATCTGTTGGTCAAACTCTTTGTTGTCGACTGTCGTTTGCGGCGTAGCTGCGGCATCATCAGCCGCGATAACCGGGCAAGACATGCCGAGGGTAATAAGCATCGCAATAGGAATCAGTTGTTTCATGAGCGTACTCCTCGTTGAGTAATTACTGATGACTGTGAATCGCTGCCGCGACAACGTCCGTTAGTTCGAGCAGCCATGCGTTTCTTGAATCGCGCAAGGTCTCGCGCAAATTGCTTGTCTGAGTCAGGAAGTGAGCACACAAAAACCGCCAGTTGCTCTACATGCGGCGATTGTGTGGCGACTCGGTGATATATCCATCGTCCCTCTTTCACTGCCGTCAGCAATCCGACCTGCCGCAATACCTTCAGGTGCCGGGAAAGTGAGTAATCCGGCATCGCTAAACTATCCGACAGCTCGCAAACACAAGATTCCGCGTTGGTCTTTGCGAGCAGGCGAATAACACGAAGGCGCGTCGGGTCAGCCAACGCCTGAAACAGTTCGGGCGGTTTTACAGAGATTACTTGCACAGTTGCACTATACTGCAACTAAGACTGAGTTACCAAAAATTAGTTCATCGGGGACAGACCCCAATTCCGCATCCGGCAGTCTGCAATTGGTAACGTCGCAACAGGTTGTGTCTACGAAATAGCTACGCTGCGACGAATTACGAAGAAGTGCTGAAGTAAGCTGTTGAAGAAAATGGCGCGCCCGGAGAGATTCGAACTCCCGACCACTCGGTTCGAAGCCGAGTACTCTATCCAGCTGAGCTACGGGCGCGTTGTAAGCTTCGTAAATACGATTAAACCGACATCTTGTGCGAACCGGTTTTCCGTCATGCCCGCGAAAGCGGGCATCCAGTAGAAGATGTTTTTTTTCACTGGGTTCCCGCTTGCGCGGGAATGACGACCCCGACTCTCTACAAGTCAAGCAATTGTAATTATAGCAAATTCGTTAGCGGCCAATTTCCACAGACCGTGCGGCGATCAATTCGACTTCGCCGGCACTGCATCAGCAGGTGCTGGAGCGGTACCGGTGTCGCTGGGCGACGTGCCGGAGGCGCTGTCGGTCGCAGTGCCGTCCGCGGGCACAGGAGGTGGTGGCGGTTCGGCGATGGAATACGCCACGACCTTGCCGTCCACCATCATCGGCACTAATGCAATGGAGCCGGTGGCGATATAGCTCATGTCGGCGGAGCCTTGATTGAGATCGAGAAGTTGCCGCACCGATCCGTCCGCTTTGACGATCATCATTGCACCGGCCAACCAATCGGTTACCAGAACGCTGCTATCGCTCAATGCGACAATGCCATCCAGATTGCCCACTGGTTTGTCGCTTCCAAAATCGGAGACGGCTTTGCTGTTCATATCGATGACTTTGATATGACCGGGCACCTTGGTTTCAAAGCCAGCGCCCTTGATTGCGCCCCAGCTTCCGACATACAGCTTGCCGGATTTGGCGAATACGCCGTTGGGATTCTCCAGCATGTCGCCTTCAAGCCAGGTTTCGAGCGCGCCGTTGTGTAGTCGATGGATGCGATTGGTCAGCATGTCGGAAACATATACGTCGCCAGCTTCATCGGCGGTTACGTCGTTAAGGAATTGCGCGCCGGCAACGGGAAATCTATGGCTGACGGTGCCGGTATTGACGTCGATCTCAACCAGTGTGTCGATATCGGCGGCGTAGAGTTTCGATCCGACCAGCGCCAACCCTTTTGGCGCGCTTAAGCCCGTGACCTACTCCAGATCAGTCACCTGACCATCGGCTGTCATGCGCGAAATGAATCCATGGCCATCCTTTGCGTTCGCGTCACCATCCATGTTGGAAACATAGATGACATTGCGCTCCATGTCGAACAGCGCCGACTCAGGTTGTTTGAATACGGCGTCAGCTTCCCAGAGCTTGGTTGCGACTAGCTCAGCGTTCACCACATTCGACGAAAAGGTGGCGGCAATAAACCCAGCAAGGAGGTATCGCTTCATGATGTTTCTCTCGAAGAGTTTGAAACTCAGTTCAAAAACAATTCCTTCAATTTCGCGCCTGGATCCGGTGCGGTCATGAACGCTTCGCCAACGAGAAACGCTTGCACGCCGCGTTTACGCATCAGCGCGACATGTTCCTGGGTGTGGATGCCGCTTTCGGTGACGACGGTGCGGTCATGCAAAACGTCGTAGAGCAGGTCGAGTGTGGTATTGAGATCGGTGTGGAAGGTATGCAGGTCGCGATTGTTGATGCCGATGAGCTGCGTGCGCAACATCATCGCGCGTTCCAGTTCCTCGCGATTGTGCACTTCCACCAGCACGTCCATGCCGAGATCGCGCGCGAGCCAGGACAAATCCTGCAACGCGCGATCGGTCAAGCCGGCAACGATGAGCAGAATGCAATCAGCGCCCAGCGAGCGCGCTTCGTAGATTTGATAGGCGTCGATGACGAAATCCTTGCGCAGCACGGGCAGGCTGCACGCATTGCGCGCTTCAACCAAGTGTTCGTCTGCGCCCATGAAGAAATGCACGTCGGTGAGCACGGACAGGCACGCCGCGCCGGCATCGGCATAACTGCGGGCGATGTCGGCGGGAACATAATTCGCGCGCAGGACCCCCTTGCTGGGCGACGCCTTCTTGCACTCGGCGATGACGGCGGCTTCGCTTTCAGCGATCTTTTTCTCCAGCGCGCGGGCGAAGCCGCGTGGCAGTGGCGCATTCTCGGCGCGCCGCTCCATGTCCTGCAGCGATATCACCGATTTGCGCGCCGTCACTTCCTTGATCTTGTGATCGATGATCTTGCGCAAAATGTCTGGTGTGTCACTCATGATTGATGGCTGCTTTGAGTAAGGCGAATAAACGATTCGAAAGCCTGTTGCGCGGCGCCGCTGGCAATCACCGTGCGGGCGCGGTCCACGCCTTCTGCAATATTACTGCTAAGACCACAGGTGTAAATCGCCGCGCCAGCGTTGGCGCAGACAATTTCAAGCGCTGGCCCCGGCTTGTTGGCGAGCACGGTGCGCACCAGCGCCAGGCTTTCACCCGGCGTGCGCACGCAAATGTCATCAAGGTTGGATGCTACCACGCCAATGTCTTCCGGCGAGATCCGATAACGGCTGATATCGCCGTTATTCAGCTCCGCCACTTCGGTGGACGCAGCCAGGCTGATTTCATCGAGCCCATCCTGCGCATGCACCAACAGCACGTGCACGCTGCCCAGCTGACGCAATACTTCCGCCAGTGGCTCCAGCCAGTGCGCACTGTAAAGGCCGATGACCTGACGCTTGGCGCCGGCGGGATTGGTGAGTGGACCCAATACATTAAATAGAGTGCGCACGCCCAACTCGCGACGGGGACCGACGGCGTGACGAGTTGCGGCGTGATGCGCGGGCGCATACATGAAACCCACGCCTAACGTTTCAATGCAGCGCGCCACCGCTTCGGGCGTGAGGTCCAGACGCGCGCCCGCGGCTTCCAACACGTCGGCGCTGCCGCAGGTGCTGGACACCGATCGATTGCCGTGTTTCGCGACTTTGCCGCCAGCGGCGGCGACCACAAAGGCGCTGGTGGTGGAAATGTTGAAAGTGTTGGATTTGTCGCCGCCTGTGCCGCAGGTGTCGATGAGCGGCTCGGCATGCACGCGCACCGGCGTGACCAGTTCGCGCATCACACTCGCGGCCGCCGCGATCTCTTCAACTGTTTCACCTTTGACACGCAGCCCGATGAGCAAGCCGCCGATCTGCGCCGGTGTGGCTTCACCGCTCATGATGGCGCGCATGGCTTGCTCCATTTCGGCGCCATTGAGATTGCGGCCGTCAACCAGCGTCCGCAATATGGAGGTAATGCTCATGATTGAGCTCTATCTGCGGTCTTCGAGAAAGTTGCGCAACATGGCGTGGCCATGCTCGGTCAGAATCGATTCCGGATGAAACTGCACACCGGAAATTGCAAACTTCTTGTGGCGCACGCCCATGATCTCGTCCATGGACCCGTCGGCATTCTCCGTCCACGCCGTGATCTCCAGACAGTCCGGAATGGTTTCCTTCTTGATCACCAGCGAGTGATAGCGTGTCGCTGTAAACGGATCCGGCAGATTGGAGAACACATCCTTGTCCAGGTGGTGAATGGGTGAGGTCTTGCCATGCATGACTTCGCGTGCGTGCACTACGTCGCCGCCAAACACTTGGCCGATGGATTGATGACCGAGGCAGACACCCAGGATGGGGATCTCGCTCTTGTAGCGATCGATGGTCGCCATCGACACACCGGCTTCGTTCGGCGTGCATGGACCGGGAGAAATGATGATGTGATCGGGTTTGAGCTTGCCGATTTCCTCAACGGTAATTTCATCGTTGCGGTAGACGCGCACATCGGCGCCCAGCTCGCCACAGTACTGCACGAGGTTGTAGGTGAAGGAATCGTAGTTGTCGATCATCAACAGCATGGCGTTTCTCTCGACATCAATGACATTCTGACATTTCCCCAAAGCCTTTGAGGCGGGCATCCACTACATCCCCCCTTTTTAAAGGGGGGTGAGGGGGGATTTTGAAAAGCAGCTCACCGTGATGGATTGAGTTGATTTCGAAAATCCCCCCGCGCTGTGCGCGGCCCCCTTTTACAAAGGGGGCTATACAATGCAACGTCGTCACTCGATTTCGCAATCGGCGATCTAGTTGCCGCGATCGAGACCGCGCGCGGCCAGCGCCACCGCTCGGAACATAGCACGGCGCTTGTTGATCGTCTCTTCCCACTCTGCTTCAGGTACCGAATCGGCCACGATGCCGCCACCGGCCTGGATGTGCAGCATGCCGTCCTTGATTACAGCGGTGCGGATCGCAATGGCGGTATCCATGTTGCCGTTCCACGATAGATAGCCGACAGCGCCGGCGTAGATGCCGCGCTTGACCGGTTCAAGCTCGTCAATGACTTCCATGGCGCGGATCTTCGATGCGCCGCTGACCGTGCCGGCGGGGAAAGTGGCGCGCAACACATCAATGGCGCTCATGCCCTGCTTCAACTTGCCGATGACGTTGGAAACAATGTGCATCACATGCGAGTAGCGCTCGATCACAAAACGCTCGGTGACCTGCACCGATCCGATTTCCGCCACGCGGCCGACATCATTGCGGCCCAGATCGATGAGCATGAGATGCTCGGCAATTTCTTTCGGATCGGCGAGCAGTTCCTTCTCCAGCGCACGATCCTCCTCGTCGGTCTTGCCGCGCGGACGGGTGCCGGCGATGGGACGCACCGTCACCATGCCGTCTTCCAATCGCACCAGAATTTCAGGCGACGATCCCACGACGTGGAAATCACCGAAGTTGAAATAAAACATATACGGCGAAGGGTTTAAGCTTCGCAGCGCGCGGTACAAATCAATCGGCGGCACATTAAATGGAATCGACATGCGCTGCGATGGCACTACCTGCATCACATCGCCGTCAACGATGTACTGCTTGATGCGTTCGACGGCGGCCATGTAGCCCTCGCGCGTGAACGAACCGCCGGAGAAATCCGCCTCACTCACCGACACCGACGTCGTGTTGCTGTGATAGCGAGGCCGCGCCTCACGCAGCACCTTGGTCAGCTCATCGAGGCGCCGCTCGGCTTTTTCGATCGAAGCGTTGTCGTTGGCATCGGCGTGCACCACCAGGTGCAGCTTGCCTTTGAGGTTGTCGACGATCACTAACTCTTCCGACACCATCAACAAGATGTCCGGCGCGCCGATGGGATCGGGGCGTTTGTCGTTCGCCAGCCGCTTTTCGATGTAGCGTACGGTTTCGTAGGAAAAGTAACCGACCAGGCCGCCGGTAAATCGTGGCAGACCTTCGATATCGGGAACGCGATAGCGCTGATGAAAAGTTTCCACCCACGCCAGCGGATCATCGACCGTCAGCTTTTCAATCTCTTTGCCGTGCTCGCTCACGCAGATTTCATGACCGCGCACCCGCAGCACCGTCTTCGCCGGCAGGCCGATGAAGGAATAGCGGCCCCACTTCTCACCGCCCTGCACCGACTCAAATAAATATGAGTACGGACCTTCGGCGAGTTTCAAATAAGCGCTGAGCGGCGTGTCCAGATCGGCCAGCACTTCGCGCATGACCGGCACCCGGTTGTAACCTTGAGCGCGCAATTGATCGAGTTGAGCGGCGTTCATTGATAGATAGGGCACTTGCGCTAGTGAGTTTCGGTGTGTACAGATTTAAGCATCACGCGAAGATGCAGAATTCGTCATGCCCGCGCAGGCGGGCATCCAGTAGAAAATGCATGATTGACTGGATTCCCACTTTCGCGGGAATGACGGTGTGGCGTCGTCCCGGCTGGGAAGCCGGGACCCATGCGTCCATGGATGGCAATGTCGAAAAGAGCATATTTGACTGGGTTCCCGTCCCCGGCTTACAAGCTGCCGGGGCAGGCTGCGCGGGAATGACACCAAAGAAATTTTTCGTTCGATACATATACGGATTCTCGGCTTGGCAGCTAAACATGCGCAGGCAAGTCGGCTAACGAATGCAGCACCGCATCGGGCTGCTGACTGCTGATGTCTTCGCCGTGATTGTAACCGTAGCTCACGCACAGTATGCGCATGCCGGCGGCGCGCGCGGCCTGCAGATCGTTCACCGAATCGCCAACCATGACACTACGCGCAGGATCGGCGTCGTAACGCGAAACACAGTGCAACAGCTGGCAGGGATGCGGTTTCTGCGTTGGCAGTGTGTCGCCACCGACGATGATGTTGAAGTGATCGTGAATGCCTAATGACTTCATCAACGGCACGGTAAAGCGCTCGGCCTTGTTGGTGACCAATCCGAGTGGACAACCCAATGAGCGCGCATAGTCCAGCCCTTCCATCGTGCCTGGATACAGGCGGCTGTAGCGATCCGTGTTCTCTGCATAGATGTCCATCAATCGCGACAACGCGCGCTTCATCAGCACTGCATCGTCGGGTTCGCCGTCCATGCTGCGCGTCAATGCGCGTTTAACAAGACGTTCAGCGCCATTGCCCACCCAATGCCGCACTTCATCCTCGCTTGCCGCGGGCTGACTGAGTTCACCAAGCATGATGTTCACGCAGTAAGCGAGATCGGGCACGCTGTCGACCAGCGTGCCGTCGAGATCGAACAACATCATCTCGGGGGTTTGACTCATCACGTGGCCTTCGCCAACTCCGCGCGCATGGCGGCGATCGTCGCCTTGTAGTCCTTGGTGCCGAAGATGGCGGAGCCGGCAACAAACGTGTCGGCGCCGGCGTCGGCAATGGCGCGGATGTTGTCCACCTTCACGCCACCGTCGATCTCTAGGCGGATCGGCCGCCTGCTGGCCTCGATCAACTGCCGCGCCTGTTTCAATTTCGTGAGCGCCGATGGAATAAATGACTGCCCGCCGAAGCCGGGGTTCACTGACATCAGCAGCACCATGTCGATCTTGTCCATCACATAGGTGAGCGGGTCCAGCGGCGAGGCCGGGTTGAACACCAGCCCGGGTTTGCAGCCGTTGTCGCGGATCAGCTGCAGCGAGCGGTCGATGTGATCGCTAGCTTCGGGGTGGAACGTAATGTACGTGGCTCCGGCCTTGGCGAAGCTCGCGATAAGCGCATCCACCGGCCGCACCATCAGGTGCACATCGATGGGCGCAGTGATGCCGTACCTGCGGATGGCCTCGCAGACCACCGGCCCGAAGGTCAGGTTCGGAACATAGTGGTTGTCCATGACATCAAAATGAATGATGTCGGCACCGGCTTCGAGCACGCGCGTGCACTCCTCGCCCAGCCGGGCAAAGTCGGCGGATAGAATGGACGGCGCAATGATGAAATCCTGGCTCAAGGCGGCGGATCCAGAGGCAAAAAAGGACAGCCACTGTACCCGATCAGGCCGTTGTTTTCAGCCGCTTGGGCGGCTCGCCTATACTTGGTCGATGCGAACGCTCAGCCGGTTGTTGGCGATCAAGCGAGGTGGCGGATTTGGCCGCCCCGGGTTGCTGATTGCGATGATGATTTTCAGTGCCGCAGTGGGGGCGGAAACGCCAGCGCCGGCAGCCAAGCCTGTCGCGGGCAAGGATGCCAAGGCGGCACCGCCACTCAATATTCCACCTGACGCCGCGCGCGAGCAGGCCGTCCAGGACGAACTCACGCGCCGCCTGCCAGCGACCGAAATTCAGCTGCTGGACGTCGATAAGGGCAAGGTTGTCGGCCTCTACACCGAGCAGACTGCCAAGAAAGTACGCGGCGCTGTGTTGCTGCTACCAGGCATGGATAGAAGCGCCGACGATCCGGGGTTGGTGCAAGCCCTGCGCGAGGCATTGCCGAAGGCGGGATGGTCAACGTTGTCGTTGCAACTGCCGCTGCTGCCGGCCGGTTCGCCGCGCGAGGCTTATGGTGGTGTGGTCGAAGCCGCGCGCAAGCGTATCCAGGCCGCACTGGCGCAACTCGGCAAGCTGCAGCAGAAGAACATCGTCATCGTTGGCCTGGATTTGGGCGGCGCATTGGCGCTGTTATCGGCGCCTGATGGGAAGAAGGATGTAAAAGGCGTGGTGGCGCTATCGCTCGATTTCGTCGATGGGTTGAATCCGCCGTCGATCCGACGGCGGGTCTCGACAAGTTGAAAGTGCCGGTGTTCGATATCTATGGTGCGCTGGCGGGCAAGACGGCGGAGCGTTTGGCCGCACAACGCCGCAATGCCGCCGGCAAGGTCAAGCAGCTGCAGTACGCGCAGATTGCGTTGGAGGGCCGCAATCAGCGGCTCGACGGCGATCCAGCGTTGGTCGTCAACCGGGTACTTGCCTGGTTGCGCAAGTTGAAGTTCGATGCGGCAGCGGCACCGGATGCTGCTGCCGCTCAAGCCATCAAAACCCTGACCGTTGCGCGTTGAGCTTTAAGAAATCCCCCCGCGCTGTGCGCGGCCCCCTTTTCCAAAGGGGGCAATCACTCGTAACGCGCGAAATCCACCGCACGTTCCAAAAGGGGGCGATCGTTCGCAAGAGCAATGATCTATTCCCCCCTTTTTCAAAGGGGGGCGAGGGGGATTTCAAAGCAACCTCCCAGGCTCAATCCATCGGCCGGCGGCTGAAATTCGTGACGCCATTCCAGTCCGGGGGCGGCGGTTGGCGTGTGTAATACATAATTCGCCGCAGCATTAATTGGCAGTAATTGCGGTTGAAATCGATGTCGCTTAGGTGCGTGAACAACGCCGTGGCGTGCTCCCACTCACGCCGGTAGTAGCACGACAGCGCGCGCTGATGCATGGCCAGATTATCGAGCAGCGATTTGCTGACGTTTTCCGTGCGACAAATTGCCTCGAAAATGCGTGTTGACGCGCCTTTGCCGCGTACGCGCACATGATCGACTTCCTTGAAGATGACATCCTGCACTGAGGCCATGGTTGATTCCGTCACCAACACGCGCGCGTTGTAAACACGCGTCAAGCGCTCCAGCCGTGCGGCCAAATTCACCGCATCGCCGACGACGGTGTAGGCAACGCGATACTTCGAGCCCATGTTGCCGACATTCATCAGTCCGGTATTAATTCCAACACCAATATCGAGCTCGGGCCAACCTTGCTCGCGAAATTGCTTGCGCAGCCGCGCCACACTTTCATGCATGGCAATGGCGGCGAGTACGCTGCGGTGCGCGTGATCGGCCTGCACCACCGGTGCGCTCCAGAACGCCATGATCGAGTCTCCAATGTACTTGTCGATGGTGGCGCCGTAGCGATGCAGCACGTCGGTCATTTCGGTGAAATAGCGATTGAGCATGTGGCCGAGCTGGCGCGGGTCCATGCGTTCGGAGATGGTGGAGAAATTCTTGATGTCGCTGAAGAACACCGTCATCTCGCGCGCCTCGCCCTCCATGGAGAAACTCTCTGGGCTGTTCACCATCACCTGCGCCAGTTCCGGCGGTACATAGGTGCCGAAGATGCCCACCAATTGCTGCCGCGCATGGGTTTCGGAAAAGTAACTCGCCAATACGTTGACCACGTACAGCACCAGAATCGTGAGCAGCGAATATTCCAGCGGCAGCGGGTGATCGCGCACCGGATTGAAATACGCCAGCCAGAACGGCGGCACCATCGCAAACACTGCCGCCAGCGACGCGCGAATGGGGCTCATCAAGGGCAGCGCGAATGACAGAAACACACCGGTGACGAGCAGAATGATGAAGTCAACCGAGCGCACGTACTGTGGTGGCGCGTGGTGACTCAGCCAGAACTCAATCAGGTCCGGATGCAGGCGAATGGCGTTGTGGAAATCGAAGGGCTGATTGATAAGTCCCGCGGCGTTAACAAGCAGCGCGATAAACACGCCGAGTACCAGCAGCACGCGCGGTGCGTGCCGGCGCGTGCGCGCCCAAACGCGCCCGCCCTGACCTTCTATGCCAGGCAACGCCGGGGCCTGATTCGCGGCTTTCGCTGTCATGCCGTTCTAACTTGTCTCTCCCCTAAGGCGCGGCAAAGTAGCAAACTTGAAGTGCCGTGTTGCAACATTCAGGCCGCCACTGTTGAAATTTCGACAGTTATGCCAAAACTCTCCACAGTCAGGTCCGTCCTCGCGCTGGGTTGTCTATAAAAAGAAATTATAAATCATATAGTTACATAACTGGCACCAAGTCTGCAATAACAATCGTCGTCGCACACACGTTATCCGAGGTTGAACACAAAATGGTCGCGAAACTCAAGAAACATCAAAGTGGTTTTACCCTGGTTGAAATCGCCATCGTATTGGTGATTATCGGATTGCTGCTCGGCGGTATCCTCAAGGGCCAGGAGCTCATCACCAGCGCGCGTGTGCGCAATCTGGCGGATCAGAATTCTGGTGTGCAAGCCGCCTACTACGGCTTCATCGATCGTTATCGCCAGGTGCCAGGCGACATGAGCACAGCGAATGCGACGGCGGCGATTGGCGCCAACAACATTCCGGCGACACGCGGTGCTGATACGGGAAATACCGGCAATGGTCGTCTGGATGTGGGCGACTGGAACGAAGCCGCCAATGTTTGGGTTGACCTGAGTGCGGCTGGATTTATCAATGGCCGTTACAACGGCGGCGCTAATACCGAAGCGACTTATGCCGTTGCTTTGATTGCGCCGGTGAACGCCTTTAACGGTTCAATCGCGTTGACGCGCGGCGCGCAGTATCAAGTGACCGCACCGGAAGTTGCATCGCCTCGGCAATTGTTTTTTACCGGTCGCCAGATTCCCGTCAACGTGATGCGTGAATTGGATGTGAAGATCGACGATGGTCAGCCTACGCGCGGTGTGTTGAGAGCGACTCCGGCTGGTGCGGGACAGGTTACCGCGAGCGATGCGGTGACTGCATGCGTCAATGCAGCGGGTATCTGGGATATCAATGCCAATAGCGCCGACTGCGGCGCGGCATACCTCTACTGATTTTTGGCACTCCTCCCTCGGCTTGAGCCCGCCACCCGGCGGGCTTTTCTTTTGTGCTTCATTAATTCAAAAGTATGTCTTCCTGAGCCTAGCGAGAAATCTCCGGCGGCACTTCGGCCTAGGATGGAGAACAAATCTGCAAATCCCCCCGCGCTGCGCGCGACCCACTTTACCAAAGGGGGCTTATTTGTATTCCCCCTTTGAAAAAGGGGGGGCGAGGGGGGATTTTTCGGTAGCGCTCGGGATGACAAAGTTGATGGGCTACATCTAGATTGTCATTTCGAGTGCAACGAGAAATCTCCGGCGGCACTTCGGCCCTGACAGTGGAAGCTCAAAGATCCCGTCGGGATTACAAGGGAGCGCGAAACATCAGTTGCCAAGCGAGCTGCGATAAGATGAGCGCATGACCGCGGCGATCAGCTTTGAAAACGTGGCGCGCAGTTACGGCGCACAAAAAGTTTTGCGCGGCGTGAGCTTCGAAGTGCGGCAGGGCGAATTTCTCGGTCTGGTCGGTGTCAATGGTGCGGGCAAGACCACGTTGATTAAGGGCCTGCTCGATCTCGGTGACATCGATAGCGGTAACATCCGTATTTTCGACATCAGTCATCGGCAACCGCACAGTCGTCAACGGCTGGCTTATCTTCCGGAGCGATTTTCACCGCCGTACTATGCGCGTGGCGAGGATTTCCTGCGCTTCATGGCGCGGATGTATGACTGTTCTGCCAGTGACGCACAACGCGAGGCGGTGCTTGCTGCGTTGGATCTCGATCCTTCCGCACTCAGCAAGCCGGTGCGCGCGTTGTCCAAGGGCATGGCGCAGAAGCTGGGATTGGCGGCGGTGATGCTCTCAGGCAAAGCGCTCTATGTGCTCGATGAGCCCATGAGCGGTCTCGACCCGCGTGCGCGCGCATTGTTCAAACAGCATCTGATGGCGCAGCGTCACAGCGGCGCGCAGACGTTGTTCTTCAGCACGCATTTATTGCCGGACGTCGAAGCGCTGTGCGATCGCATGGTGGTGCTGCATGACGGTGTTCCGCGATTCATCGGCACGCCGGCGGAATGCTGCGCGGCCTACGACGCGCCCGATCTTGAAACCGCCTACCTGCGCTGCGTTGCCGACTGATCCCAATCGCAGGCGTGACACCGAAATCCCCCCTCGCCCCCCTTTTTCAAAGGGGGGGAATAGAGAAGCGTCCTTTTCCAAAGGGGGAAACACAGAAGCCCCGTTTTCTAATGAGGAGTACAAACCCGCTTTTTCAAAGGGAGGAATGAATGGTTGCCGCTCTTCGAAACGGGGAGCGATCAGGCATGCCTCCGTAAATAGGGGTGTATAGCGCACGGTACGTGTGGGGTTGCGTATCGCCTACCGCCTCTGCTGGAAAAGGGGGCTGCGCGCAGCGCGCAGGTGTGAAGTGGCGCATCGTCCACCGTCTCCATTGGAAAAGGGGGCTGCGTGCAGCGCGCAGGTGTGAAGTAGCGCATCGTCCACCGTCTCCATTGGAAAAGGGGGCCGCGTGCAGCGCGCAGGTGTGGAGCGGTTTATCGCTTACCGCCCCCTTTGGAAAAGGGGGCCGCGCGCAGCGCGCAGGTGTGGAGTGGCGTATCGCCCACCGCCCCCTTTGAAAAGGGATGCATTGCGCACGGTACGTGTGGGGTTGCGTATCGCTTACCGCCCCCTTTGGAAAAGGGGGTCGCGCGCAGCGCGGGGGGATTTCCAATTGAAGCACTACGAAAATAGCACCATCACCGTCACCACCTCGTCGCCGCGAAAGCGGCGATCCGGTCCAGAGTGACTTCGGCGGCACTGTTGTATAAGCCACTTACCCATTTCCGCGCGGACGCTCATTCGGGCGGCAAAACCCTAAAGTTTTCCGATGATTTCACGCTAAATACTCCAGCAGACAAATTCTGGCCTGCAGCAGTGAAGCTGCCAAAACGAGCCAGACCCCGTGCCCTGAGGAGTGTATGGATAAAGACCAAAACCAACTTCCGCCCCGGAGCGCGGAGGAGATTCTCGCTGCGCTTCCGGTTGGCGTGTTCATCACCGATGCGGCTGGCCGCATCACCTGGGTTAACGACACCCTGTGCGATCAGCTTGGCGTGCCGCGCGAGCGCATTATCGGCGTCTCGCACGGCTCACTGCCGGCGCGCAAAACGCTCAGCCTCTCCAAGACCATTCAATGGCTGCACGTGCCCGGCACTTCCAGCCTGGGTCAGGTGGAGCGGCGTTTCGAATGCGTGACTCAACGCATCGACGATGGCAAGGCCTGCGTCGGCAGCGTGATCGACGTCTCGCGCTATGACATCGCGCGCCGTCCGCGCCAGCTTTATCCAGAACTGAAAGATCCCAATCGTCTGGACGCAGCGACCGGCCTGCTCAACGCGCTGACCATGCAGCAGGAGCTCATCCAGCAGGTGTCGCGCAGCCGCCGCTATCTCAACCCGCTGTCAGTGGTGCTGATTCGATTGCAGGACATGGACGCCAGCGGCGAATCCGTCACCGGCATTCAAAAGCAGCGCCTCACCCGCGGCATCGCCAAGATGCTGAAGGAGAAATTGCGCTGGGTCGACGTGGTGGGCTGCTGGGAGAAAGACGGCTTCATGCTCATCCTGCCCGAAACCGCGCACGAGCCAGCCAACAAATTGGTGCGCAAGATTGAAACCTACATCCACCGCATGCTGGCCGATGAGTCGCGCACCGGTAGCAACTCCGTGGTGGTGAACATCGGACAGGCCGAGTGGAACAAGGGCGACGACATCAACACGCTGCTCGCGCGCGTGGAGCTGGACCTGCTCGGTGGTGAAATCGAGCGCGCGCAGGACTTCACCTGATTAGCAAAGCGGCGCTTTTACGGATGAAAACTCAGCACAGCGACAGCGCATCTAGAGATGAGCGCAAGGTATATCCAAGCGTTGATTCGCACGCACGAAGCTGCGTTGGTTCTAAAGGATGCACGACCGTCATTCCCCCGCAGGCGGGAATCCAGTCAATCATGTTCATTTCAACATTGCCGTCCCTGGACGCTTGGGTCCCGGCTTCCCAGCCGGGACGACGCAACGCCGTCATTCGCGCGCAGGCGGGAATGCAGTCAATCATGTTCATTTCAACATTGCCGTCCCTGGACGCCTGGGTCCCGGCTTCCCAGCCGGGACGACGCAACGCCGTCGTTCCCGCGCAGGCGGGAATGCAGTCAATCATGTTCATTTCAACATTGCCGTCCCTGGACGCTTGGGTCCCAGCTTCCCAGCCGGGACGACGCAACGCCGTCGTTCCCGCGCAGGCGGGACAAATGCGTCGGGAACGTATTTGCGCGAGTGAACACGAGTCCGAAGGACGCGGCCCAGGCCACAAGTACGAAGCACGTAGCCGAGTAATGGGTCGCGCAATCCAGCTGAAGAGTTCTTCGACTGGGTGCCTGCCTTCGCGGGCACCACGAACTGAAGCAACACTCGCTGACTCAAACGTTCTCGATCACGAAGTCATGCGTGATGGTCGCGGTCTTGCCCAGCATGATGGAAGCCGAGCAGTACTTCTCGGCCGACAAATGCACGGCGCGTTCGACCTGAGCCGGCGCCAAGTCCTTGCCGCTGACGATGAAATGCACATGGATTTTGGTGAACACCTGCGGCGGGGTGTCGGCGCGATCGGCGTCCAGCTCCACACGGCAGCCGCGCACATCCTGGCGGGCTTTCTTGAGAATATGCACCACGTCGTAGGCGGTGCAGCCGCCCATGCCGAGCAGCACCAACTCCATGGGGCGCACCCCATGTTGCGGCCGCCGCCTTCGGGCGGGCCGTCGATGACCACGGAATGACCGCTCGCCGACTCGGCCACGAACATCGCATCACCCACCCATTTCACCACGCCTTTCATTGCCATCTCCAGCCTGCATCAAACGGTTGAAGAGGGTATCACAGGCAAACTCTCATCGACACAGGAGGTTACCTTGCTTACACTACGAGATCTGCATCCAGGGGAGATGCAACCGGGGAATACAGGGGGACGAGTTTATATGGCGGAAGTTCGTGCAATAGCTCCGGCCGGCAACGACGTCATCAAGCGTTTTCTTGAGCACTGCCACCGACGCCACTGCTCGCCGAAGACGACCATCATTCGCCAGGGCGAGCCGTCAAAGGAATTGTTCTTCATCGTCAGCGGCTCAGTGACCGTTGCGCTGGAAGACAAGAAGGGCCACGAGATCGTGCTGGCCTATCTCAATCCGGGCGAATTCTTCGGCGAAATCGGCCTGTTTAACGAGAACATCGCCCGCACCGCGCTGGTCCGCGCCCGCGGCCATTGCGAGATTGCCAGCATCAGCTACGAGAAACTCCGCACGCT
This sequence comes from Gammaproteobacteria bacterium, assembly GCA_046347035.1. Taxonomy (GTDB): domain Bacteria; phylum Pseudomonadota; class Gammaproteobacteria; order JAJPIJ01; family JAJPIJ01; genus JAJVHZ01. The sequence goes on along the minus strand of JAXMGY010000010.1, from coordinate 28,435 downwards.
GTCATCGATCTTCCCGGAGCTGGTCGTGCATATAGCCGGGCAGCTTGCCACGCGTCTGCGCCGTACCAATCGCAAGGTCGGTGACCTGGCCTTCATGGATGTGTCTGGCCGCGTGGCCCGCGCCATCCTCGATCTCTGCAAGGAACCGGACGCCATGACGCACCCGGAGGGCATGCAGATCCGCATCACCCGCCAGGAGCTCGGCCGCATCGTCGGCTGCTCGCGCGAAATGGTCGGCCGCGTGCTGAAGGCGCTGGAAGAACAGCACCTGCTCACCGCCCGTGGCAAAACCATCGTCGTCTTCGGCGTCCGCTAGACCCGCTGTCGTCCCCGCGCAGGCGGGGACCAAGTAAAAAAATGTCTCCCTTCGTCCCCCTCTCCCTTGATGGGAGAGGGCGGGGGAGAGGGTGCAAACCTAGTGTCATTCCCGTGCAGGCTGATCGCCCCCTTTGAAAGGGTCTTAGGAAGCATAGCGGTGTTGAATTGACGCTATCTTCTTGGGATGAAAAGAAAAAACAGGTATTACCGCCGTTCAAAAATTTCGGCACCCAAATTTCGTCACTTGTTGCGCTGTTTTGCCTTGGATCTCACCGCCTCGGAAACCTCTGCGCTCATGGGCTTGTCGGTGCGCAGCACCAACGCCATTTTTCTCGCTCTTCGTCGGCGCATCGCTCAGCATTGTGAAGCGCAACGTCCTCCCATCACCGGGGTGGTGGAAGTCGATGAATCTTACTTCGGACCACGCCGTGTTCGCGGCTTACGTGGTCGGGGTGCCGGTGGGAAAACTATCGTCTTCGGTATCCTCAAACGCGGCGAGGCGGTCTACACCGAGATTGTTCCCAACTGCACCCGAGCCACACTTCGCCAGGCGATCCTCGGCAAAATCGGCACTCACACTGTCATCCACTCCGATGGCTTGTCCGCTTACGACGGACTGGTCGACCTAGGCTACGCTCAACACTATCGGGTCTTCCACGGACGTCATGAATTCGCCAACGCACGCTCACACATCAACGGCATTGAATCGTTCTGGAGCTTCGCCAAGCGTCGCTTGGCGAAGTTCAATGGGCTGCACCGACACACCTTCCACCTGCATCTGAAAGAAACCGAGTTCCGCTTCAATCACCGCCACAAAAACCTTTATCGTGTACTCTTGCAAATGCTACGCAACCAACCCCTATAACCCGCCGTTTGCTTCCTAAGACCGTTGAAAAAGGGGGCCGCGCGTAAGCGCGGGGGGATTTCCCCTCACCCGTAAGCAGTGTGAGTAAGGTCGATCTCCCCATCGTCCCCCGCGCAGGCGGGGACCCAGTCAAAAAATGTTTTCCTTCATCCCCCTCTCCCCTTGTGGGAGAGGGCGGGGGAGAGGGGTCACCCCGAAAACCTCCCCTTCCTTGACAACCCTGATCCAACTTCCGGACAATCCCCGCCCCTGTTTCTGCCGGACCGCCCCCACGGGCATACATATGTATATGGTCGGCAGCCCCACATGGCTACGTAGCTCAGCCGGTTAGAGCGCGGCACTCATAATGCTGAGGTCGGTGGTTCGAGTCCACCCGTAGCCACCAGTCTATCATTCCAAGACTTCTAATAGCTTCCAGTAAATTGCCTAAACATACTGGAAAAATAGCAAGTTACCTCCTAGAATATCTCTTAGCTTCCTACAACATCCTACGTTTGTTGGGACATCATAGGGGGCATGTTCAAACCAAATGGGGGCATGAACATGGGAACTAGGCGCGGATTTCAGAAGCTCACAGATGCTGAGATCCGGAAATCGAAACCACGCGAAAAGCCATACAAGCTCTTTGATGGCCGGGGCCTCTATTTAGAAGTGTGCCCAAGCGGATCGCGCCTATGGCGCATCAAGTATCGAATTGGCGGCAAAGAGAAGCGCGCAGCATTGGGCGCGTACCCAGAGGTTTCCCTGGCAGCCGCGCGCGAGAAGGCAATTGAAGCGCGACGCCACATCACCGATGGCAACGACCCCATTACCGTAAAGCGAATCGCACGCCTAAACGAAGTCCGCAAGCAAACCCATACCTTCAAGGCAGTTGCCGAGGAATGGATTTCCAAGCGGGCCTGGGGAAAAACCTATCGCGAGAAAGTAGCGTGGTTGCTGTCTGGTAACCTGTACCGGCGCATTGGCGATATTCCACTGAGTGAGCTGGATGCCCCCACAGTCATTGCAGCCGTCCGCCCGATCGAAATGCGTGGTGCCTTAGAGCAGGCGTACCGCGCCCTTCGATTTTCCGCAGCCATTTTTCGATTCGGCATGATCCACGGGTACGTGGACAAGAATCCTTTGGAAGGAATTAAGCCATCTGAGGTGCTGCAAGGGCGCACAACCAAGAGCTTCCCGCATCTGCGCCGCGATGAGATCGGCGATTTCTTACGTGCCCTGCAGGACTATCCTGGCAGATCGGAAACGCGGATCGCCGTCAAGCTACTGTTGCTCACCTTTGTGAGAACCAAGGAGCTACGCTCGACAAAGTGGACCGAAATCGACCTTGAGCATTGCGAATGGCGCATACCTGCTGAACGCATGAAAAGACGGCAGGAGCATGTCGTACCGCTCGCGCGGCAGGCGATTGAGCTGTTGAAAGAGCTTCAAGGATATTCTGGTTATTCGGAGTATTTATTTCCCAATCATGGGAAACATCCGTATATGTCGGAAAATACCATCAACAAAGCGATCTCGGTGCTTGGTTATAAAGGGAGGATAGTCGGGCATGGTTTTCGTGCAACCGCTTCAACCGTTCTAAATGAGTCTGGCCTGTTTACCGCAGATGCGATTGAACGGCAGCTCGCACATAAAGAACCGAATGAAGTGCGGGCGATATACAACCGTGCTGCGCACCTGCCCGAGCGTCGTAAGATGATGCAATGGTGGGCTGATTTCCTGGATGCTGCCCAGAGAGGGGGCGAGGTTGTTCTTCTACGACGTTGAAGGTCTGGGCCAATCGGGGTTTGCCGGCGCAGTAAGACCGCCTCCCTGGAAAGTCGTCAAAGCTGAGACGGCTGCCTTTCACTCTCTCGCCACCACCGTGTCATAGAGTCCGTAGTGGGTCAGGCCCTCGTGGCTCTCGATTCCCGTGTACCGAAGCGAGGCGTCTTCATAGCGCCGGAAGGCAAACACGGCTTGATTCATCTGCTCGGTGTTGAACACCTTGAGGCGCACGAGCAGGTGAAAATCTTTTACAGTTAGGCCGGTGACAGCCAAGAATAGGTCCGGTTCTAGCTTCGTGATGACATCCTGCAGTGTGTTCTCGCGAAAGTCGGTCAGATACATGAACGCTGGTATGCGCGTCGCGAATTTGATCAGCTTCTCCTGAACCAGCTTGCGCTTCGACTTGTACTCCTTCTCTTCGTCGGTGAGTTGTTTCTTCTGCTTCTCCGTCAGCTCCTTATCCTTAGCCTTGTTCTTGAGTTCCTTAACCATCTCGCTCTTGTTGATTATGGTTTCGATGATGTTGTCGCCGAGTGAGCGCCAGCCCTCGATGCGCTCCACGGCGGCCATCGCCTCAGGGTTGTCGAGGATGCGGCGCAGGGTGTCGTTATCCACATTTACGAGCAGCGCGCTCTCCCACTTGCGCGCGAGCAGCGTTGCAGACGTTCCAGCCATCGCGATGTCGAGAATGCCGCCCGCATCAATTTGCGTCATGTTCGCGCCGTCATAGGCAAGCACGGGCAGGAACGACACGAGATCCTTGACAGCTTTCTCCGGGTTCGGCTCATTGGGAGAGAGCCCGATCCCGTACTCGGAGAGCTGGCGCAGCGCACGGGTGGGCGCAAAGTCGAACACGAAACAAACCGGCTTGAGGATTTCTTCCTCGTTCGGATCGTCGCCGTTGGGATTCTTGATGGACCATGGCGACTGCACCCGGAACGCGGCCTGAAAGTAAGTCTCGGGTGACTTGAGACTGCGTAGCATCAAGATAGAGGACCACTGCGGCACGGTCACACCAGTCGCGAGTTTGCCGCACGAGAGCGTGATCGTCTTCGCCTCGAATCCGGCCCCGATGGCTTTGCGCACAGGCGGCAACGCATCGAGCCCGATGCCCGCCGATGCACCAGCCGCAACGACGAGCCGATAGTCGCGCCAGAATGCGTGGTGTTTCTCGGCCAGCAGGTTCGCCATCGCGTGACAGGCTGCGACGTTCGGTAGAAACCAGAACGAATGCTGCAAATACGGCAAGAGTCGCACGTCTGAATACGGAAACGGCGGTCGCGTACCGGTCTTGAGGTATTCCACAGCTTTGGGTGTATACCCGCCGCGGATGATGTCCAGCCACTTCTGCACATCACTCTTGTGCTTGAACTGCGCCTTCTTCCCTGTGCCCGAAGCCTCGAAGAAAGCGTTCAGATCGAACTCGTCGAACTCGCCGGTATTCGCGATGGCCACAAGCTCGTCCGGCATCTGATAGGTAAGCAGCCGCATCTGCGGTAATGCGCCGTAGGGGTTCCACTGGCCGGGGCTGTTCTTCGCGAACTCTTCCTTTGCGCGCTGCTCGTCGGTGTAGGTCCAGTTAAAAATCTGTTCTTCGATAAACTCGCCCGTGGCGAGCGCCTTGAATGGTGTTCCGGAGAGATAGAGATAAGCCTTGGTCGTGATGGGCAAGAACTCGATCTCTCTCTCAGAAAGCACGGTTAGATCTTCGTTCACTTCCTCCAACCCGACGGCGTATTCAATCCGTGCCTCTTTCACGGCGACGTCATCCTCTTCCCCCTCAAACAGCTCTTTCGCAGTTTCCCGCCATGCGCCGAAGTGGTACTCGTCGAATACTACGAGATCCCACTTTACCTTGTGCAGCCATTCATTTTTGGGCTTGACGTTGCCAACTTTGTCTCGACCAAGAAGGTCCTGGAAGGAGCCAAAATACACGAGCGGCTTTTTGGCAGAAACTTTCGTTGGATCACTTCCGCACGACTTGGATAGATATTGCCAGCCGTCAAAGTTCACATGAGATTCCAAATCTGTCTGCCACGCATCCTCCACCGCGGGCTTGAAGGTCACTACGAGCACACGTTTAGCGCCGAGCTTCCTGGCGAGCTGGTAGGTGGTGAAGGTCTTGCCGAATCGCATCTTCGCGTTCCAGAGAAAGCGCGGGACGGCGTGCATGTCTTCCTTCCAGATGGAATGAAAATAGGTGTGAGTCTTTTCGACGGCGGCGCGCTGCTCGGCGCGCATCGTGAACGTCTCGGAGTGCGTGCCGGTGAACCGTTGCCCGGTGCGCAACTCGGTAAGGACGGTCTTCACGTCCTTGATTGTGCAGCGCATCCATTCCAATTCTGTATTCTTATACTTTTTCTTGACGAGCGCTGCACGCACGTCGTGGTCGGTGAAGATCGTGCCGTCGTCGCGTTCGGCGGGTTCGTTCAACTCAATCTTGTAGTTCTTGATCGCTGCAGTTTTAAGCTGCTCGGCGACTCGCTGCTTCACATCGCGCGTGGTCTGGCCCACCTTGAGAAGTCCCGCGTGCGCCTTGTCGTCAATCGAGTAGGCGTAGATGCGCGGACGCGCCTCCGGCTTCGGCGCGAGGATTTCTTCAATGGTCTTACTCATCGTCGTCGGGAATCGCCTCGTTTGCGTCATCGTCATGCTCGGCGACTTGGGATTCGACGAAATCGATCTCGTCCTTGGTCAGCCCGTAACGCTTGTAGAGCTTGGCGTCGGTCCACTTCTGTTTGAGCGAGAGGTCTGGAATGAAGCCATAGACTCCGCGCGCAGCGTCTTGCGTGGGTTTGCGAAGCGATACAAGGAATCGAGCAAAGCGGGTGCGGAGATACTTCGCATAGTTCGCCGCTTCGGATTCATTGTCGAAGATGCCCGCGACGATATAGCTCTCAGTGCAGGCCGTTCCAGGTTCAGCGACGATGGGTTTGCTGAGGAACTTAGTCTCGACTGCAGCGCTTGTGCCCTGCACTCGAGTCATCAGGACCTTCCACTTGTCGATCCACTCGGCATTGGTGGGAATCTCCGATCGCTCGACCCAACTGACCTTCTGTGATCCGAAGAGCTTAACGGGATTCTTGAGACGCTTAGGATCCGGCTTGCCATGAAAAAAAGTCCGGAGGCCGAATGGTTTCTGGCTAGACACTCTCGCATCAAGTGTCGGCTCTCTCTTCGCTCTAACCTTTTCCAAAATCGGCACGGCTTCATTGCGCCGAACAAGAATGTCGTAAGTATCAAGGTGACGTTCGACGGTTGGGCCGGTCGGCTGCCCATCCCAGATGGTCTGCACAGCGCACGGCCCTTTTGAGTCGCGCTCCCAAAGAAAATAGGAGATGCCTCCACGAATCTTAACTCCCGGAAATCCCTCGTAGAGCTTCGGGTAGTCGACGATTTTCCGAAGGCGTTTATCGGAAAGCATTCTCTGCCGATATTTGTCGAGGTTTTTGCCGCCGGCCATCCATCGCGACGGCGTTACGAATACAGCGTAACGTGGTTCAAGCGCCAGGGCTTGCTCGACAAAGAGCTGGTAAATTGGCGCGGCGCTCGTTCCGAAGCCACCGTCGTCTAGTTGATACGGTGGATTTCCAATGATGACGTCGAATTGCATGTTGGCTCCAAAAATCTCGGCGAGCCGAGTCTTGATATTGTCGGTGTGAATGAACGCGTAGGCGTGGGTTTCCAGTCCCGCCGCCCGGTCGAAAACGGATTTGCCCGCGCCGCAATACTGGCACTTGTCGCCATCCCAAGTGTGTTTGAGGCGCTTGAACCAGATGTTGCCATCGTCGCTGGTGAAGGATTTAGCGATGGAGTGTTTGCCCGTGGCGTGCTTCGAGCAATACACGCTGCGCCGCGCGAGCAGGCTGGTGATTTGCGTGATGCCGATGCCGAACACCTGCCGGGTCAGGATGTGGTCCACGCGCTTTTCCAGATTCGGAATCTCCTTCTCCAGCCCCTTGGTGAGGCGGCTGGTGATCTCGCGCAGGAACACGCCGGATTTTGTGCAGGGATCGAGAAACTTCACCGTCTTGTCGGCCCAGATATTTTCGCCCTTGTTGTTCGCCGCCCACGCGTCGGCCAGCATGTCCAGCATCCGGTTGGCGAACTCCGGCGGGGTGAACACCTCGTCGTTGGAGAGGTTCGCGATGCACGTAAGCACGTCCGGGTTGCGCCCGCGCAATGAAAAGTGGGCTTGTCCGGTCATCGGATGGCCTCCTGAGTAGCTATAGCTAACTCCTTCACCGTCATCGGCGGGTAGGTCTTGGCTGGCATGAAGATTTCGTGCTTGCCGAGGTGGGCAACGAGCGAACCTTCAGCCCTGAAGGCAGACGATCCGGTTAGAACGTCGAGGCGAAAGTCGCGCCGCTGAAATTTACCCTTCCCAAGATAGCCCCATTCCGCAAAGGTAATAGACTGGCGATCGTGGGTACGCATCGTCAGCGCGTCACCCTGCACGAGATTTTGCGTCAGCACATAGGAGGCGGCGCGAAATAGTTCATCCGATTCATTCAGGTTCAGGTATGCCGCGAGGATCTCCAGCACATTGGCGCGGCATTCGGCGATGTTGTCAGACAACAGCTCGATGCCGTAGATGCACATCAGCGCTAACAGCGCATAGTGACGCTTCTCAAAATCGGATTTCCCAAACTTATGCTCCACGGCGGCAAGCTTGCGTCGCAGGACCGGAATAAGGAAGTGCCCGCTCCCGCACGCCGGCTCCAGAAAGCGGGAGTCAATGCGCTCAGACTCGTCTTTGACGAGGTCGAGCATCGCCTCGACCATCCAAGCGGGCGTGAATACCTCGCCGTGGTCGGCGACGCGCTGTTTTGATTTCACCATGCTCATGGAGCGAATGCGGTCCAGAGTAGCACCTTGCCCAGAAGCATTCCCGCTTGGTCGGAGCTCGTTGACGTATAGAGGAGGGCGGCTACGGTTTCCTCGGCACACTTGAATGTGTCCTGCAGGTAGTTCTGGTTTGCTGCCCGATAGGTGCGATAGAAAGTTTCGACGTCGTTGGTCCTAACTGGCTGTTTCTCCCTTTAGGTCGTGCCGCCAAAGCTCCGCCCGCTTGGCCTCCATTCATGTTCCTGTAGGCCTTGGCCCAATTGAGATTCTACAGGTCTTTTTGCCGCCGAGCATATCCCGAAACCGCGGCCCAAATTGGTCCCAAATCCAAGCTTCACCGGTTTTTCCGGCAAGCTCCGAACCCAATTCGTTGCCGCGATCTTGTCATCCAGAATGCGCTGCCGCTCGTAGATTTCGACGCGCTAACGGAAACCTAGGCGGATCCGATATTTGAACCGTGGCTGAAGCTCCCGGGGATCTGCAATGAAATGAGATGAAGCAGGACTTCCAGTACATTGACGAGTTGGCAACGGAGGGAGATGTCGGGCGACTCGGGAGGAAGCGCCGTGGCACGGCGAGAACCTAGCAGTAGAAGCCACTCGTCCGGTGAAGTTTTGGCAGTAGCGGCGGCAATGCAAGTCAATTGACGCTGAGTCTACTAGGACAATGTACGATAGACGCTCGTATCGTCTAACCCAGTCTCAGTCGTTGCCGTAGGCGCGGGGCTAGCTAACCCACGTGTTGATCAGGTTGCCGATATAACTGTTGCCCTTGAGCGCAACCATGTCCTTGAAGCTCGTGCCCTTTGGGATGACCACAGGCGGCGCGAAGTCGTTCGAGTCGGCGTACTTGTCAGAGACGTATTTATTGAACAGCAGGACCAGGACGTAGTCCTTGTACTGGCTCGCGTCCATGCCGCCGCGCAGCTCGTCGCAGCTAGCCCATATAGATGAGTACAGTTCTGATTTCTTGATTGCCATCTTATTTTTGTAATCCCGGACCTAATTGTATCTTAATGGCAGGAAGCGCTGAAGCATATTAAGGGGGGCTCATGACACAGCCTTGGGAGGCCGATGACTGCGCGGATGTCCGCGCTTACCACACCCATTACCATATCCAGGTGGCAGCTGCGCTTTGGTGTGGAGTCCCGCCGGACAGGGTCGATACGATCCTCGCCCAATGCACCCAAACTGCTCGTGCCATTTACTCGCATCCGACAACGCCATGCATCGAGCCGCGCTGCCGGGCGATGCACGATGCCATCGAGGCTGGCGCACTCGAATGCCGCCGGGACGGGAAGAAGGTTCAGCCCGGGGAGCATGTGGCTCCGGAGCGCCGCACGGTATCGCGAGAAGTACTTAAGACATGGATTGCACAGGCATTTCCGGCCAGCAAGCCAGCCTTTCTTTTCGATGAGGTTGAACGTAATACCCATTCCGCGATCAATGCGGATACCTATCGGGTGCTCAAGGCGGCACATGATGCGAAGGCTCAGGCATTGGACCAGGCGAATGAGCGAATCCGCAAAACTAGCGACGAGAAGGAACAAATGGAATCGGAGGTGGCGGGACTGCGCTCTGCTGTGGAGAAGATGACCACACCTGGTGAAAGGGCGGAAACGACGTACCTCAACATCATTGGCGCGCTGTTGGGTTTGATGCTCGGTAAGTCACCTGCTGGCAAGTCGTATTCAAGCTTTGACAGTCAGGCAGCAGTCATTTCCGCGCTGCTCGGCAACTACTCGGGTAAGACCGGCATCGCAGCGCGCACGCTTGAAGAGAAATTCGCAGAGGCCAAGCGCAGCCTGTCATCCCCTTAAGGTGCAATGAGCAAACTCTACAAGTTGAAGGAGTGGTTTTCACTGGAAGATGCTGCCAGGCGTCTCAGCAGTGGGCTGGACGAACCGGTTAGCCGAGACGATGTAGTCCAACTGGTAATCGAGGGACATTTGCCCATGTCGTGGTTTGCTCGACATGTGCCGGCCGAGGAAGTTGCGAAAAGATGTTTCCTTCATCACTTGATGCCGCCGATTATCAAACAGGACGAGTGTCCGCGTGACTACATCGGGCCCGTGATTTGGCATGGCGACTATGCCTATCGCACCCATGTGGGGGCAATAGACGGTGATGCGCTTAGGCCCTACGCGAGCCTCAGTTGGGGATCGATCCATGAAAATCAGATGGTTGAGTATATTGAGGGGGTATATCGGCTCGAACTCGACGAGTGCGGAGCCTTGAAGGATTGGGTGCACTCGCTTCTTACCAATACAGGCGGCGAGTTGATCACATTGGATGGCTTTTTCGTGTCGGATGCCGAGGGAACAATGTGGCGAATCCTGGAGCACAATCCCGGCGGCGAATACCAGGCACCAGACGGCACTGTTAAGAAGTTGAAGCCGTCCTACCACCCGAGTGGAGTGTTTCCGGACGCTGCGGAGTTAGTTATTCGGCGCGCTGACATCGAAGCATTCGAGGCTAGCGTGGCGCAGGGAGAACAGGCGACGGGCCAGGAGACTGGATCGCGTGAGCGGCAAACGCTTCTCAACGTATTGGCAGGATTGCTTGGTCTCATGTTGGGAAAGACACCTGCTGGAAAGCCGCAGTCCGTCTATGAAAGTCAGGCTGCGATCATTGAAGCGCTCTTAGCACACTACCAAGGCAAATCAGGAATATCCAAGAGAACGCTCGAAGAAAAATTCGCACAAGCGAAGCGCGGATTCAACGCAGACTGATTACCGCAACTGCGGTCGCAGACACCGCAACTGCGGTGCGCTAGGCGAGTTGTGAGATAACAATCGTTAGTCATGTTCAACGACGCCTAAGGAGGCGCACACATGACTAGCAACTTCCTTCGACTTCCTGCAGTAAAGGCCCGTACTGGGCTTTCGCGTTCCACCATCTATCTGCGTGTTTCGCAGGGCACCTTTCCCAAGCCGGTGAGTCTTGGTGCCCGTGCCGTTGCCTGGGTGGAGGCAGAAATCGATGCCTGGCTGGCAGAGTGTATTGCCGCCAGCCGAGCCAAGACTAATAAGTAGTCAGATGCGGCTCGACATCATGATTGTCAATGAAACGCAGCATTGCGAGTCCAGGGAACCGTAATGGCGAGCTATAACCCTCGGCTCGCGAAAGCAATCCGTACTTACACCGTAGATGAGGTCGCTCGACTCTACCGTGTACACAAAAACACTGTCCGGAATTGGATCAAGCAGGGCCTAAAGACCACCGACGGCACGCGCCCCTTCCTGATTCTGGGAAGCGAATTGAGGGCCTTTCTCCAGCTTCAGCGCAAAGCTCGAAAGCGGCCATGTGCTCCCGGTGAGCTCTATTGCGTCCGATGCAGGAAGCCCCAGCGACCAGCCGGGGACATGGTGGAATTCCAGGCCATCAACGCAACCACTGGTGACCTGATTGGTCTCTGCCCGACCTGCGAATGCTGGATGTACCGGAAGGTCAGCACAGCAAAACTATATTCGATTTGCAGCTCATTGGACGTCACGGGATCGAAGGCAATAGAACGTATAGGGCAGAGCGAGAGCCCTTCCGTAAATTGTGACTTCCGATAGGAGCATCACTGAATGTCAGCACACAACCCCAAAAATGACCGGATCAAGCATCGCTATTTTTCGTATTTGAAGGAAGCCCGGCGCTACAGTGAACAGACAATCGATGCGTCCGCAAAGGCCATCAGTCGATTTGAGAACGATACCAAATTCTGCGATTTTTCTAGGTTCCACATCGAGCAGGCGATCGCGTTTAAGCGCCACTTGGCGGACCAGGACAGCAGCCGACCGGGCCTGAAGCTGAGCAAATCGACGGTCGACGGGACCCTTACCCATCTCAGGCGATTCTTTCTGTGGCTTGCAGACCAACCGGGCTTCAAATCCCGGATTCGCTACACGGATGCCGACTACTTCAATATTTCCGAGAAAGACGCCCGGATCGCCCGGGCCCGCCGGGAAATGGTGGTTCCCACCCTGGAGCAGGTGAGGCACGTAATCGGGTCGATGCCCGCCGGTACGGCCATCGAGAAGCGCGATCGCGCGGTGATGGCATTCGCGTTATTGACCGGAGCCCGGGATGGCGCCATTGCATCGATAAAATTGAAGCATGTGAATCTGAATACGCACAGCGTCCACCAGGACGCGCGTGAGGTCCGGACGAAGTTTAGCAAGACATTTACCACTACATTCTTCCCGGTGGGTGAGGATATTGAGCAGATTCTGATTGACTGGGTCACGCACCTGCGGCAGGACTTACTCTGGGGGAATGACGATCCGTTATTTCCAAAGTGTCGTATGGAGATTGACGCCAACGGTCAGTTCCATGTTGCCGGGCTCGCTAGGGAGCACTGGTCCACGGCGACGGCAATCCGGGACATCTTTAAGGCGGCCTGTGCGGGTGCCGGCGTGCCGTACTTCAACCCTCACAGCATTCGCAACACGCTGGTACAGCTTGGACAGCAGCGGTGCCGGAATCCGGAGGAGATGAAAGCCTGGAGTCAGAACCTGGGCCATGAGCAGGTCCTGACGACGTTGCTGAGCTACGGCCAGGTGGCGGACCATCGCCAGCGGGAATTGATCCGTGGTCTCGCCGAGCAGAGCGGAACGCCCATGACGGATGTCGATGCAATCGCCGACGCCGTCGCGCGAAAACTGCGCCTTGGAGAATCTCAGAATTGGTAGGGACTTGAGAAGCCCCTGTTAGTCGCATAAAGTAGTCGTGCCTCCGCGCACCGCTGATTTAACGTTGGTCGTAGCAACCGCGACCTTTCGTAATTCAAGGTGGCAGAAAACAAGCTACTCGCTGCCATCATGTAATCCTGGTGTGACGTTCTTGCAAAGAGAAAATCGGTGCGCGGGGGCTCTTGCATGGAAGTAGGTGACTACTCATGGTCTATGCGAAGCCTGAAGCTGCAAAGCTTAAAGCATTTACTAGTATTGTCTCCCCGATAGAGTTGGCAAATTTTTTCGGTACATCGGTAAAGTGCCTATATTTTCAACTTTACTCGTCTAAGCGACCTAGGTACCACACTTTCCAGATTCAAAAGTCATCTGGGGGTGCTAGAGTTATTGCGGTACCGCCCCCTTTGGTGCTTTCATTCCAGCGGAAGTTGCTGAGTTACATTTCAGAATTGACTCCGCCCAAGAAGCCGTGCCATGGCTTTTCTCGTGGGAGGAGTGTTGTCACAAATGCAGAAACGCATTTGGATTCACAGGTCATTCTAAATCTCGACCTCGAAGATTTCTTTCCGTCGATCCACTTTGGCCGCGTCCGCGGCATGTTCTGTAAGCGGCCGTTCGGGTTTCCCCTACCCATTGCTTCTATGTTGGCGCAGCTTTGTTGTTTTCAACAGAAGCTGCCACAGGGCGCCCCGACATCTCCGATTGTTGCCAATCTTATTTGTCGCGGACTCGACCGCGATCTTGATCGATTAGCACACCGATGCGGATGTCGCTATAGTCGTTACGCTGACGATCTTTCATTCTCGACCCGACAGCATCAGCTTCCACCCCCTATTCTTGGTTCAACGAAACCGGTGGAACTTGGCGAGGAGCTTATGAAGATCATCGCTACCCATGACTTCATGGTAAACCTGTCGAAAGTGCACCTGCGCCAAAGCCATGAGCGGCAAGAAGTCACTGGACTGGTCGTGAATACAAAGGTCAATGTTAGGCGGGAGTATGTGCACAATCTAAGAGCTGCGATTCACGATATTGAGGTTAATGGGGTAGTGGCAGCAGACCGAAGTTTTAGAGAGATTTTTGACGACAAGCAGCGCAAAAGAATGAGTCCATCCCTTAATCGCCATCTCAAAGGGAAGTTGGCGTACCTGAAAATGGTGAAGGGAAGCGACGATCCTGTCTATGTTCGCTACGCCCTGCGCGCTCACGCACTTATTTCGCTTCGAAGGTTTGGAGTTGTTGTTTGGGGACGTTCTGCCAGGCCTGCCCACGTTTCGTTCCTTCGGGAGAGCTTATGGATCGTGCGCGCTAAGGACGCGGATGGCGACGTTATGTTTACAGGAACTGCGTTCACCTTGGATGGAGTTGGAATCGTGTCTTGCAGCCACAATTTCGACAGCGAACAAGATGACTTGAAGATTGGATCTTGGGAACTAATAAGAGCAAGCGTACCGACTGATGTTTTCCCGGTCACCGGGATCCGCGCACTTACTGGACTTGATTTGGCGATCGTCGAGAGCCCCGTCACTTATCGTGGAGCCTTGACCCGTGCGGTCGATTCGCCATCTATTGGGGACCCAATTTTCGTTGTCGGGTATCCGTTGTGGAAGACTTTAGCGGAAGACCTTTCAGTTGTTCCAACAGTACTGTCACAAATAAAGACCATTAGTGCTGTTGGGTATCTGTTGGCGGGAGCGAACATCTACTCAGGCAATAGTGGCGGGCCACTGCTGGACAGTAATGGCAAAGTCATTGGTGTTGTCGCCTACGGATCGTCTGCAGTTGCTGCTCCAAACGGAAGTATCAAGATTGAGCATGTGGACGCGCTTGGTGGTGTGCCCGCGACTCCGCTTAGCTAACACGTCGGTATCGCAGCCGGATGCAAATTATGACGTCCCCCCACTTGTCGACGACAGCTTAGAACTGGACTATGGACTTTCCCGCACCTAATCTATGGCGTCGTTCGTGACGCGCCCATCTCTATCTGGATTACTTGCATGAGTTGCTAGCCTGTTGTCGATGTATCCAATAAATCTTGACGGCGCGAATGAGAGTCCCATTTGAGTGTCGTATGGCAAGAAGCAGATTCCACGCTTGATCAGTGCCCAGTACTCCTCTCGCTCTTTACCCGCTGCTCTTCTTCCTCGCTCCAACTCTGCGATGTTATTTTTTATCTGCTCAAGGTTGACGACGACGTTCATTCTATGGTCTCTAGTATAAGCGGCATATGTTCACATCGAGGGGAACGCGTCCTTCTTGCGCACGCCCAAATCTATTGTGTCCTTAGGGCGCGACTTTGATTGGAAACCATATTGCGATCACCAAAAGTGTAACACCCACAAGGGTGACGATGAGATTGAGGGTCAACCACCAGTAGTGGAGGCGCCATTTGTGCATGCGCGGAAAGTTTGATTCATGCGCCAAATCTGCCGCTTGCTTCAGTCGTCGTAGCGGTTGACCCGGCAGCAACGCGTCCAGTGCGTCTCGATGACGACGCGCTCGTTCCATGTGAAGGTTAAATCGCTCGTAGTGCTTCATAGCGAAGCCGGCCCCGAACAAACCCAGCACGACAAGCAAAAACGCAAGCGGGAGATCGGCCGGAGCGGCAATCGTTCTGTCGAATGTAACAATACCAACCACAGCCGCAGAGATCGCCATCACTGCACTTATCACCGTAGAGCGCTGAGTCTCGTGATGCCTACCTTGAGTGCAGTGCTCCTGATACATCTTCCAGAGCACGTCGCGGGATGGAGCGTCTTCGTCAATCATAGAGCCTCCTGTTGCGCCCTAGCGCCTGAAATAAGCGGACATGTCTATGACATATCCGCTTGATGAAAATACCCGGCCAAGCTGATAGTCGCTCTGGCGTTCGTGAGCAGCAATACCGCAAGAACAATGACATTGACTTCGTTGACGAGCAAATCTCCCAGAACCGCATCCGCCAAATAAAGGGAGCAAGGGAAAGTCCAATTCCTGGATGACTGTATCCAGGCTGATCTGTAGTTCTAATCCACTTAAAAAAATACCCCATCGAATTATTTAGTTACGGATTACAGTTAACTGACAATGTTAAAATAGACTTCCTGCAAGTCTTCAATAAAGAATTGCAGAGAAAACTTGCAAAGTTGTGTCTATACTCAAACTGAACGTTGTCAATAATCTGAGTGAGGGTGGTGCGGTTCTCGAGGGGCGCCAGGGGTTTGCTCAAAAGCGCTAGCCGGCCACGCAAAACAAGAACCAGGGAGAGGAGCATGCCGGCAGCATCTCCGCGTCAACTTCTTATTCTTTCGTGCCACGTCACCAGCACGCACGACAAGAACTCCCTCTTCGCCGAGGATCATTTGTTTGTCAATGAGGCGATCAAGAACGGCTTCATCGATCATGATGCAATGGCCACGGCCGCGGCGGTCAAAGCGTTCGATGAGACGTTACTAGAGCAGCCTAACCTTCCGGCGTCTGGATTGGAGCTGTGGCCAAATTCTGATCCCAGTTCGAATCCTGTTTACTCTTTCAATCAGGTTGGACTGAATGCCTGGAGCCGGCCACCTTTCCGGGTGCCAAAGAACTACGCTGGAAAAGAGGCAACGCCGTTTGAATATTGGCTTACGGCAGTGCTTAGTTCGAACATCGAATGCCTCGTCGTCGCTGGGCACCATTCACAGAGAGCTGAGCGTGATGATGTGTGGCCACTGTTCTGGGGAGCGCAGGGAAACATTGGGCCTTACACAGCATTTCTACCCTTCATCACCCAAGAAGGTAAACCGATGCTGATCGTAAAGGGCTACTCTGCCGCTGGTAGTGTACGTGTACTTGCGGGGCCGTTCGACATGTCCACAGCCCTAAAATCATGTCACCTCATTCTAATCATGGGGTGCAACGGCGTTAGCGAATATGCAAAGAAGTGGCAATCGTGGGTAAAGGCGGCGAGTGGCGCCTCACCCGTTGTTCTCGGATGGTACGGGTCTCAGAGCATGCCGCGTGACAACCAAAGTGAATCCTTTGCGGACAGATTCTGGCGCAACCTTGCAGCTGGTGCTGGAGGTGAAAAGTCCCTTGCGAAAGTATGTGCGGGGCCTGCAAAGGCAGTGCTAGATGCATGGCAGCATGCCAACAGCGAAGCATTCAAAAAATCAAAGTGTCAGAGTCCGCTCTGGTATGCCAAGAAGGGCGCCATTGTAAAGGACTGTCCCAGCAGGCGAAGAATCATTCCGACTGACCGCGGATTAGGAGCGATAGATCCGACGGGGCAGATGTGGGCCATTAAGAAAGAAGACGGGGCGCTGGAAAAGGTCTACTGACTAGGCCGGGAAGGAAACGTATGGCTACGTTTCAGATTGGTAACTTTCTCACAGTGACGGGGGCGCTTTCCGACGAGAGCGACGGGACTACTCGGAGGATAACGGGGTTTGATCATGTAACGATATCCGATGGCGAAAAAGGGCCGCGATTGCACTTTGTGGTCGACCCAAATGCATCCAATGCCCCCGACGATGCAAGCAAGAACGCGACGCTTCAGGTAGAGGAAGGGGACTACAGAAGTACATCTACCGAAAAGATTGAGCTATTCCGTGGCAAGAAAGCGCTCATCGCTTTCATTCATCCCAATCCTCTAACTCCAGGTTCTCTTGGGATATGTTTTGAGCTTGCCATCAGTCTGGGTGAGCAAGCGAATGATCCGTACTATCTGTATTTCAAGAAGAATCAATTATTGCCGTATGGCCAATGGTGTGGCCAATGCTCGAGCCTTCCGACCCCGCAATTCACGCCGCTTGTTAGATTCGAGGGAAACGCGGAACAAAAGTTTCTGACTGTCGATTTGTTTCTCGGACAGGCACTAGAGCCAACGCTCTTCCAGCCGGGGACTGGAAATGTCCCGGACTCAATTGGGCAAATCCAGGGTGGACCTATTCGGGGACTGAAGCCCCGTGAATATGAGCAGGCCCATTGGTCGTTCAATCTTTCGTTTGAAAGCCAGAACGCGAGTCGAGACAGACGACCAGTGATGAGGACGAAACCAGTCTCCTTTGACTCTGTCTCTAAACAGCTCTACTTCAATGAAGCGTGGCTGCGAATTGATGAAAGATCGGACTTGCATTCGCCAGTACTCGAATGGAGCAAGCAGCAAAAGCTATCGATGGGATGCGCGGCATTGTCCGCAGATGAAGGTGCGTACTCGTGGTTGCTTGATCTATACGCTTTGCCGGTAGGCGATATTAAAGAACGAAGGGCACTCAGCCTACGCAACCTGTGGCAACCGTTGACCCGTCATTATGACCTCGGACTTCAGGCGCTTCGCACTCGCAATACGTTCGGACTATTCCCGACGGAAATGGTCCCCGAATCCAGCAATAACTCTGACTTTATTCTCCGGTTTATGCTGCTAAGGAAGCAAGCGTCGGTGGCACAAATTAAACGAAAGTCCGGCCAAAGCAGTCAGAATTGGTCATGGGATGCCAAGCTTGTTGAAATGGGGTTAGACGGGCATGTCCAATGCCGGTTTGCGCTTGGAAATGCTGTAACAACTTTAGGGGACCCGCTGGTAGTCAGTGCCAACGTTGATACTCCTGGTTACAAACCTCTGAGCAATGCAGCGAGCGACCAACCATCTCAGTGGCTGGCAAAATTCAAGCTGTCCAATGTCGATGTTTCGCCTCGTTCCGATCTGCTGTTGGGCGGCGTTCTACTGGCTAACATAGATGCAGGTAGCGGCGCGGAGGCAGACGTCAGCGTCCAGTTCGGATCTGCTCGTCAAAATCTCGGTCAGCCACCTCTCGAGGTGCGGTTAGTCTGGGAATTTGAATGCGACAAACCCATTTCGATGGGCGAAGCGGCTGAGCGAGGGTTCGAGACTGAAGAACGATGGTTGCAGCGGGAGCGCTCAATCGTCATTCCACTACCAATCGACGCACGCAATGCTCCGCGAGTAAAACTGCAGGCCTTCGAACGTGCAGGACATGGGCAGTCTAGACGCTTGGAAATGCAGCTCAGGGCGGCCAAAGATAAGCTGAATCTCGGCGTCGACGTTGTAGTCATCGATCCCGGACCGCTGACCGTCGCGCGCATTATCGCTGACACTGAGGTCGTTGCGAATCGCGACGACCTTATTGCCTCCTATGTTGACGAGCCAGGGTCCCTGCCTGGCTGGGAGTTCAAGTCAGAAACAGGCAGGATGACCATCGTATTTCCGCCGCAGTCCATCGGCGAGGAGATGATCAAGGGCAATCTGACTATTCTGCTTCCAGGCGAAAATGAGCGGGTCACGGTCCCGCTCAAGGATAAGACCTTTGATTTCCGACTGAGCCCCACCACGTTATTGTCCGTGGACAGAACCGATATTGCTACCGCGAGGGCACCGTCGCCGTGGAGCTTGCGGCGATTGCTTGATCGCCGTGAAGGCGTTGTCGGGGTACAGCTGACGGCTGCAGAGTTCGAGTTGTTGTATGGATTGACGACTCGGCTCCGCATCGATGACAAGAAGTTTCCGAAGCTCAGGCTCGCTGAGCAGGCAGCTTTACTGGGCCGGATTCCGTTTGCGAGCGAACTGCTTGCCTATTGGGAGCAGAGCCTAGACGGCGGCATAGATCCAGAGAAAGACTTGAGAACGTCGTATGCGAGGAAGCTCGCAAAATGGATAGGCAGTCTCCACTACAGATCAGTTCAATGGCCCGTCTTCCGCGATTGGTCTGACCGTCGCAGTCTCGTCATCAATGACGATGTGAATTTTGATTGGCGGACGACTCGTCAGACCGCTGATCCATTCCAGCTTGAGAAGTATGCAACCAATAAACCGGATGGCGAAAAACGGCTTCCCCTTCGCGGTGGAGTGGATTTCGCATTCGAATCCAGAAATATATACCAGGCGGCCCATAGCAATCCGGACAAGAGTTCGCCAGGAGAATCACAAGGCCATGTAACCGGCCTTACGTTTGGCACATTCGGCGGAACTGGTGCGCAACAGGCGGCATTTGACGAGGGACGTACTCTCATCATTACCGATACAAAGGATGGTCGACTCAACTCCCTGACTTTGGTTCGGGTGGGGCGCATCGCCATGCTCTGGAATCACGCGCGACACGTGATCGTCTACGAGCGTTCGACGCGCAGGGTTCCACGATATGTAAATGACCAACCCGAGTATAATGGGCTTGCAGCGCTGCGCAAGGTTAAAGAGTACATCGAAATAACCCAGCAACGACGCACGTATCCAGATTTTCCTGTAGATCGTCCGACACCCGGTGGTCCGCTCATCGGCTGTTTTTTTGAAACGACCGTTATCCCTGTGAAATCCAGCTGGGGGCGAGACGTTACCGACGGGTGGACGATTCCGCTTCATGGCCCGCTGGATTCCAGCGAGGAAACCTACTATCCGCTCCCGAATATCTCTCTGGAATTCGCTAGAGCACCAGAGAAGGGCGAGGGGAAAATCAACAGCAAGGTACTTACTCCTGAGCGCCTGTTGTTCTTTTCATCAACACGCAAGGGAGATGGCGGCAACCCGGATGCGTGGTCACCGCGCCCTGATATTGATTTCTCCGTTACGCATCGTCCGCAGGTGCCTGGCGGCCTAAGTTATCTTCCCGCATTTCAGGGATCCCGCCAACAGCCTGACGCACAGATGTATGATTTTGGGCAGCGGCGCTTCACGGTGGACGTTGCCCCAGCGGAGGAAGCAGTGAATCTGCGGCATGGCCGTCCTGGCGATGGTCTTGAGGCGCGGATACGCAATGTCGCACTTGCGCGCGGGCAACCACCGGGACCGCGTGGCAACATTGACACCAAATGCGCAACAGAAATTGCAAAGAATCAGACAGTCACAACAGAAAGTATCCGCGAGATTGCTCAACACCTGGAGCATCTCGCGATTTCTGACGGCTCAAAGCTACCAATGGAGGTGAGTGGGCTTGTTGAGAATGTTCGCAATATTCTGCGAGATGCCAACACGTTTGAAAAAACCATAACAAATCTAGCAGATAACAAGGAGGAGCTAGAAAAGCTTCTACCTAATTGGAAGGAGATTCAAGAAAGCTGGTATAACGCAGCCAAACCAGAACTGGACAAAATAGCTGAGCAATGGAAGGTGCAGCTTGCCGATGCGATCGACGCCGCCAAAGAGCAATCCCAAAAAAGGATTGCCGACATCAAATCGAACGATCTGCTGCTTGACGAAATCAAGAACCGTTTGCGTGCCGCCGTAGAATCAGTCTTTCAGCAGGCAATAAGCCGGGCAGAAGGTCTTGCGTTTCTGCCGGAGCGCGTCGTCGAACTCATTGTTTCAGCCGAGGACCATTGCAAGCGCGAGTGCAAAACCTGGTTGAAGTCAGTGCAGGCAGGATGGAGTCGCCTGTTCAAAGAAATTCAGACCAGATATGAGGATCACACGCACGACGCCGTGAATCTCTATCGTGAATTGATCGACGCCATGCACGCGGCGGCGATCCGCGCACGGGATCTTGGCAAGGGCAGCGGCCGCATGGCGAAGGATCAGCTGGGACCGTGGATGGGTGATGTCAAATCGGATGGCGCCGTTGTACTGGTTGCGGAAGCCATTGAGGCAGTATTTGAATCTTTCGCCGAGTGGGTTGAGGAGACGGCTGAGCTTGTTCCGCCTTTTGATCTCGGCACACCGAACTGGAATGCGTTAAACAATTTATTGAGTGCCGAGTTTTTCGAATCGACCGATACACTACTGAAAAGCGTGTTTTCTGTTGTGACGTCGAAGATGGTTGAGGCGACAAGCAAATTGGAATCATGGGTAAACGGTCGAGAGGCTGTCATTGCAAAAATTACGACTTCGCGGAAGAAACTTCTAGACGAGATTGAGAAACTCAAGCTTGACGATATTGCGAGCATTGCTACACCCGCAAGCGATTTCCTGGAAAGCGGTCGCAAGCAGATCGATGATCTTAGCAAGTTGGCAGTGTTGGAAGTTGACAATCTAACGAAGAACATTCCGTTCGATTCAATTGCTGCCACTTTTGATGTTGACAGCATTAGCGGAAGAATTGATGCGCTTAAAAAAGCGTGGAATGATTTCGCCGAAGTCCTTGATACTGGCAAGACCGTGCGAGAGCTGGCCGAACTCGCCCGTGATCTGACGCATGACGTGGAGCTCGCATTACAGTCAGTCAGTGAGCAGATTGAACAGGCGGTTGTTAACGAAGTTGGTGACGCTGTGGAAGGGGTTCGCGAGAGTGCGTTGGAAATGGTGCGCACGCTGGCCGAAGGTCCCGTGACCGACACGATGGAATGCACGCGCGAGTGGGTGGGTTACTACTACGAAGCAGCAAAGGATGCTTTGGGCGTAACACCTTCTGCTGCCATGTTTAACGAGCTTGGCAAGGACGTCCTGAATTCCTTGTCGGCGCAGGTACCCTTCGATCAGGTACGCGACCGCGTTATTGCGCAGCTGAAGAACTTCGATTTGAACAAGCTGTTTCCGGATTTCGCCGGTCTGAAGCTCAGCGATTTGTTCGGCGACTTCAGAATTCCAGAGGATCCTTTCGGCGAATACGAATGGCTTAAGCTGAAACATGGGTTCGACAAGCAGCGACTCTCGGCATGGTCTGAGGTAGCCATTGACAAGAAGTTTGAGGACAGTCCCGATCTCTTTACGCTGTCCCCAGTTGCCGTCAGTGTGCGTGAGCCGTACTTCAAGGCTAACAGCCGCTTTGAAGCAGACAAAACCGGCGCCATCGCGCAGAACACAACTGCCACACTTATAGGAGACTGGATCGTTAGCCTGAACAATGAACCTCTCTTGACGCTACAGAAAGCAGGATTGTACTACGATGGTCGCGGTGGTCTGCGCTTCGATTTTAAGTCAAAAGATTTGCAGCTGGCGCCAGCCCTGCAGTTCGTTGCCGACGCAATCAAGTCCTTTTTCCCGAGTAACGACGGTCTGACCATTACGCCATTACTGCCGGGTGGCGTAAGCGCAGAGTACAGTGTGCCGCTTCCGGATATCGGTACCGGAGCATTTACGCTGACCGGAGTGACGCTGTACACACATTTCGATCTTCTGGTGATGGGTGGCTTTGAGATCCGCACGGGACTTTGGATAAGTCGTCCGGATCGACCGTTCGGTCTTGCCATTCTTTTTCTCGGTGGTGGTGGCTGGTTTGGCGTCGACGTCAGCTACAAACCACCAGACGTGTTCGAAACGAGGGTATCAATCGGTATTTCCGCTGGGGCGTTCATTGCTGTTAACTTTGGGTTTGCGGGTGGCTCAGCTGGAATCCTGTTTACCGCAGGGTTGGATTTCTACCAGGCTCCGTCAAACCGGAATGGCGACGTTGCGATATCGGTGGGATTGCTCATCTGGGGCGAGTTCAACATTGTCGCGATTGCCTCCGCTTACGTTCGCCTGGTGCTGCGTACAGAGTACCGCGAGGGCGCCATGACCGGCTACGGCAGACTCAGCGTGTCCATCAAGATCTGTTGGTGCTTTACGCTGAAGGTTAACAATCCGATCACCATGCCTCTGAAATCTGCAGCCAGACGCGCTAACGGTGTCGAGCCCAAGAAACTGTTAAAGGCTCATTTTGACAATCTCGCTTGGTGATAGGGGGACGAATGGTATCGGAACTCAGAGTAGCCGTGACGATATTGCCGGTTGGACCTCGAAAACTGCCAATAAAGGGGACTAGTAGATGGTTCGCTGTCCAGATTGCGGCTGGTTATGATGAACAGCCAGCGGAAAACTGGGAACACTGGCGTGACAATTTGTGGCCTTGGAAACTTCTGGACTCACAACTAAGCAATCCTCCTCTAGATCTAAAGGTTGAGTTGAAAGCGTGGCGTGTTCCGAAGAACCAGGCAGAACCAAAAGTGAGCCCGGAGGTTGCCCCCGGTCAGTCAGTCCGTGCAGAACACTCAAACTTCAGTGAGAATCTTCGCATTCGCGTTGTTAACGCGTACCAAGGGTCATCCGCTAACGACATCGATTTGAGACTTATCCGACCGTGGGAGAAAACCGGCATTAACGACTACGATCCGCAAAAAGATTTCCCGGCCAGACTTCAGTATCTTGCAACGCTGCCAGGATCAGTGGCGCAATGCCTTGCCGCCACGGTGTATGTCGAAGTGTCCGCGGACCATTTGCTTGATGGCCAGAATCCTCCGCAGTTGTTCGATGAAATACTCTGGATAACCCCGTTGTCGATCAAAGTCGGCGCCACAGTGTATAAATTCGATGGGAAAGAACCGACGGTGGTTAACGATGGAGACGGTAATTCAACAAACACTTACCAAGTGGGGTACGACACAAACGGAGCGCCGCCCCTGAAGGTCATATCGTTTGGACCGGGTTTTAATATCAAGAGACTTGAATCCGATACAGTTGCTAGCGGCTTTGACTTTAATAATTACTGGATCAACATCTCGAGCGGAGACTCTCGCTTCGCTGATGTCGAGGAGTTGCTTCGACGAGTGTTTGATCCGTTTGCTGCAATCCGCTCGGTCCCGGAGGCATTAATCCAGTCGTTTCTCCGACTCGATGAGGCGCCCAAGGATCCTTCAATCCCAATTGACGTCACAACGGCAATCAGGGATCTGCTGCTGGTCCGCGAGTTTGTCTTGTTTCTTCAAACGAAAACAATAATCGTCAACGGTAGTAAAGAGGATGGGGGTGGGCTTTACCAGCTTCTGAGCCTGTTGGGTGCCCGCCTGAACCTAAGTCACGATCAGATTCGTCTCATAATAAAAAGTATTCCGGATATTCTCTGGGTACTCGAATCTGCTTCGCTAGTTTCCCACATCGGCAGAATTGCCGAATGTCTGAACATTCCAGGGCCAGTCGATCGCGCCATGGTGGGACAAGTTGCGGGACGGATGGGATATCCGGCGATCACTGAATGGCTGGCCAGGGCATTCGACATTGCATTCAACGCCACCGCGGGCCTGCCACCGGATTCAGTCAAGGCGTGGAACTTCTCGGAAGATCTCCCAGAACTATCGCCCGTTGAGAAACGACGGTGGTTGTCCGAGCGCCAGCAAGCACTCGCAGGCGGGGTGGTCCTTGATTTCGTCGACGCGCAGATTGCTACAAAAATCAAGATGCTAATTGGAGAGTCAGCGAAGAATCTGCGTGACAAAAGCAAAGACGAACTGGTGGGACAGTGGATTTCTCGGCTTAGATCGGTTCTAGCGAATGTCGGGGTGGGGACGGAGGTTCGCGCTGCGCTTAGCAGCATTGAACCCCCATATCTACGCATTGAGCAGTTACTCAAACTTCTGGACGAGGATTTCAAAACGCCGTCAGAGCAGTTTGCCAAGCTACAAATAGATTCCGCCTATGTTGACCAGCCCTCGGGGAAACCGGAACTACCGGGCCGGGGCATGACATTGCTGATTGGCTGTCCCGGCAGTCGACTGATACATGAAGACGCGCAACCCAACTCATCGTTACTTTTGCATAGAGTTGATCAGAACACATCGGTGTTCGGCGAGCTGTCCGGCATTGCATTGTTTGGCAGGCGCGGAAGTGCTGAAGCGGATCTTTCCGCACGGCCTTGGCACCTGCTGACTGGTGGTGTCGTGTTCGCGGGTGAACTAGAGGAAGGGAACGTCTTTGATAAAAAATATGGCGATGAGAAGAAGGACTTTTGGATAAGGGATGAGTTGCTGCCGGTGCCAATCCGTCCAGTGTTCCGCGACAAGGTGTTTCGTGCCGATGTCGAGTATCACGGCGCGCCAATGTCAACAGAGTCTCCGTTGAAGGCGCTGTACAGAGAAAAGGTTTCCGTTGCGGCTACGCCTGCCCCTGCTTTCACTTATCAGTCAATTGGTGCTTACAAGGACAATTCCGCTAGCGATTTGGGTGCGATGGCGGAGCTCGGCGCCGCATTGGCGCTGCGCTATGGTGACTGGTATCAGTTCAAAGGCGGGTTGGTTGATCAGGCCGGGGGACTTCCAAGCGAAATTGCCAGAACCAACGATGAGCCGTGGCGACTGAGTCTCAAGATCGAACCGGATCAGATACCTCAAGATGATCCGAATCAGCCACCTAGCAAATTTCAATACCTGCGTGCCGTACCGGTGGGTGAGATAAACGTCACGCCACAGGAGATTGACGAGTGCCCACATTGGCCGCAGATTCCGACTGGTGTAGCCCTACGATCGAAGGAGTGGTTGAGGGCGCGAGGGCGCGAGCCGGACGCCGTGCCGGCGCTACTGGTGAGCGAAAAGCAGGCTGACGGCAGTCCGCGCCTGCGCAGCACCGTCTCCAACTACAAGGTATCCCTGCGGCCGCCGTCGACCGATGAATTCACTCTGGTTCGATGGGGCGCGCCAGCACTAGCACTTGCAGACCAAGATAAGGCGAAACGCTTTCTTGATTTGAGTAAAGCATGGTCACTCCTGATCGATGAACGCGACAAGCCCCCAGTTTGTGACGTAAAGACAATACCGGTGCACGATCCGGCTGTGGTCGCAGTCGGAATCCGCGTCCAGGGCTTTGACGAGAGCGGAAATCCGGCTGGAAATGGACCGTTTGTTTGTCCTATTAAGTTCGAAGTTGATGGGACAAAGAGCATCTTTACGATGAAACCTGTCATGCTGAACATCACTGGCGGAAAGTACAAGGACCAGTACCAGTGTAATTGCAGCGGGCTAAATATTGATCTAACTGTTCCTGAGGGCTGCTTCGTCTGTATTGAAATCTGTGCACTGGTAGCGAAGGAAGACTTCAGTAGTAGATTCGATGGGTTAAGGATGCAGGAACTGCTCGACACCTCGCAGAACTGGAAGGACTACATTGCGTTCAAACCATTGATGCTACTTGTTGAAGGTGCCAGCGACTTGCTGCCGAAGGCATCCGAACTTTATGAAGGTTTCAGGCTATCCGTAGACAAGGACGTTGTAGGCGTTGTAAATGTCACCTTCCAAAAACAAGTAAAGCACCTTCAGTTCGTAGATACATTCACCATCGAGCGTCAACGGTGGACGTGGCGCAATCGTCCTCTGGTCTATGATGAGTTGGTCGAAAACATTCCTAGTGATGATGAAAGGCGGCGGCGTCTGGCGAGTGGTCCTCCTTGCGACGTGCTGGAGCCAGGTGCAGACAAGAAAGCCGTAACTCAAAGTTGGGAGGCGATCGCCGGACTGGACCGGGCATTCGTCAGTCGAGGTGAGAAATCCGACCGGTGGCCACGAGAGGTTTCCACCAGCAAGATATGTGACGGCACCGATAAGCCAGTACTGCTGCTCTCCGACACTCTGGACGATCTCGTGGACATCGCTGCGTACCTTCGCTATCGCCTGAGCGTTCGGTCGCGCTACGCGCCCGTGCTTGACCCGGCACTTGCAAACCAGCAGGCAAAGGGTGAGGAAAGAGATGACCTCCCGGATCAGTCCTGGCGAAGGACCTGCGTGGGCTTCCGTGGTCAGTTTGTGAAACCGCCAAAAGTACTGAGTGTCATTCCCTTGACCCGTACACTTGCCGAGGAGCCGCTGCCTTCCACTCACCCCGATCTCTTCACCACACCGTTTTTGCTTGTGCTGGACGAGGAGGCATATCGGGAATACGGCCTCGGGGAGCGCATTGAGGTCCGACTGGCGCTTGAGAATCTGGACATTAGTGAGAATACGCAAAGGTTTGTACCGCGGCGGGTGGGAAAGCTCTCCGATCATTACCTTTGCGATGGCACGAATGCTTTTAAGGAAAATACGTATGAGAACGAGGAACAAAACAAGGGCAACCCCGTGCTGCTCGATGTATTCGGTCCGTTTGGACATACGCTTGACATCAGCCCGGATGAAGCGCTGGCTAACGCTTCTACCTATGTGGTGTATCCACCACCTCTCCCCGACAACAAAAGTATCGGTGCTCGCTGGGTAATGTTTGTTCGCGCAAGGCGTGTTCTGGATGCGCCTTCTGATCCAAAAAAAATGTTTAGCCAATTTTCCGATTCTTTCGCCGTCTATACGCGCCCCAACTCACGGCGTTTGGTACGTCCGATGCTGGATTCAGACGTATCAGAACGTATGGCTACGCTCGATACGGCGACGCCTAAACTAACGTTGGCGGAACTGGAGATATTGCTCGATCCAACGCCCGATCCTATTTTCAGTTCTCGCGATCCAAGGAAGAACAGCGTGGCTTTCGGGCTCTATCGCTACTACCTTTTGGTCAGCGAGCTAGTCCGCGATCCCGTACAAGATGTAGAGACGGAGAAGCCGGTGGCGTTGTACCAGTTTGCGATAACCAATGGGAATGAGTATCCGAAAGCCGATTCCTGCACGGTTGAATTCAAGTCCGGATCGTCAATCAAACTGACTCAACTGGGTGATGCCGTGCCTGATTCTCGAAATGCCTACCGAGGACGGGTCCTGGAAGTGAAAGTGAACGGACAATACGACAAGGAGACTCCGCTTGACGCGAAGATGGATTTCTTCGACTTCTGGAGAAACGTTGTCCTGGCTCATCCGGAGTCTGGATGGCCTGGCAAACCCGATGATCTGAATGATCGTCCGGATGCGCAGGGCGTCATCGAGGTACTGTCAGACGCATTTCGTATAATCGTTACCGGTTCAAACATTAGGTCGCAAACACACGTGGCAGGAGAGAGTGACCAAGCCTAACTGATTCTACCATTCCAGCATACTGGCGTTAAGCAAAGGACTCGCGCATGAGTTGGTTATCAACAACAGCTATCGGGTTTGTTGAGCGGTAAAGTGTGCACCTTCGAGATCACGATGGATATGTCTGCTGGAGAGGGTGGGATACGTTGCATTGACAATGAAGTCAATATGCCAGTTGAGTTGGCGTACAACGATCGTAATAGCAAGGAGGGAGCATGGCGCTGATACCGAGTAACATTGGCGGGGTAGATATCGAGTTCGCTCCAGCTGTGAATCGCGATGTTACGCAAGAGCTTGTGACCGCTATGCAGGTACCATATCAAGAGATGCCGTAGCAGGAGAATCGATATCCAAATTGTGGGTGTCGTCGGCCCATG
>JAXMGY010000001.1:0-122382 GCA_046347035.1 Gammaproteobacteria bacterium | reverse complement strand
CGTGAATTTCATCGAAGGCCTCTCGCTGCGCCAGCAATCAGTGGATGCGCGCGACAAGGCGGCGTTTTACGAAGCGCGCTACAACGTCGCGCACAAACGCTTGCCAGCCACCGTCGTGCCACCGACGGATATCGACGCGGCAGTCAATGTCGTCGACGCGTTGCAGAAATACAAGTCGAACCCACTGGGTGCGATGCGCATCGTGAGCCGCGCGCTGGATTCATTCCCGAACTTGCAGATCGATAAAATCGACTGGATTACCAGCGGTGATCCCAGCGACTCTCCGGATCGTGTTGCGGGCGGGAGCGGCGCGGCCGGTGAGGGCGGCGCACCGATGAAGGCGGATGCCGCACCAACGTCTGCGGCGGATGGCAAACAATATCTTTACTATCAAATCGCGGTCATCGGCGGTCATGTATCGCCTTTCGCTGGCGACTATCGCGAAGCCCTCTCCACTGTCGAGAAATTCGCTCAGGCTCTGCAAGCGGCCGGCCACGCCTACAAGGTCGAAGTTGTGCAGCAGCCACTCGATGTAAGCTCTGGCGCCAACCTGCAAGGCGCGGCGGACACGCGCGAACAGAAACAGGAAGCGAAATTCTCTGTGCGTATGGTGTTAGGAGTGGAAGGCAGCCATGAAGAAGGTTGATTTTGATTTTAGATACGTTTCGGATTCGCTGATCGCACTACTGGTGTGCGGCGCGGTGAGCATGCTGATGATTTGGTACAGCCTTTATTTCAAGAAGCACTACCAGGAAGACTACAACTACAATCACTCGGAATTCCGCAAGCACAGTGAGAAGTATCTCGCCGTCGACGATGAAATGCGCATTATTCGCGAAAAATATCCTCGCTTCATCGAACTCTATAACAAGGGCGTGGTGGGCAAGGAAAATCGGCTCAATTGGCTGGAGACGCTGCGTTCCGCCGGCGCCGGAATCAAGATGCCGAGCCTGCAATATGAGATCAAGTCACAACAGACCAACAACCCGCCGTATCTGGCCAACGTCAGCACCGGCAATTTCCAGGTCTACAGCAGCAAGATGAATTTGCAGCTGGGCCTGTTGCATGAGTACGACCTGTCGGCGTTGCTCGACGACCTCAGCCGGCGCGCCACCGGCTTGTACAGTGTTTCGCGCTGCACGATGACGCGTGCGAAAGAAGGTGAAGTCGAGTTGGACGCAAAGAACGCGAACATCAATGCCAACTGCGAGCTCGATTGGTATACCGTCAACCTTCCGGGTAATGGACTGGTGATCAATCAATGAAAAACTTTTCCGATTCGCCGGAAACTGCATTGTGCCCCGCTAACCGTGGCAAACCATCGCGCCTGTTGATCGCTGCGATCGCGATCGCTGGCTTCGGCATGTTCCGCGCGCCACCGCTTCAGGCAGAGGATTTGGGGCGGCTGTTCCTGACGCCCGAGCAACGCGCTGAACTTGAACGCCTGCGCAATGGCATCGTGGAGACGCCACCGGTGGTCGTACCACCACCCGTTGTCGAACAGCCTCCAGCGGTGGTGCAAAGTGATTTGCCGCCACCTGTGCCAGAGCTGGGTGCGGAGCACATTCTCCCCATCGCTCCGCCGCCGGCCGTGCCGCCCATCACCGTCAACGGTGTGGTGCTGCGATCGAATGGACAGGGAACAGCTTGGGTCAATGGCCAGAACACTTCCGATGGTGACTTCAGCGCCGATAACATTCGGGTTGAGCGGCCACGGAGCAAAGTTGTGCAGCTCCGCACACCTGAGAATCTGCCCGACGTACGCCTGAAACCGGGACAGACGTACAATCCGGCAACGAATACGATCGTGGAGCCGTACGACGTCACTAACTAGTGTCTCGCTCTAATTAGTTATGGCAGGAGGCCATTCATGTCTAAAAGCAAATGGACTTGCGCATTGCCCGCGTGCACGCGCGCGCGACAACGCGGCGCGGTAGTTCTGTTACTACTGCTGTGTTTTTTGCTCGCCTCATCTTACGTCGTACTCAAGGCCCTCAACTCCGCGGCCACACACTTCCCTGGCACGCTTCAACAGCAGAACGCTGAAATTCTGCAGCGAGCGCGCGAGGCCTTGCTGGGCTACGCTGCCGCGCATCGCGAATTGATCAATGACGCGCCCGCGACCAAAGGGCCGGGATATCTGCCTTGTCCGGACCGTGCGACCGACGATGCCGATGCCAGCAATCCCGCACACATTGATCCTAACAGGGAAGGCGTACCGACCAGCAACTGCGGCGGCCGCGGTCTTAAGCTGGGTCGATTTCCGTGGCGCTATCTCGGCACTGGCGAATTGAAGGACGCCAGCGGTGAGCGGCTCTGGTACGCAGTCAGCGACAATTTCCGCTATAACAATGGCGCGTTTCCGCTCAATTCCAACACAGCGGGAACCCTGTGCATCGACCGCAATAGCGATGCCTCCTGTGCTGGTGCGAATCAAGACGCCACGGATGTTGTCGCCGTCATCATTGCCCCGGGCGAAGCACTTGCGCATCAGCAGCGCTCTCCATATCCGAACACCGCCGGCTACTACAACTTTTCTGACTACCTCGAAGATGACAACGTCACCGCTGAGGATGACCGCTTCACGATCAACGCGCGCCGCGATCTCAATGGCGACGGCGCTGTTGACAACCGCGACTTCAATGACCAGCTCGCCTTCATCACGCGCGCTGAATTGATGCAGATTATTGAGAGACGCGTGACCGCAACAATAAACGATCCATCACATCCCCCGGATCAGAAACCCGATAAGCCGCCGTCATCATGGCTCATTGCCAATGGCTGGCTCGACATTCTGGGCAAGACGCAGAGCGCCGCCTCGTTGCAAAGTCAAACGTTGTCGTCAACTTCCGCCAACGGACCATAGTCGGTAATGCAACAGCACGTATTGGTCAGTTGGAACATCGTCATTCCCGCGCAAGCGGGAATCCAGTGAAAGATCGATTCATTTAATACTGGGTCCCCGCATTCGCGGGGACGACTGAGATAATTCCTGCCCTGAAGAAGCCGTGGCTAAGTGGTATTTTTCAGCTCTATATCTAGCGGAGAACATCAAATGAAAAGGACTTCAATTCACCGTGCACACGGTTTCACGCTGGTCGAAATTGCCATCGCACTGCTCATCATCAGCATCATGATCAGCGGCGTGCTGGGATCGACGCGCATCTTCCTCGAACAACGCGACGCCCAACAAACCTCGCAACAACTCGAACAAATTGTCGAAGCCTTGTACGGCTACGCATTGACGCATGGTTATCTGCCCTGCCCAACTACCGAAGGCAACCCGAAAGCGACGACTTACGGCGCTGAGGATGCGCGTGACGCTGCCGGCCGTTGCCCGACACTGGGCGCGGACGGCTTCCTGCCATGGAAAACGCTGGGGCTGACGGAACCTCACGACGCCTGGGGATCGCCACGACAGGACGCCGCCAGCCCGTGGCTGGGTTACTTCCGCTACCGCGTCGCGCCCGAGTTCTCCAGTAGCGCGGCGCCCATCCGGTTGAGCACGGAGCAGAGCTCCAGCGCCTTTTTGCGTGTGCGCGACGAAATCGACTCTGCCGATCTCACCGATGTGAAAGGCCGCCCGCCGCAGGCGCCGGTGGCGATTGTTTATTCGACCGGCCCGGATCGAATACCCAACGGCCGTAACGCTGACTACGATCTCATCTACCAGGGCGGTACGCGCACGGAGAAATTCGATGACATGACAGTATGGATTGGACGGCCGGCGCTGCTGGCAAAGCTCGTCAGCGCAGGGTTGGCGTACTAGGTAGCGATATCAATCAGTGGAAGCGCTTTTCGATTGGGAATACATCATCTGGGAAGGACGTAGCACAATTTGCATTATGCACAGCTAACCTGTTGGATTTGTTGGTATCTTACCACTTGGGGATAGGTTACACTTCTATCAGTTGTAATCTTCGGGGAAGTCGCTCTTATGCACATCGTGCCTAGCAGGGAAAACCAGCGCGGATTTAGCCTTATTGAACTTGCAGTCGTTCTGCTGATTCTTTCCGTCCTTCTATATATGGGACTGGGTGCACTGTCTACTACTTACACAACCAGACAGTACCAAACGACTGATTCCAGAATAGTCACTATTCGCAGCGCGCTGGTTAATTACCTGCGTACGCGCAATCACTTACCTTGCCCAGATACCGACTTTGCTACACCGGACGGTACGGGAGAAGACAATCGCGCTACGGCTAACGATGAGTCCACTGCATGCGCGGCGCGCTTTGGCCTCGTACCCTATAAGGATTTGGGGATAGACCGAGAGGTAGCAATGGACGGCTGGAACAATTTCTTTTCGTACAAAGTATCAAATGTAAATCCAGCAGCAGTTCCAAGCACAAATCGCAATTGGACAATGTACTCAACAACAGCCGCCAACGAATTTTTCGTTGGCAATGATGGTGGGTTATCCGACTCGGCAACTGTCGCAGCGCTAGGAAGTGGGATTACGAATGCGGCGGTCATAATTATCTCCCACGGTCCCAACGGCTACGGCGCTTATACCGAGAAGGGAACGCGGATAACCTTACCAACAACAGCCGATGCAACTTTGGTCGACGAGCAGGTCAACACAACAAACGGTACAAATTTCGTTGATAGACCAGCGACGGACGTGCCTCCGGCAGGTGGCGGCACATTTGATGATGTTGTTTCCTTCATGCAACCGAAGGATCTGCTCGATCCGCTGATTCAAGACGGTGCCGTAAAATCTGCGGAGGCGACACTTCAAGAACAATTTGCAGATGAGAAATCGAAAATTATAGGCCAAATCCTGTCTTTGATTTCCTACGGAACTGGGCCGTGCTCAACTACATTACCATCAACATGCCCACCAGAACGCAACGAAAATACCTACAATCTCCCCGCATCGGGTGCGCTTATTACGCGCGACCCATGGGGAACACAACTGCGC
This sequence comes from Gammaproteobacteria bacterium, assembly GCA_046347035.1. Lineage (GTDB taxonomy): Bacteria > Pseudomonadota > Gammaproteobacteria > JAJPIJ01 > JAJPIJ01 > JAJVHZ01. The sequence goes on along the minus strand of JAXMGY010000001.1, from coordinate 117,455 downwards.
TATATACGGGCAATACCTACACCTATCGCATCTAATACAGCTAGTGGCAATGCATTCACAATTAGATCCTATGGTCCTACGCGAGCCGATGATGTTGGGGCTGGAGACGATATAGACTTGACGGTCACGATCGATGAAGTTAAGGGACTTTTAGCCAAGACCGGATTCTAGGTGCCATCTTGATACAGCGTGCTTACTATCGTCAGAACGCGTTCACACTGATTGAACTTGCCATCGTATTGACGATAGTTGGATTACTACTCGTACTAATTCTGAAGCCATGGTCGCTTTTGGAAAGTGCGCAGACGAAAGACTTGATTGCAACTCAGAAAGCATACGTCGTTGCAATCGATGAATTTAGAAAACGCTTTCATTACTATCCTGGCGATCTTCCAAAAGCTGAGGATAACTTCGCTACTGTTTCTGCTGCGTGTCGATTGGCAGTACCGCCAGCGGGACTTGCCACAACTGGCAACGGATCTATCGACACAGTTGGCGAATCCGACTGCGTAAACGAAGAACTGAACTTAGCAGGCCTAGTGTCAATCCCTGCTGGTGCGCTTGTAAGGCAGTACAAGGATCAACAAATTACAATTCGCGTTATTGCCAGGACTGCGTCGAACCTGGCTGCGACTGCGGCTTACCCCGTGGGAATCAAACACATTGTTGAGTACAGTAACGTGCCAATGTCCATGGCTGTTGCGATCGATAGCACGCTTGACGATGGCAACCTGATAATCGGCAATGTCCAGCGCTCTGACACCGCAACTCCCAACGCCGATCCGGTGCCATTCTTAGGCGTGAAGTTAGATTAGTTAGTCTCTAACTTTTCTGCTGTCCAAGACTTTGTGTCATTCACTCCTGGTTGCTTAGAGTAGTTTGTGTTGGCGGAAGTTGCATGCGAACATCTGGCGCCAGTGGAAAAATGTGTCATTCACGTTAATCACTCCGTCGGTGAAGACAGCAACAGTGAGATGCGATGTTCGCCTCGGCGGTGGCGTTGTCATCATTCATCAATACTTTCGCAAGCGATTGACTGATGAATTGCATTTGACCATCGAGCCAGTCTTATCGCACCGCGCGCATCGTTTACGCAACTTAGCTTTCCGTAGTTGTGGCTAATAACTGTAAGAGCAAATGGCGTGGGAGCGCGCGCCTCACATCTACCTGTGCACGCGTTGGTGATACACTTGTACCTTCGCACACCATCACTACGTACGGATCCTATGCGAGCGCTTGAAACTAGAATCCCACCTCCGATTGTTGCAATAATTATCGGAGCAGCGATGTGGTTTGTTTCAATTAAACTCCCGCACATTGAACTGCCGAAGTCCGCCCGCTTTGTCACTGTCGGAGTGATCGTGCTCGTGGGCCTGAGTCTCATGTTTCCTGCTTTTGCCGCGTTTAGAAAGTCGCACACCACCATAAATCCTCTCAAGCCGGAGCAGGCAACGGTGCTTGTCACCGACGGCGTCTTTGCATTTACGCGCAATCCGATGTATCTGAGTCTTTCTCTTTTTCTGATTGCTTACGCCGTTTTTCTGTCATCGCTGCCAGCACTTATCGGTCCAGTTGTTTTCTTCGCCTTCATCAACCGATTTCAGATTGTGCCAGAAGAACGCGCCCTTAAGGCGACCTTCGGCACCACGTATATCGACTACATGAGACGAGTTCGACGCTGGCTTTAGCAATAAAGGGTTGGAATTATTTGTCTTTCCTTGCCATCAAACTTGAAGATAAATGACCGCGACCACTTTTTCGCATGACTATTGATCCAAATTTCGACTAACCGCTGGCGCTGGCGTAGGGCGGCGGCAGCGTTTCCTTCACCTCCAGTCCCAGGCCGTCGAAAATATCGTCGATTGACAAGACCAAATCCGGGAAACGCGCGCTTTTCACCTGCTCTCCAATATTGAAGACAGCGTTTGCGGAATAGCGGTTGTCGGCGCCAAGGACAAGCTGTTCGACGAAACCGTTCGGCGACACAATCCAATACTCGGCTACGCCGAAGCGTTCGTACAATGCCTTCTTCTCGCGTCGATCGCGCGCTTCTGTGGCGGGTGATGTAATTTCAATGACAAGATCAGGTGCTCCAAAAATCGCCTTATCGCCAATCTTTTGTGAATCACACACGACCAACAAATCCGGCTGCACCACATCGTTATCGGATAGTTTGACGTCAAGTGGCGCATGAAACGGCCGGCAGCCTTTACCCAGAAAATGGTTACCCAACAATCGCGACAGATTCTGTTGGATGCTCTGATGCCGCGTGGTCGGCGAGGGAACCATCGCGTAGGCATTACCGTCTATCAGCTCCCAGCGCTGATCATCTGGCCAGGTGAGGTAGTCGGCGTATGAATAGCGATTTTGTGGCGGTCTGGATGTTTTCATCCTGCCCTCAAACCGGAACGGGTGGTGCGCCAAATCATCAAATTGGCCTTACAACATTATCATAACGCGCACACGGTGAAGGTGTCATTTTCAGTGATTCTTTCAGCGTAAATAAGGTTAGCCCGTCGTCCCCGCGAAAGGGGGGGCCCAGTTGAAAATGAGTTTGTCTTTAACTGGATTCCCGCTTGCGCGGGAATGACGGTGTTCTGTACCACTGGAATCTATTTCTGCTCCGCTATTTGGTTCTGACCACAACGGAGGAGCACATCTGTTCTCGCGATTCGTAATACAATTTGCAGGCGATGAAGCAAATCCTTGTCTACGGCGACTCGTTGTCATGGGGCATTATCCCCGGCACGCGCGATCGCCTGGCTTTCGACCAGCGCTGGCCGGGCGTGATGGAGCTCGCGCTGTGCGCGGCGGGAAAGAAAGTGCGCGTCATTGAAGACTGTCTCAACGGTCGCCGCACGGTGTGGGAGGATCCTTTCAAACCCGGGCGCAACGGTCTCATCGGCCTGGCGCAGCGAATTGAATTGAATTCGCCATTGGCGCTGGTCATGGTCATGCTGGGAACGAACGATTTTCAATCCATGCATGATTTCAACGCCTGGCACTCATCACAGGGCCTGCTTTCGCTCATCAGCACAATTCGAACAGCGCCGGTTGAACCAGGCATGCCGGTACCACCCATTCTGGTGGTGGCGCCACCACCGGTGCGCGTTCCCAAAGGCACCATGGCGCCAAAGTTCGCCGATGCGGCTCGCAAGAGCCTTGGTTTGGCCATCGCCTACCATAAGATATGCGAGGAAGTCGGCTGTCACTTCTTTGATGCGGGAAGTGCTATTACATCGAGTGAGGTTGATGGCGTGCATATCGATGCGGCGGAACATATGAAACTCGGCCAGGAACTGGCACGCGTGGTGAGTGGGTTACTTGCAAGCTGAGGTTGGCGATGTTGACGAAGCCGCAAATCGAAGCGTTTGCAAAGGACTGGATCGAATCGTGGAACGCGCACGATCTTGAACGTATTCTGGCGCACTACACGGACGATGTGGAACTTACTTCCCCGATCGCCGCGCAGCGTTTGAATCGCCCCGATGGCCGGGTCGTGGGCAAAGACGATTTGCGAAACTACTTCACCATTGGACTGAAGGCATTTCCTGAGTTGCACTTCGAACTTCAGGAGATCATGTCCGGTGTCAACAGCGTCGTGCTCTACTATAAGAATCAGAAAGGCGTTCGCGTGGGAGAGTACATGGAGATCGCCGCGAGTGGATTGGTCTCCCGAGTCGTCGCCAACTACAGCAATTGAATGCTATATCGACGAGGCAGCGCTACTTTGCGTCCGCACCTTAACCAACTCAATGATTCGAGTGCATCGGCAATAAACCATGGAAAGTGCGCCCAGGCGTCGCGTGTTGGGCTTCCGCATAGACAGATACCTACGGCTTGAGCAACAATTATTCCGTCTTCGCAGAAAGTTATCGATGTCAATTTGCATTCACCGTAGCCAATGTTTTGCGGCAATTCTCTTGTGGACTAGGCTTCCTGTCTTACAATCGCTAAATTCGTGAACATGCAATTCGCGCGACCGCGTTCAAAAGCCAAACCACGCTCTATGCGCTTTGCCGAGCGCGAGGTCGTTACACATGGCCTTCAACGTCAAGTGTGGCACGATCTGTATCACTACTGCATGACGGTGAGTTGGCTGCAGCTGATAGCAAGCTGGGCTGCAGTTTTTGTTGCATTCAATCTTCTCTTTTCGGTGCTCTACCATGCCGTGCCCGGCTGCATCGCGAACTTAAATCCCCCGGGCTATTTGGGCGCCTTTTTCTTTAGCATCGAAACCCTCGCGACGGTGGGATACGGCGACATGCACCCTGCGACGTTCTATGGGCATACCATCGCAGGGATCGAAATCTTTCTCGGAATGACCAATTTGGCACTCGTTACCGGAGTGATATTCGCACGATTCTCGCGTCCCAAGGCTCGATTCCTCTTTGCCAACGTTGCGGTAATTCGACCAATCAACGGCAAACCAGTCCTTATGTTTCGAGCCGCCAATGCTCGGCAAAACATTGTAATGGAGGCTTCTGCCAAGCTGCGCATGATACGCAACAGCGTAACTCTCGAAGGCTATAAAATGCGGCGCGTAGAAGATCTTCCACTCGTTCGCAGTGAGCATCCTCTGTTTGTGCTTGGCTGGAATTTGATGCACGTCATTGATGACCAGAGTCCATTGGCCAATGAAACATCTGATTCGCTCACCGCGGCCAACGTGCTTTTTAATCTGACTTTGAGCGGAACGGACGAGACGACGGGTCAGGTATTGATGGCGCGTCGCGCCTACCTTGCGAAAGATTTACGCTGGAACCACAGCTTTCGCGACATCATCGCCACCGCCGAAGATGGGGTCGATCATTTCGACTACGAACAATTTCATGAAGTCGATCCTATCTATGCTGCGGAGGCACCTCCGTAAGGTGACGGCTAACAAATATCAATTTGGACAATGGCCCGGAATTTACTAACAACTGTATTTATGGCTTACGACCGAGGCAGACGTTGTTGCCTATGGCCAGATTTTTTCCAACGCGGTCACCGAAAATCAGGCTTGCCGGAAACCGTGGTCTGTCCCCGATTCAAAGCGAGGAACCGCAGCGTGTCGAGGGCGAAGGATTAGACGCCACTGCTTTTGGCTCGATTGCGGCGTGGCGGAAAGCGCCGCCATGCCAAGAGAACCAGGAGCCCGAAGACGGTATAGGCCACCGCGAACACCCAGAATGGCGCGTCGTAGTAGATGAGCCTTTGAACCCAGTGCTCAATAAAGTTCTTGTTGTAGGAAGGCAAACCGGCTTGGACGCGGAGCCAGGATTCCAGTGTTGTGAGCGGACAGTACTGCCCCAACCAAGCCTGTATTACGACGAAGGCGATGGCTGCCAGATGTGCCAGCCGAAACCACCAGTCGTTGACCCACTGCCAGTGAAGTCGGTTTCCTGCCACGACCGCGACCAGGCCTCCCACGACGAAGAAGACAACTCCGAAGTGGACGAGGAGAACTGCATCAGCTAGATACCGGTACGGCATGGCTTGTGTGAATCGCGGCGCCGCTCAGCCAATTTAGATCACACTCATATCACCATCAATACTTGCTGTTTCGACCCGGAGCCGTCCTTCGCCGGGATAGAGCCACGATCACCAATGCGACTTCCAACGCTCCGGTTCAGTGGGCGGTGCGTAGCCACCATCCGTTGCACCCGGTTGTCTGGCGGTATCGGTCGATTGGTGACCTTACCCATCATTTGGTCCCTGCGCCGGACGTGTGCTTCATAAAGCCGACAACGAGCAACGCCCACGCGATGATCAGCCCCAATCCAGCGGCAATATGCGTGATTGTGACGACGAGTTCCTGCCATGGTTCGCCGCCGGAAGCGCCTGCCTGATTTGCAGCAATGGGCAACATCTGCGTAGTTCCCCACCAGGAATTGGCTACTTCCGACATCGCCATGCCCCACGTCAACCAAGCCGCCACCACCATCACCCGGACGGACTTGAGCCCGACACTGTGCGGGAGCGTCAGCATCGCAGTCGCCAGAACGACGAACAGCATTCCGTTCGTTACGAGCTGGATGTGAGCTCCAAGCGCGAGTCTCGGGTGCGGAGTACCGGGGACCGCAAGCCCCCACACCAATCCAACCAGCACGAGAACCATGCCATGAATCAGAATCTGCCGACTGCTACCGTGAACGGTCATCGATGCTGCCCTCTCTTTGCTTGGCGATACGCCATACCTGCCGAACAGGTAATGGACGGACAGAACTGTCCTGATAGGCATGAAACTAAGGACACCATCTTGGCGGTTCGATCTCGTTTCTTTTCTATAGCTTTTACCAGCACTGCGCAATGTTCAACGACAACGTGCGACCCGAAGCAGACATTCCCGCGCGCGGCCATGATTTACCCAAAGCGGACACTCATCGGAAATCGTGGTCTGTCCCCGATTTACTCTGATATTGTTCATGCTGCCCGACTCAATATAAGGGACAATACTAATTTGCACATACTGTTGTATCTGACAGGAACGAATTGGGCTTGCGCACCAGGGTTCTTTGCGCGAATCTCCGCCGCTTTGGCGGCTGCATTCTTTGCTTTATCTAGGTCGCCAACTGATTCGTAGGCTTTATTTAATTCATCATAGGAGTTCGCCACAATAATCGGGTCACTTTCCAGACAGCCAAGGTGAATGCATGCGGGGATTGCCCGCTCATAGAACTCTGCTGCTTGAGCGTACTTCTTCTGATCGTAATTCAGCCGAGCCAATTCAAAAAGTCGCTTGCTGATATTGGCGCTTTCAGGTCCAGAGATTTTAAGCTCTCGATCGAGTGCTTCACGCAGCAAATTCTCCGCCTCGGGGAAGTTACATGTGTAACCCGTCATGCGCCCGAGGTTGTACAGCACGGCCGACTGGTACTCAGGAGAGCCATTTCCGTCCCGAGCATTCACCCATGCACGCCAAAATGCTTCTCTGGCGCCCGCATAGTTACCTTGCGCCTCGGCTTGGAGGCCAAGATCATAGTACTTGTCAGCATTCTTCATGTTGACTTGTTCGGCGAATCCACATCCACCAAGAAGAACCATGCCCAAAAGCGCAACGATAACTTTTGCGAAGTTCATAGATCTCCTCTCTCTATTAGTTAATAGACGAACTGAACTGTCTTGATATGCGAGAAAATTTGGACACTATTGGTGGACATTCATTAACGTTCCTTTGACCAGAGGAACCAGAACGTCTGATTTCCAGCGACTGGGACAGCCCAAAATGCCAACCCAAGCCCTCCTGACCGTTCCTGACCAATCAATGAACCGTCTGTTGCTATCCCGATTGCAAAGGATCGGTTTGCAACATACCCTCCTAGCGGGTCTGCATCAGATTCCTCAACCGCCGGGAAAGTCATCCACCCAGCATTGCACGCCCATTGTCCACTTAATCTCGAAATTGTGGTTTCCTTCAGCAAGGTGTGCTCCCGTGCAATCGTAATCTTTAACGTGTTTTCATCTTGCAATGACAAATTAACTGTCAGGAATCGTTCCCCTACATCCAATCCAGTGAAACCAAATCGACTTGCCAAATATTGGGATTCGCTGCGTGGAGCAAACGTAGCCGCACCGTAGTTTCTATATGTTCCCTCCAGGCGTGGACATGATGATGTCGTTACAACAGCAGGCCAGCTACTCGGATAGTCCGAGTCGATACCTGTCATTGCACTACAGCCGCAAATGCAAAGTAGAATAGAAACTAGAATGCAAGTTGAAGTGGCGCGCATCACAACGCTCTAACAGTTAGACAGAAGAGAAGAACAAATGGGACAGGCAGGGTCCGTATGATCCGTGTCATGGCGAAATTCCAGAATCCTAAACTACCGCCTATTTGTACAAGGTAAATGACGCGAAACCGGTTTTCAAACCCTCTTTTGAAAATACAGCCGCACGGGGCGTGGGCAATCACCTAGTAGTGCAATTATATCGGTTGAGGTGGAGTTGGGGCGCAGGCTCTCCGTTCGGGACAACTATTTTGTCCGCTTTGCCGCAGCGCAATGTCTGCTTTCTGGACGGTGCGAGTGACTGCTTGTGGCCGGTAGCGGCGACTTTCGTGGGACGATGAACCAATGCTATTTGTGGCGAAATGCCCGGCAAAACGGGGGCCGATATTTAGTCATGTATTTTGAGCAGTTGTATTGCGTGAACGCCGACGTACGCATCGGATGCGCAGGCTTCAGATCATTTGAGGAGCGTGCTTTCAGAGATGGCAGAAATGCTCCGGCGGTGCGAAGCGACCGTTACGTCCGTCAACGTACGTGATGGGGATGCGTGATAGCTGCTCGTCCGATACGCCTTCGAGGCAGCCCAGATTAACGCCGTACATTTTCCCCATGGGCGTGTCCGTTCCCACTCCAAACGCGCGAACGCCACACACCTTGCAGAAGTAGTGCTGGTTCTTCTTGGTGTTGAAAAGATATTGCGTTAACGCCGATTTTCCAGCCAGAAGACGAAATCCTTCGGGCTTCGCAACTGCAGGCCAGAAGCGTGTCCGGCGGCAGATGGAGCAGTTGCACCGATAGGAGCTTTGCGTGAGATCGAGGTCGGCCTCGAACTTCACGGCACCACAATGGCAACTTCCTTGATAGGTCTTCAACATTTCGTGACTCCTAAGTTCCGGTCAAACGCCAAATTGAAACCTGTGAGTCGGTATCAAGTGGCCAAGACTTTGTCGGCAACCCTGTTGTCCCCAGCCAAGCGTGGACCGCTTCAGGCGTTCGCGAGGAACGCGTCGAGTTGCGTGAACGATCCGCCCCAACCCATGGCCATGCCGCTCATGCCGTCGACGAAGGTCTGGCGTTCGATATCGGTCGCTTCATACGGCGTCCACGACAGCGTGATCTTGGTATCTTTGCCGGCGTCTTCAAAGATGACTGTGGTCAGCATAACCCGTGGCCAGTTCGGGCTCATTGGGTGACGAGTGATGTCGCCTTCGGTATTTGAAAACGAGTGCAACCACATCAATTTCTGTTTTGGCACGACTTCGCGGTAGACGAACTTGCCCCACATTTCGTTTCCGTCCGGCATGGTAAGACACGAATGCCATACGCCTCCCGGACGTAATTCATAATTGACGATGCGAGCGGAGCATCCCTTCGGCCCGAACCATTTTGAGAGCATTGCTGGATCGGTCCATGCTTGCCATACCAACTCGCGGGGCGCACGGAAAATCCGCGTGATGAGAAATTCCGGCTGCGAGGAAGTCAGCATGTCCACGTGCGCAGCCAACCGTGCAACATTTTGCATAGCGCCTTCCTCAGCACCGTAGTTCTTGATCACGAATTCAAGATCAGCCGCCGTGGCAAACTCCATGCGCATGGTAAGTGTGGTCACCCCAGCTGTTTCGGAAAAAATCACCGTGGTCTGGAATTTCACCGCGTCGTCTTCCTCTTCGCCGGCGTGCTTGTAAACAAGTTTCTCCGGCGCATTTACTTCGAGAAAGTTAACTCGGTTCTTATAGTCGCGGCCATCCGGCCCATGCATGGTAAAGCGCCAGACGCCACCGGGTTTGATACTGTGTTCATGAGTGGTGATCGAGAAACCGTCCGGTCCGAACCAACGCGCGAGTTGCGCTGGATCCGTCCATGCGCTCCACACCAGTCCACGCGGGGCGTCGAAACTGCGCGTCAGTTGCAGCGCGCGATCCGAGGGCCGAGTTAACACGGTAATTCGTTGCTCAGTCATTTACGGCGCCCCTTTCGTTTTGATTTGGCTTTCTTCATCTCCTGCGCCAGCAATCGATCGAGCGCGTCGAAGCGTTCGGACCATTGTTGATGCAGCATCGACACCCATTTCTCCAACTCGCCAACCCCATTGGGGTCGAGTGAGTAAAAGCGTTGCTGCGCACGCGCTTCAACCTGCACCAGCCGCGACTCGCGCAGCACTTTCAGATGCTGCGAGATCGCAGGTGCGCTGACTTCAAACTCATCGTTGATATCCGCCACCGCCAACGGCCCGCGCCGGGCCAGCATCTCGACGATGCGCATACGTGTGGGGTCAGCCAGGGCGGCAAAGCATTGCATGCAGCTATTATTTAAGTATGTCCTTATTTAAGTCAATAATGAATTTAATGCCGCCCCTTCGGTAACAGCCTGGTTGCGACCCAAGTTCTTGAAATGGGTGGAATATGCGAAACTTGGCTGAAGTGACGCTATTGTCGAACGCAAGGGGGCGAGATGATCCGCGGTAGTTGCTTATGTGGTGGCATTCATTACGAAATTGATGGTCCCGTTGGCCAGGCGCTCTACTGCCATTGTTCCATGTGCAGGAAGTGGCACGGCACGGCGTTTCGAGCACGCCTCGCGGTGCCGAAACATGCGTTTCGCTTCGTCAAGGGCGAAGAGTTGCTGCAGAGTTATCGTTCCTCTTCGGACACTATCAAAACATTCTGTCGCGTGTGCGGCTCACCCATGGTCAACTCCTGGGATCCGGATCCCGATAACTATGGTCTCGCGATGGGTAGCCTGGATGACGATCCAGGCGTGCGGCCTGCGTGTCATATTTTTGTCGGCTCCAAGGCGCCTTGGTATGAAATCACCGACCATTTGCCGCAACATTTGGAGTTCCCGCCGCGTTAGTATTTAATGGGTCGCAATCGTGTAGGCGAATGGCGATTACGATCATGCTTGAACTCAGACCCAGTTGTGAGCACTGCAATAAAGCGCTGCCGCCCAACTCGCCCGAGGCGCGCATTTGCAGTTACGAATGTACCTTCTGTGCCGATTGCGTTGAAAAGGTATTGAGCAAGGTCTGTCCAAATTGCGGCGGCGGATTTGTTCCCCGACCGATTCGACCAGCACGTAATTGGAAGAACGACAATTATCTTGGCAAGGATCCCGCCAGTACGGTGGTGAAGCATCGCCCGGTCGATACCGCCGCGCACGCGCGCTTCGCCGCGGCGATCCGCGAACTATCACCCACGGATCGATAACGTTGGCGCCCATGGCTGCCATGCCGGACGAACTTGCTGCATTGTTCGGACTGGGACCGAAGTCCGCGCAATGGCTGCGCGAAGCGGGCATCCGATGCAGCGATGATTTGCGCCAACTGGGATCGGTGGCCGCCTACGTGAAGGTGAAAAGTACTGGACGGCCGGTAAGTTTGAATTTGCTGTGGGCGCTCGAGTCAGCGTTGACCGGCGAACCGTGGCAACAGGTTGCGAGAAATTCGCGCGCAAGCTTGCTGCTGGCACTTGAGCAATTTGAGCGTGGCGGTTAAGAAGATTGTCGTTACTTTATGACTAACAAACCTAACAACAGCATCGACTTCATTGAGTTTCCTGCGCGCACTACCGGCGATCTCGCCGATGCCAAGTTGTTTTTTAGAAAAGTGTTCGGTTGGTCGTATCGGGATTGGGGCGATGACTATGCCGACACCCACGACAGTGCAATCGGCAGCGGCATCAATGCTGACCCGGAGCATCGTCCATCGCAACCGCTGGTGGTGGTCTACACCACTGACCTGGAACTGACGCAGTCGAAGGTGCTCGGTGCAGGCGGCATTGTCACCCGGGAAATATTTGAGTTCCCCGGCGGGCGGCGTTTTCATTTCAAGGATCCGGCCGGCAATGAACTCGCGGCATGGTCAGATCGCGAATAACGGAATGATTGAACGGAGGAGATCATGACACACAAAGGTAGCTGCCACTGCGGGGCAGTGGCATTCGAAGCCGCAGGAACTCCCGAGAAGCTCGTTGAATGCAATTGTTCCATTTGCAGCAAGCGCGGTTCTCGACTGTGGTTCATTACCCGCGAGGACTTCAAACTGCTCACACCGGAGGACAAACTAGCCACTTATACTTTCAACAAGCACATCATCAAGCACCACTTTTGTCCCGTATGTGGATGCGCGCCATTCGCGCAGGGCGTGTCACCAACGGGCAAGTACATGGTCGCGATCAATACGCGGTGCCTGGACGATGTTGATTTAACACAACTACCGGTTACGCATTTCGACGGCCGCAGCTTGTAAGAATCACTGGTTGACAAAGCAAATAAGAGGAACTGCAACAATGCTAAGCAATCAACGCCGGCGCGCGGTGATTTCCCGGATAAGCGCCTTGATGCTGTTAAGTGTCGCAGTTAATTCGGCGGTGGCTGAATCTGACAACGATGCGCTACTCAAGGCTGTGCAGGACTTCTACGGTTGGGTTTTGCAACATGGAAAAGAAGTCGCGCAAATGCAGCCGGCGATCAAGGATGTCAAAGACAGTACGCGCTTCTATCTCGACACCTCGAGCATGGATGACTTCACGGCGCAATTCATGAAATCCGGATATTTCTCAGCTGAGTTCGCACAAGCTGTATCGGCTTACTACAATCAGCAGAAAACCAAGATCGATACGATGAGTCAGCAGGAATTTGATCAAATAGCAAAGGATGGCCGCGGACCGATGTTGGAAACCGAAGACATGGATATCTACTTCTGCGCACAGGAGTACGAATATAAACCGGAATTCGTACAAGGCATGAAGATCAAATCGGCCGCGGTGACCGATGACACAGCCACTGCTGTCGTTGAATCACCCTATCAGTGGGACACCGAATTCAGTCTCCACAAGAACGATGGTCGCTGGCAGATCGCCAGTTACTGCGTGTATACAAAGGCGCGGCGCGGGATCAGAGCAAATCGCGCAGGCGAACCAAGCCATTGCCGCTACCAACAACGGTGTGCGCATCAACTTTCCGCCGGGGAAATTACGATGCCGGATGCGTGTGAACACATCGAATCGCCCGCTCTGGCCGGCCACGGCTTCTCTGGCAATGAGTTTTCCGGCGTTTCTCCGGTCAAGGCAATACCATGACCGGAAAAACCCTGCGCAAAATACGCATTCGGCGCAATACGTCCGAAATGCGGGAAGCGACGACGATGTCCACGAAGCCATCTCGCAGGAGCGTGTGATTGCTTCACATCCGCGAGTTGCGGAAACACCCGCACCATGCGCCTGCGCAGCGTCGCCGCGAGTTGTGGCGGTTGCAGTGTTGAATAACTCACCCGGCCACCGAACAACATGCGGTGATCGGCTGATCGGCGAAAATAGTCGAGTACGAAATTGATGTCCGTCACCGCGGTGTTGTCCGGCAGCAAAGCGCGCGCACGTTGCTCGCTGCTGGTTCCGTTGCAGTAATGTACGTGCCCACCGGCATGATCTTCCGCCGCAGCGCCGGCACCAATTCATCCATGTAAGCGCCGCCAGTCAGCACGAGATAACGACTGTGTACTTCACCCGCTGGTGTTTTCACGACGCAGTTGTTGCCGGTGGCGATACGCTGCGCTGGTGATTGCTCGTGAATGCGCACGCCTGCCGCCTGCGCCGCGGCGGCCAGCCCCAATGTGTAGTTCAGCGGATGTAAATGACCACTGCGCCCATCGTGAAGCCCGCTCAGATATCGACCGGATGCAATTTTGGCGCGCAGATCATCGCCAATGAAGAATGCTCATGTCGGTGTAGTCATACTCGCGTTCCATGCAACCTTTGAAACGCGCGAGTTCGTCCACCTGCCGTTGTTTGACGGCGACGGACATCTGCTCGAAGGTGATCGCACTTGATGCCGTGCTTACGGATGCGGTCGACGGTGGTAACCAGGTATTTCGCGCGACATTTGCCAGAGTCGCTGTGCGTCATCGCGAGAACGATGCGTTCGACCTCCGGCATGTCACGCGCGAAGTCGTTAATGATCATTTGCCGCCACTGCGGCCAGAACCGCCATGGCCGACGTCCTGTCCTTCAAGCAGCACGACCTTGTAACCACGCTCGGCGAGGTTGAGTGCGGCCGCGCAGCCGGTAATGCCGGCGCCCACGACGCAGACATCGCAGTCAACGCGGCCGCTCAGTGCCGCATGCCTGGGCGAGGCGTTGGCGCTGGCCTTGTAATATGACAATGCCGGTTCCTGAATCAGCATAGGTGTTGTCGATTTGCCGTCCGCGAATATGCGCGAACGAAGCGAGCCAATTTGTCTAGGTTGGAAGTACTGTAATTCTGCATTGCAGCAGAAATTGCGATTGCCGCAATGCACATCAATTTCTACACAAAACCCACATTTGGAATTGCAAGCCTCATCAACGCTTTGAGTGTTTGCAAATCACTGCGAACGGCCGCTTCCGTTTAATATTTTTGTACTTACGCGGCGATTTGTGTCCCCGCCTCACCATTGGTAACAGTTGTCAGGCACTGAATTTTGCGACCGAACGCGGCAAAAAGCCAGCCTTGCCTCAATCGCATTTCGGCCATTTTTGGCTGCGATTGCCATCATTTCCGCGAGTTCGGATTGAAATGGCAAAGCGCCGTCACACTTGGCTTGTGGCGGTTTCGGAGCCCATGGTATTGTTTAAAAAATCGACACCGGCCCATCAGCGAGTTCACTCGCGCCGGGGCCATATTCGCCATGCAAACGCCAGCACCGAACCTTCGTCGGCATCCCTGCAGACTATCGCGAGATTGCCGAGTGCTCCTTTCATCAAGTGCGGGTGATAAGTACCTGCGCGCCGTCGCCGTGGCCGCGAACTGCACCCTGCTGTTGATCCCGGTTTCGGCGCGATATTGGCCGGATCGATATGGCACTGCTGGCAGATCTGACGGTATTCTGCTCACCGGTGTTTCGTCAAATGCCGAACCGCATCATTACGGGAGAACCCAGCGAGCCCGGCACGCTGCACGATCGAACGTGACGCGATTGACGCCGCCCATTCCAAAAACCCTGGCCGCAGGCGTGCCCTTGTTCGCGATCTGCCGCGGCTTCCAAGAATTGAATGTCGCGCTGGGCGGCACGCTGCATCAGAAGGTGCATGAACAAGCCGGCAAAAACGATCACCGCGAGGACTACAATTTAGAAATCAGCGCGCGCTATTCACCCGTGCACGAAGTGCAGCTCACCAAGGGCGGGCTGCTGGCCAAGCTCGCCAATAGTGAGCGCGTTACCGTCAATTCACTGCATTCGCAGGGCGTGGATCAGCTCGCGCCAGGTGTCACCGTTGAGGCCAGGGCGCCAGATGGTCTGGTGGAAGCATTTACCGTCGACAAGGTGCCGGCATTCGCACTGGCCGTGCAATGGCATCCGGAGTGGCGGGTGCTGGAGAATCCTTTCTACACCGCCATCTTCCGCGCCTTCGGGCAGGCCTGCGCGGCGCGCGCCGGTCGGCGGCGCGGCATGGCCTCGGCAGCAACGGTTGCCTCTGACAACGAAGCAGTGACAGCCGATGACGGTTGCTGAAAAACGGAAATTTTTATGACCAGCATTAAGCAATGGTTTGAAAAGCACGGCATCACCGAAGTTGAAGCGCTGATCCCTGACATGGCTGGAGTGGCGCGCGGCAAAATCATGCCCGCGCGCAAATACACCGAAGAGGAAGGCATGCGACTTCCTGAAGGTGTGTTCCTGCAAACCGTCACCGGCGATTACCTCGACAACGAAGGCGTGGTCAATCCCGCCGAAATGGACATGATGGTGCTCGCCGATCCGGCAACCATACGTAAGGTGCCGTGGGCGGCCGAACCGACGGCGCAGATCATTCACGATTGTTTCCACTCCAACGGCATTCCGGTCGACATTGCACCGCGCTATGTTCTGCGCCGCGTGTTGGAGTTGTACGAAACCAAAGGTTGGACGCCGGTCGTTGCACCCGAAGTGGAATTTTATCTGGTCAAGCCGAACATTGATTCCGACTATCCGCTGGAGCCGCCCATCGGCCGCTCAGGGCGCGCCGAAACCGGACGCATGCCTTACAGCATCGATGCAGTGAATGAATTCGATCCGCTGTTCGAAGATATTTACGACTATTGCGAAGCGCAGGAGCTCGATGTCGAGACGTTGATCCACGAGGACGGCGCCGCACAGATGGAAGTGAACTTCGTGCACGGCAATCCGCTGGAAGTGGCGGATCAGGTTTTCCTTTTCAAGCGTACCGTGCGCGAAGCCGCGTTGCGGCACAAGATTTTCGCCACCTTCATGGCCAAGCCACTGCAGAACGAGCCCGGCAGCGCCATGCATCTGCATCAAAGCGTCATCGAAAAGAAAACCGGCAAGAACATATTCGTCGACAAAAAGTCCAAGCACAGTCGCTTGTTCCTCGCGCACATTGCCGGACTGCAGACCTACTTACCGGCGGCAATGTCGTTTTTCGCGCCAAATGTAAACTCGTATCGCCGCATCGCGCGTTACAACTCAGCGCCCATCAACACGCAATGGGGTCATGACAATCGCACGGTGGGACTGCGTGTGCCGCTGGCGGAAGCGCAGGGCACACGTGTGGAAAACCGCGTACCGGGTGCTGATGCCAATGTTTATCTGGCGATCGCCGCCTCGCTCGCATGTGGATTCCTCGGCATGAAGGAAAATCTGCATCCTTCCGAACCGATTTCCGGTAGCGCCTACAACCTGCCCTACGGCCTACCGCGCGATTTGCAAACCGCATTGCGGCTGCTTGCCGAGTGTGATCCGCTGCATGAAGTGCTCGGCGCACGCTTCGTCAAAGCCTACGCCGCGGTGAAGGAGCAGGAATACGAAACCTTCTTCCAGGTCATCAGCTCCTGGGAGCGCGAACATCTTCTATTGAAAGTTTGAATCATCCATGAGCACCGTTCCGCAACGTTCAACCGCCGAATGGCAGCAGATCGACAGCCGCCACTACTTACATCCATTCAGTGACACCAAGTCGCTCGCGCAGCAAGGCACACGCGTGATCACGCGCGCCGAAGGCGTACGTTTGTGGGACAGCGACGGCAAGGAATTTCTCGACGGCATGTCGGGGCTGTGGTGCTGCAATCTGGGTTACGGACGCAAGGAGCTGGTCGACGCCGCCTGCACACAGCTGCGTGAATTGCCCTACTACAACAGTTTCTTCAAGACCGCGAATCCACCGGCGATTGAACTGGCGAAGTTACTGGTGGAAGTCACGCCGCCACAATTCAATCACGTTTTCTATACCGGTTCAGGCTCCGAGGCCAATGACACCGTCATTCGCTTGGTGCGGCGCTATTGGGACATTCTCGGCAAGCCGGATCGCCGCATCATCATCTCACGCGAGAATGCCTATCACGGCTCAACCATTGCGGCGGCCAGTCTGGGCGGTCAATGGCCAGTCCACGAGCAGGCACATCTGCCGATCCCGAATATCGTTCACATTGCCTGTCCGTACTGGTATGGCAACGGGGGCGCAATGACGCCGGAGGCCTTTGGCATCGAAGCCGCGCAACGTTTGGAAGATAAGATTCTCGAACTCGGGCCGGAACGGGTGGCAGCGTTCATCGGCGAGCCGGTGCAGGGTGCAGGTGGCATGATCATTCCGCCATCCACTTACTGGCCACAGATCAATCGTATCTGCGAGAAGTACGGCATCCTGCTCATCGCCGACGAAGTCATTTGCGGCTTCGGCCGCACCGGCAAGTGGTTCGGATCCGATCGCTTTGGCATCAAGGCCGACCTCATGCCCTTTGCCAAAGGTGTCACCAGCGGATACTTGCCTCTGGGCGGCGTGATGGTGGGCGATCGCGTCGCTGCCCCGTTCATCGAGGAAGGCGGCGAGTTCTACCACGGTTTCACTTACTCCGGTCATCCCGCGGCCTGCGCTCTGGCGGTGGCCAATATCAACATCATGCGCGATGAAGGCATTGTCGAGCGTGTTGATAACGACATTGGGCCGTATCTACAAAAGCGCTGGCAGGAGTTCAGCAGTCATCCGTTGGTCGGCGAGGTTCGTGGTGTGGGCCTGTTGGCCGGCATTGAACTGACCAAGAACAAAGCCACGCGCGAATTCTTCCAACCCATCGGCGATGTCAGCACCATTTGCCGTGATTTTGCTTCAACAATGGACTGGTCATGCGCGCGGTGCGCGATACAGTGATCATCGCCCGCCACTGGTTTCGACGCACGCCGACATCGACGCCATGTGGAATTTGGCCAAGAAGAGTTTGGACCAGACGGCGGCACAATTGGGAATCGGCTAGCGCGGCAGTTTTCAACTTCGATGCCCCGCAACAATGCGCGAGCCGGATGCACGGCTCGTTGTTGGTGCGAATCGAATGAGTGCTTTACAGGTCAACAAGGACGGAGGGAGAATCGTAGGCACACGCTCGGCTCCAACCATGTTGGACAGTTGCATGGCTGCTCGATATCGAGTGTCGTACGTTATACACGACAAACTGTAGAACAATAGAACTCAACCTGAGGAGAAGCCAAGATGCAAAGAATATCCAAGTTGGGGCTGGTGATCGTATTGCTTGCCCTATCCGGCTGCGGCAACAAAGGGAGTGGCGAATCCAAGGACCAGGCGGCAACGTCCAGCACTGCGACCGAATCAACCGCGGCGGCACCCACCACCGCTGCCGCACCGGCAACGGAAGCCGCCCCCGCTGCTGCTGCACCGGCTGCGGGCGGTGACGAAGAGAAGGTTCTCAATATCTATAACTGGTCGGACTATATCGCCGAAGACACCATTCCTAATTTCGAGAAGGAAACCGGCATCAAGGTCCGCTACGACGTTTTCGATTCCAACGAAATCCTGGAAGCCAAGCTGCTCGCCGGCAAGACGGGTTACGACCTGGTAGTGCCAACAGCTAACTTCCTCGCCCGCCAGGTGAAGGCGGGTGTGTTTCAGAAGCTGGACAAGGCCGCACTCACCAATTACAGCAACCTCGATCCGGACATGATGGCAACGCTGGCCAAGTATGATCCCGAGAACGGATATTCCGTGCCCTGGATGTGGGGAACGACCGGCATCGGTTACAACGTCGCCAAGATCAAAGAGAAAATGCCGGATGCGCCGATCGGTTCCTGGGATATGGTGTTGAAACCCGAAAACGCCGCCAAGTTCGCTGACTGCGGCATCACCATGCTGGATGCGCCTACTGAAATCATGGCCTCAGTGCTGAAGTACCTTGGCAAGGATCCGGCCAGCGAAGACCCCAAGGACTTGGAAGCCGCCACGGCGCTGATGATGCAAATCCGTCCGCACATCAAGTATTTTCATTCTTCGCAATACATCAACGATCTGGCCAATGGTGAAATCTGCCTGGTGGTGGGCTGGAGCGGTGACGTCTTTATCGCCAAGAGTCGCGCCAAGGAAGCCGGCCAAGGCATAGACATTAATTACTTCATTCCACAACAGGGTGCCGAGGTGTGGTTCGATTTGATGGCGATGACTGCCGATGCGCCGCATCCGAAGAATGCAACATTGTTCTTGAATTACATATTGAGACCCGAGGTCATTGCCGGCGTTTCGAATTTTGTCACCTATGCGAACGCGAACAAGAACGCCACACAGTTCGTCACTGACGAAATCAAGAATAACCCGGCTATTTATCCGCCGCCGGAGGTCAAGGCCAAGTTATTCCCGAATCCGATTCACTCAGCGGAATACGATCGTGAATTGACCCGCGCCTGGACCAAGATAAAAACCGGGCAATAACCAACCATAACAAGAAAGGCGTCGCACTATGAACATCACTCGGAGGATACAACGATGAACGAAGCGCGACGCAAGGACAAATACGTTCCGCCGTGGACAGATCCCACGGCGGAGCCTTATATCCGCATCGAGAACGTCACCAAGAAGTTCGGCGATTTCGTCGCGGTCAATAACGTTTCTCTCAACATCTACAAGAACGAGCTGTTCTGCCTGCTCGGTGGTTCCGGTTGCGGCAAATCGACGCTGCTGCGCATGCTGGCCGGATTCGAGCAGCCGACATCGGGTGCGATCTATCTCGATGGCGTCAACATGGCCGGCATTCCGCCCTACAACCGGCCGGTGAACATGATGTTCCAGTCATATGCACTGTTTCCGCATATGACGGTGCAGGACAATGTGGCATTCGGCCTGAAACAGGATCACGTTCCCAAGGCGGAACTCACCCGACGCGTCAACGACATGCTGAACATGGTGCAGCTGACCCAGTTTGCCAAGCGCAAACCGCATCAGCTCTCCGGCGGCCAACGCCAGCGCGTGGCACTGGCGCGCGCGCTGGTCAAGCAACCGAAGCTGCTTTTGCTGGACGAACCGCTGGGCGCGCTCGATAAGAAGCTTCGCGAACAAACCCAGTTCGAATTGGTGAATTTGCAGGATCGCACCGGCGTTACCTTCGTCGTCGTCACACACGATCAGGAGGAAGCCATGACACTGGCTTCAAGAATCGGTGTGATGAATCAAGGCCAAATCGTGCAAGTCGGCACGCCCGGCGAAATTTACGAATTCCCCACCAGCCGCTTCGTGGCTGACTTCATCGGCTCGGTGAATATGTTCGAAGGCCGCATCGTTGATGAAGACAATGACTACGTGCGCATAGCGTCACCCGAGGCCGGCTGCAATATCTTCATCAACCACGGCGTGGCCGCGCCGCCCAACGCGACGCTGTGGGTGGCAATCCGGCCGGAGAAAGTCAACATCAGTCACGAGAAACCCGCCGATTCCAACGACAACTGCACCAGTGGCGTCGTGCAGGACATTGCCTACATGGGCGATATCTCCGTGTTCAATGTCAGGCTCGATTCCGGCAAGGTCGTGAAGGCCACTCAGCCTAATCTAATCCGCCACGCGGAAGATAAGATCACCTGGGACGATCGCGTGTATTTGCACTGGCATCCTGCCAGCGGTGTGGTGCTGCTGTCATGACGCGCGCGGGCTACGTTCCCATAGGCGAGCAGTTAGTGCACGCGCTGGAGCCCATCACCCGAACGTTGGTGCGCATTCCGCCGCTGCGTTGGCTGTTGAAACAATTTGGTCGCTTTGGCTTTTCCGGGAAGACGTTGGTGATCGCTGTTCCATATCTGTGGTTGTTGCTGTTCTTTTTGATCCCGTTTGCAATCGTCCTGAAAATCGCATTCGCAGAGCAGGTTATCGCGCAACCGCCGTACACTTCGCTCATCAGCTGGGCTGATGATAAGTTTTTGACCATCAAACTCAACATCAATAACTTTTTATTTCTGGTCAACGACAATCTTTACTGGAAGGCTTACCTGAACTCCGTCAAGGTTGCGGCCATTTCAACGCTATTGTGCTTGCTCATTGGCTATCCAATGGCCTATGCGATCGCGCGCAGCTCGCCCGCGTGGCGAAATGTTTTTTTGATGCTAGTCATCCTGCCGTTCTGGACCTCGTTTCTGCTGCGTGTCTACGCCTGGATTGGTATTCTCAAGAACAACGGCGTGATCAATAACGTGCTAATGAGCCTAGGCATCATCCATGAGCCGATCGTGATGATGCAGACGCCGTTCGCCGTTTACGTTGGCATTGTGTACTCGTACCTGCCTTTCATGGTCATGCCACTGTATGCGACGCTGGAAAAAATGGATTTGACCTTGCTGGAGGCGGCTTACGATTTGGGCAGCCGTCCGTTCAAATCGTTCTTGCAGATCACCTTGCCGTTGTCCCTGCCTGGCATCATCGCCGGCTGCATGCTGGTGTTTATTCCGGCGGTGGGCGAGTTCGTCATTCCCGAACTGCTTGGTGGACCGAACGCGCTGATGATCGGCAAGGTGCTGTGGGATGAATTCTTCTCCAATCGCGCCTGGCCGGTTGCATCCGCGGTAGCCATAGCGATTCTGCTACTGCTGGTCATCCCGATCATGATCTTCCAGCACTATCAGGCCAAGGACGCGGAGGCGAACAAATGAACAACCGCGGCTCGTGGTTCCTGCCGTTTTCGCTGATGCTGGGATTTGCGTTCCTTTACATACCCATCTTTTCGCTCATCATTTTTTCCTTCAATCAGTCGAAGCTGGTAACGGTGTGGGGAGGATTCTCCACCAAGTGGTATGGCGAGTTGCTGCACAATCAGCAGATCCTCGATGCGGCCTGGCTGAGCGTGCGCATCGCGGCCGTCAACGCCACCATCGCGACGATACTGGGTACGATGGTGGCGCTGGTGTTGGCACGCCTTGGACCTTTTAAAGGCCGTGCGTTGTTATCCGGCATGGCCACCGCGCCACTGGTCATGCCCGATGTCATCACCGGATTGTCGTTGCTGTTGTTGTTCGTTTCTCTGGAGCAATGGATTGGATGGCCAGCAGGCCGCGGCGTGACCACCATCGTCATCGCGCACGCGACGTTTTCCATGGCGTATGTGGCAGTCGTGCAATCGCGACTGACTCAGCTTGATGAGTCGATAGAGGAAAGCTGCCTTGGACTTGGGCGCAAAGCCCGCCAAGGTGTTCTTCGTCATCACCTTGCCCATCATCGCTCCGGCGCTCATTTCGGGCTGGCTGCTGGCGTTCACGCTGTCGCTCGATGATTTGGTCATCGCCAGCTTCACTTCCGGTCCGGGATCCACCACCTTGCCGATGGTGATCTTCTCCAAGGTGCGCCTGGGCGTTAGTCCGGAGATCAACGCGCTGGCCACCATTCTCATCGGCATAGTCGCCACCGCAGTGGTGGTCGCCGGCATCATCATGAAGCGCCAGGAAGAGCAGCGCCAAAAGGATATTCAAAAGGCGATCGCCGCGAACAAGTAGCTACGAAAGCAGTCATAAGGCCGCGTCGCCTCACCGGTGGCGCGGCCTTCGCTTTTTTCTGAGTAATTGGTACTCCCTAGGGGAATCGAACCCCTGTTTTCGCCGTGAGAGGGCGACGTCCTGGGCCGCTAGACGAAGGGAGCAGGGCGGCAAATCGACGAGGGGTGGTATTATAAGCGTCCGCCGGAATCCCTCAACGACCAATTGCGCGCACCTCCTTTCACCGAAGCTTTCTCTGCCGCTTGCATAGGCACCGTCTGATGACCGACAACGGTATCGCCAACAACGTCGTTCCGATCCGGCCACCGCCGCGCATCGTTGCGCGCACCGATCACAATATCTCGCGTTTGCAGATCTCCGAGCATGCGTTGAAGGTCCTCTACCGGTTGAAGAATGCCGGCTACGACGCCTACTTAGTCGGCGGTGGCGTACGCGATCTGCTGCTTGGGCGTGAACCGAAGGATTTCGACATCGCCACCAACGCGTTGCCCGAGCAGGTGCGCGAATTGTTCCGCAACTGCCGACTGATTGGTCGCCGCTTCCGCCTGGCACATGTGCATTTCGGCCCCGAGATCATCGAAGTTGCGACG
This sequence comes from Gammaproteobacteria bacterium, assembly GCA_046347035.1. GTDB lineage: Bacteria > Pseudomonadota > Gammaproteobacteria > JAJPIJ01 > JAJPIJ01 > JAJVHZ01. The sequence continues at coordinate 94,437 of JAXMGY010000001.1, read as the reverse complement.
TTCCGCACCAGCGAAGACAGCGGCGATGACGGCGATCGCGTCATGGAGGATGGCCGCATTCTGCGCGACAACGTCTACGGCGCCGGCGTCGAAGACGATGTCTGGCGCCGCGACTTCACCGTTAACGCGCTGTACTACAACATTGCCGACTTTTCGATTGTCGATTACGTCGGAGGTATGGCCGACATTGAAGCCGGTCAGATCCGCCTCATCGGTGATCCCTCCGAGCGCTATCGCGAGGATCCGGTGCGGCTGCTGCGCGCGGTGCGATTCGCGGTCAAGCTTGGGCTTAATATTCATCACGACACCGAAGCGCCGATTTTTGAGCTTGGCCATCTGCTGCAACAAATACCGTCGGCGCGGCTGTTTGAAGAGGTGCTGAAATTATTTCTCGGCGGCTGCGCCTGCAGACGTATGAAAAGCTGCGTCATTACCAATTGTTCGGCTATCTCTTTCCGGAAGTCGAGGAACGCTGGCCAGCGAGGAAGAAGGACTGCCGCGCCTGTTGCTGGCGCGCGCTGCAAAACACGGATGCCCGCCTTGCCGAGGACAAACCGGTCACGCCGGCGTTCCTGTTTGCCGCGCTATTGTGGCCACCGATGCGAATACGCTTCCAGCATCATCTCAGCCACGGTCATGCATCGTTAGTGGCCATGCAGATGGCCGAAGACGATGTGATTTCGCGCCAGGCCGCGCGCGTGGCGGTGCCGCGGCGATTCACGCAGGTGACGCGCGAGATTTGGGAAATGCAGCACCGGCTTGAGCAACGCTCACCGCGCAATGCCCTGCGTACGCTGGCGCATCCGCGCTTTCGTGCCGCATACGATTTCTTGATGTTGCGTCATGAAGCCGGCGAACCGCTGGCAGAGGCCTGCGAGTGGTGGACAAAGTTCCAGTCCGAAGACGATACGGATCGCGCGCGCCGTTTAAGCGACCTGCCCGCGCCACCGCGCAAGCGCCGCCGCCGGCGACGCCGCCACGATGAAGGTTCCAGTGAATCATGACGACGGTCACTGCTTTCATTGGCATCGGGAGCAATCTGCAGGATCCCAAAACACAGGTGCGGACAGCCTTGCGGGAACTCGATCAACTGCCCTATACGCGCTTGGCCGCAAAGTCTTCGTTGTACCGATCTGATCCCATGGGACCGGCGGATCAACCGGATTACATCAACGCCGTCGCCGCAATTACAACGCTGCTGTCGCCGTTTGCGCTGCTCGACGCTTTGCTGGGAATTGAACGCGCGCACGGCCGCATTCGCGGTGCCACACGCTGGGGTCCGCGGACGCTTGATTTGGACATTTTGGCTTATGGTGATCGTGCGATCACCGAACCACGCCTGACCGTGCCGCATGTGGGTATCGGTGAACGGGCATTTGTCTTATTGCCATTGGCGGAGATTGCACCCGCTTTCGAAGTGCCAGGCAAAGGCCGGGTGGATACCTTGGCCGCCAACTGCCCCCGCACCGGCATCCATCGGCTAAACGACCATGACTGAAGCCGGATTGCGGCACATCGTTGTCGAAGGGCCTATTGGCGTGGGCAAAACCACACTTGCTCGCCGCCTTGCGCAAAGTTTCGACTCTGATCTGATCCTTGAAATTCCGGAAGAAAACCCATTTCTGCCGCAGTTTTATCGCGACCCGCGCCGCCACGCACTGCCGACGCAGTTGTCGTTTCTATTCCAGCGTGCGCAGCAAATGCAAGCGCTGCGGCAGCGCGATCTGTTTCAGCCAGTCATTGTTGCTGACTTCATCATCGACAAAGACCCACTGTTCGCCCGGCTCAATCTAACCAGCGATGAATTGAATCTGTACAATTTGGTCTATCAGCAATTGGCGATTGACGCACCTGCACCCGACTTGGTCATCTACCTGCAGGCACCGGTGGAGGTACTGAAGGAGCGGATCTCGCGGCGGCGGAACGACTACGAGCGCAGTATTTCTGCGGAGTATTTGCAGCGGCTCATTGACGCTTACGTGGAATTCTTTTACCACTATACGCAGTCGCCGCTGCTGATCGTCAACGTCGCTGATGTTGACCTGGCGGGCGGGCAAGTCGAGTACGACGAGTTGCTGCGAATTGTACGCGGAGGTCCAGTGGGCCGGCAGTACGTCAATTTACGCCAGAAGATGTCGACCGCCGGCCCCTCTGTTGAACAATATCGCCGACGACAATTGCAGATGAATTCCAACCCACACGATGCGGAACCCGCGCGATGAGTCAGCAACTTCCGGTTCGCAACAAGATTTCCATTACGCGCCTGCGCGAGATGAAGCAGGCTGGCGAAAAAATCGCCGCCCTCACCGCGTATGACGCAACTTTTGGCCGCGTGTTGGATGAAGCTGGCGTTGAAGTGATCCTCGTAGGCGATTCCCTGGGCATGGTCATGCAGGGTCATGACAGCACGCTGCCCGTCAGTGTCGATGACATGGTGTATCACTCCGCTAATGTACGGCGCGGCGTCGACCGTGCCATGTTGATGACTGACCTGCCTTACATGAGTTATGCACGCCCCGATCAGGCATTGGGTACAGCCGCGCGCATCATGTCCGAAGGACGCGCACAGATGGTGAAGCTGGAAGGCGGCGGTTGGGTGGCGGATACCGTGCGCCTGCTCACCGAGCGTGGCATTCCGGTCTGCGGACATCTTGGATTGCAACCGCAATCCATACATCGGCTTGGCGGCTATCGCGTGCAGGGCCGCGACGCGGAATCCGCGCAGCAGATTCGCGAAGACGCGCGGGTGCTGGCGCACGCCGGCGCGGTCATGATGTTATTGGAATGTGTGCCGCGCGATTTGGCGGCGGAAATTACTGCTGAACTTCCCATCCCAGTGATTGGAATCGGCGCCGGCGCAGACTGCGATGGTCAAATATTGGTGCTGCACGATATGCTGGGCATTGGTTTTTCGCATCGGTTCACCCGCGACTTCATGCAAGGTAGCAACAGCATCAGTGACGCCATCGAGCGCTATGTGAAGGCTGTGAAGTCGGGTGAATTTCCGGCACACGAAAACAGCTTCGACTGATTTTCATCTGTCACGATTGGCGGGCACCGCATGGACGTCGTTCGCGAAATCTCCACACTGCGTACGCGCCTCGACAAGTGGCGCGCCGCTGGCGACCGGATCGCGCTTGCGCCCACCATGGGCAATCTGCACGCTGGCCATCTTGCCCTGGTGCAGCGTGCATCGACGCTTGCCGATCGCGTTGTAGTGAGCATATTCGTCAATCCAACGCAGTTCGTTCAAAACGAAGATTTCGATCGCTATCCACGCACACCTGAACACGATGCGTCATTGTTGAGCGCAACACGTGCCGAATTGATATTTCTGCCGTCGGTCGCGGAGATGTATCCGCGCGGATTGCAAGAAACCACTCGTGTGCAAGTTCCTGAACTTGACGGCATTCTCTGCGGCGAATTTCGACCTGGACATTTCAGTGGCGTCGCAACCATCGTCAGCAAACTATTCAACATCGTGCAACCGCATGTTGCCGTGTTCGGCGACAAGGATTTTCAGCAATTGCTGCTGATCCGTCACCTGGTCGCGGATCTGTGTTTCCCGATAGAAATCGTCGGCATGGAAACCGTCAGAGAGAGCGATGGCCTGGCCATGTCCTCACGCAATGGCTACTTGTCCCCCACCGAGCGCTCACTGGCACCACGCCTCTACAAGATTCTCGTCGGCGTCGCCGAAGAACTGAGCAATGGGCAGCGGGACTTTGCAAAGCTTGAGGCAGGCGCAATGGCGCAACTGACGTCGGAAGGATTTCGACCGCAGTATGTGGCGATCCGATCAGCAGCCAGCCTGACGATTCCGGCTCCAGACGAGAAAAGATTGGTAATAGTGGCGGCCGCGTTTCTAGGTACGACGCGACTCATCGACCACATCGAAGTCACAGTACCCTCAGCACAATAAGATTCACACCGGTGCGGGAACTATACCGGGACCTTCGATTGCGGACACTGACGAAATACTTCGTCCCTGCCAGAGCGACGATCCAGTCAATAATGAGCTTATTTTTAAACTGGATTCCCGTCGGCGCGGGAATTGCGACATTTCAGTTGCAGCACAGCTTTCCGCGCGATCTTACTTTGCTGTGTCGTTGCCGGATTCGTTGATGACGGTCGCGAGCTCTTCGACTAGATACAAGTCATGCAACTGGGTGCGAACCTTCGCCTCGCGCGCCTTGCGTTTGATACGCTCGTTCTGAGTCTGCTTGGCGCGTCCGTGTCGCTTGTTCACGGCTGCCTGTTGTTTGTCGTGTTCGGAGATCCAGTCAGAAAGTTCTTTCTCGAGTTGCACGCGTAACTGGCCTTTCTTGTCGTAGGTCTCTTCCATCATGCGCGCATTCGTTGCGCGCGCCTGCTCCAGTTTCTCCTCTGCATGGACCGCCATGCGCAGTCGCTCGGCTGCCGCCGCCGCTTCGGCCTTGACGGTCTGAATGTCGACGCGAATTTGCTCGGCAGCCATGCTGGCTGATTCCAGCGCCCGCTGCCGTTCTTGCAGTTCGCGCAGATTTTCTTGCGCACTCTGCTGCAATCGTTCGGCGTCCTCGCGCGCCTGGCGCGCTTCCTCAATTTCGCGCCGCAGGCTGCTGCGCTCCACTTCCAGCTTCGTCAGTTCCTCCTGCAAACGTGCCTGCTCAATGACACGCGCCTGATCGTGTGCGCTTTGATACTCGCGAATGATTTCCTCAGCCTCCTGCGCCGCGGCCCGGCGCGCCGCTTCAGCGGCGGCCTTTTCCTGCTGCACCAGTTCGAGCATGGCCGTGTTGCGCAGGAACTCCGCTTCGATCTTGCGGCGCTCTTCGGCCAGACGCGCTTCAGCGGCTTCACGCAGACGATGTTCTTCTTCCTGCTGCCGCAGCAATTCCGCGTGCGCAGATTCAACCTGTTTTCGCGCTTCCAACTCCAGACGCCGTCGCTCTTCGGCCAGACGAGCCTCGGCCTCTACGTGCTGCTTGCGGTCGGCTTCGTGTTGCTGCGCGAGGCGAGCCTGCGCCTCCGCCAACTGCTTGCGCGCCGCCTCTTCCAGCCGGGATTTCTCTTCTTTCAGGCGAGCTTCGGTTTCAACGCGCAGCGCACGCTCATTCTCATATTGCTTTTCAAGTTGCGCCTGCATCTCGGCCAATTGCCGTTTTGCTTCTTCCTCGATCTTGTGTTTGTCGCCGACCAGGACGGCTTCCGCCTCGCTCTTCATCGCCTGAATGCGCTCCAGCTCCTCGGCGTTCTGGCGATAAAGTTCTTCAAGGCGTTGCTTCTCAGTTTGTAATCTGGCGTCGGCCTCGGCTTTAAGGCGTTGCAGCTGTTCATCCTGCTCGCGGCGCTTGCGTTCGGCTTCCTGTTCGGCGGATTTCTTCTCTGCTTCGATCTGTTCCTTCAAACGCCGCGCTTCCGACAGATAGTCGTTGGCTTTGCGCGCGTCCTGCTCGAGCCGCTCGCGCTCTTTGCGCAATTTGTCTTCGAGATCTTTTTCGGCCGCCTTGCGGGCGACTCGGCTTCGGCATTCAGTCGATTGCGTTCGGCCTGTAGCCGCTCTTCGATGGTTTTCTCGGCGACACGACGTGCTTCTTCCGCGGCGCGTTGCAGCTTTTGCCGCTCTGCCTGCAAACGCTCCTGCAGCTCTCGTTCGGCTGCCGCGCGCGCGGCGGACGCTTCCGCCTGCAGACGTTTTGCTTCTTCAAGCTGATGCGCCGCACGCGCAAGTTCCGTGCGCAACACCGATGCGCGCACATCGGCTTCGGTGGGATCTGGAACCGCTGGTTTCGGAATCGGCGCGACAGGAACCGGCGCGGATTCCGGTGCCTTGGTGGCCTTCGCACGCGGCGCGCCCTTCGGCTCCGACGCTGGCGCCAAGTAGCGAATATAACCGCCCTCAAGATAGCTGGCCTCAAACCCACGCTCCGTGAGCATGAATGCGGCCACTGAGCTGCGGCTACCGGTGTCACAGTAGGCAATGTAGTGCTTTTTGTTGTCGAGCTTGTTTGCCTGCACTCGCAAGCCGCTGAGCGGCAGATTCGTGCTACCCGGAATATTGGATTCCGCATGTTCGTCGCGGAAGCGCACATCCAGCCACACCGCACCCAATGTCTTTACCATCTCGCATCCCTGCTCGTAGGTAATGGCCGTCACCAGTGGGTTCTTGATAAGTTCGATGAAGTCATTCTTGGTTAGCCGCAGCAACGTTCCAGCGGTGGTCATCTTGATCGTCGCATTACGCGGCGTGTCGGTGACCAATGCTTCCTCGCCGAAACTTTCACCCGGCCCCAACTCAGCGAGCTTGACCACATGGCCGCTTGCCGTTGTGCGCAACACCTCGCAACGTCCTTCGCGAATCAAATAATAAAAGTCGCCGAGATCGCCCTGGCTGACCACGACTTCGCCGGGTTTGTACGTCACCGCCTCCATGGTGCTCAACAGCTTGGAGATGTTGGAAGCGGGAACCCGCGAGAACAATTCCGACTGCAGCAAACTGCCGACCCAGTCGGCATCGCCACCTTCGATCACTTCAACCTGGATACCGTCGGACTCCTCCTTGTTGCTGGTGTCGCCGCCTAAGCTCAGCAACTTGTCCAATAAAAGGCGATTGACGCGCAACACCGTCACCGCCGTGGTAGCGCGTGCCGACATCTGGCGTGGTTGTAATTGCGCTACTGGAAAGAAAGCCTGGCCCGTGCCGCCATCAAGTTTCTTGATGACCTGATCGCTGGTGGCCAGTTCCAACGTGCCTTCCAGCAGATAATAGGTGTAGTTATCACGACTACCTTGTTGAAAAACGTATTCGCGGCGGCGGACGGTGACCAATTCGGCGTCGCGAATGACTTGTTCCTGCAGTGTTGGCGCCAAACTGTTTATTGGCACCAGCAGGCGAACCAGTTCCTGAAAGTCTTGATCCTGTTTTTTCATCGTTCCGTTACGTCGGTTTCGTGACTTTCAGCTTTTTAATCGCCTCAGGCATCGAGATCAGGGATGAGCTGACTCTTCAAACGCGCGATCTGATCCTTGAGCTGCAACTTGCGTTTCTTCAATCTGGTCAACTGCAATTGATCGACGGCGGAGTCCGCCGATAAACGCCGGACCACTTCATCCAGATCGCGATGTTCGATCTCCAGCTCAAGGATCCACTTCTGGATCGATTTTGGTCGTTCCTCTCGCATGCGCGTGTCAAGCCGCAACACCTTCTCCGGGAACTTCGATTGCCGTGACCCGACTGCCCGGGCTGCAACCTGGCGCCATAACCAGCCCAAAGTCGGGGACTTATAAAATCAATCTCAACGGCTCTAGTATAGTCCCGCACGCGTTTGACGGGCACTCATCCAACGATTTCGGCGAGAATCCCCTTAGCGCCCTGTGCCAGCAATTCCTCTGCAAGCTCCACGCCTATTTTTTCACCATCCTCAGGGGCGCAGACGCGCTCGCCGCGTACCATCCGAAGTCCGTCCGGGCTGCCAACCAACGCTCGCATATACATTTCTTCGCCGCGCAACACAGCATGACCGGCGATGGGCACCTGACAGCCTCCAAATAACCGTCGGTTTATCGCCCGTTCCGCTAAAACGCAGCGGGCGGTGAGGCCGTCATGTAAGGGGGCGATAAGATTCTGTGTAGATTTGTCATCGGCCCGGCATTCGATGCCGATCGCACCCTGACCGATCGCGGGCAGCATGCGCTCGGGAGGCAAAAATTCGGTGATCCGCGCTTGCAGGCCCAGCCGTTTCATACCTGCAGCCGCAAGAATGATGGCGTCGAAGCGCCCTTCTTCCAGCCTCGTCAGCCTGGTTCCGACATTGCCACGCAGATCCAGCGTTTGGATTTGCCTCCCCAAGGCGTGGAGCTGACACTGGCGGCGTAGGCTGGAGGTTCCCACCCGTGCGCCAGGTGGCAGCGCATCAAGCGAGGGATAGCTGAGCGCCACGAAAGCGTCGCGCGGATCCTCGCGCTTCATGATCACCGGTAGCATCAGATCCTCCGGCAGATCGACCGTCACGTCCTTCATGGAATGCACCGCGATGTCGCTGCTACCATCGCGCAGGCTTTGTTCTAACTCTTTGATAAATAATCCTTTACCGCCAATCTTGGCAAGCGGGCTGTCGAGGATCTTGTCACCGCGCGTCTGCATGGCAACCAACTCCACCTGCAAACCCGGGTGGAGCGCCATCAGCTGCGTTTTGACATGCTCTGCTTGCCATAAAGCAAGTGGACTCTTGCGGGTGGCGATTCTAAGAACTTGATTGTGGTGACTCATGATTGGATGAATGTATACGGACGAGTCGCCCCGGAATGAAAAAACCGCGGTCGCACGCGTGCATGTTTGAGAGAGGTTATGCTAGCGGCCTAGGGCAACCGGCACAAATAGCCAGACTATGAAGATTCGACTGGGCGTGGTGATGGACCCCATCGCCAGCATCAATATCAAGAAGGACACGACCTTCGCGCTGCTGCTGGCCGCCCAGGCGCGTGGCTGGGCGTTGGAATACATGGAGCTGGGGGATTTATCCCTGCGCGACGGCAAAGCCTATGGCCAGATGCGGTCACTGTCGGTTCGCGACCAGGCTAGCGACTGGTTCGAACTGGCTCCGGCGCGTCTGCAGGAGCTAAGCACGCTGAATGTCATCCTGATGCGCAAGGATCCACCCTTCGACATGGAGTATGTCTATAGCACCTATCTGCTGGAACAAGCCGAGCGCGCCGGAACCTTGGTGGTTAATCGCCCCGCCAGCCTGCGCGACGCCAATGAAAAGCTGTTTACCGCCTGGTTTCACCACTGCTGCCCACCGACCGTGGTCACGCGCAAAGCGGCGGCGATCCGCGAATTCCTTGATGAGCAGAACGACATTATTTTGAAACCGCTGGACGGCATGGGTGGAGCGTCGATTTTCCGGATTCGCCACCAGGATCCCAATATCAACGTCATTATCGAAACCATGACCGATCATGAACGCCGGTTTGTGATGGCGCAGCGCTATCTACCGGCGATCATCGATGGCGATAAGCGCATATTGATGATCGACGGCGAGCCGGTGGACTACGCCCTGGCCCGCATTCCCGCACCCGGCGAAACACGTGGCAATTTAGCGGCCGGGGGTCGCGGCGAAGGCGTGCCTTTGACAGATCGTGATCGCTGGATCTGCGCCGAAGTGGGACCAAAATTGCGCGAGCGCGGCTTGTTGTTTGTCGGTCTGGACGTTATCGGCGAATATCTCACCGAGATCAACGTCACCAGCCCCACTTGCGTGCGTGAACTCGAGGCGATTTACGGCATCGAAATCAAGTCAAAAGTGATTGATGCGATTGAACGCCGGCTGAATACACCCCGATCCGTGCCATCGCAGCCATAACAGGTATAATTCGGCCCATGTTTGCGATTTGCATGAAGTACCGGAAACTTTGACCGCCCACGTCATCGACTCCGCGGTCACCGACAGCGATCGTTTAAGTCTGACGCTGTGTCTGGCCATTCTCTTCCACGCCATCATCATTCTTGGCGTGAGTTTCATCCCTCCGAAAAGTGATTTGCCCAATTACGAGACGATGGACATCGTCTTGGTCAACAGCCAATCGGATGAAAAGCCAGAGGATACCAAACTGCTGGCGCAGGCCAATCAATTGGGGGGCGGAGATACGGATGAGCAGGCCCGACCGGCAACGCCCTTGACCACGCCAGTGCCTGCGGCAGTGGCAGCTGTTCCCATGGCGCCCGCACCGCAGATAACCCCGGAATTACCGGCACCGGCCACGCCACCGCCCACTGCCGCCGAATCGCAAACGGCGACTGCGGATACCGCCACACCACCTGCTGAAGCCAAACCTCAGGCGGAGGAAAACGCCTCGGCGACGCAGGTGATGGCGGCCGAAGCGGTGGCGGAGCTCGATCACCAGCTTGCGCAGCCGGAAGAAGCCAAACCCGAGGAGCCCAAACAAACTGAAGCCGTGGCCAAGGAAGAGCCACGCAAGGTGGAAAAGCTAACACCGCCAGCGCCTGCGGAAAAGTTATTGGCGGAATCCGCGCCAGCGACGCCGTCAATTTCCGGCGCAGCGTTGATTGCACGATCTTTTGAAATCGCCAGCCTCAACGCCGAGATTGCCGCGCGCATGGAAGCCAAGGCCAAACGACCACGGCGTAAATTTATTTCCGCAACTACACAGGAATATAAATTCGCTGCCTACATGGAAGCTTGGCGCGCCAAAGTCGAGCGCGTGGGCAACCTCAACTATCCGGATGAGGCGCGTCGCAAACGCCTTTCCGGCAGTCTTATTCTCGATGTGGCGTTGAATGCCGACGGCAGCATCAGCGAAATTGTGGTGCGCAAACCATCGGGCTTCCCATCGCTTGACGACGCGGCAGTAAGAATCGTCAAGCTCGCCTCACCCTACGCCGCTTTCCCCGATGCCTTCAAAAAAGAAGTCGATATCCTGCACATCACCCGCACCTGGCAATTTGACAGCGGCGATCATTTCGCCAGCCAGTAGAAGGCTGTCGTTGGATCCCTGTTTCAAATACTCCTTCGGTAGGAACAGAAAATAACCCGTCGTCCCCGCGCGGGCGGGGACCCAGTCAAAAATGAGTTTTCTTTAACTGGATTCCCGCTTCCGCGGGAATGACGGCATTCTGCGCTAATTGGAACTCGTTATCGCTCCGTGGTTTATCTTCTTGACGTGAGTACATACGAATAGAAACGCCGGCAAAAGCCGGCGTTTTCTTTTGAAACAATGGAGACTTCTAATTGAAATCGTAGCGTACGGTTACGCCGCCATATAGATTTTGCGGCGGCGCCGGTTCGAAGAAGCGACCGTTGGCATCCTGATTCAAGCGCACATTGCTGTTGTACTCGGCGTTGAACATGTTGTTGAAGCCAAGATACGGCGCAATACTCCACTTGCCGTAGGCGAAATCGCGGCCGAGGCGCAGGTTGGCCACCGTGTATTCCTGATTCTTGACAGTGTTACCGTTGTTGGCAAAGAAGTCACCGACATGCAACCAGTCCCAGGCGAAGTAGAACCCGGAGGGGTGGAAATAAGCAATTTGTGCCTGGAATTGATGCGTGGGAATTCCGGGCAACGCCTTGCCATCGAATACAACGCCAGCGGTTGTACCGACGCTTCCCGTGAAACTGTCATACTCAAAATCCGAATACGTATATGCACCACTTAGCGTCAGTCCTGGCACGAAACTGGGTTGCCAACTGAGCGACGTTTCAACGCCATCGCGCGTTGTCTGCTTGGCGTTCTCCATGAAAGTACGGCCTATCGGCGCGCCCACTAACGTAACGTTCACCAGCTCCTTGTCCGTGTCGATGTGGAACACCGCCACGTCGTAGCGCAGGCCCGCGCGCTCAACCAAGCCCTTGATGCCAAGCTCGTAACTGACGGAGGTTTGCGCGTCGAGATTCTTGTTGAGACCGCCAGCGGTGCCGTTGGCCGTGGTGTTGGCAAATTCGGTGGTGCTTGGTGTTTCAAATGCAGTCGAGATATTCCCGTAAATGTTGAACGCCTTCATCGGGCTCCACAGCAAACCGACCATCGGACTCACTTCATCGAAGCTGGCGCTGTCCGAGTCGTTACCGGTAATGTCGGTGAGGAAGTGATCGGTCACATCATAGTCAACGACGTCATAGCGCACACCGGCAGTCAGTTCGACGGTAGACGTGATCGCGAATTCATCCTGTGCATATACGCCACGGTTCAGCACTTCCTCGGTTTGATCGAAACGCTTGGTTCCACGCACGCCGCCGCGCAAATTGTCGAAGCGTGTGCGATCATCTTCCTGCTTATCGATGTCAAACCCAACCGAGAAACGATTGTGATGCCCAAAAAACGCATCGGTATAGGAGTACTGGCCGCCACCTCCCAGGAAGAAACGATCGAACGCGCTCTGTGCAGAGTTGTTGGTGGCAGTCCCCAGCAGTCCTGCGCCCCCAGGCACTAACTTGCTGTCGAACTGTCGCCAGAGATAGTAATTGCGCAGCGTAATTTCGTGTTTCTCGCCAAACTTCTTGTGGTAGTTGAATCCGAATTTCTGCTGATCGACGGATTCACCGGCATCGTAAGCGACATTGCGGCATGACGCCGCGGAGCGCCCGTCGCTGTCCTTGAAGCCCGCGGCGCGACAAGCGGCCTGTGTCGCTGTACCCGCTACTTCCGCGGCCGTCAATGCGCCCGCGTCATCGGAGACTGGCTGATTCACCAAGCTCAGCGTAAACGTCAGCGCCGAAGACGAGTCAATGTCATAGCGCAACTTGGTATTGAGGTTGTTGCTTTCCACCTTGCTGTGATCGCGGAAGCCATCCAAATTCAACCTCGAGAGCCCCAACAGATAATTGAGTTGTTGGTACTGGCCGCCTCCTTTCAATTCGTAATGCTGCTGGTTGTAGCTACCGTAGGTGGCGCCGGCGGAGACAAAGGGTGTTTCTGGACCGTCTTCGGTGTAAAGATTGATAACGCCGCCGGAGGATGCGCCATAGAGTGAAGAAGTTGCGCCGCGGATAACCTCGATGTGATCGGTAACCCCGAGATCCAGTTCATCTACATTGCTTTGACCGTCCGGCATCGTCAGCGGGATGCCGTCGGCATACATGCGGATGCCACGGATACCAAAGTTTGAACGCGCGCCAAAACCGCGTATTGCCACGCGCAAATCCTGTGCGAAGTTGTAGCGATCCTGAAAGAAAAGCCCCGGCACGCTGTTCAACGACTCGTCGAGCCCCAGCTGTTGGCGTCCGAGTTGGATATCGTCCCGTCCCACGGTGCTCACGGATGCGGGCACCTTCAGCGCGGATTTCTCCACGCGCGTGGCGGAAACGGTGACGTCAGGCAATACCTGTGCGGACTCATCGCCAGCCGCCGCAACACTTGGAACTCGGAAACTCAAAATCATCGAAGCAAGTAGGTAAGAGACCGGCCCAATCCGGCTGCTGGTGCGATGCAGAAACTTCATGACTCCCCCTTTTTTAGTTTTTTCGATACACATGCCGCTCTTGCCAATCATGAGCAGCATTTTTGCTGTATACCGGTGCAGGCATTGCGCCAACTTGCACCAAGTCAATTGTTACACAGAATTTCAATAAGTTGCTGCTAGATGAGCCATGCGCAAACCGGGCAGCCAACACCGCAACCTGGTCGCCATTATCCAGACTGCCGGTTCTGAGCAACCAAACACTTTCTCTGCCGGTCCAACTGCGAAGATACCTCGTTATACTTCTATCATGGTTCCCATTAATCTCACCAATCATTTTCTCATCGCCATGCCGAGCCTGGCCGATCCCAATTTTTCGCAAACCGTCACTTACGTGTGTTCGCACACGCCCGAAGGTGCGATGGGCATTGTCATCAATCGGCCGCTGAATTTTGGCCTGGGTGAGGTCCTGGCGCAGATGCAGATGGAACCCACCGATGTGCGCATTGGAAAACTGCCGGTCTACCAAGGCGGCCCCGTGCAGCGCGATCGCGGTTTTGTGCTTTTCCGTCCCAACGGGCAGTGGAGCTCCAGCATCCAGATAACAGATGACGTCGGCATGGCCACTTCGCGCGACATTCTGGAAGCCATTTCCCGCGGCGAAGGCCCTGCCGACAGCCTGGTGGCGCTGGGATATGCCCGGCTGGGCTGGTGGCCAGCTTGAGCAGGAAATGTTGGACAACGCCTGGCTCTCCAGCCCCGCTGACAGGGATGTGCATCTTCAATACCCGCAGCAGCGCTGGCACCGTGCGGCCGCTCTTCTGGGCATTAACATCGATACCATCGCCCACGACGCCGGCCACGCATGAGCGCCGAGGCCGCGCGCAGAAACAACCTCGCTTTTCGGTTTTGATTTCGGCGAACGCCTGATGGCGTGGCCGTCGGCCAGACCATCACCCGTTCGGCCACGCCGCCGGTATTATCGGCGTGCGTGACGGCCAGCCGGACTGGGCAGCGCTGACGCAGATGGTGCGCGATTACGACCGCGTAATGCGGTCGGCATGCCCACCCATGACAACGGCAGCCGGCACGCGTGGCTGATCGCGTTGAGCGCGTCTGCCGCCAATTACATGAACGCTACCAACTGCCCGTGGAGCAATTAACGAATTTCCACATCGGTTGAAGCCGAGCGGCGGGCGGATGCAATCACGGCGCAAGTCGATGCACTGGCCGCGCAGGTGATACTGGAGACCTGGTTCAATGAAAATCGCGGCACATAAAAAATCGACCGCAGATATCAATACCGCCCTCGATGAGATGGCGAACAAATTGGCCGAGCTTCTGCGAAGCAGTGGCCGCGACCATGCCGTACTAATTGGCATTCGCACCGGCGGTGTATGGGTGGCCGATGCATTGCATAAGCGACTGAAATTCAGCGAGCCGGTGGGCGGGCTCAACATCGCTTACCATCGTGATGATTTTGCGCGTAAAGGATTACATCCGACGGTGGAAGCTTCCGACTTGCCATTCGGCATCGAGGGCCGCCATGTGGTGCTTGTCGATGACATTCTTTACACCGGACGCACGGTGCGCGCGGCGCTGAACGAAATCTTTGATTTTGGCCGACCGGCGAGCGTGACCTTGGTCGTGCTGGTGGATCGAGGCGGCCGTGAATTGCCCATCGAAGCCGATGTCGCGGGCATGCAAATGACTCTGGCGGCCGGCGAACATGTTAAACTGACCGGACCGGAACCACTGGCACTCTCACTGCAGAAGTCGGCATGACTGCAACGGACCTACAGATCAACGAACAAGGCCGCCTGCAGCATTTCATTACCGTCGAAGGACTCCCCCGTCAGCAGTTAATCGATATTCTCGACCGCGCCGAAGGCTTTGTCGGCTTGGGCAAGGCGCGCGCGGTGAAAAAAGTGCCGCTGCTGCGTGGCAAGACCGTCATCAACCTGTTCTTCGAGCCGAGCACGCGCACGCTCACCACCTTTGAAATCGCCGCCAATCGTCTTTCGGCGGATGTTCTCAGTTTAAATATCGAAGCGTCTTCGGCGAAGAAGGGCGAGTCGCTGCTCGACACCTTGCGCAATCTCGAAGCCATGCACTGCGACATGTTCGTTGTGCGCCATAACCTAAGCGGCGCGGCACACTTCATCGCATCGCACGTGGCGCCACATATCAGCGTGGTCAACGGCGGCGCCGGCCGTCACGCGCATCCCACGCAGGCCATGCTGGATGCCTTCACCATTCGCCAGCACAAGGGTGACTTCAGCAAACTATCGGTTGCGATCGTTGGCGATATTCTGCACTCGCGTGTGGCACGCTCGAACATTCATGCGCTGCGTATTCTCGGCGTGCCCGATGTGCGCGTGGTCGGACCGCGCACGCTGATCCCCACGGGAATCGAAGCTATGGGGGTACGCGTGTTTCACGACATGAACGAGGGGCTGCGTGATATCGACGTGGTGATCATGTTGCGACTGCAGCAGGAGCGCATGCGCGGTGCACTGTTGCCCAGCACGTCGGAGTATTTCCGCCTTTATGGATTGACTGAAGAGCGATTGAAAGTGGCCAAGCGCGATGTCATCGTCATGCATCCAGGCCCCATCAATCGCGGTGTTGAAATCGATTCCGCCGTGGCCGATGGCAAACGCTCCGTCATTCTGCAGCAGGTCAGTCATGGTATCGCCATTCGCATGGCGGTGATGGCCATCTGCGCCGGCAGTCATTCCGAATGAGGTCGCCATGCGCATAAGCATCACTGACGGCCACCTCATCGATCCCGCTAACGACATCGACAAGGTCTGCGATGTGCACATCGACGGCCAACGCATCGCGACCGTGGGCCGCGCGCCACGCGGTTTCAATGCCGACCGCACGATCGATGCGGCTGGTCTCATTGTCGCGCCGGGTTTCGTTGAACTCAGTGCACGCATGGGCGAACCGGGATACACGCAGAAGGGCACCATCGCCAGCGAAACGCGCGCTGCTGCCGCAGGTGGTGTGACCACACTTTGTTGTCCGCCGGATACGCTTCCGGTCATCGACACGCCGGCGGTGGTGGAGCTGATTCATCAACGCGCCACCAGCAGCGGCAAGGCGCGCGTGGTTTGTCTTGGCGCACTTACGCGCGAATTGAAGTGCGAATTGCTGGCGGGCATGAGCGGTTTGAAACAAATGGGTTGTGTCGGTGTATCGAATGCGCGCGTGCCCTTGCCGAATACCGAAGTGATGCGGCGTGCGATGGAGTATGCTGCAACCGTGGGCATCACCGTGTTTCTGCATCCGGAAGATCCGTGGCTTGCTGGCAGCGGGCATGTCCACGAAGGTGCAGTCAGCACACGCCTGGGTCTGCCCGGAATACCTGAAACAGCTGAAACGATTTCCGTTGCGCGTGACTTGTTGTTGATCGAGCAAACTGGCGTGCGCGCCCATTTCTGTCGCCTGTCATCGGCGCGATCCGCGGCGATGATTGCCGAGGCACGGCGTCGCGGCTTGCCGGTGACCGCCGATGTCAGCGTTCAACACCTGATGCTCACCGATGAAGATATCGATTCGTACAACAGTCTTTGCCACGTGCGCCCGCCATTGCGTGCGAAGAGCGATCGCGACGGTTTGCGCAAGGCGGTGAAGAAGGGCGTTGTCACCGCCGTGTGCGCGGATCATCAGCCGCAGGACAGCGACGCCAAACGTGTGCCGTTCGACGCCACTGAACCCGGCGTTTCATCGCTCGAAACGTGGTTGCCTTTGATGCTGCGTCTTGTCGAACAAGGCGTGCTCGATCTCTCCGCCGCAATTGCGGCGATGACCATTGGCCCAGCGACAATTCTTGGCGTCGAAGCCGGCACATTGAGCGAAGGCGCGTTAGCCGATATCTGCATCTTCGATCCCGACGAGAAATGGACATTGAGCGAATCGACCATGCTCAGTCACGGCAAGAACTCGCCCTTCCTTGGCCAGGAGATGCGTGGGCGAGTACGGCGCACCATCCTCGGCGGCCGCACCGTCCACGACTAGTTAATCGCCCCCTTTGAAAAATGGGGCCGCGCGCAGCGCGGGGGGATTTATCTCTCACGAACCACACTCACTTGTTTCGCTCTTCGAAATCCCCCCTCACCCCCCTTTGCAAAGGGGGGACGAGCGTCGTGATCCTCTAAAATGCAGAAATAGAACAAAGCTCGGGTTGAAGAACGAAAAAGCCTCTTTTGGCGATTTCGCTGTGAGCGTGATCTGTGAGTGACGCCATCGCAAATGGGAAGCACCAACGCAAATAATGCACCCTTTGGAAAAGGGGGCCGCGCGCAGCGCGGGGGGGGTTATCTCTCACGAACAGGCAATCAGTTGCTAACGCGTGGAGTCCTCGTTGTCGAAAACGCGACCACTTGTCGTGGGCGGCGGCGGACGCTTGCGAATATTCGCCAGCAGCAACGTCGCCAAGCCAAGCAAGATTTCATCGATGAAAGGGATTGTATCGGGAACGACAAGATCGACGACAAACAATCCCAGCGCAAGGAGAAATAACTGCGGGAATCGCAGTCTAGCGGCAAAGTCCAAAATCAGTTTCGGCCACATGGAACTTATTCCACCAAGATAGACAACTGCGAATAGGTGCTACTTCGCAACAACCGCATCGGTTCAAACGGAGCTAATCCCGTCGTTCCCGGGTAGGCTGGGATCCAGTTAAAAATGAATTCATCTATAACTGGATTCCCGCTTGCGCGGGAATGACGACATTTGGTACCAACTTAATTGAAACCTTTCTTTCTCCGCGCTAGAACCGATACAGCAATCCAGCGCGAGCCTGATAACCGTGATAATCATTGTCGCCATCGCCGGCGGCATCAAAGCGCAACACCGAAAGATCCAGCGCTAACGTACGCGACAGCGCATAGTTGATGCCGATCTCGCCAGTCAGTGTCTGACCTTCCAGTCGATACGCCACGCGATCGCCCTGATAGTAGTTGCCGACTCTGAGTGCTCCAGGCGCGCGATCACTGAGTGCGGTATCGAGTGCGCGTGCCTCGGATATGTTTAGAATTGCCGGCGATGGTGTAGCCGTCGAAACCAGATCGCCAATCTGCCAACCGACGCTGCCGTAAAGCGCCAGGCGATCGCTTAGCGTCAAATCGAAACTACCCGCCAGACGATGATTGGACAGATTGAAAACATCCGCGTCCCACGCATGCCGCCATTCGTAGCGATAACCGATACGCGCGATCAGCCGATCGGTGAAGTTGCGGCCAATATCGGCACCCACACGCAACGAGGCGCCATCACGAATATCGCTGTCCTGAAATTGCATCACGGCAGCGCGCGCGGACGCTTCCAGCCATGGTGCGGTGAAAGCCGCACCGGGCTTGTAGCGCCACTGCGAACCCAGGCTGGCGTCGAATTCGCTTAAGTCCTCTTGATCGGCGTGGCGCGCATAGTCCAAGCGCGCGGTATTCAGCAGGCCGCTGCGTTCGCCAAGCGGGTAGGGCAAATTGTAGGCAGCGGAAAACGCTGCGATGTTGTCACTGAGAACGTCATGGCTATGCTCGGCGCGCCCAATGTTGCTCTCATATAAATAGTCGGCGCCCACATCCAGGTAGCCCGGCTGCGCCAACACGGCTGGCAGTACGCAACAAAGCAAGGGAAAAACGCACAGCCGGCGGTGGAGCGGGTTCATGAATCGCTATTCTGTTACGGGGCTCGATATATCTCAAGCCGGGACTACGGACGCGTCGCAGTGCTATGTTATGGTCGAGAGCTATAGAGCTTAGCCATTGGAGGAGTTCGCAATGAAAACGCCAGCGGATTTCGATGAACATCGACGCCAGGTTCTGGTGAAATTGCTGTCGATGGGGGCTTTCGCACTGGGCTCCGGCGCCGTGTCGGCACGATTGCTGGGCGCCGTGCCCAATCCATTGCCAGCAGGACAGTCTGTTTACAGCGTAGAGGGTGACGTGCGCGTCAACGGCAAGCCTGTGCAGACATCCACGCCCATTCGCGCCAGCGATCTGGTCGAAACCGGCGCCAACTCAAGCGTGATCTTTGTTGTCGGCCGCGATGCATTTATTACGCGCAGCAATACCAAGCTGCAGCTCGCCGCCGCGGGCGCGGAGGAATTTGTCGTCGGCACTCTGCGACTGGTCACCGGCAAACTGCTATCCGTGTTTGGCAAATCCACGCACAGCGTGCAAACCGCCACCGCCACCATCGGCATACGCGGCACTGGCGTCTACGTCGAAGCCGATCCGGATGAAACCTACATCTGCACCTGCTACGGCACCACCGAACTCTCCGCCAACGACAAGCCCGATGCCACCGAGACCATCACTTCGCAGCACCACGACGCGCCGCGCTATATTCTTGCAAAAGGCGATGAGCGCATTCGCCCAGCGCCTTTCAAGAACCACACTGATGCGGAACTGGCTCTGATCGAATCGCTGGTTGGACGCACTACGCCATTTGAACTACCCGGCGAAGCGTATGGACGGCCGCGGCGGAGTACATATTGATCTTGCTCTACCGCGCTTGGCCTAAAACTTTCCAACAAGGAGCAGCAATTCGACTACCCATACAAAAAGCATCACGATGACATTGTCGACGAAGAAAAATCCAAGCATTGCTACGCCGATAGCCAAGTAGACTATCGGTGCAATCGGCAGAAGACTCTCACTTGCGAACTTCCACGACAATCAATACCAGACAATGCTGCCGAGGGCCAGTGCGCAAAACCCAGACACAATTGCGACAGCCACGCGATCAAAAAGCGTCGCCGACCTATTGCTAACCTTCTTTGCGATAATCGTGGTCTGACCCCGATTTGCATTTTGTGTTAATGCGCTTGCAAACCGTGAACAAGTTTCAATTGTCCTGTTCGTCCAACACCAGTTGGCGAACTTTATTTCGCAAGCTGTCAAGTAACACTGTCGGGCTTATACTTTGCCTTCTAGTTTCGCTCCGAATCCAATCCAACAACGCCAACCTTTGTGAATGTTCCATTTGGTCGGTGAGCAACACGATAGTCGTGCCGCACCGGCAATTGGAACACATTGCTGTACCAACAGGAATCAGAGGTTCCCAATCGCCAATCTCTGCATCATAGGAATGGGCATGTCCAATCGGGGTGGTAGCTAACAAGTACTCCCGAAGCGTTCGGAACTGCCGTTGACATTTTGGACAGTTTCTTGGAAAGAGACTCTCGTAATATTGCTTCCCGAGTTCAATAACCTTGTCTTCGGTCATAGTGGACTTCTTCAGTTACGTAAGAAACTGCTTACGGCTACGCTTGTCGTCCTTTCCCTTTTGCTCTCCTATAGCTTCTGCTGCCACCGTACCATGTTCAATGATTGAGTGCGACCCGAAGTAGACGCACCGGGGCGTTGCCTAGATTTCTCCAAAGCGGTCGTTCAACTACTAGCTAAGCAGCCCTTGGGTGGAGCAGCTGTTGCACGAAGCAACACGCGCAAAAAGGCACCTAATCCCGCAGTTCCGCATAAGCTGCTTGTTACGCGGATGGTTTGTCATGGATAATTTCCTTGTCACACTGTTGGCATCGAATCACTTCGATATTGCTCACATCTATTGGATAAGCGTGAATCCTATCTGGCTCATTTCCAAGTACGACTTTGACTCCAAAGACTGGACCTTCCACGTGACCCATGGATATCGCGTATCCAGCGGTCGCTGACGCAAAATAATTTACGTTTATTCGATTTCTGTCGTCGACTTCAACATAACCGTCCGCCAGCGTAGAAATAATATAGTTTGAGTACGTGGCCGTGGACGGATCTTTAAATACAGTTTTGTATCCACACAAGCTTGTCGGCGCGGTGTGCTTAATATACTTATCGAGCTGATATTGGTTATCCGTGAAGCGAGAGCCGACAATTTCGGGTAACAGGCATTTGATTCGCGCACATTCTTGGCAGAAGTACTGAGGCATTGTTGCATGCGTCTAACGTTCAAGGTAACGGGCGCCCCGAAAGCGCAGCTTTTGGGGCGCCCCTGTTGACCGCAGTGTTAGGCATAAACGCAGCCTGAATTGCAGCAATATCAGGAATTGACTTGGCTTGCCAGCGCACGACACGAATATCAGCAGAGGACAGAGCTTTGTCTTTCTTTGCGTCTGCGGCCTGCCGGTCTTCTTTTTGATGAGTGGCGTCATCAAGTTCGATGACAGCAACAACGCTTGAATCTTTTTTGCACACTACAAAGTCAGCGCTCATGCGATTGATGCGGTTAAACCAAGCCTGATAGTTATTGCCTTTCTTGACACCAAGCAATCTTGAGAGCTGCACTTGAGCGAGAACGATATGGTCAGGTAATGCTTGGATAAGACGGAAATACAGCACCTGTTCTGGCTGTGAAAGGGGTTTCTTGGCGTAGAACGGCCAAATTTGATCTCCGACGCCACCTTTTGAATTGGCTTTAACAGCAGCTAATATCACAACCACTGCGACGACGACAATCAATAGCAAGAAAATCGAGTTCATTACTTGTAGTTCCCCTGTTATGGCAAATGCCTAACTCGATATAGAAGAAACGAAAATGTCGTATAACATGGCGCGTTATCCGATAACATCGGACAACGAATCGAGGATAAGGGGCTGAAATCGCATAAGAACCCGCTCCTTGGTTCAGGTTTTATACAGTACTAAATTAAACCACAATTCGGACAAGCATCAATGTCCGCTTTGCCGCGTTGCAATGTCTGCTTTCGGGAAGGTGCGACTGGCGGCTCGTGGCCGATTCCGACCTTGGTAACAGCCTATCGATGGGACTGATGCCGGACGGTCTAGGAGAAGAAGTGAAATGAATTGCTCAGTGCATGAATCCATGCACCGAGCTCATTGGCTCGAGCAAGAATTGAATTACCTCCATCCTAACCTTCCCCCGCGATGCAGGGGAAGGAACGTGGAAGCGAAGTAATGACTAAATAGAAGACTGCAAATAGGTGCCACTTCGCAACGACCGCATTGGCTCAAATAGAGCTATTTCCGTCGTCCCCGCGAAAGCGGGGACCAGTAAAAATAAGTTTTTGACTGGATTCCCGCTTCCGCGGGAATGACGGCAAGTCGCGCCAACCGGAACCTATTTCGACCGCCATTTAGAAGTACAGACGCGATCCGAGGATGAATGCGCTGGGCTCGGCGCCATTGAAGTTGCCGCCGGTGAGGTCCAGCACCTTCACGTAGTTGGCAAGCAGGCGCAGGTTCGGCGTCGCATACCAGTTCAAGCCCGCAGTAAGTGTATCCTCTTCGCCGCCGCCCAGACCTTTGTCCAGCATATCGATGCTGGAGTAACGCAGTGCCAACGCCCATGCACCCCAGCCACCCTTGCCAACGATGCCATTGGGCTTGGGCGCCTTGAAGCGCGCTTCTTCGAAGGAGTAGTTGCGTGGCTCGCCGGTCAGGCTGACCGTGCCCTGCACGTACCAGGCGTCGAAGCTCGGATCGGACAAAACGCCGCGACGGTTAACGTTGAAGTTCTGATACTCGCCCTGCAGCGAGAAGCGTCCGTATACGGCCGCGGCTTCGGCGGCAAGTCGATAGCCGTCGTCCGCATTCGCAATCGACGTATTGAGCAGGCGATTGCCACCCGGATTGTCAAACTCCGAACGCGGATTGGAAGTAAAGGTGTTGCCATCGAAATCGCTGATGTACGAGCCAGCCACACCAAGGTGCAACACGCGACCGGGGTAGTGCACGGGTGAGTAGACCAACCGGCCAGTGACACGTTTGCTGTCGTCCGCACTCGTCACGCCCAGTTCACGTCCGAACAAACCCAATGAAACATTGAACTTGTCGTACAGCGCCAACTGTGTGCCGAGACCAAGGCGGCGGCCATTGGCGGCATCGAAGGCCTGTGCAGCCACCGAACGTTCCGCAAACGTCATTTCATTGGAGCTGTTGATCTCTTCGAGCGCGATGTACTCGACGAACTGGCCCAGCGTGACATTGCCGGTGATGTTGTCGCCCTTCTCGCCAATCAGGTAACGCACCCACGCATCGCGCAGGCCGGTCTGCGGCGAACCGCCGGTGGTGGCGTCGGCGAAGTCATATTCGGTCTTGAACGCCCACTTTTTCCACAACTGCGCTTCGACGTACAGGCGCATGCGGCGCGCGGTGGCGCGATCTTCGAAGTTGGTGTTGCGGGTGGTGCCGCGATCGTTATCCGGAATCGTGGCGTCGATGTGCAGTCGGCCGCCAATGCGGAACTTGAAATCCTTGTCAGCGGAAGTGACTTCAAGCTTACCCTTGGTGTCGATCTTGGGCTGTTCCTTTTGCGCCTTCTTGACCTCGTCCTCGGCAAATTGCACATGCTCGTCATCGGCCTTGGCGGCGTTGACCAGGCCATCATAGGTTTCCTGGTCGATGGTGCCCTTGTCTTTCAGCACCTTTAGCAGTTGCATCATTGCATCGTTGGCCGCAAAGGCGGGGGGGGCGGCCAGCGCGGCCGACACCGCCAGTACCGCCGGTACCAGCAATTTGTGGGTTTGAGACATGGTGAAATCCTCGTAATTATGGTTTTGACATCACGAAGCCGAATCCCCGTAGGTCGGCCTGCGCAATATGGGCGAAAGGATGGTACGGGTGGTTTATGACAAAACCATGTCAATATGATGACGACGTCAACCCGATTGCAGGGGGCTCATGCCGTCATAAACTTGTAACATGGCTGACATCTAATTCGTCTAAATCCTTGTGGTCGCTGGAGTCCCCTAAGACAATGAGTCACCAGATATTGATTGTTGACGATGAGCCGGCGATTCGGCAGATGCTGCAATTCACCCTGGCCGGCGAGGGATTCAGCTGCAGTGAAGCGGGCAATGTCGATGAGGCCAGCGAATGCCTGAGCAGCAAGACGCCGGACTTGATTCTGCTGGATTGGATGCTGCCCGGCGTAAGCGGTCTGGACTTCGCGCGGCGGCTAAAGCGCGACCCGAAAACTCAGGATATCCCGGTCATCATGCTGACCGCCCGCGACGAAGAGGCCGACAAGATCCGCGGCCTGGACGGTGGCGCCGATGACTATGTCACCAAGCCATTTTCCACCCAGGAGTTGCTGGCGCGGGTGCGGGCGGTACTGCGACGCTCTTCGCCACATAACGTGACCGACACGGTTGAAGCAGGTGGCTTGCGCATCGATGCGCAGACACACCGCGTGACGGCCAATGGTGCAACGCTGGATCTCAGTCCAACGGAATTCAAGCTGCTGCACTTCTTCATCAGCCACCCGGAACGCGTGTTCAGCCGCAATCAATTGCTTGACCAGGTGTGGGGCGATCATGTTTACATTGAAGAGCGCACCGTGGACGTGCACATCCGCCGCTTGCGCAAGGTGCTAGCCAATCATGGCGCCGATCATTACATTCAGACTGTACGCAGCGTCGGTTACCGTTTTTCGGCGCAGTAAGCATTAACCCTCCGCCGATGCATTCGGCCTTCTCTGTTCGCTCTTCTGATGCTCTCGCGGCAGAACATAACGTCGTCTAGACTTGCCTAGATGCAAACGGACCTCTGGCGCGCGTTCTGGGTGTTGATTCTGGGGCTGATTGTCGGCCTTACCTTTCACCAAGTGCTGCCATGTCTGCTGATCGCCACTGCGGGATTGGCGCTGTGGTCGCATTGGCGCATGCATCAACTGTTGATGTGGCTGCGCGATCGACATAACAGGCCCGCACCCGATGTGCCGGGCACGATGGAAGCCATTTGCAGCGAAATCGAGTTCCTGCGCAAAAAACATCGTCGCCGCAAGCGCCGGCTGACGGAGATGCTCAAGCAATTCGAGGACGCCACCTCCGCGTTACCCGATGCCACCGTCATCCTCGGTCCTGAAGGCGATATCCGCTGGGCGAACGCCGCCGCCAATGATCAACTGGGTGTGCAGTGGCCGCAGGACGGTCGTCAACGCTTGACCAATCTCGTACGACACCCGGACGTGGCGGCGCTGCTTGAATCGCCGGCGCCCCAGGAGGTCACACTCGACATCGCCTCGCCCGTGGATCCAAACATGCAGCTGAGTTTGCGCATCGTGCCTTATGCCGAGGACCTGCGGCTGTTTGTCGCGCGCGATGTCACGCGGCTGCATCAGCTGAGTCAGATCCGTAGCGACTTCGTCGCCAATGTCTCGCATGAGTTGCGCACACCGCTGACCGTCGTCAGCGGATATCTACAAACATTGCGCGCTCAGGAGAAAATTTGCCCGGAACCGTGGAAGCCGGTGCTGGCGGAAATGCAGGCGCAGACCGACCGTATGACATCAGTGATTCAGGACTTGCTACTGATATCGCGCCTGGAAAGCGGCCAATCCACCGCGCCCAACGAACAGGTTTATGTTCCGGAAATGCTCCGCCGCATTCATGGTGAAGCACAGACCCTGAGCGGCGAGCGGCGACATATGTTTGCGATCGAAGCCGACCCGAACTTGCATTTGCTTGGCGTCGAGAGCGAGCTGTACAGCGCCTTTTCGAATCTGGTGGTAAATGCCGTGCAATACACGCCCGCGCGCGGGCTCATCCGCATCCGCTGGTATGGTGACGAGGATGGCGCTCACTTTGCCGTCGAAGACAACGGCATCGGCATCCCCGAACAACATCTCGCGCGCGTGACTGAGCGATTCTATCGCGTCGATGCCGGCCGTTCGCGCAACAGCGGCGGAACCGGCTTGGGCTTGTCCATCGTCAAGCACGTCCTCAACCGGCACGATGCAAAGCTACACATCGAAAGCACGCCCGGCAAAGGCAGCTTGTTCCGCTGCGATTTTGCACCCGAGCGCGTCATTAGAGTTCCCAACGCCGACACTGCTTAGGGCGTGGGGGACCGACCACGGTTTTTTCTAGCTGCAAACAACAGTGCAGGCAGCGAGCATGTTGAAAAACCGTGGTCTGTCCCCTACATCTTCAATTCGCCACTCGACGGCTGCGCACATACCACACGCTGGCTAGCAACAGCAGCGCGACGACGACGATGTCGATTTGATGCGAGTATGACTGGACAATGTTCCAGCGCTCGCGCAGCTGCATTCCCAACCACAGCAAGAATCCATTCCACATGGCTGCGCCCATCGCGGTCATCGCGCAAAAAGGCAACAGCGGCATGCGGCCGACACCGGCGGGGATGGAAATAAAATGGCGAACCACTGGAACGAAGCGCGCGATGAATACTGTCCAGGCGCCTTGCCGTTTGTGAAAGAAGGTTTCGGCGCGCTCCAAGTCTCGGACATTGAGCAGCAAATACTTTCCGGCTTTGAATACAAACGGCCGGCCGCCAAAGTAACCCATGGCGTAAGAAAGCAGTGACCCTGTGATCGACCCCAAGGTGGTTGCAACCAAGGCAGGAACCAGGGCCCACTTGCCATCCGCGACCTGAAACCCCACAAAGGGCATGACCGCCTCGCTGGGCAGCGGCACGATCATGCTTTCCAGCGCCATGAGAACGGCAGCACCGAGATAATGCGTGCTATCGAGAACCTTAATGGCTACGGCAGCGATGTGTTCAGTCAGCATAGGCCGACATTGTGTCGCAGCGTTGGCCTTTGACGCAATGACAGCGTCAACGCTGAGGGGACGAGCTATTCGTCGTGGATATTGGACGCTACTTCATCCAGATCGACATGGCGGATATCCATGCCCTTGACCTGATAAATGATGCTCTCGCAGATATTATTGACATGATCTCCGATACGCTCCAGCGCGCGCACCACCCACACCACATTCAGCACCGTGCCGATGCTACGCGGGTCTTCCATCATGTAGGTCACCAATTGGCGCATAATGGCGTCATACTCTCGATCGACGGAAGGATCCTCGCGTGCGATGCGCAGCGCCGCTGCCGCATCCGAGCGCGCGAAGGCGTCCAATGCATCGCGCAGAATGTGCCGCACGTGATTGGCCATGGCCAGCACGTTGATGTAGTAGCTCTTCGGGCTTTCGTTTTCGATCAACCTCAGTACCATGCGACTGATCTTGGCAGCCTCATCGCCGACACGTTCAAGATCGCGAATGATTTTGATGACTGCCAGCACCAGGCGTAGGTCGCTCGCGGCCGGTTGACGGCGCGCCAGGATCTGCGTGCACTCCTCATCGATCGACACCTCCATGGTGTTGACCTTGAAATCGTTAGTACTGACCTCGTCGGCAAACTCCGCGCGCCGCTGCTGCAAGGCATCCGTCGCTTTCGCCAGATGCTGTTCCACCAAGCCACCCATGGTCAACACCTTGGCGCGAATGTTCTCCAGTTCGAGCTCGAACTCCTGGGATATGTGAGCAGGCATTTGCATGAGCGTTTCTCCGTTGAAGCCTGGTCGAGCGATCAACCGTAGCGGCCGGTGATGTAGTCCTCGGTTTGCTTCTCCTTCGGATTGGTGAATATCCGCTTGGTCGGGCCGAATTCAACAAGACTACCGAGGTACATGAAGGCGGTGTAATCCGAGACGCGCGCTGCCTGCTGCATGTTGTGCGTCACAATAATGATGGTGTAGTTCGACTTCAACTCGTAGATGAGCTCTTCAATCTTGAGCGTCGAAATCGGATCCAGCGCCGAGCAGGGTTCATCAAGCAGTAGCACCTCAGGCTCGATGGCGATGGCGCGCGCAATGACCAATCGTTGTTGCTGTCCACCAGACAAGCCAAGCGCATTATCGTGCAGCCGATCTTTCACTTCATCCCAAAGCGCCGCACCACGCAGTGAACGTTCGACCACGCGATCAAGCACGCGGCGTTTGTTGATGCCCTGCAACCGCAGCCCGTAAGCAACGTTCTCATAAATCGATTTCGGGAACGGATTGGGCTTCTGGAACACCATGCCGACACGCCGACGCAGATCTGCAACGTTAACCGACTTGTCGTAAATGTTCTGGCCGTGAAGGGAAATTGATCCAGTTACCCGCACGTTGTCATATAGATCGTTCATACGGTTGAAGCAACGCAACAGCGTTGACTTGCCACAGCCGCTGGGACCGATGTAGGCAGTCACCTGTTTCTCGGTGATCCCCATATTGATCCCCTTGAGCGCCTGTTTCGATCCGTAGTACAGATTGAGATCTTCGACGTTGAGACAGGTTCGGCTTTCGCCAGCCACATCGCGCGCACCCGCTTCCGGGGCGCCAAGTTCCACCGCGTGCGTAGGCACGTTGCCGCTTCGGCCAGATGATTCGCTGCTATCGTTCACGCCGTAACCCTCAGCTTTCAGCTGCATTGTACTTCTCCCGGAGTCGGTTGCGAATTCGAATTGCCGTCAGATTCAAGGCCACAATCACCAAAACCAGCAAAAATGCGGTGGCGTAAACCAGCGGTCGCGCCGCTTCGACATTCGGACTCTGAAAGCCGACGTCATAAATATGAAAACCTAAGTGCATAAACTTGCGGTCAAGGTGCAAGTAAGGAGAGTTGGCGTCGATGGGCAGCGATGGCGCCAGCTTGACCACGCCCACCAACATCAGCGGCGCAACTTCGCCCGCAGCGCGCGCAATCGCCAAGATGACGCCGGTCATCATGCCGGGTGTGGCCATGGGCAGCACCGTGCGCCACAACGTTTCGGCTTTGGTGGCACCCAGTGCCAGGCTGCCTTCGCGGATTGACTTGGGAATGCGCGAAAGCCCTTCTTCGGTAGCGACGATAACAACGGGCACGGTAAGCAATGCCAACGTGAGTGCCGACCACAACAATCCTGGCGTTCCAAATGTCGGCGTCGGCAGGGCCGTCGAAAAGAACGCCCGATCAATGCTGCCGCCGACAAAGTAAACAAAGAAGCCAAGGCCGAATACGCCGTAAACCACCGACGGCACGCCGGCAAGATTGTTGACCGCGATGCGGACCATGCGTGTGAATGGCCCCTGCTTGGCGTATTCGCTGAGGTAGACTGCGGCAATGACACCGAACGGTGTCACCAACATCGCCATGATGATGACCATCAGCACGGTGCCAAAAATCGCCGGGAAGATCCCCCCTTCGGTGTTGGCTTCACGTGGATCGGCGGTGACGAATTCCACGATCTTGCTCAAGTAGTGGCCTATTTTCTGCGCAACGCTCATGGCATTGGGTTGATACGCGCGAACGATCTTCGCCAGCGGAATTTCCAAACTCTTGTCATCCACCGTGCGCATGACGAGCGTGTCGCGCATGATTTGCTGATTGAGGTCAGAAAGCTCTTTGGTCAGTGATTCGTACTCAACCTGCAGCAACTGACGTGCATCGGCGTAGTTTTGCTTGGCTTGCGCATCCAAATTACCGGCATTGGTGTCAGCGCGTTCTTGCAGGCGAATGCTTTCCAGCTGATAGTTGACGTGACCAATGCGATTGCGCTGGATGTCGTCGATTTGATCTTCCAGCTTGTTACGTCGCGCCAGTCGTTCCTGCAACGCCGGAAGCAGATCGCCCCCTGCTGACACTTCCTTGCCGTTTTCCTTGAGCGTAACGGGGAAACCGATAAAGTTGCCCCACTCGGTGCGCTCCAGCTCCATGGCTTCGTGCGGTACGGTCTGATTGCTAATGTCATTACGCGCGAACCAACGAAAATCGATGCCGCTGATGTCGCGATTGCCAGTCTTCAGCAGTACGCGATCAACGCGGCTTTCGCCCGGCGGCGGTTTCATGCCCAACTCCTTGAGCCGTGTCGCGCTCAGCGTCTCATGGTCAACAATCTCGCCCAGCACTTTCTCAACCGAGCCATCGTTGTTCTGAGATTCAAAGGCAACAATCTGAGAAGGCCAAAAGTGTCCCATGCCGCGCACCGCCAGAAACAGTAGCAAGCTGACGATCATGATCAGTGCGACGCTCACCATGCCGGCATTCAACCAAATCCATGGCGCGCCACTGTCCAGCCAGGTCTTAAATTTGCCCGTCATAGGTGACTATACTTGGCGCGCAGCCGGTGCCGCACGACTTCCGCCACGGTATTGAAAATGAAAGTAAACAGAAATAGCAGCAAGCTGGCGAGGAATAGCAAGCGATAGTGTGTGCTGTTGACCTCTGACTCAGGCATTTCCACCGCCGTGTTCGCCGATAAAGCGCGGAATCCCTCAAAGATGTTGAAATCCATCACTGGTGTATTGCCGGTGGCCATCAGCACAATCATCGTCTCACCGACTGCGCGGCCGAGGCCAATCATGATCGCCGAAAAAATGCCTGGACTTGCAGTCAGCAATACGATCCGGATTAATGTCTGCCACGGCGTTGCGCCCAACGCCAGCGACCCAATGGTCAGATGTCGCGGCACGCCGATGATGGCATCCTCGCTGATGGAGAAAATAATCGGCACCACCGCCACACCCATGGCAATGCCAACCACCAACGAATTGCGCTGGTCATAGCGCAACCCTAAGTGCTGGGTGATCCAGTGCGTGGTATTGCCATCGAAGAATGCATTTTCAACGTAGGGCCCCAACCACATCGCCAGGATGCACGCCGCGACAACCACAGGAACAAGCAAGACCGACTCATTTCCATCAGGCACACGGTGACGGATGCTTTCCGGCAAGCGTGACCATAACCAGGCACAAGTGAGAATGGCTGTAGGTACCAACACGAAAAACAACAGCACGCCCAGTAGATTGGCTTCGACCAATGGCGCCAACCAAAGGCCAGCAAGAAAGCCAAGGATCACCGTCGGCAGGGCGCCCATTAATTCGATGATGGGCTTCACCCATTCACGCATGCGCGGATTCATGAAGTAAGCAGTGTAAATCGCCGCCATGATCGCAAACGGCACCGCAAACAACATGGCGTAGAAAGCTGCTTTCAAGGTTCCAAAACTCAGCGGCATCAGGCTGAACTTGGGTTCGAAATCACTGTTCGCAGCCGAGGACTGCCACACGTATTCCGGCCCCGGCCGGCTCTCGTACCAAACCTTGCCCCACAGCGCGTGCCAGGAAATTTCCGGATGTTTGTTGCGAACCGAATACACGTGCATGGATCCGTTGCCATCTTCGACAATCATCCGATCGGCACGCGGACTAATCACACCGGCGACCAGCGGCTCACCGGCGACTTTTTCAGTTAGCAATATGCGCTCCGCGGTGGTATGCAGCAGCACGCAGCGGCCGGCGGCATCAAGCACGGCGATGCCCTTGCGCGAGAACTCCGGCACGATCGACGTTACCGCCGCATCACCAACGTGAAATTCGCGCACATGCGCCAGCGAAATCTTATTGTTTGCATCACGAACTGGAAACCACTGCGTGACCATTCCGCGCGAATCGCCAATGAGCAGAGATATGCCGCCAGACAGCCACTGCATATCGGTAATCCGCGCACCGCTGGGAACCACAGATTTGTGATCCACCAAGATTGGATCTTCTGGCTTGGCTAAGCTGTAGTAATCGATGCTGCCGTCATCCTTGGCTAGAATCAGATGCGATTGCGAATAGTCAAGCAACAACCCGGTCACATGCGCACCTTCCATGGGCAGCGTAAATCTTTCTGTATTGAAGGTTTCTTTCGCATCGCCAAGGTCCAGCGTCGGTGCTTCCTTGCTGACACGTGCCATCTGCAGGCGATGATCTGACGTTAACGCCACCAACGTCGACTTCTCTTCGCCAGCCTGCAAAGCCAGAAGTTCCAACGGCTGTCCCTTGGGATCGACGCCTATTGCAGCTTCACCAAGCGGATAGCCCACTTTAGCGTCGAGCTTGCGCTTGCCATCAGGATAGCTGATCGCATAGACGGGTTTGGCAATAATCGCTTGGCCGTTATCAAGACCCAGCGCCACAGAAGAATCGTTGACCCGACCGTGCGCAACGCTTGTTACCTTGGCATTGCCAATGCCGGAAGCGGCAACCGTGCTAAGAATATTGCCACCGACCACATCGAATAAGATTGCCTGGCCCGCCGCGGTCAGGCGGAAGCCTACTTCTCCATAATCCTCGGTGTTGAGATACGCCGTTCGGCTCTCAACGCCGCCAGGTACCGGGTATTGCCGCAGCGGCGTAATTTCCGCGGATCGGAAAAGTGGAAAGACGACGTAGAGAAGATAGAAAAAGATCAAAGCGATGGCGGCAATTACCGCCACGCCACCCACCCACATCGTGTACTTGAAGGCGCGGTCCTTGATCTCGCGCCACATCCTTCGCCTACCCACCGCAGCGGGTTTTAGGTACTCCGCAATTTCGATGTCATCGACGGCGGTGGCCATTGCATTCCTTAACCAGTAAGCGGGCATTGCCGCGATGGCAATGCCCGCTGTTCAAACTACAGTTTCGATTGCGACAAGTATTTGCGCTTTACTTCGCACCAATGCTCGCCATGGCACTGTCCACCACCGACGCGGGCAATGGAATGTAACCATCCTTGACCGTATCTTCCTGCCCGGTCTTCGACAGCACCATCTTCAGGAACTCAAGCACGGTTGGCTCAAGCGGCTTGTCCGGCGCCTTGTTGACATAAATATAGAGAAAGCGCGCCAGCGGATACTTGCCGGACAAAGCGTTCTCAGGCGACGCTTCGATGAAATCCGTACCTTCCTTAGCCAGCGGTACCGCGCGCACGCCGGAGGTCTTGTAACCTATACCCGAGTAACCGATACCATTGATCGATTTGGTAACGCCCTGCACCACGGACGCCGATCCCGGTTGCTCATTGACCGTGTCCTTGTAGTCGCCCTTGCACAGCGCATGTTCCTTGAAGAACGAATACGTGCCAGAGGCGGAGTTGCGGCCGAATAGCTGCATGGGCTTTGACGCCCAATCACCGGTCAAGCCGAGATCACCCCAAGTGAGGACGTCCTTTTCATAGCCGCATTTGCGCGTGGCGGAAAACACCGCGTCAACCTGCGCCAGGCTCATGCCTTGAATGGGATTGTCCTTATTGACGTACACCGCCAAGGCGTCGATGGCGACCGGCACCGCCGTCGGTTTGTAGCCGTACTTGCCTTCGAAGGCCTGCTCTTCTTCATCCTTCATCTTGCGGCTCATCGGACCGAGGTTGGACGTGCCTTCGGTCAACGCCGGTGGTGCGGTGCCGGAGCCCTGCGCCTGCGCAGACGTAGTGACGTTCGGATAAAACTTCTTGAAATCCTCGGACCATAATGCAATTAGGTTTGCCAGCGTGTCCGAACCGATGCTGGTAAGGCTGCCAGAAACACCACTGGCCTTTTCATAGTCCTTGAGAGCTGGATCGAGCTGCGCCGCCCCTTCGGCCAGCGTCGCCGAGGCCTGGATCAGGCATAGCGCGCCAATGGCCGACGCCAACAGTGTCTTCTTGTTCAAATTCATAAATCCTCCGTCAGTAGAAAGGGTTGGGCGCGGACAAGTCGATGCCCATGCCGCGACATTAGACGGAGTGTTTGTTACGAGAATGTGACAGAGCGGTGATGGGTTTCGGCACCGGCGATGGCATCAGTACACCGAACGTCCCATCCGCCGCAGTAGTCCTGGATCCTATTGAAAAACCAGAGGATTACTCTTGTCTACAGAGTAAATGCACTACTTCTCCGCGGCGATATAGGCGATCCAACCGGCGTCCGCTTCACCCTTTTCCATCGGGACGTATTCGCCGGTGGATTTCTGTTTTTTCTCGTCCCATTCGTCCCAATAAACCGTCACCTTACGGAAGCCCGCTTCGAGCAGGATTTCGCGCAGCTCCGGCAGCGTCCACAAACGCCAGTCATAGGTAAAAGCCTTGGGCAGGCGCGAACCGTCTGGGAAGGTGAACTCGATATGGCAGAGATAGTCGCCCGTGATCGGGTTATATTCGGCCTGATTCCATATATAGGTGAACCCGCGATGCTTGGTGCGCTCTTTTAAGACGCGAAAGGCATCATAGCCTCCCATGGCATCAAGGAAGAAAATTCCGTCGGCCGCCAGACCAGCGCGCACCCTGCGGAAGTATTCCAACATCAGCTTACGGGTCTTGAAAATCCAGTAGCTGAAATTCATCGCCAGGATCATGTCCACCGGCCGGGTGCGAACGGTCAGCACATTGTCGTTGATAAGGCTCAGGCGCGCCTGCGCCGAAGGTTTCAATGCCGACACATTATGTTTGCGGCCCCAGTCCTGCACCTCGGGATCGAGATCGACACCAAAGGCGATGTTACCCGGCCGACGGTTGACCCACTCACAGCACACTAACGCCGTGCCACAAAAATCCTCGCGCAGCGTGACCGCACGCCGCCGCCGCAGTTTGCGATAGACGTCGTCCACGAAATCAATTTCGGACTCGGCGCACTGCACTGAACGCTGATAGTAGACCTGTCGATCGGCTTTCTGTGCCATGCTGCGGGCACGG
Organism: Gammaproteobacteria bacterium; assembly: GCA_046347035.1. Lineage (GTDB taxonomy): Bacteria > Pseudomonadota > Gammaproteobacteria > JAJPIJ01 > JAJPIJ01 > JAJVHZ01. The sequence continues at coordinate 60,322 of JAXMGY010000001.1, read as the reverse complement.
CGGGGCTTGGCTGTCTTTGCCATCAATTGGCTCCGATTTCGTTTGGAAGTTGCGGGAGAACCACCGTCGCGGGCGGCTTTGTCATAATTGTAACAAGGCCGTCATGATAGCATTTCAATACGAAATTCATGCGCCTTCAGCCCGGACAGCGCCAACATCAGTCCAATAAAAATTGTGACCATGCACAGCGACCTCAGCGATCTTCAACGCCCGGAACTGTACATCAACCGTGAGTTGTCGCAGTTAGAGTTCAACCGGCGGGTGCTTGATCTGGCGCGAGATGAATCGCTGCCACTGCTGGAACGTTTGAAATTCCTTTGCATCGTCAGCACCAATCTTGATGAGTTCTTCGAGATCCGGGTTTCCGGCCTGAAACAACAGGTCGAGTATCGGTCAGACAATCGCGGCCCGGACCGAATGAGTCCGACGGACCAGCTCAAGCGCATCAGCGAGGTCACGCACGCGTTGGTGCATGAACAATATCGCGTGTTAAACGATGTACTGATTCCGAAATTGGCGGAGCAAAGCATACGCTTCCAGCGCCGAGGGCACTGGGACACCAAGCTGGCGGACTGGGTCAAGCGTTACTTCAATCGTGAACTACTGCCGGTTCTCAGTCCCATCGGACTGGATCCCGCGCATCCTTTTCCAAAAATCCTCAACAAGAGCCTCAACTTCATGGTTTCTCTTGAAGGCAAGGACGCTTTTGGTCGCAACAGCGGCATTGCCATCGTGCAGGCGCCTCGCTCGCTGCCACGGCTAATCAACGTGCCGGAGAGCTACGCCGATGGACCGCACGATTTCGTGTTTCTGTCTTCGATCATTCACGCCCATGTCGGCGATCTGTTTCCCGGCATGAGCGCAACCGGTTGTTATCAATTTCGCGTCACGCGTGACAGCGATCTGTTTGTGGATGACGAAGAAGTCGAGGACTTGTTGCGCGCATTGAAGGGCGAATTGCCATCTCGGCGTTTCGGCGACGCGGTGCGAATCGAAATCGCCGATAACTGTCCCACTGAAATGATTCACTTCCTGATGGCGCAGTTCAATCTTTCCGAAGACGACATTTACCAAGTCAATGGACCGGTGAATTTGTCACGCTTGATGACCATTACCGATTTGGTAAATCGCCCCGATTTGAAGTTTCCACCGTTTGTTCCCGATGTGCCAAAGCGAGTAACCGCCGATAGCGACATATTCGAGGTCATCCGCAAGGACGATCTGCTGTTGATGCATCCATTTCAGTCGTTCACGCCGGTGGTCGATTTTTTGCGCCAGGCCGCCAACGATCCAAAGGTACTGGCGATCAAGCAAACTTTGTATCGTACCGGTGCTGATTCCATTATTGCGCAGGCGTTGATTGACGCCGCCAAGAAGGGCAAGGAAGTGACGGTGGTCATTGAGCTGCGGGCGCGTTTCGATGAGGAAGCGAATATCGAACTAGCCGACCGACTGCAGGAGGCCGGCGCACACGTTGTGTACGGTGTGGTGGGGTACAAGACGCACGCCAAGATGGCGCTGATCGTGCGCCGCGAGGAACGACAGCTAAAGCGCTACGTTCATTTGGGAACCGGCAACTATCACGTACGCACGGCGCGGCTATATACCGATTTCAGTTTGCTCACATCCGATGCGGCTATCTGCGAGGATGTGCACAAAGTGTTTCAACAACTGACTGCGCTGGGCAAACCGGGGAAATTGCGCAAGCTGCTGCAGTCACCTTTCACTATGCAGAAAGGTGTGTTGAGTTTGATCACGCGTGAGATGGAGTTTGCACGCCAGGGAAAGACGGCGCGCATCATCGCGAAAATGAACCAGCTCACCGATCCGACCATCATTCGTGCCTTGTACGAAGCTTCGCAGGCCGGCGTGCGAATCGACTTGATCGTGCGTGGCGTGTGCGTATTGCGCCCTGGGGTTAAGGGCATCTCGGAGAACGTTCAGGTGCGATCCATTGTGGGACGATTTCTCGAGCACTCGCGTGTCTTCTGCTTTCACAACGACGGCGACCCGCAAGTGTTTCTGTCCAGCGCCGACTGGATGGAGCGGAATTTATACAAGCGCGTGGAAGTGTGCTTCCCCATCGAAGACAAACGCCTGCTGGCGCGCACCATCGAGGAATCACTCACCAACTATCTGGCTGATAACGTCAATGCGTGGATTCTACAAAGTGATGGTAGCTACAAACGTGTCACGCATGGATCGCACAAACAGCGCGGGGCGCAGCAAACTCTGCTGCAATTGTATTGCGAGTAAGAGTCGCCTTGCCGGCGCGCAGCACGACAAAGTTGCTCGTCTTTGCGGCAGTGGGCTAGGGCGGGGGTCAAGAACCAGCGATGTCAGCTTCCGAATTGCCACCATGATGCCCGCATCGCTGGTATCCGGTGCAATCTCGATACGACCATCAAAACCTTTCTTACGCAAATGGTCAGCGATTCGCACGCTCATTGTGGCGATGCCGCAGTGGCACAGGTGCATGACCTGCTGCTCTTGCATAAGATGTAACAATTGATCGGCTGCTTCGTTGCTGGTGAGTACGATCCATCTGCCGCATAACACCAGCGGCGTCGAGTGTCGCCTGGATGGAACCTTCAACGCGCACACGCTGATAGATCTCAACGTATTGCACAATGGCGCCGCGTTGCCGCAGCGTATCGCCCAGAAGCTCTCGCCCACCTTCCCCGCGCACGATCAACACACGCTTTCCGCGCACTGCCTCGGCGGACAACGCTGCAAGACCCAGCAATCCTTCCGAACCACCCGCTTGATTTTCCGACGTGATGGGTTCCAGACCCGCCGACTTCAATGCTGACATCGTCGCCATGCCCACACACGCAATGATAGTTCTTGGCGTTATTGCTGAACACGGATCTGTGACAGGCCATGTCGGACGGCATTCACACTGATGAAGATAAGCCATGTCAGGCGGCACGGTGGGTATAGCATCCGGAGCAAGCACGAGCGGCCGGATCGTAATCAATGGCAGGAGCAGGGCGATACCGCCGCGCGCTTCAACCATTTCCGCCAGATGAGAAGATTGGCCCGCTGGTCGGGTAATGAGAATTGCCGCGCCGTGCAGGTTGTCGGTTGGATCGATCATCTGAACGCGGAAGTTAGCTGACGACCGGCAACGTTTCAAGCGACAATGGCGCATGGCATTGCATATCAGCGCATCGCTCTCCATCCCGGACGCGGAAATCGATCTCAGCTTTGTTCGCGCTGCCGGGCCGGGCGGACAAAATGTCAACAAACTTGCCACCGCCGCGCAGTTGCGTTTTGACGTTCGTCAATCAAGTGCTCTAAGTGATGTTGTCAAAGAACGTTTGCTGAAACTGGCTGGACAGCGCGCTTCCAGCCAGGGGGTAATTAGCATCAAAGCGTTTCGCTTTCGCACCCAAGAGCGCAATCGCGACGATGCACTTGAACGGCTGGCAACCCTGATTCGCTCGGCATTGGTAGCGCCCAAACCACGACTTAAAACCAAAGTTCCACGCAGCGTGAAGCGCGCACGCCTGGAAAACAAACAACGTCGATCGGCCGTGAAATCCACCCGCCGCGCGCCAATACACGAGGATTAGGTAGGAGTCTAAAAACAACTATCGCCCTTATGGCGTCTCTCAGTTTCAAATAGACTCCATCCCGTTGTCCCCGTGAAAGCGGCGATCCAGTTATGAATGAGATTTCAATTTGACCCAGATTCCCACGTACGCGGGAATGACGCATTTGTCGGCCAACTGCAGCTATTTCAATTCAGCGATCTTGCATCCATCAATTTCACCCGGAAGCTGCGTCCACACCGGGTCAATGTCGCTCGGTAACGAACAGAAACCACCCAGGTCGGCGGCATATTGACCAATGCTGTGAAAATCCGATGCAACCGAGCCGTGTAGCCCACTACGACGCGCAACATTTGCGGCCATGTCAGTCTCCTGGTGACTTTGTCTGGCCACGCTGACTTCCAAGCCAGTACCACCCATCTCCTTAAACTGTTGCGCGATCCGCCGCAGCCAACTCGCTGTCAACTTGTACCGCAGTGGGTGCGCCAACACGGCCATACCGCCGGCGTTTCGGATGCAGGTCACCACTTCTTCCAGCTGCGGCCACTTGGTGGCCACATAGGCTGGTTTGCCACGGCCAAGCAGGCGTTCAAAGACCTCACTCATGTCTTTAAAATGACTCTTGCCGATTAACCAGCGCGCGAAATGCGCGCGACCGGGCCGCGGTGAATGTGCTTCCTGACTTGCACCAGCATACGCATCGGCAAAACCCAGCTTCTCCAAGCGCCTGCCGATGGCCATTGCGCGCTCAAGGCGCAGATCCGCCAACTGCGACAGCGCGCTGTGCAGCGAGGCTGACGACGGATCGACATTCAAACCGACCACATGCAATGGACGATTGTCGATAGCCGTCGAGATCTCAATGCCGTTGATCAATAGAACGCCGATTTTTTTCGCAGCCGCTTGCGCTTCTTCCAGGCCACTGATGGTGTCGTGATCAGTGAGCGCCATGACTCTCACGCCACGATTGGCGGCACGTTCGATCACCTCGGTTGGCGACAGTCCACCATCGGAGGCCGTGGAATGCGCGTGCAGATCGATCCACGAGTTCTTAGTGAATGACATGCACGTTGCTACCTGTGAGAAGAAATGGCCCGCCGGGATGTTCGAGCCTGACAAACTCAACATGCCGCCCAATCATAACGACTTGTCCGCGATGTCGATCCTGGCCGTTGGTGCTGAAATCGAATCCGTAGCGCCGCCGTGGAACCAAATGTCCGCGTGAATTTCGCGCGGCGCCCAAAGCGGCAAGGGCAACGGTTTGATCGAGGAATTGCACATTAGCCTCGCGGCAGGCTTGCACACAGCGCTGAATGGCGAATTCGCGCGCCTTGGTGCTATCGGCCCAGAACCACACCGCACCAATTAGTATCAAAAGAAATACCAGTGCACCAAACACACGAATAACTCAGTCAGATCGCTCGCAGGCAAAGAAGGAAAGGAAACCATCTTCGATATTGATTCGGATCTGCATAGGTCGGCAGCACACTTCGCAGTCTTCGACGTAGTCCTGGTAACCATCATTGGACAAATCGACAATCACGGAGATTTCCTCACCACAGTAAGGGCACTCGCATTCCTGTTCCAGTGGTTCGGCAATCATTTTCAGTCGCGGAAGTTGGTGTATTGCAGCGGCAGCTCCAGCTTCGCCGCGCAGAAGAGCGATAACCGCTTGTAGGTCATCGCGTTTCTTGCCTATGACGCGCACCTGCTTGTCCTGGATCTGCGCTTGCACTTTCAATCCGCTCTCCTTGACCAGTTCACCACCTTTTGGGCGAGATCCGAGGTCAAGCCTTCGCGTACGGTCACCTGCGCACTTCGCTGCCGCTGACAACAACATCATCGATTTTCAGCGTGGCCAGATCGATGCCGCGCTTGGTCAATTTTTCCTTTCAAAACATCCAGCAATTGCTGAACCTGGAATTCCGAAGGCGCGATCAATGTCAGCAGAAGTTCCTTGTTCTCCACGCGTGCATTGCTGCCCTTGAAATCAAATCGCGTCGCGACCTCGCGATTGGTCTGATCCAACGCGTTGGTCAGTTCGTGTCGATTAATCTCGGAGACGACATCAAAAGACGGCGTCGGCGACGTTTCTCTTGGATGATAGTTTCGGAGTGTAGGCGAAGCTGCGCTACGGTCAGTGAGAACTTCAGGCTCTTCTCTTGAATACCAGAGGCGCCCGGGCGTCATAACGTAGCTATTGCGAGGAGCACAACGCTCGCCATACGCATGCCGTGGAGGTCACCGAAGCCATATCCCGACCACGCGCCAAAAAGCAGTCATCGGTTTTTCCGAATGATCGATGCCGGCGAATCTGCTTTTTCGGGCGCACGCCCTTGCTGATACTTGTGTCTATGACCAATGCAATGTGCTTGCGGCTAAACCGCAGCGAGTGAGACGAAACGACAAAACCAGAATCGTGCCTGATGCCGTCGGATAACTTTTTCCAAAATATCGTCAACTTACGGCTACGTCACCGCTGACTCACTGCATAGAAACAGAACCATGCAAATCACTCGCAATTTCCCCAAACAAAAGGAGGTCGTCATGAAATATCGTCGCAAATCTGTTATTTGTCACTGGGCTGCTAGCTGCTGGCAGCTTCATGCCCGCACTGGCGGAAGTTCCGCAAACATGCAATGTGCAAACGTTACCGCCTCGCAAATCGCCGGTTTGTTCGATCGCTGGAACAGCTCGCTTGCCACACTTGATCCGGCTGCGGTGGCGGCTAACTACGCCGAAGACGGTGTGCTCCTACCGACCGTCTCCAACGACATGCGCAATCGCACTGAGATCACCGACTATTTCAAACGACACCTGCCATGAAACCACAAGGACAAATCGACGAACGCGTCATTAAACTGGGCTGCAACAGCGCTACGGACGCGGGCATCTATACATTTACCTTGCAAAAGGACGGAAAACCTACCACCGTGCAGGCGCGCTACACCTTCACCTACGAGCTGCATGAGAACAAGTGGCTGATCAGCTCACACCATTCCTCCGTCATGCCGGAAAAATCGGGCGATACCGTCCAATAATTATCAATGGTCCGACGACGTTCTTACTTCTGCCGCGGCCCGCTCCCAGGCGGATCGGGCCGCGGCGTTCCACGGATGCACAAACCTGATCCTACGGCAGCCGTGTGGTTATCCGTCGCAGCGGAGTGCCTCCTCCGGGTAGAATTGCAGTCCAACCCTGGGAGGATAGGTAGCCATGGCTGTTCGTCACCAACGTTTGCTGATCCTGGGCTCCGGCCCGGCTGGTTACACCGCTGCGGTTTACGCATCGCGCGCTTCGCTCAACCCGGTGTTGATCACCGGTGTCGAACAGGGCGGTCAGTTGATGACCACCACCGATGTGGATAACTGGCCGGGCGATGATGCTGGTGTGCAAGGCCCGGAATTGATGGAGCGGATGAAAAAACACGCCGAACGATTTGGCACCGAGCTGATATTCGATCATATCAACCGTGTTGATTTCAGTTCGCGGCCAATGCGACTGACAGGCGATGCCGGCGAATACACATGTGATGCGCTGATCATTGCCACCGGCGCGTCCGCCATGTATCTGGGATTGCCCTCCGAGGAGTCATTCAAGGGCCGTGGCGTATCCGCCTGCGCGACCTGCGACGGATTCTTCTACAAAGACAAACCCGTGGCGGTCATCGGCGGCGGGAACACCGCAGTGGAAGAAGCATTGTATTTGTCCAATATTGCTTCGCATGTGACAGTTGTGCATCGGCGCGATAAGTTTCGCTCCGAAAAAATTCTCAGCAACAAGTTGTTGAAGAAGGCCGACGACGGCAAGGTAACCATCGAGTGGAATCACACGCTGGATGAAGTGCTCGGAGACAGCGCCGGCGTCACCGGGTTGCGAGTGAAGAACACGTTGTCTGGCGCAACCAAGGACATTTCGGTACACGGCGTTTTCATCGCCATCGGCCATCGCCCCAATACCGCCATCTTCAAGGGCCAATTGGACATGGACGACTACGGCTATATCAAAGTTAAAAGTGGCAGTGCCGGCTTCGCAACTCAAACCAGCGTGCCCGGTGTATTCGCCGCCGGCGATGTGGCCGACCCGGTGTATCGACAAGCGGTGACTTCCGCGGGTTCCGGTTGCATGGCCGCGCTCGATGCCGATCGTTATCTCGAGCAGCAGCATGGTTAATGTTGTGCACAGGCGAAAATGACGCTTACCGAGTTGCGCTACGTGGTGACTTTGGCGCGCGAGCGACATTTTGGTCGAGCGGCAGAGAAGTGTTTTGTCAGTCAACCCACGCTCAGCATCGCTATACGCAAGCTGGAAGATGAACTGGGCGTCACATTGTTTGAGCGCACGGCGGGTGAAGTTCACCTGACTTCGGTCGGTGAGCAGGTTGTCGCGCAATCGCAGCGCGTGCTGGATGAAGCCGCGGCGATCAAGGAAATCGCCAGGCAGGGCAAGGATCCGCTTTCCGGAACACTGCGGCTGGGCGTGATATTCACTGTCGGTCCTTATCTTCTGCCGCAATTAATCCCGCGCCTGCGCAAGATCGCACCGCAAATGCCGCTGGTGATTCAAGAAAACTACACGGCACGGCTTGCGGAATTGTTGAAGCAAGGTGAGCTTGATGCAGTGATTGTTGCGCAGCCATTTGGCGAAGCCGGCATTGAAGTGCGGGCGTTGTACGACGAACCTTTCATGGTAGCCGTACCCAAAGGCCACGCCTGGGAGGCACGAAAATTCATTCGCGGCGAGGAACTAGGCGATGAATCCTTATTGATGCTCGGCGCCGGTCATTGCTTTCGCGATCAAGTCTTGCAGAGCTTCCCGGCGCTCAATCGCACCACTGACGCGGCGGGCAGCATGACGCGAACCATGGAAGGCAGTTCGCTGGAAACCCTGCGCATGATGGTGGCATCTGGCGCTGGCGTCACTGTGATGCCGTCGACCGCGGCGGCTGCGCACACCAGCAAGAATTCGCTGGTCAAGTACCTGCCTTTCGCAAAGCCGGTTCCGGATCGCCGCATCGTGCTTGCCTGGCGCAGCAGTTTTGCGCGCGCAGCGGCTGTCGACGCATTGAGCAAAGCGGTGCACGCCTGCGATCTGCCGGGAGCCAAATCAATTTAATTGGAGATGGCAGCCTTTGACGTTCGATAGCTTATAGCTATCGATAATCCAAGTATTATTGATTGGAATGAACTGCTCGGAACTTCTACACTTGCAATCAATCCGATAGGTAAACTTCGGCAAGCAAGACGGAGGACTCATCATGGCAAAGGCAACCAGAAACGCAAAAATTGACATCGGCATTGGCGATTCGGATCGGAAGAAGATCGCGCAAGGCTTGTCGAAACTTCTCGCTGACACTTACACGTTGTACTTGAAAACGCATAACTTCCACTGGAATGTCACCGGCCCCATGTTCAATACCCTGCATGTGATGTTCATGGAGCAATATACGGAACTGTGGAACGCGGTCGACCCCATTGCAGAACGTATTCGGGCGCTTGGACATGCGGCGCCGGGTTCCTATGCGCAATTCGGCAAGTTGAGCAGCATTGCCGATGCGCCGGCGACGCCGCCCAAGGCGCTGGAAATGGTGCAAATACTGGTCGAAGGACATGAAGCGGTTGCGCGCACTGCACGCGCGGTATTTCCGTTGGCTGAAACGGCAAATGATCAGCCCACCGCTGATTTGCTCACGCAACGCTTGGACATCCACGAAAAAACCGCTTGGATGTTGCGTAGTCTGCTGGAACAGTAGAAACAATCAACTGAGGCGAACATGGCTTCGACTTTCGAATTGGTCAGAACCCAGCGTATCGACACCTTGAACGTGGAGATGCAACAGTATCGGCACTTCAAAACCGGCGCCACGCATTATCATCTGGTCGCGGAGGACAGCAACAATTGCTTCATGGTGGCCTTCCCCACCGTGCCTATGGACGACACCGGCGTTGCACATATTCTCGAACACACCGTGCTATGCGGCAGTAGGAAATATCCGGTGCGCGATCCGTTCTTCATGATGTTGCGGCGTTCACTCAATACTTTCATGAACGCTTTCACCAGCAGCGATGCCACGGCATATCCGTTCGCGACTCAGAATCGCAAGGACTTCGAAAATCTGTTAGGTGTTTATCTGGACGCGGTCTTCTTTCCCAAACTCGATCAACTGGATTTTGCGCAGGAAGGACATCGCATCGAATTTGCCAATCCGCAGGATGTATCGACACCGCTGGTCTATCGCGGCGTCGTCTACAACGAGATGAAGGGAGCGATGAGTTCACCGATTGCACAGGTGCAAATGCAATTGCAGGCCCTGCTGTTTCCGACCACCACATACCACTTCAACAGCGGCGGCGATCCGGCCAGGATTCCAGCGTTGAGCTACGAGCAATTGCAGTCGTTTCATCGCAGCCATTACCATCCATCGAACGCCACGTTCATGACCTATGGTGATTTTCCCGTACGCGACCACCAGGCGAGGTTTGAGGATTGGGCGTTAAGGCATTTTGATCGGCGAACTCTGGATCTGCATCTGCATGACGAGCGCCGCTACGGTACGCCTCTGCGCGTCGAGAGTTCATACACTCATGAAGGCGGTGAAGATACCAACGCGACTTACATTGCGATCGGTTGGTTGCTGGGTCATACCGGCGATGCGCGTCATCACCTCCATGATCTATTGCTGACAAATGTATTGCTGCAGCACAGCGGCTCGCCACTGCGGCAAGCCTTGGAGACCACCGATCTCGGCACCGCACCGCTGGAACTCTGTGGGCTGGATGACTCGGCGCGCGAAGCCATGTTCATTTGCGGTCTTGAGGGCAGCAGAAGCGAACATGCCGATGCGGTGGAGCGTCTCGTTTTCGACGTCCTGGAAACAATTGCGCGCGACGGTGTTCCGGTTGAAACACTGGAGGCCGTGCTCACGCAATTGGAAATCGCGCAACGCGAACTCGGCGGTGGACACTTCCCGCACGGCTTGCAATTGCTCACCCGCGTGTTGGGCGCCACGACGCACGGCGGCGATCCGTTTGCATTCCTCGACATTGACGCCGCCATCGCCGAATTGCGCCTTGAAATTCAAGATCCCGAATTCATCAAACGCCAAGTGCGCCGCCTGCTGGACAATCCACATCGCGTGCGGCTGGTGATGAGTCCGGATACCGAACTTGCCAAGCGCCGTGAGATTGAAGAACGTAAGCAGTTAGATGCCATCGCCAAGGAAATGGACAAAGCACGGCGAGCGAAGGTTCTCGAGCAGGCACGCACCCTCGATGACAGGCAACGGCATGGTAACAATCCTGATCTGCTGCCGAAGGTCGGTATCGCCGATGTGCCCAAGGATCTGCGCATTCCACTCGCGCGCAATAGCCGCATCAACGAGCATCCCGTCAGTTGGTATAGCGCAGGCACTAACGGTTTGATCTATGCGCAATGGGTAGCCGACTTGCCGGCGCTGACGCGCGAAGAAACTGAACATCTGGTGTTGTTTTACACGTTGCTCACTGAAGTGGGTAGTGGCGGGCGCAGCTACCTTGATACCCAGGCGTTGCAGGCGCGCCTCGGCAGTCTCGCTGCCAATGCCACGCTGCGCGCCAGCATTGCCGATACTGGCACGGTAAGCGGCTATCTCGCCTTGGCAGGCAAGTCGCTGGCGCGTGATCAACGCGCATTGGCGCAGTTGATGGTTGATACCATCCAGACAGTTCATTTCGACGAGCCACAGCGGTTGCGCGAGGTGATCGCGCAATTGCGCGCGGCACAGGAATCGTCCATTACTGATCGTGGCCATTCCTTGGCCATGCTGGCCGCCGCCGCGGGCATGGGCACTGTCGGTCAGCTCGACAACCTTTGGGACGGGCCGCTGTCCATCGCCAATCTCAAGCGGCTCGACGCTGCATTAAACGATCAGGTCAAGCTGCAAGCATTTTGCAGAACAACTGCGGACCATGCGCGAGAAGATGGCACAACAACCGTCACGGCTGTTGGTCGTCAGTCAGGAAAGCGAGCATGCCGCGCTGGAGCAAAGTCTGTCTGCCACACTGGCGCGAAACAGCGCGAACCGTTCCGAATCCACGTTTGGCTGGACGTCTGCGACACAACGTGTGCATGACGCCTGGATCACCAACACGCAGGTCAATTTCTGCGCCAAGGCCTATGCCGCGGTTCCCGCCAGTCATCCTGACGCGCCCGTATTCAGCGTGCTTGGCAAGTTCCTGCACAATGGTTACCTACATCGCGCCATCCGCGAGCAAGGCGGCGCCTACGGCAGCGGCGCGCGTTACGACTCCGATTCGGGAAGCTTCCGTTTCTTCTCTTATCGCGATCCGCGCCTGGAAGGCACGTTGAAGGATTTCGACGCCGCGCTTGAATGGTTACAAGGCGCGCACGTGGATCGCGAACTTGAGGAAGCGGTGCTTGGCATCATTCAAAGCATCGATCAGCCGAGCTCACCATCGGGTGAGGCGATCCAGGCTTACTTCCAGACCCTGCATGGACGTACACCGGAATTCCGGCGGCAATTCCGCAGTCGCGTGTTATCAACCACCATCGCTGATCTGCAACGTATTGGCCGCGAATACCTACGCCCTGAGACGGCGAGCACGGCAGTCATCGTCAATCGCGAGACGTTTGATAAGCATCGCGACCTGGGCCTCGAGGCACACGCACTCTAGCTAGAACGCTTTACTAAAGATTCCACGAGAGCGCGACTTCGTCCGCGCAGACAAAGCAATCTGCGTCGTCCCCGCGAAAGCGGCGACCCAGCAATAGATAATTCGCTTTTCACTGGATTCCCGCGTACGTGGGAATGACTGCACTATTTAGAACCCGTCTCAAAATTAGCGAGCGAAGTCAGGTTGCGCCCTGTCGGAGCGCAGAAACCGGAGTTTACATAGTAGTAAATGAGGATTTCGAGCACCGCCAGGGCGCAAGATGGCGAGCGCAGCAATTTTGAGACGGGTTCTAAGGACTTATCTAATTCTGCTTGGGGTTTATGAGTACCTTCGATTCTTTCTGATACGAATGCGATCCGCGTCCGGCGATGGTAATGCCAATCAACACCGACACCGCACCAACTAACGCCAGCACGCTAAGGTGTTCATTGAAAAGTTGCCAGGCAATTAAGGTCGCGAGCACGGGCTGCAATAATAGTGCGACCGACGAGAACGTTGCCGGCAAATGCGCCAGCGCGTAGGCAATTAACGTCTGTCCGGCTGTGTGTGAGAAAACCGCCAGAGCCAGCAGCACAGCCCAACCGCGTGGCGTCGAAGGCAGCATCACTTCGCCGGATAGCAGTGCAACCGGCAGCAAGAAAATCGCCGCGAACAGCGTCACCCATGCCATCACCATCACGGCCGGGTAGCGTGCCTCACGCAGACTCTTGGTGCCAAGAATGTAGGCAGCGTAAAAGATGGCGGTGACGATGGCCAGCATGTCACCATGAATATGCTGAAGATCAATGCGTAGGCTGGTTCCCATCATCGCGGTCGCGCCGCCCATCGCCAACATCAGACCAAAAAGAAAGGTGCCAGTAATCCGTTCACGGCCGGTCACCCAGGTGAATAGGGTGACGAATAACACCGCGAAGTTCGCCAGCAACGTCGCGTTGGCCACGGAGGTCATGCGTATCGACCAATGCCAGAAGGCCAAATCGGCGGCGAAGAAGAATCCAACCATGGCTGCGTTCCGCAGCGGTGGCATTCCGACTATGGCTCCACGGTGACTGCGAGTGGTCAGTGCAGCAAGCAGCATGAGCAGCGGAGTAGAAAGCGCCACCCGCCAGAATGCCGAAGCCACCGGTCCGGTTTCCGACAGCCGCACGCAGATGGGCGCCAGTGCGATGGCCGATGCACCGGCGAGCAAGGCAATGACTGCGCGTAGATTCCTCGAGGTGTTCAATTGATTTAAGTTCGACGGCAAGCAACAGCGTACTTGCTGCATTATGATCGGAATCATGAAAAGAATCCTCTCGACACCGGATCGCACCATGGCGGGCATGCTGCAAGCCCTGCTTGAGGACAATCACATCCAGACCTGGCTGAAAAACGAGTTTATCGCCGGTGGCATCGGCGACATTCCCGCGCAGGAGTGCTGGCAGGAGATCTGGGTACTGGACGAGCGGGATGAGGTGCCGGCGCTGAAATTGCTACAAAGTATTACGCCGCAAGTAGCGATGAAGAATACCGCGTGGCAGTGTCAGCAATGCGGAGAATGGATGGAACCAGCGTTCACCAGTTGCTGGCGGTGCGCGGGCGTTAACTGCCCAAGCACCTTGTGCAAATAAATAGCCCGCGTGCGTATTGCGGTCATAAGCCTCCGCAATGGACACCACTTCGCGACGATCCCCGCAGCGCTACTTCCGTCGTCCCCGCGAAGGCGGGGACCCAGTCAAAGTAATTTTTCAACTGGATTCCCGCTCCCGGCTTACAACCTGCCGGGGCAGGCTGCGCGGGAATGACGGCGCTCAGCGCTGGCTTGAATCAATTTGATCTGCCACTGCCTGCGGCGCGCGCGCGTCAGTCCCAGCAATCCGGATCCCAACAGCCACGCGGCAGCCGGTGCGGGAACTGGCGCCGGCGATACCGCCGAGAGCCGATAAACCGCACCGTTGTAGTCCGTGATGTACATGTTGCCAGCGGCATCGGTGGTGAAACTCGATATGGCACCTATCGTTCCAGCTGTGGTGGTGAAAATCACGTTCGTCATCTGACAGTTCGCGGTGCAGTTTGGATCCAGTGCCCAAATTTTGCCGCCGTTGTAAAAATCGCTGAACAGGTACTTGCCATCGAGTTCACCGCCACCGTGGAATACGGTACCGCCAATGACAGACTGACCTTGGGAATGGTCGTAGTTGAAAATTGGATCAGTCAGGCCGGCCGTACTGCCATTAAAGCCGCCATAGTTGTGCGCTCCCTCTCTCAGGTTCCAACCAAAATTTATGCCGCCCACGCCAGCCATCGCGCGATCGACTTCCTCCCAGGCACCTTGCCCGACATCGCCAATGAATAAATTGCCAGTCTTACTATCGAAGCCAGCACGGAAAGGGTTGCGAAGTCCGTAGGCCCAAATTTCATCCAGGAAATTGGCGTTGGCACCGCCATTCCCATTGGCAAAGGGATTGTCCTTGGGAATGGCGTAGCTGATCGTTGGATTGCTTACATCAAGACGGAGGATTTTGCCGAGCAGGCTCTGGCCATTTTGCGCATTGCCAGTGGGATCGCCGCCACTGCCGCCATCACCGGTGGAGATGTACAGCATCTTGTCGTTGCCAAATCCAATCCAGCCGGCGTTGTGATTGGTGAAGTCAGTGGGAACACCGTTCACTTTAATCTCATTCTTCGGAATCTTGATCATTGACATCGCCGAACTCGCGTCGGCTTTGCGGGATCAGTGGCAGATCGAGTGTAGCGAGTGACCTCGCCATAAATTCGATTACCATTGTAATTCGCATCCCGATGCGTGGTGTTGACGTAAAAGTAACCGTTCTTCGCGTAGTCGGGATCGAAGGCGATGCCAAGTAAACCAGTTTCACCGCCGGTCACGAAAGTACTGCCGAGCTGGTTGGCATTCAGAAAATTCGTGGTGGTCTTGGTCTGCATGTCGTAAAGCTTGATATTGCCACCCTGCTCCAGCATGAAAAGTTGGTTGCCGATGGCGGTGGAATAACCAGGCTGTTGGCGCCCATAGTAAGGCGTTCCAGTTGCACGGCGGCGTGAGCGCCACTTGTGATGACCAGCCCAGCCAATATCGATACACATCGAAGTGTTGTTTTCATGCTCCTGCCTCCACCGCTTGGTGACACTTTTGTAGTCTCATACTATTTGCTGGATGGCGCGCAACCTGCGGATGACGACACACTTTTCGGCGTCGAAAACACGGCGGGAAACGGCGCGAGTCACGCCGTTAATAGTGATTGCGGGCTTTCAGAGTGCCCTCGTTTCGCGGCTGGCAGGCTGACTTCGGGATGAATTGGAACGAAGAACCGGCTGGTGCAATTGGTTACTGGCAACCAACTGGTTGGTTTTCTACATCAATTTTGAGCCCTGGATCGGGTGACTGCTGCTACCACACAATCTTGGACACGTGCACATAACCTATTGTTATTATTAACATAAAAGCCGATCTTGCTGGTGCGGGCAGATCGTGGCACGGGCCCTGCTCTATATAGATTAGTAGTCGTTCATTACCCCGAATTCACATACTTATTAGAGGATACGAACATGGCTTGGAAACTCCTGCTTTCGCTGACGTCCGTTTTGGCTTCGAAGTCACGATGTACATCAGCAACCGTTAATCGGTTCGCTAGGTTGTAACGCAAAGGCCCTCGCGGCCCCTTTGCTTTTTCTGCGTTTGGCAAGGTAAATAACTCTGACTCCGTTCTTCCAGATGTGGCAAGCTTGCCATGCACTGTGCAGCTTGGAGACCAGAGAACCTATGAGTACCAACCTTGAAATCCTGCAAGCTCAAATTCTCAGTCTTTCGAAAGCCGATCGCACACGCCTGCTTGAACATCTCGTCGCGAGTCTGGATGTGGATGTTGCGGCGGAAGAAGAGTGGGAGCAACTCGCCGAATCGCGTGAGGCAGAGCTTCAATCTGGACAAGTTGTAGCCGTACCACTTGAGGGGGCCATGGCACGACTCCGGGCGCGATTCCCTGGATGAGAGTCGTTCTACATCCAGGCGCAGCGCGAGACGTTGCCGAGGCAGCCGCGTTCTAGGAATCCCAAGCTTCAACAGCACTCGCTGACAAATTCATCGCGGAGTTTGAGCGCGTTGCAAAACTTCTACTTCAAAACCCAAGCATTGGTACACCCCGATCTCGCGGTCGCCGTGGCTTCCCGACCTCTGGCTTTCCCTATACCGTCGTATACAGGGTAGTGACTGAAGGCATCCTCGTTCTGGTGGTCAAACATGATCGCCGACGCCCAACTTATGGCTCCACACGAACGTAGCGGATGTTGAAGCAGCAAGGCGAAAAGTGACATTCGACAAAGCAAATTCATCCAACCCGTTAACTCACCTCAGCTTCGCTCAGGCGTAACAGCAGTCGGTTGAGATCCATTACGCAGCTGCTGCCCCACTCTCTCAAGTTCTAACGCCAGACTCAGCGCTTCTTGATGTTGAAGCGCGCGTTGCTCGTAGGAACAACGCTTGCTCTCATCAATCAGACCTATATCGAACCCAGCCAGTTCGGCTTGCTTGACCGCGGTCATGATGGCAACGATAGCACGTGACACCGAGGAGATGGGGTCGAAGTAAATCGAATTGGCGCTACCGCTTCGCGTGCACCAAAGTAATTCACTCCGACACCTTATTCCTGTGATGTTGCCGGCCGCATCGTATGTGTACGTGCGGGCGGCGGAAAGATAAACAACAACGACCCATTTTCAATTTGCGTTAATGCCTAAGGCTGTGATTGGTCTCCTTTCGGAAGCATGATACTAGTGCAGAAAACATCGTTATGACGTACTGGTACACTCCAACGAGAATACGCGAGGCACCACACCTCCCGGACATTAGAAGTCGCGCAGCAGCAGCTCTTGCGATCAAACTACCGCCTGCTGAGGCCTGCACGTATAGGTCGTAGGCTTTGTCGGGAGCTTTCTCGACAGCAATGCCGTCCTGATACATTCGCCCAAGCCAATAGAGACACACTGGATCTCCGTCTTCGCCGCCTTTAGCAAATATATCACGGGCATCCGCATACTTCTCCATGCGCCAATAAATGCCTCCAAGATACAGAGCTGCCTGTGTAGCCCCACCGTCATATGCTCGTCGAAACCACCTGGCTGCCTCATCAGTGTCCGTTTTTGTTCCCAATCCTTTCTTATAAGCCCAGCCCAGCTCAAGCATGCTGTTTATCGAGCCATTCTGAGCAAGGCGCAGGAGTTCCTGAAATACTCGCACAGGATCACGATCCTGCAGTTTTAGCGCATCGGAAATATCCCCCAAATACTTGTCGTCACTTTCGGCTCGTAAACGGATATTCATAGCTACCTCCCAGAATCTCTTTCGTACCCAAGGCATCCTCCACGTGTCGCTGAACGGTCAGAGTCCACCATAAATCGGATTCCCAGGGAACGGTATTAGTGGTATCAGCGGCAACCACCAAGGAACGGACGGCTCAGATATGGGGGTCATCGGTGTCGGAGTCGTTTTAGGTGCCGGCTCACTATCCGGCGATTCGCAGTCGTCCTTATCGGGATCTTTTGAGCCGGATACGGGCACAGGCGGCTTAACTTGTGTCGGAACTTCAGGCCGAACCGGACGGGTAGAACCAGGTTCTTCTGGCTTCCCATGCAAGCAGCCCAGCAATACTAAACACTCTAGCCATTTCCTGGGGATCCTTATTTCACCGGTTGGATCTATGAATGCCAGTGGATTGCCGCCCACATACGCATATGTGTTAATGCCGCCCGCCAACCCAATCGGATCGGACTCCAGGTAGCGCCCGGTTTCCGGATCGTAGTCGCGGAAGTAATTGTAGTGCTTGCCGGTAACCTTGTCGTAGTACTGCCCAGGAAAGCGCAGGTTGTAGGTCACCTTCACGCCATCGCCGTCCACATCCTCGTTCGGCAATCCCTCTCCAAAAGCGTTGGAGTCCCACCGCCACAGCACCTTGCCCGTCATGTCCGTGATCACACGCGGCGTATTCAGATAGTCGGCGTGGACGTACTGGATGGTGTTGGTGCCCGACAGCACCGCCACCGGAATGTCGCCCAGCCACACCGTCTCCTGGCCTGCATCAGCGAGCAGATGTCCGGCCGGATCGTAGGCAAAGCGTCGGTTTACCTCTCCATTAACATCTCGTCCACGCATGCGCCCCAATCCGTCGTAACGATAGTACACCCACCCATCCAAACCACGCGGATTGAATGCGTTGCCCTGTACAGCGAAGAGTAACGGGATCGAAGTGTTTGAATTGGCGCGACCGTTTCCATGCACCAAATTAATTCACTCCGACCCCTATTTCCTGCCTCAGCAAGCAAATGTCCGGCCGGGTCGTAAGTAAAGCGTCGGCTCTCTCCGTTAATATCGCGCCCCGACATCAGACCTAATCCGTCGTAGCGATAGTACGACCAACCGTCTAACCCACGGGGCGTGATCGAAATATCTTGTGCCGTGTAGAGCCGGCCACGGCCATTGTACGTATATGTATTGATGCCGTCCGCCCTACGTCCTCGATTGTTTTTGTGCTGCCTCTCCAAATTGCTCCAAGAACATTAACACACACTAGAAACCCTTTTCACCGTCAACTTCGTGAGAACTTTATCTCGAAACTGCGCGCCCCATGTCGTGCACACATTGACATATGGTTCCTTCCCCTCCGGGAAACAGTTCTTCTTCCCCCGCCAGTACTGGTATGCAGGATCTTTCCGATCAATTGGATTTTCGACGCAGATAGAGCCGCCGTATTCGCCTTTATGAACAACCGGTGGAGAAAACTTCGCCATAAAATCAGTCTCACTCATCCTTACAAGGGTCATTACGTCACGATTATCCAGTGCGACCGTGCAATCGTTGCTAGCATGCAACCCTGCATCGAGACGAGTCAGCTCAATTCCGGTTAATTCGTGAGACGACACGTCTGCAAGTTCATTGTCAGACGTAAACGTGACTATCCAAGACTGGTTGGTGTCTCTGATGACATAACAAATGAATGTTTCTGACGACGCAGCATCTCCGCGAACATGAAATGGTGACTGCCCCATCAGTCCTTGCACATTAGTTAATGTTGTCGTACCAGCGTGCCACCCAAATATGTCATCGACATATTCAGGTAACGCAATCTGGCTGCTGCTCGCCAAGCAGCGAGTCAACGGCCAACAACAGAAACAACATATCACCAAAAACAAACGAAAGATTTTGGCTTGTCTTATCTCGGAACGCATAGCTGCATGCTCTCTAGTTTGCAAATGGTTCTGCGCGGATGACAGTTACAGTACCGCCTGATCCATTGGTTAGCTTTTCACGTGTTAAAAGGTCGCAGATAATACACCCTTCCGACGCGTTGCCAGGGTGCCTGCGACTGTCACCGTGTATTCGGAACAGATCACGACCGTATGTTTCCGTACCCGATCTGGGAGAGAGGTCGATGGTTCGGGGGCCTTTGGAGTTATCATAGCCGCCTATGTCCCAACCTCCACGGGGTATCGGTCCGGTTCTTCTCTCTGATTCCTTATCGGGATCGTTTTTCCCACCTCGACTCTCTGAGCCGGAATAGCAGCGCTCATAAACAGATTTCCCGGTTTCATCGTCGACGCAATACAACCGGCCGGTTGATTGAACATAAGTACAGTTCCAAGCCAACCCAAACGGATCAAATCTAGTCAGCGGATTCGCACCGACATAGGCGTAAGTATTCAAGCCCCCCGCGAGTCCAATCGGATCGGACTCCAGGTAGCGCCCGGTTTCCGGATCGTAGTCGCGGAAGTAATTGTAGTGCTTGCCCGTGACCTTGTCGTAGTACTGACCAGGGAAGCGCAGGTTGTAGGTCACCTTCACCCCGTCGCCGTCCACATCCTCATTCGGCAATCCCTCGCCAAAAGCGTTGGAGTCCCAGCGCCACAGCACCTTGCCCGTCGTGTCCGTGAGCGCCCGCGGCGTGTTCAGATGGTCGGCGTGGATGTACTGAATGGTGTTGGTGCCCGACAGCACCGCCACCGGGATGTCGCCTAGCCATACCGTCTCCTGGCTGAAGCCACCACTCAAAGACGAATACTCACCAAGCAGGTGACCGGCCGGGTCGTAGGCAAATCGACGATTCGTATCCGCGTCCATATCGCGGGCACGCAGCTGGCCCAGTGCGTTGTACCGATAGTTAGACCAACTGGTAAGCGCCTGTGGATTCACCGCGGCTAATCTGCCACGTGCGCTATACTGATATATCAAGCTTCCGTTTGAAGTAATATTGCCCGCCGCATCATACGTAAAGGTACGTGCTGTGGGACCAGAGAGCGAGAGCAAGCGGTTGCTCGAACCGCTGTACGTAAGGCTGTAGGGCGTATTTCCAAGTCCAATTCGTGTTGAAATTCGATTGCCATTTGAGTCGTACGTCCAAGCCAGGTTCTTGGCAAGATTCGTTTCACTGATCACCCTGCCCAAATCATCTGCGTTTGTATAGGTGGGACCAAGACTGGACGTCGCGCTATCGACAACGATGAGTAGATTCCCTTCGGAATCATAGGTGAGGTCTCGTGTGGCTGATCCAATCTTGTAACTTCTCACATGATAGTCCGCATCAAGCGTTCTCGGGTGCACCGTACCGTTACCCCACGTCCAACCCGTGATGGGCTCCATGGGAGTATGGGTAACATTACTTAGAATTGTGGTTCCATTGACTGACACGTCGGATACCATTCCACCGCTGTAGTTGTAAGTAACAACTTTGCCAGACGGATACGTGATTGATGCTAACCGTCCAGCGGATGTGTAGCTGTACAATGTGCGTGGAGGTGTCGCTACAACCACCTGCGGGACTCGAGTCAGGAAAGGTCGCCCAGCAATTAAGATTACTCCAACGACGGAGACGGTTTCGGTTTGCGTACTACCACCGCCCTGCTCAACCAACCAACCGCGGCTATCATACTTGAACGGACCGACCTTGGTTGCGTTCGTAAGAGTCCCTAGCTCGCCGTTGACTGTGCCGTCGTAAGCAAAATCTGACGTTTCGCCATTGCTGTACAGCTCTTTGGTGAGACGTCTGAGTTTGTCCCTAGTATAGGTTGTGGTGTTTCCTCTTGCGTCCGTCGTCGTTGCGAGATTGCCGACCACATCGTATGTATATGTGGTAGCGCCGCGATCAGGACTGCTTTCGCTGAGTACTCGCCCCTGAATATCACGCGTCCAGCTTGTCACATTATTGCGTGCATCCTTAACTGTCTTGGGTAAACGGTTCTCGAAGTAGGTGTATTGCACCACCTGATTAAGCGGATCGGTGACTGAGACGAGATTGCGAACCGCATCGTATGCATAGCGGGTAAGCTTTCCGTTGCGATCTTTTGCAACGCTCACGTCCAGCTTGTCGTATGTGTTCGTTTCCGTCGTCGTGTCGCTGTATGTCGTTGTCGTCAGCCGATCCAAATTGTCATAGGCATATTGGATAGATCCTTGCGAATCAGTGCGCTTGTTGACGCGGCCGACGGCATCGTATGTATAGGTTACCGCTGTCTGCGCGCGGGGATTGGTGATGCTGGTGAGATAGCCCTTGGCGTCATAAGCGTAACTGGTCGTCTCGTTTGCCGGCGTGATCTGAGAGAGAAGCTGCCCAGCGGTGTTGTACGTATATCTCGTGATACCGCCTGCAGCATCGGTATATGTGAGAACGCGGTGCTGCGTGTTGTAAGTGTATTGCGCAAAGGTATCGAGCGTGTCAGTGCTTACCCTGCGTCGCTTGATCCGCAGCAAATCGATTTGGTTAGTGTCATATTCGTAGACGTACTCGTGGCCGAGTGGGTTGATGTAGCGGGTCACTTTGCCGAACTGGTTGTATTCATATCTCTCCAGTTTTGCCGTGCCGTCAGGTTGCGTCTGCGCAATCAGAATTGGTTTGTCAAAGCTGCCACTGAAGGCTGTGTCACCTTGACCAGGGTACTTGTACCAAATCTGGTTTTCGAGTGGATATTTTACCGACTCAAGAACACCGTCGGTTTCGCTGTCTTTGTCTCCTCGATGCACCCAGTGCTTGATGCGGGCCTTGGTATAGTCACCTGGCGCTAATGCCATCGCGGTTTGATCCCAATAGTAGGTATTCCGTGAGTGAAACCACGTGGTTCGAAAGTCGTTTGTCGGTGGCGTCTGATCAAAAGCGGGATATGGTGCGTTGTGCCGGAACTCGACGCGCGACTTCTTACCGAGCGCATCGGTGATCTCAAGCCATCGCTGGCGGTTATCTCCCTCCCCGTAAGCGAATTGGGTGGTTCCGTACGGGGTAGTCATCGCGGTGATGAATGTACCTGTATCGTAGGTAAACGAGGACGTTAGATTGATCGCGTCCTTGATCGAAGACAGCCTTCCCGACGTATCGTACGTAACAGTCGCTTTTCGACCAAAAGGATCGGTTATCGCTGTTATCAGTAACGGATTGGTGTGGGTGTATTGCAGTGTCGTGGTCTGCCCGATGGCATCGACGATTCCGGTGAGGCGACGTTGTGCATCGTACTGCAGCGTCACGGCATTACCGGCTGCGTCAACACGTTGTGTCATGAATATCTTGCGAGGATAACCCGTGCTTCCGTCGGAAAATCCGAACACTTCCTTAGAACCGTCGGCATCCCTCAATTCGTAGGTATTCGCAGCCGTCTTCACCAACTGGGCGCCGCTGCGCTTCTCGGGTGTAAAGGCACCCGTCGACGAATTGAAGCCGGAATAACGTTGCCCACCACCACCAGCGACGTAACGCATAACACTGTTGCCGGGCGAGTTTGGGTCATCCTGTATGAAACTTAGCCAGTTGAAGTTCCATTTGGGACCAAAGTTTGAGTACGTGAATACGGCTGGTTGAAGGTCTGATTCTTTCTGGTTGTAGGTCAGCACCACGTCGACGTCGGTCCCCTTGGGCGGGGTGTAACTCACGGGTCGGTCGACAATGTTCAGGCTCACCAGCATCGAGTGCACAGCAGGGACCGGCATTCCCCCAGGAGGGTTGCTGCTGCCGCAAGGTTGGTCGCACTCCTTGTGATCCTGCGGGCGGGTGTAGAGAGGATCGTCGGTGTTTGTGTATCCCGCACCACGAATGTTTGCAGCCTCTTTTGTCGCAAGCTCGGCCCAATCTGTAGCCGGCGCATCGGCAAGAACAAGGAAGTGTCCGCTTGTCTCTGCTTGCAGTGCATCCGACGAAATCCATTTACGTCCGCCGAATACCGGGTCATCGACTAGATATTCCTTGCCGTTTTTCGCAAGCACCGCCGCGTAGTGGCCCACATTCCAATGCACAATCGCGGGCACCGGTACAACAGCATCGCGTTGCAGGGACCTGACCGCTTTCAAGGTAACGCCGTGGTGCTCAGCCAGTTTAGCAATCTGCGCGAGGCTCATGCCTTGTTTATCGACCGCGATGTTCATCAATTCGGATCGCAGAGCCGCGTCGCTGTGCCGCGACTGCAGCAGTGCGTTCAATGCCATAGCCCCACAGCGCAGTGCCTGTTCCGGTTCATGTTGGATTTGCCACAGGCCGTCCCGAGCGGTGCTGACTGCGACATCTGCGCTACCCATGATGGGTCGCCCGGAAATCTCAGTCAGTAAACGTTCGGTCTCATTGCTGTGCCCCAGACGTGCGTGGGTGACAAGCAGGTCACCAACAGCTTTGTCTACAAGCGCTTCAATGGCTAATCCGCGCGCCTCTCGCCCGTGCTCCCAGGCAGCGCTGAGCGACGTGATCGCCCTGGAAACATATCCGTCATGCAGGTACTGAAAGCCCAGATTAGCTTCGAGTGCAACTCGAAAAGGCGAGTGGGGGTGATGATCGATAAACTCGGCAATCGCTTCAGCTTTCTCCGCACGAGACATCGAAGCGGTGCGCTCGATGAGACGTTCGATTTCGGCTCGGTCTTGGTCGGTTGATTTAGTCGTCGCGACGACCGGTTCTGTTAGCTGCAAGGCTGTAATGAGATCTGACAGTCCATTTTCCGGTACTGGGGTCGCCCCTGCTTTTTCAAATGCCAGTGTCACCACAACTACAACGACAGCCCATATCGTCCAAGACACCTTTTTCATTGCCGATCTCCTTTCCCTTCTCCTACAGCTCTAGTGACGGTGCTTTGTAGTTCTCGAAATGCCCTCAAATTACTTGCGGTCGCAATACTTTGTTCCCAGCGATAGCTGTTACTTTGATTCACTTTCCTCGACACTTGGATTTGACACGGGCTGTAGCCGTTTAGTGTCAATCACCACGCCATTTGCGATTTCTTGCTTGCCAAAGATTTCAATTTGTCGGCCACTTTGGCGATTAAAGGCTCCCTGCACGTAGTCTTTAAAACAGTCCATATTTTGGTGGCCACACAGAATGATGTAGTAGCCGGTAAGCTCGTTGTAGATTCCCGTTTCGGCCGGATCGCCACGCCAATGCTTGTACCTTTCAATATGTGGTCCATACCTAAGCAAATCGCCCGGCTTGAGGGTGGCGGCACCCAACTCCGTCTTGGTGACGAGAACCGGAATGGGAGCGGTGGGCGTGATGCCAGCGACGTTGATTAGAACGACAGTAGCGGTGCGAACATAAGCTTCGGTATCGTCAAGTGCGGACGACCAAAAGCCATTTAATTTGGCCCATTTGACGAGGCCGCGCGTGTCATCATCGGTGCCAACAGCTGCAACGGTACCGATAATAAATTCTTGATACGCACCATCTTTCAGAAGATCACAGCGATGTTGCGTGCAATCCAGCAACGAGCCGGAGCCTGCAAAGAGAAGCGGGGAGTAGAGGAGAAAATGCAAGCAGAACAGCAGCGCGAGTGTAACGCGAAGCCGTCGTCCCTCTGAAATCCATATGCGCAACACCTCTCCCATGTCCATTCCCCTTAGGACAAATTCCGTTGCACCTTTAAGGGAACGCTCAATCGCTGTTTAGCGACAAGCGTTTCCAGTAACGATCTCAGCTATAGCCGCCATCGTTCCATGGCATTTAGTTTAGTTCACTTCGTCACGAATTCGTCAAGTGAATTTTTTACTACAACGAGCGCTGTTGATTCTCATCCCAAGCGCATATCTATCCTTTAACGTTGCGATCAATAGCTTGCGCTGTAGTTCTACAGCCTTACAGCGCTTGTTAAATATTTTGACTAACCTATTTGAATACTTGGATTTATTGTGTTGGCTAGAACATCTCTGATCGCCGTACCGATGAGCGGCGATTTCATCAGCCGCCGAATACCCGTTGTGAATTCCAGTTGCACGCCGCGTCCGCTTACGCCGCGATTGCATATGTTGTCAGAGTTGATAGCTGGGAATGCGTGATCGTCAAGACACGCTTCAACACCAATTCCTTCCAATGCACTCGCGACAGCCAACTTCAGCTCTTCGTGCAAACCACCAATGTACACCCGCTCATCCAGACCCGCAACCATGCACACTGATGACAGTCTCGCTGCGCGCAACTAATTCAAGGCAACGGGGCTCATCGAAGCGGCGGCTGGTGATGTGGAGTGCATTGAGATTGCCGCGCGGTTTCAACCCTTCAAACAGATAGAGATGATGCGTGTCGCCAGCGATGGCGCGCGCGATTTGCGTGGTGCCGCGCTCGATGCCGCCGCCATGCGGTGTGATAACAGCATGCGACGCACCTGGCACTTCGCGCACCACGATGCGGTAGTCGATATCCTCGCGTTCGACCGCAGCAAGTTCCTCGAAACTTAGGTAGCGATCCTGATGCCTGCCGCGCGGAATCTGTTTGGCGTTGAGCCGATCATGCATGTGACTTCAACCACTGGACGACATCTCCGGCATTCCGATCCGATGGAAATACCGGATAGAACACTTTGACGATTGACGCGTCGCGGGCAATCAAAGTCAGCCGCTTGATCAACTGCATACCATCGACTTGAAATGCTGGCAATCGCAATGCATTCGCAAAATTCAAATCCACATCGCTGAGCAACGCGAACGGCAGGTGCAGTCTCTCGGCGGCCTCGCGTTGGTAGTCGGTGCTCTGTGTGCTGACGCCAAACACCTTCGCGCCCAACTGCTGCAGTTCCGAATAGTGATCGCGAAAGGCGCAGGACTGCGGCGTGCAGCCGCGCGCGCCGGGTATGGCATCCCAACCCTCCGGCAAGGGCACGTTGGGCCGGCCCGTCATCGGATAGCAGTAGATGACAGCGATGCCACGCAGTGTGGCCGGATTGATAGCCGGACCGGTGGTTGCCGGCAGCGATACAGCAGGCAATGACAAACCAACCAAGTGATCCGCGGCACCATCATCCTTCGGTACCGGCAGATCCGCCGGCAGCGTATTGAGGTTCGGCGCCGTTACCGTAGTCAAAGCTTGACCA
Source organism: Gammaproteobacteria bacterium (assembly GCA_046347035.1). Classification (GTDB taxonomy): domain Bacteria; phylum Pseudomonadota; class Gammaproteobacteria; order JAJPIJ01; family JAJPIJ01; genus JAJVHZ01. The sequence continues at coordinate 33,783 of JAXMGY010000001.1, read as the reverse complement.
TCACATGGCGCACGTGGTGTAGTCTTCCAGCGCGTACATGGAAAGATCCTTGCCATAGCCGGATTGTTTGAAGCCACCATGCGGCATTTTCGAACACAGCATGAAGTGCGTATTGATCCACGTGCATCCATATTGCAGCCGTGAAGCCACCTGCATGGCGCGACTGATATTCCTGACTCCACACCGAGGAAGCCAAGCCGTATTCGAGTCATTCGCCCAGAGCGACCGCCTGATCCACATCGGCAAAACGCGTTACCGATACCACCGGGCCGAACACTTCCTGGCGCACGATTTCATCATCCTGATGCGCACCGGCGACGAGTGTGGGTTGATAGAAAAAACCGCGCCTTCCCCAGGATTGCCACCGGCGACTACTTCGATGTGCTTCTTGGTGCGCGCGCGATCGACAAAGCCGGCAACGCGATCGCGTTGCCGCGCGCTGATCAACGGCCCGATTTCCGACGCATCGTCTTCCGGCTGTCCATATTTAATGTCGCTGACGGCGGCACCCAGATCGGCCACCAATTTTTCATAGATGCGCGCTTCGGCGTAGATGCGGCAGGCGGCTGTGCAATCCTGGCCGGCATTGTAGTAGCCAAACACTTTAATCCCCTGCACCACCTCGTTGATGTCAGCATCGTCAAAGACAATCACCGGTGCCTTGCCACCCAATTCCAGATGCGTGCGCTTGATGCTGCGTGAGGCGGCTTCGAGCACCTTATGGCCAGTGGCGATGCTGCCAGTCAGTGAAATCATCTTCACGCCGGGATGATTGATGAGCGTGGTGCCCACCGGATCGCCCACGCCGGTGACGATGTTGAGCACTCCAGGCGGCAGAAACTCCGCGGCGATCTCGGCAAGCTTCAAAGTTGTCAGCGGTGTTTGCTCGGACGGCTTCAGCACAATGGTGTTACCGGCGGCGATGGCGGGCGCAATTTTCCATGCCGCCATCATCAATGGATAATTCCATGGCGCGATCGAAGCCACCACGCCCACGGGATCGCGGCGGATCATGCTGGTGAAGCCGGAGATATATTCATCAGCGGCACTGCCGGTCATGCAACGCACGGCGCCGGCAAAGTAACGAAACACATCGACGATGGCCGGCATTTCATCGACCAGCACGCGTGCGTAGGGCTTGCCGCAGTTTTGCGATTCGAGCTTGGCAAAAACCTCAGCGTTACTTTCGATGCGATCGGCCAACTTCAACAGAATCAACGAGCGCTCCTGCGGCGTAGTGCGCGACCAGGCGTCAAACGCGCCCTGCGCGCCGGCGACCGCCGCGTCGATCTGCTCGGCACCTGCCTGTGGGACCTTGATCAGTGACTTGCCCGTGGCGGGATTGAGCACATCGTAGTCACCTCCCGTGCCGGCCTGCATCCGACCGTTGATCAGCATGTCTTTGGTAATCATCTTGAGTCTCCCGCACTATTCAATGGTTTATTTGCCCGAACCCGCAGTGGTCTCAGTCCCGCGAGTCAAATAGAAGGCTAACAAAATTGGAATGAAAGTCAGTGTGATCACTGCCACCGCCACCACGTTGGTCACCGGCCGCTGTCGCGGGCGCACCAGTTCCTCCAGCATCCAGATTGGCAGGGTTGCGCTCTGCCCGGCAGTAAATGTTGTCACGATAACCTCATCGAATGAAAGCGCAAAGGCCAGCATGCCGCCTGCAAGCAGGGCGGTGGCGATATTGGGCAGGATCACGTAACGAAAGGTCTGAAAACCGTCGGCGCCCAGATCCGAGGAGGCCTCGATCAGCGATGTTGACGTGCGGCGGAATCGCGCAATGACATTGTTATAGACCACTACGATGCAAAATGTCGCGTGGCCAAGGACAATAGTCCAGAAACTGAAGGGAATGTCGAGCAGGTTGAATGCGGAACGCAGCGAAATGCCGGTGATGATGCCGGGCAGGGCGATCGGAAGAATCAGCAACAGCGAGATGGTTTCCCGCCCAAAGAATTTGCCACGCCACACCGCTGCCGCCGCCAGGGTTCCCAATACCATGGCCAGTAAGGTCGCCACGCTGGCGACTTTGAGCGAAAGCTTCAATGCCTGCCACACATCGGGGCGATCCCAGGCGACGGCAAACCACTTCAGCGTCAGGCCAGGTGGCGGGAACATGTATGACTTGTCTTCGGTGGTAAACGCGTAGAGCAGAATGAATAGCAACGGCAGATGCAGAAACAGCAGTCCGCCAAAAGCTGCAGCGCGCAATCCAAGGCTGCCAGCTTCAGAGCGCATCGAAGGCGCCTTTCTTCTTGGCGATGCTGAGGTAGATCATCATGATCACGATGGGCACGACCGACAAGGCTGCCGCCAGCGGAATGTTGCCCGCTGTACCCTGATGCTGGTACACCGCCTGACCGATGAAATAGCGCGACGAGCCGACGATTTGCGGAATGATGTAGTCGCCGAGCGTCAGTGAGAAAGTGAAAATTGATCCGGCGATAACCCCGGGTAGGGCCAGCGGCAGGACGACATTGCGAAACGTTTCCGCTGGTCGCGCACCCAGATCCGAGGATGCTTCAATAAATGTTTTAGGCACGCGCTCAAGCGCGGCCTGGATTGGCAAAATCATGAAGGGCAGCCAGATATAACAAAACACCAGGTACGTCCGATGTACGACGTCGACAAGGAATTACCGCCAATCACCGGCAACGCCAACAGCGCATCGAGTAACCAGCCCAGTTCAGCTTCGCGAACAGCCAGCTGATCGCGCCTTCCTTCGCAAGCAGAAGTTTCCACGCGTATACCTTCACCAAATAACTCGACCACAGTGGCAGCATCACACCGATATAAAAAGATGGCGCGCACGTCCGTCGCATAGCGTGCAACATAAGCGCAATCGGAAACGCAATAATTGCGTCGGTCAGATAACCATGGTGGCCATCAACACCGTGCGCAGGATGATGTCGACATTGGCGGCGGAAAAAAGCTGTTGATAGGTGCGCAAGGAGAACTCGCGAACAATACGTCCAGAAAACTCGTCTATGTAAAAGAAGCTTTGCGCCAATAGCGCGAGCAGCGAACCGAGATATACGACCCCGAGCCATAGCACAGGTGGCGCTAACAACAAAAGCAACAACAACTTTGGCCGACGATAGAAGGCGATGGAAAGCGCACGCCAACCCGGTGTAGCCGTTGCAGCGCTGACGGAGCTCATCTCAACGTTCATTGCGAAAGCGTATGCACGTCACCGCGCCGCCAACTCAAAACGACCCGATCGCCGGCTTTCATTTTGATTGCTTCCTGCGCGGCATTGTTCTGCGTCAGCACCACCATGGGTGTGCCATCTGCCAGATTCACGGTGACACGAGTTATCGCGCCAAGAAATTCCATATCCTCAATGATGCCCGGTGCCTGGCAATTCGCGGCGTCGACATGAGAGCCTTCGGGTTGCAGTGAAACTTTCTCGGGACGGATGGCAACCGTCGCGGGCGATCCCACCAACCGCTGCGCAACGTCTGCGCGCAGAATATTCGACAGCCCGACAAAGCCGGCGACGAATTCAGTATTCGGCCGTTCGTAAATCTCCATGGGCGTACCGAGCTGTTCGATGCGGCCACGATTGAACACCGCCACGCGATCACTCATGCCCAGCGCCTCTTCCTGATCGTGCGTAACGAAAATGAAGGTAATGCCAACACGGCGCTGCAGCGCCTTGAGTTCAGTGCGCATTTGCTCGCGCAGTTTCAAATCGAGCGCACCCAGCGGCTCGTCAAGCAATAACACCTTGGGATGGTTGACCAGCGCCCGCGCCAACGCCACACGTTGACGTTGGCCGCCGGAAAGCTGAAAGGGTTTGCGGCTGCCGAATCCGCCCAGTTGCACCATTTCCAAGGCCTCTTCGGCACGTTTCTGACGCTCGGCAAGTGGAACTTTCTTGATCATCAACCCGTAGGCGACGTTCTCCAGCACATTCATATGCGGAAATAGCGCGTAGTCCTGAAACACGGTGTTGACGTCGCGTTCGAATGGCGGCACGCCGCGCATATCGCGGCCGTGTATCAATACCGTGCCATCGTCAGGTTGCTCGAAGCCGGCAATAAGGCGCAGGCAAGTGGTTTTGCCTGACCCCGAAGGCCCGAGCATGGCAAAGAATTCACCGTCATTGATCGAAAGATCAACTTTGTCCACGGCGCGCACTTCACCATATCGACGCGAAGCACCCATGAATTGAACAGCTACTGACAAGCATCCTCCTTATTCTCTATTTCTCGCACACGGCAGGAGACGCAAGGGAATAGTCGGCGTTGGTGCCAACATTCCCTCTCACCCTGACCCTCTGCCGCGAGGGGAGAGGGAACGGCCATGAAGATAGCTATCACTCCCAGCGAGTCATTTAATGCAAACAAAGACAAGCCGTCGTCCCCGCGCAGGCGGGGACCCAGTTAAAAATAAATTCATCTTTAACTGGATTCCCGCTTGCGCGGGAATGACGGCATTGCGCGCTAGTACCGATTTCTGCTCCGTCATTCAGACTCGGCGAGAGGAGCAAGTTAACCTCTATGCCTTACATGTAGCATTGATCTATCAACGGCCGCCGATGACAGCAATCGAATCGGTTACCCACCGATAGTAAGGTACGCATTCGCTCTGTGTGGCGCACTTGCTGACCGGCGTCTTCCAGAAATGAATACGATCGAATAACTCCAGACCGTTGGTTTTGCAGCCCTCATCCGTCAGTAGCGCATTGCCCTTGCAGGCCGCAGTGACAACAGGTACCGAACCAAACCATGCCGCCAGATCGCCTTGCAGTTTCGGATCAAGCGAATGCTCCAGCCACTTGTAGGCGCAACCAGGATGCGGCGCATTAACGTGCATCATCGTGGTATCAGCCCAACCAGTGGCGCCTTCCTCTGGCACGGTGCTGGCGATGGGTGCTTTCTTCGACTGCAAGAGATTCACCTGGAACGGCCAGCTTGACGAAGCCACCACGCCTTCGTTGGTGAAATCATCGACCTGGATCATCGCGTCATGCCAGTAGCGCGACACCAGCTTGCGTTGTCCGCGCATCAGATCAAGCGCGGCCTTGTACTGATCCTCATTCAGTTCGTATGGATCCTTAATGCCCAGCTCTGGCTTATTGTGCATGAGGTAGAGCGCGGCATCGGCAATGTAGATAGGACCGTCGTAGGCTTGCACACGACCTTGATTGGGCTTGCCGTCCGGCAAATCCATGGGCTCGAACACCACTTTCCAGCTTTTCGGTGCTTCCTTGAAAACATTGGTGTTGTACATCAGCACATTTGGACCCCATTGATAAGGAACTCCGTAATGCTTGCCATCCACGGTGTGCCAGGGCGCGTTTTGCAGGCGCTCATCAACGTTCTTCCAGCTCGGGATTTTACTGGTGTCGATTTCCTGCACGCGGCCGCCGGCAACCAGGCGCAAACTCGCATCCCCCGACGCGGTCACCAAATCAAAACCGCCTTCATTCATCAGTGCCACCATCTCATCAGAGGTGTTAGCGGTTTTCACCCGCACCTGGCAGCCACTGGCCTTTTCGAATTCCGTCACCCAATCGTAAGCTTTGTCGGTTTCGCCTCGCTCGATGTAACCAGGCCAAGCGACGATGTCGACGAATTTGTCCTCTTCAGCCACGGCGATGGCCGATGTGGCAACGCCGATGAAGGCGCCGACCGTTACTACACTTAATTTCCAAGCAACGCGCTTATTTTTCATAGTAAATGTTGTCATGACTATTGTCCTCGCTGTCGTCACCACAATCTCGGGTTGGTAGGACTTCAAAACCACGTTTATTCCGATTTACTGACTCTCATCCATTTGTATTCTTATCCATGTCGTCTTTAACTCGGTGTACTTGTCAAAAGCATGTAGTGATTTGTCGCGGCCGTTGCCAGATTGCTTGAATCCGCCAAACGGAACCGTCATGTCATCCTCGTCGTATTGATTGACGTGTACGGTGCCGGCGCGCAGCGAACGCGCCACGCGATGAGCGCGATCGATGTCGGAACTCCATACGCTAGCCTGCAAACCATATGTTGAATCGTTTGCGATGCGCAACGCTTCGGCTTCATCGCGAAACCGGATGACACTGAGCACTGGTCCGAAAATTTCATCGCGTGCGATGGCCATGTCATTGCGCACGCCATCGAAAACCGTCGGCTGCACATAGTAACCACCACTGTCGAGTCGCGCGCGCTCGCCGACAGCGCAACGCGCGCCGCCCTTACGCCCACTATCAATATGGCTCTTCACCGTGCGCATCTGCGCTTATCCACCATCGCGCCCATCACCGTATCTGAATGCAATGGATCAGCTGGCGTGTAGTGCGGAACCTCGGCCGTGATGCGCTTGACGAAGTCTTCGGCAATGCTTTCGTGCACCAGCAAGCGCGACGGCGCGTTGCAGGATTCTTCAGTTGAAAAACATCGCACCAGCGGCAGCAGACGCTGGCGGCGCGATCCGGATCCTTGAAATCCCGGGAAAACAATCAGCGCCTGATTTGCCGCCCAGCTTCGTTGTACACGCGTTTCAAATTGCTGCGGCTGGAATAGTCGAGCATGCGCCGCCCAACGCGCGTCGACCCCGTAAAGCCCTGGCATCAACATCCATGTGCAGCGCCAATGCTTCACCGGCTTCATGCCCGTAACCCGGCACAACATTGAATACACCTGGCGGCAAACCTGATTCCACAGCCAACTCCGCCAAGCGTAGCGCATGAGCCGGAGATTTCCGCTGGGCTTCAACACCGCGAATTGCCGGTCGCGAGCGCGGGGCCCAACTTCCATGCCGCCATAATCATGGGGTAATTCCACGGCACCCACGGCGCCGATGACGCCCATGACCTCGCGTGTGATGAGCGCCAGCGCCGAGTGCGCCATCTGGGCTGTTCGTCATCATGCCATCGATGGCTTCGGCGTACCAATTTATGCATCGCGCGGTGGCGGCGCATCAACACTCAAGCTGCGGATCGGTTTGCCGACATCCAACGTCTCAAACGGCGCCAGTTCCTCGCCCATGCGGCAAGGATGCGCGCAGCAAGCGGCTAAAGATTTTCTTGCGCGTAGCGGGTACCCTGCCGCGACCAGCGACCGTCTTCGAATGCGGCGCGCGCACTGGCAACAGCACGATCAATGTCAACACTGCTGCCGCGCGCGACCTGCGCCAGCACACGCCCATCGATGGGGCTGATGCAATCGAATCGCTCGCCACTGGCCGCATCGACAAACCCGCCGTCGATGTAGCACTGCGAGCGCGGCCGAACAGTCTGGGCGCGCTGCGACCAATTTATGGAAGTGGGTGCGTTCATGGCTGATCAGAATGTCGGCGGAGAGTTAGCGCTAATCACTTCGCAGATGTCGTCACCAAGATTGCGAAACCGGTGCGGCAGCCGGCTTTCAAAATAATAGGCATCGCCGGGGCCGAGCATGCGTTTCTGCCCGCCAACGGTCAGCTCAATGCTGCCCTGTACGATCACACCGCCTTCTTCGCCGGCGTGCGAAAGCATTTCCTCACCGGTATCGGCGCCCGGATGATAGCGTTCGTGCAAAATGGACATGGCGCGATTGTGGCGATTGAAACCCACCAGACGAAACGAAATCTTACCGCTGCCCAAATCGGGCAGGTCTTCATCATGAAAGAAAATCTGGCCGTTGGCGCCGAGATCCATGGTGAAAAAATCCGCCAACGACATCGGAATGCCGTCCAGCACTTTTTTCAGCGAGCTGATCGATGGGCTGACGCGATTCTGCTCGATGAGCGAAATCATGCCGTTGGTGACGCCGGCGCGTTTGGCAAGCTCGCGCTGCGACAGCCCCACCATTGTGCGAATGGCTTGCAGGCGTGCACCGATGTCCTCGGTGGCGCGAGTTTTCTCAGCAGGCCGTTCGCGTTTTGAGCGGCCGGCGGTTTTCTTTTTGGCCATCGCCTGCTCTCCGGGGGTCACAAAATACTAAACACCGCCCATAGTATAACTGAGCATTTCGGCGAATCGAATGCCGAGGTGTCTATTATTTTTATCATTGCGTGCTATGATTTGACCATCTACGGGTCAGCGCATAGCGATTGAGCGGCGCAGCAATTTACTAATGCAGTGCGCGGAAAATTTTTTCATCCCGAGGCCGCGACTTTCATCTGTTCAACCCAAGCTTACCGACGAGCCATGACCAGTAAAGCCTCTACCAATCTCGACGCATTTTGGATGCCCTTCACTGCCAACCGCCAGTTCAAGGGCGCACCGCGACTGCTTGTCGCGGCCAAGGACATGCATTTCACCGCCGCCGACGGCCGGTCAATTCTTGATGGTACGGCGGGCCTGTGGTGTGTGAATCTCGGCCACAGCCGTGAGCGCATCAACGAAGCGGTGGCAAAGCAGATCCGCGAGCTGGAGTTTGCGCCAACTTTCCAGATGGCGCATCCGCTGCCTTTCGAGCTGGCCGCGCGGCTGGTCAAGCACATGCCGGGCGACATCCAGCACGTTTTCTTTACCAACTCCGGCTCTGAGTCGGTGGACACGGCGCTGAAAATCGCGCTTGCCTACCACCGCAATCGCGGCGAGGGCGCACGCACGCGCTTTATCGGCCGCGAGAAGGGTTACCACGGCGTTGGCTTTGGCGGCATTTCGGTCGGTGGCCTGGGCAATAATCGCAAGAGTTTCGGGCCCTTGCTGCCCGGCGTAGACCATCTGCCGCATACCTTCGACCTGGAGCACAATGCTTTCAGCCGCGGCGTGCCAAAGTGGGGCGCGCATCTGGCGGACGCCTTAGAGCGCATCGTTGCACTGCACGATGCCTCGACCATTGCCGCGGTCATTGTCGAGCCGGTGCAGGGCTCGGCGGGTGTGATTCTGCCCGCGCACGGCTACCTGCAGAAGCTGCGCGAGATTTGCACCAAGCATGGAATTCTCTTGATCTTCGACGAAGTGATTACTGGCTTCGGGCGACTGGGTGCGCCATTTGGTGCGCAGTATTTCGATGTGGTGCCGGACATGATTACCACCGCCAAGGGCATCACCAACGGCGCCATTCCCATGGGCGCGGTATTCGTGCGCAAGGCCATCCACGACGCGTTCATGAATGCGGGCTTGCCCGAGAATGCCATTGAGCTCTTCCATGGCTATACCTACTCGGGACATCCGGTGGCCTGCGCGGCAGCCCTGGCGTCGCTGGATATATATGAACACGAGGGTTTGTTCACGCGCGCGGCGTCCCTGGCCTCGTATTGGGAGGATGGCCTACACGCGATGAAAGGGCTGCCCAATGTCATCGATATTCGCAATATCGGCCTAGTCGGCGCGGTGGAGATGGCGCCGCGGCCGGATCGGCCGGGCACACGCGCCTACGAAGTATTCATACGCTGCTTTGAGAAGGGCGTGCTGGTGCGGCAGACCGGCGAGACCATTGCGCTATCGCCACCACTCATCGTTGAGAAGCCACACATTGATCAGATGCTGGGGACCTTGGCCGAGGCGATTCGCGCTGTTGGGTAGTAATTCCGATTCGCCACAAGCGTCAGAAGGATAGATGGGTAGCAAATTTAATGGAGCTGCTCGCCGCAATCAGACATAAACCTGTCGTCGCGGCGTAAGCGGCTACCGATTCAAAATGAGTTCATATTGAACTGGAATCCCGCCTGCGCGGGAATGACGACATCATTTGCACATTGGCGTGCAGATAGTTAGCGAATATCACTTCGTTTCACCAACGCGCCTTGGCGCGAGGAGGTTGCGATGCTCATCGGCGTACCAAAAGAGATAAAAACCCACGAATACCGCGTTGGCCTAGTGCCCGCCAGCGTGCGGGAGTTGATTCATCATGGCCATCGCGTTCTGATTCAGACCGGCGCAGGACTTGGCATCGGCTTCGTTGATCGCGACTACCGCGCCGCCGGGGCACGCATCGCCGCCAATGCCGCCGAAGTCTTCCGCAAGGCGGAGATGATCGTCAAGGTAAAAGAGCCGCAGCCAGGCGAATGCCGCATGCTGCGCAAGGGGCAACTGCTTTTCACTTATCTGCATCTGGCGCCAGATCCAAAACAGGCGTCGGCGTTAATGAAATCCGGCTGCACCGCCATTGCCTATGAGACGGTGACTAGCCCACGTGGCACGCTGCCGTTGTTGTCGCCGATGAGCGAAGTGGCGGGTCGCATGTCAATCCAAGTCGGTGCGCATTGTTTGGAAAAAGAACGCGGTGGATCCGGCATTTTGCTCGGCGGCGTTCCTGGCGTACCGCCCGCGAAAGTGGTCGTGCTCGGTGGTGGTGTTGCCGGCACCAATGCTGCACGCATGGCCATGGGCCTGGAAGCGCATGTGACGGTGGTGGATCTTTCGCTTGATCGCTTAAAGCAACTTGATGAGCAATTCGGCTCGAAGCTGTATACCGCTTATGCGACCGTCGACACCATTGAGCGACAGGTTGTCAGTGCGGATTTGGTCATTGGCGCAGTGTTGGTCCCCGGCGCCGCGGCACCAAACTGGTGACGCGACCGATGCTGAAGAAGATGCGACCGGGCTCGGTGTTGGTGGATATATCGATCGACCAGGGCGGCTGCTTCGAAACCAGCAAGGCGACCACGCACGCTGATCCGACTTACGTGGTGGATGGCATTGTGCACTACTGTGTGGCGAATATGCCCGGCGCCGTGGCGCGCACTTCAACCTTTGCACTCAACAACGCGACACTACCATTTGCGATTGCGCTGGCGAACAAAGGTTATCGCCGCGCCTGTGCCGAGGATCCGCATCTTTGCAATGGTTTGAATGTGCACAATGGCTTGATTACGCATCAAGCGGTGGCGAAGGCACTGAAACGTCATTACACGCCAGCGGCCGAAGCACTGCGGCACTAAATTGCTAGGTGACGCCTTCTGACATCCGATTAGATGTATCGTCATTCCCGCGCAAGCGGTAATCCAGTTGAAGAACAACGCTTCTTAGACTGGGTCCTGCCTTCGCGGGAACGACGGATGAATTACGATTCGCGGTTGCAGTTCCTTCATGAATGATTTACTGGAGACTGGAGTGAAACAACTAGGTCATTTCATCAATGGCGCGCACGTCGCTGGCAACAGTGGGCGGCTTGGCAATGTTTTCAATCCCGCCACGGGCGAAGTCACTGCCAAGTTAGCGCTGGCCAATCAGTCTGAAACGGCAGCGGCCATCAGCGCCGCCACCAAAGCCTTGCCGGCATGGGCTGCCACAACACCGTTGAATCGTGCGCGGGTGATGTTTCGCTTCAAAGAATTGATCGAGCGCAACGCCGACGAACTCGCCGCGCTGATCACCTCCGAACATGGCAAGGTACTGAGCGATGCGCGCGGTGAACTGACGCGCGGCCTGGAAGTGGTGGAATTTGTCTGCGGCATTCCACATTTGCTGAAAGGCGAGTTTTCCGAAAACGTCGGCTCGGATGTGGATAGTTGGTCGCTGCGCCAACCGGTAGGTGTTTGCGCCGGCATCACGCCCTTTAACTTCCCTTGCATGGTGCCAATGTGGATGTTTCCGGTGGCGATCGCCTGCGGCAATACCTTCGTATTGAAGCCGTCCGAGCGCGATCCATCGCCGCCACTGCGGTTGGCGGAACTATTGAAGGAAGCGGGCTTACCGGACGGTGTGCTCAACGTCGTCAATGGCGACAAGGAAGCCGTAGATACACTGCTGTCGGATCCGCGCGTGGGTGCGGTGAGTTTTGTCGGCTCCACACCGATTGCGCAATACATCTACAGTGAAGGATCGCGCCACGGCAAGCGCGTGCAGGCGCTGGGTGGCGCGAAAAATCACATGGTTGTGATGCCGGATGCCGATCTCGACATGGCCGGCGAACGCTTGATGGGCGCGGCCTATGGATCCCGGGCGAGCGCTGCATGGCGATTTCGGTGGCAGTGGCGGTGGGTGATGTCGCCGACGCGCTGGTCAACGCGTTAGCACCGCGCGTGAAAGCACTGCGCATCAACATCGGCACTGATCGCGACGCAGAGATGGGGCCGCTGGTGACGGGTGAGCATCGTGACAAGGTTTCCGCGTACGTGGATGCCGGTGTTGCTGAAGGCGCAAAGTTGGTCGTCGACGGACGCGGCCTGCGCGTGCCGGGACATGAAAAAGGCTTTTACCTTGGCGGCTGTCTGTTCGATCATGTCACCGCGAATATGAAGATCTATCGTGAAGAAATCTTCGGTCCGGTGTTGTGCGTCGTGCGCGTACCCGATCTCGACTCCGCCATCGAACTAGTCAATAAACATGAGTACGGCAACGGCACGGCAATTTTCACGCGCGACGGTGACAACGCACGGCGCTACACGCAACGCATCGAAGCAGGAATGGTGGGTGTCAATATTCCAATTCCCGTACCGATGGCGTTCCACAGCTTCGGCGGTTGGAAAAATTCCCTGTTCGGTCCACTGCATGTTCACGGTCCGGACGGTGTGCGCTTTTACACGCGACTGAAAACCGTCACCGGGCGTTGGCCCACGGGTAAGAGTGCGCGCGCGGAATTCTCCATGCCGACGATGAAGTGATAACTGTCAAGCAGCTACTTGCTTCTTATTGAAGCTAGGCGTATCCATACAAACATGCTCAATTGCAGCTTGGTGCTAATCATTACCAGTCGCTCGGCTTTGAATTCCATCTATTGCAAATTCAGTTTGCCAGTCGTGGTGCCATGCGGCAGTCGCAGTGAAAAGGTGCTGCCCTGGCCTGGGGTACTTTGCACGACGACGTCTCCACCAAGCAATTCGCGCGCAATTTTGCGAGTAAGGTAAAGCCCCAAACCGGTTCCCGATTCTTTCAAGTGCTGGGGCGAGCGAACTCGTTCGAAGGGTTGGAAGAGTTGCCGCAGTGCTTCAGTGTCAATGCCCAGACCAGTATCGGTTACCGATATCCAAACTTCCTGCGACAACTGCTGCACTTCAATTTTTACCCCGCCTTTTTCGGTGTACTTCACGGCGTTGCTCAGTAAATTCAGCACGCATTGCAGCAGGCGCTTGCGGTCTGACTGCAATGTCACGCCAGTTGGCACGTACGCGGTCAGTTCCAACGATTTCGCTTGCGCCTGAGCGCGCACAGTCTCCATTGCTTCGTTGATGACGGAACTCAGATCGACTGGTTCTTTGACTAAGTCGTAGTAGCCAGCCTCGATTTTTGAAATGTCAATGATCTCGGAGATCAACGCCAGCAGATGCTTGCCTGCGCCGGAAACAAGCTCAAGCTGCTTGCGCTGCGCCTCACTTAATTCGCCGCTGAGGCCTCTTAGCATGACGCCCGAAAATCCGATGACGGAGTTCAATGGCGTACGCAGTTCGTGCGACATTGACGCGATGAACATGGACTTGGTGCGATCGGCCGATTCGGCGGCTTCCTTGGCTCGCAACAGGGCGGCTTCAACCTGTTTGTGCTGACTAATATCGACCAGAAAGCAATGTAGTTGTTTGGCGCCGGTTCGTGGATCGCGCTGTACGCGACCTTCCAAAATCACATCTATCTTTGAACCGTCCTTCTTCAACAGTGCAAGTTCCTTGGTGGCCTGTGGTTCATGACCAAAAGCCGCGAATTCGGTTTCAAAGCTTTCGGCAGGTACTGACGCCCATATTTCATCGAATCGGCGGCCGCGTAATTCATCTGCCGTATAGCCTAACATCGTGCATAAGCCAGGATTTACATCGAGGTAACGGCCGCCGAGATCCAACGATTGATAACCAACTTGAGTCGTCTCGACCAATTCGCGAAAACGCGCCTCGCTTTCGCGCAGTGCGGCTTCCGATTTCTCGCGCTGGGCGATTTCTTCGCGCAGGCTTGCATTGGCCTGCGCGAGATCAACGGTGCGTTCCGCCACGCGCGATTCCAGTAATTCGTTTTCATGCGCTTTCTGGCGTACAGATTCGGCCAATAGCTTCTGACGACGCTCGCTTGCGCGCAAACGCGCCGCAAACAATGAGTAAATACCCAGTACAAGAGCTACAATGACTGCAAGTTTTGACTGCCACGTCATCCACCACGGCGGCCGCACTGTCAACGCAATCGAAGCACCGTTATTGTTCCAGATTCCATCATTGTTTGATGCCGTAACCTGAAATCGATAGTTGCCAGGAGCGAGATTAGTGTACCGCGCGCGGCGTTGACTGCTATCAACCGTGGTCCATTCGTTGTCAAACCCGTGCAAGCGAAATCGATAACGATTGCTCTGCGGCGCAGTGAAATCTAGTGCGGTAAAGGCAAAAGTGATGTCGTTCTGCGAATAGGGCAGCGTCAAATGATCCAGGTATCGAACGTTCTGCGGTAAGAATGAGTCACGACCAACAGATACTGGCTTACTGAATAATTGCAAATCGTCTATGAAAACCGGCGGCACATTCTTGTTGACAGGCATGTCCTCAGGATTGAATTGATTCAACCCATTGGTACCACCAAAATACATCAAGCCGTCGCGGCTCTTGATGTGGCTGTAGCGGCTAAACTCCCAGCCCTGCAAGCCGTCTTCAACGCCATAATTTTGCAGCTCGCCATTTGCCGGATCGAAACGTGTGAGTCCACGACGCGTGGCAAGCCAAAGCTTGCCGGAATTGTCACCTTCGATGCCCACAATGAAATTACTCGCCAGGCCTTCGTTCTTGCTCCAACTGCGAGTGACTCCTGTCTGCGGGTCGTAACGCACCAGTCCGTCGGCAGTAGCGAACCAAAGCATGCCATCTGCAGCTTCAAAGCTATCGTAAATATTGTTCTGCGCGTTCAACCGCACGGCCTCAACATGGCGCCGGTCCGCGTCAACGCGCTCCAGACCATCGTGACCTCCGACCCATAAGTTGCCTTTGCGATCTTCGCGAATGAAGTGGATGTGCGCATTGGCAATTGTGAAGGGCGCTGCATGATCATCCTTGCGAAAGCTTGTAAACGTTTTCGTCTTCGGATCGAAATACTGCAGGCCTGTGTCCCAAACACTGAGCCAGATCCCGCCTTTCGCATCCGGTCGAACGTGAAATACGTTATTACCGAGCAGGCCAGTTCGATGTTCTCCCGCGGCACCTTCGATGTTGCTGCTGTAGTGCGCGAACTGCTCGGTACGCGGATCAAATCGATTTAGTCCCCCGCCCCAGGTTCCGGCCCAGAGAATCCCATCGCTATCGAACGCGATACTGAGTACCGAATCACTGCTGATTGAATTCTCGTCCACATCGCTGTGACGATAATGTTTGAACATTCCGCTTTTTGGATCGAATCGATTAAGTCCGCCGCCGTCGGTAGCGATCCAAATATGACCTTCATTGTCTTCCTGCAGGGTAAGTAAGTTGTTAAAACTCAACCCGCGTTCCGGTGTAACCGGGTTTTGTTGGATCAACCGGAAACGACGTTCGTCGATACTGAAACGGCAAATTCCCTGACTGAAAATACCCAGCCACAGCGCGCCGCTCTTTTCCTCGTCGATGTCGAACACTGCACCACGTGGAATCTCGCCGCGCGAATCGCCGGCGTCGAAATGAAGAAATGATTGACTGTCGGGCCGCAACAACTCAATGCCACGTTTGTCCGTGCCGATCCAAAGTCGGCCACGGCGGTCTTCGTGCACTGCCCAAAGATTATCCGTGATCAACGATCCTGGATCGTTAGGATTATGGTGAAAGCGCTTCCAGACACCGTTGACCGGATTGAACTGCAGCAATCCGTATGGCGTAGTCGCCCACAGCAAACCTTGGTGATCCAAGACTATATCGCGAACTGCATTGGCTTCATCACCCAATGAATCGCTGCTGGGCTGGTAGCGGGCAAGACTGTCGTTCGCGGGATCGAGGCGAAAAACTCCGGAATGCGTAGCCACCCACAGCGCACCGCCTGGACCTTGAATGATCTTAGTGATGAGCGCATCGGCGAGTCGCCTTGTCTCACCTTGCTCAGCGTTGTTGGGATAGATGTGCAGAACCTTTCCGGAATCCGGATCGATCTGCCGCAACCCAAAGCCATGGCCACCCACCCAAAGGCGATTGGCCTGATCTTCGAAGATGGTAGCGATAAATTTGCCGTCGGAAACGTCGAAATTGACTGTGGTCTTTGATCGATTGTCATAGCGCCCCAACGTGGTTCCGCCTGCCCACACGCGGCCTGCCTTGTCGGCAAACGCCGAGTGCAATTCACTTGAACCCACACCGGCATCTAGCGAGGAGGAGGAGCCACCGGAATAGCTGGTAAAACTATAACCATCGTAGCGATCCAGGCCATTGGCCGTGGCGGCCCACAAGAATCCTTCTGGGTCCTGAGCCACTGCGAACACCGAACCGGAAGAAAGGTTGTCGTTGACCGAAAGACAGCGGACGCCGGCCGGTCTTTGGAGTGCGTCGGCAAAAGCCGGCGAAACCGTGGCACTCTTGAAGCCAATCATGAACAGCAGCGCTATATTCCCGATATTCTTGCGCAAGGCCATGGTTGCTGTGGCAATCTCCGGCAATACCACACGTTGGGCCAAGGCCGAAGCGTGACCGCGGCAACGCGGATGCATCGGCTCCGCCTTTTATTTTCAGCAACAAGTTTACGCGAATAGCAAGTACGCGTCCCTGTTTGGCCCCGGCGGCTTCAACAAAGACGGATGAGGGTGACTTGAAATATGCAGCGGCTGAAGATTCTTGCTGCGTGAAATGACAGCTCCGGCAGCATTTTGTTAGCTAGTCAGTGTGTTAGCGCACGAAGGATACCGGCCGCACGCCCTCACCTTCAACATAGGCATAGTCGAAGCGCTGCGCACGCGGCTCGTGCGTCCAAGCCAGATGACCAGCGAGGGATTGCATGGCCAGATCTTGCCGCAACTGGGCAATGGGCAGTTGGTTCGGCGCCTGCCGATGCAAATGATCGCTGCGCCAGGTTGCATTGTTGAAGGCAAGCCAGGTCGAACCGTTTTCAAGGTTGCTGGTCGTGGTGAATCTGGCGCGCGCGAAATCAACCACCATCGTCACGGCATCTACCACCAACTGCGGCTGATCGAGATGAATATGATGACCGCTGCGGTCGGCAACAATGTGCGCGGATTGCGGACTCATCGCGGCAAGCTCATCCTGCATCTGCATCCATACCGATTCGATCATCTCCGCCTTGGGATCGGCGTGGTGGCGTGATCGTTCATCGATGCCGCGCGTAATCACGACCATCGGCACTGCCGGCATCTGGCCCTCGTGCCGAATTTCCTCGCCGCTGTCGCTGAAGTAAAGGTACTCTTGTGCGACTGTCATGCGTGTCTTGCGCAATGTCATCAACATCGCCGCCGGCATCTGAATTTCTTCAGGAAGATTCGCCGGGATCGGTGGCGGACCGGACATCAGCACCACGGCGCCGGTGGTCTTGCTCGGCGCGGTATTGAGGTTCAATGGTGGCGCCAGAAAACGCGCCACTTGATCCGGGTGAGAAGAATCGATCAACACCAAACCCGCCGTGATGTTCGGATAGCGCTCGGCGAACATCTGTGCGGTATAGCCGCCGAAGGAATGACCGACCAACACATATGGAGCCGATTCGCCCGCCGCGTTGAGCAGGCGATACAACTCATCAGTGATAACGGAAGTGGTGCGCGGCTCTGGGCCGGCATCGCTCCAGCCATTGCCGGCGCGATCATAAGTACACACGCGGCCGTAATGACTGAGGAAACGCTGCACCGGTAACCATTCCAAAGAAACGCCGCCAAGACCGGCTTCCATCACCACCGTGGGTGAGCCTTCGCCGCGGCAGTCGATATGCAGGCTGTAACCGCCAATGTCGACCATACGGCCGGGTGGATTCATTACATCGATGTCGGCGCGAGCAGGTGTGGCGCTCAGCAGCCAAGCGAGGGGGAGAAGTGACAATAACAACCTGCGCGCCGTGAGATGGGCGAAGGTGGTACCTCGTTTTTGAAGCGCACCGTGCATCATTGTTTACCTCCGATGCAAACGCTCTTGCTCAGTTAATCGGCCTCGCCTCCCCTCTCCTTTAGAAACTTATCGTTGTTAGTCCTATCGTTGCATACCACGTGCCATTTGCACTGCAGCTTTTGCAGTGAACAAAAACAGCCGCTTACGTGAGTAAGGTCGTAAGTGGGGCGGCAACGGGCCGCAGCATTTTGAGGCGAACTGCTGTTGCGGTGCATCAAATTATTGCATCGGTATCTGCGCGCCGGCAGGTGTATTGGTCGTAGATTTTTAAAAAATGCACGCTAAATGATGAGCACAGCGCTTCGTCTATAATCGCCGCTTCCCTCTATGCGCAACTCTTTTCCACTGCTGGCGTTGATCTTCGGCGTGCTCGTCGGCGCGGGCGCATGGCTGTGCGACACGCTCATTCAATTGACCATGCCGGGCGACCCCTGCCAACCATTGTTCATGTGGGTCACGGTGGCGATTTTCTCAGCCGTGTTTCTCACCAGCATGGCGTACCTGGGCGTGCTGACTATTCGAATGACCGAAAGTCGATGGATACGCCACTTTCCCAACAACGGGATTGCGCACGTCATTGGTTGCGCGACATTGTTTTTTACCGCGATGTCGCCACTCATTGTGTTGAAGGGTCCGAAGAGCTCAACGACCTACGGTGAGCGCGTGGCGGTGATCGAAGCATTGGAACACCTGACCGTAGCTGAAAATGCCGTGGAGAAATATTTTCGCGAGCAAACGCATTTTCCGTCCGCTTTGCAGGACGCCGGCGTGAAAGCAAAACCCGACTCGATATCGACGACGGTGGAAAGCCTGGTGTCGACGCAGGATGGCGCGATTACGTTAACCTTCGCTGCACAACGTTATCCGAATTTAAACGGCAAAACGCTGGTAGCACGTCCGCACATGGACGGCGGTCAGCGTTCACCTGGGATTGCCGCGGTAGTGACATTCCCGATCATACGCGCCCAGTGCGGTGCCGAAACGAAACCGCCTGTCGCGTGTTACCACACTGGTGGGCGCCAAAGCAACGACCGGAATTCAGCGTTCGCTCAACGATTATTTCCTCCTCCGCCAGGGTAGGGGAAGCTATCGCTGCACGAGAAAACAATTTGCCATTTCGAGTGCAGTGAAAAATCTCGCCTTACGACCAATCGCAGAGTGGACGATTCGGATCGACATTCGCGGCAAACGGCTTACGTCGATCAATGTCAGTCAGTTGATAAATCTTCCCAACCCAATTATTAATTACCGCCTCTGCCGTATCGTGCCAAGTATTGTCCAGGTGTGGAACGATGAGTGTCTCCGGCATATCCGGTGCGTGCTGCTTGGCGGCACGCGCGGCGCGCACAGCCAGTTCGTGTTCACCAAGAATTGCCCGCACCTGGGCGCCGAAATAATTTTCGGGGAACGGCGGATACTGGTCAATTTCACCTGCGGCAAACCGCAGGGTTTCCCGCTTGTATTCCTTCAGTAAACTAATCGTGTCGTACTCTGGATGGCCCTGGAAGAATACGATGCGAAAACCATCCTCGCTCACGGCCAGATGCACACTCGCCTCGGCGCTTTCAACAAGCACGTGCAAACCTGCGGCTTCAAACTGCGCGCGATCGATCTGATTAAAACGCGAGTGCGGGACATCAAAGCGTGTGTTGCCGCCAATCACCAGCGGGTGCCGCGGCGCAACGACGCGATGCGAATACACACCCCAACGCTTTCCCGGCAGCGGATATCGCTTCTTGCCATAGCGAAATTGCAGCACCGCATGTGTGGCAAGACATGAGCACAGTGTCGAGGTCACATGCTCGTACGCCCAGTCGACAACCTGCCGCAGCGGCTTCCAAAACGGTTCGCGCGTGAGATCCGGCTGCGTCACATTCGCACCAGTAATAATGAGTGCGTCCAGGCCTTGCTCGCGAATTTGATCGAAGCTCTCGTAGTAGCGAGCGATATGTGCCTTCGCCTCTTCACCACGTGGCAGTCCCGCCAGCGTAAAAGGATGCATGTGGAATTGCGCGATCTGGTTGCTTTCGTTAACCAGGCGAAAGAACTGCCGCTCGGTTGCCTCCAGTGCCTTGTCCGGCATCATGTTGAGCAAGCCGATATGCAACTCCCGAATGTCCTGGCGCACGGCCACGTCCAATGGAATGATGGTCGCACCTTCAGCACGAAGATCGTTGAACGCGGGCAAGCTGGTGTTGGCAACGATGGGCATGTCGAATTCAACCGCGCGACAGTACTGATTCGATAAGCTGCAGGAAACCGGCTTCATCGCGAATGGACCACAGTTCCTTCGTCGTCACCGTATAGCCGTGCTGACGCGCGATGGCTTCGTATCGGGGAATGCGCGAATAAAACAAACGCGGAAACATCCAGCGCACGAAGTCATCCGGATCGATGAGCGCCACATAAGCCAGGTCACGTTCCTTCATGTACAACGCAAGCTGCTCATCAAGAAAACTCTCGCGGTAGTAGAGCGGCTTTGGATCCTCGGTGGCACGGCGAATCAACTCCTGTTCATCTTCTTCTGTTGCCTTGATGTAGAGAATAAGCGTGTGCTCGGTGAGCAGCCGCAGCGTGTCCTCATCATCCAACTCGCATAAACTGCCGCCAGCATCATTGATGAAGTGATCGTAGCCGTAGATGTCGTGAGCGCGGCTGATGAACTCCGGCACATCGCGCATAGCGGCTATTTCGGCGCTTCGATGCAATGACTGGCGGCGCTTGAATTCCATCAGGGATAGACCGCCCAGTTCCGGATTGCCCAGTTTGCCAAGGAAGGTCGAAACCGGTTTGAGATTATCGACGGTGATGTTGTTTTCAATGCGAATTGAATCCGAGCGCAGCAAGTCACGCAGCAACGGAATGTGCATCACCTGCCGCTTGAGATTGTCCAGTATGGGCTCGTCGAGATAACGCGTGCCGATGCGATAGTCCCCCGAATAATGAAACCAGTGCGTGCGCCGCAACGTGTTGGCAAGCTGGGTCTTGCCCACACCAGACATGCCCAGTAACGAGACGCTTTTGCGCGGCCAGGTGCGAAATTGTTCGGCAGTAAGTTTCACGGCAGTACCCTGCGGCAGCAATTAATCGTATGAATTCAAAGCGCATATGTTAGCAATCACCGCTGCTTCGCGCATCTTTATAGGCACTAACCTACTGCATTTTCATGGTCATCCGAGGCCTTGGCAGGTGGAATTCTTCGATTCGATGTGATGGGAGAGGAATTCCGGAACCCGCTCCTCCAGCCAATGCCGCGCACGCCAGGGATGCTTACCGTAAATGAACCCGACGTGTCCGCCGCGGGCACTGAGTTGCAGCTGTGTGGTTGCAGAGATCTCTCCCTGGCCAGGGATAACTGCCGGTGTCAGAAATGGATCGTCAGCGGCCTGCACTATCAGCGTTGGGACAGTGATGCACTTCAAATATTGCCGGCAACTGCTACGCGTGTAGTAGTCCGTTGCATCCTTGAATCCGTGCAAGGGCGCGGTCACCTGCTCGTCGAAATCGCGAATGGTAGCAATTGACTCGAAATCCCGCCGCTCAAGCGGACAAGCCATCTGTGAGAACTTCGCGCGTGTCTTCTGCACTAAGCTCGCCAACAGCACCTTTTGATAAAAACGCGAGAATCCCTGTTGCAAACGATCGGCGCATTCACTGAGTAGAAACGGCACACTGATCGCCACAGCCACTATTAACTCGTTTGATGAATCGCGCTCGCCGAGATACTTCAACAACACGTTTCCACCCAATGAGTATCCGATCGCAGCCATTGGGGCTTGTGGATATCGAGAACGCACGAGCTTGAAAATGGTGTCGGCATCTTCGATGTCGCCGGAATGGTAGGCACGCGGTAATCGATTTAACTCACCGCTGCAACCGCGAAATTGCATGACCAGCGCCCGCCAGCCGCGCACCGCCAACGCTGCCAACATTCCTTGTGCATAGGGTGAAGCGGAGTTACCTTCCAGACCGTGCAGGATAACGATGATTGGCTGGTGACTATCGGAACGCCCTGCGTTTAGCCAATCCAGATCGAGGAAATCGCCGTCAGGCAATTCCACCCGTTCGCGCTGCAAACTGACTAACGGTTGACGCCGCAGCAGACGCGGCAGCAGGGTTTGTACATGCGGATTGCGCGCCCACCATGGCGCGCGGAAATCACCAACCATGGTTGAGGGTTTCGATTGCGATTTCAGAAACGCAATCACACCCGCTGCCGCTCAGCGCAACTCCGCGGCTTCAATGCTGCGCTCCCAAAGCTGCTTGCCATCGCTGTCGTGAGAGGAAATCGTCAGCACACGCTTATTGCTCTCTCCACCGACACTGAGCGTGCAAAAATTACGCGCACCCACCACCGTTTCCGGAATGACCTGCGGATCCGGTGTGTACTTGCGTGGGTCGCGATAACCAGACGTCAGCGGTGAACAGGTCAGCTCATAAAGTGGATAACGTTCCGATCGTGGATACTTCGCCATCTTTGTCATGTGCCGATCGCCGGAAAGAAACACCACACCGCCTACTTTCGAGCGCGCCAGCCAATCTAGAAACTCCGCCTGTTCCTTGGCAAAGTTTCTCCAACTTTCGCTGCGACGATTGCTCATCAATACCTGACTGCCGTTGACTACAAACTTGAAATTCGCGTCCGAAGCCATCAGTGCGTTCTTCAACCAATGCAGCTGCGCTTGCCCAAACATCTGCTTGCTCGCTCCGTCAAGCTGGCGATCATGATCGCGATAGAAACGATCATCGAGCAGGAAGAAATCCATATCGCCGTAACTGAAACTGGTGAACACGCCGGGCACGCCCGGTTGGCCATACGATGGATTGGCCCAGTAGCGCTTGAACAATTGCAGCGAAGACTCCTTCAACGCAAAGCTGCTGTTTGAATTATCGGGACCATAGTCGTGATCGTCCCAGGTGGCGATGTGATGCGTGCTTTGCAGCAGGTGCTGTATGGGCGGAAAAGATCGCGCGTGCCGGTAACGGTAGTTCATCCCTGACGGGCTGTCGTAGTCCACCTCACGCAAGTAAATATTGTCACCCATCCACAACATTAAATCTGGCTTGCTTTGCGCGATACTGTCGAATATCTGAAAGTCGCCACCATATGATTCGCCGGGTCGGTCATAGGGCTCGTCATTGATATAGGCGCAGGAACCCACCGCCACGGTGAGATTGGGCGGCGGTCCACGGAATTGCCACAGTGGAATAGTTTTGAAGCGCAGCGGTGCTTCACCAGTAGATTGCGGTTGCCCGTCAATCAACACGCGGTATTCATAAATTTGCCCGGGCTGCAGATCGATGATTTCAACATGCGTGCTGTAGTCGTTGTCGGCGAGCAACTCCACCGATTCGGTTTTCCAACGCTCGGACGGTTTTCCCTCGGGCCAATATTCAATCTGCGCATCGGCCGCACCGCTGGCTTGCAGCCAGATGCGTGCCGAACGCATGGCGGGATAGCCGGGCATGGGACCGCCCGTCAGATGTTCGGCCGCACAAGCTACTTTGGCGGCAAACATAAGCGCGAAGATCAAAATTGATTTTGGCAACGCTGCTTTGATCATACGAATAATTGTACGCGCACTATCGACGTTTACCGCGTCCGGTTGGGCTGCCTGGATGCAATGTAGAGGAAGGTTTACGGCTATTTGTTCTCGAGGAACGATTTTCACCCGCTGTCGAGCTCGCGCACAACTTGGTGCGAGCCGGGCGCGAAATGGCGGACTTGGCAGTGGGCAGCGTCGGCAAGCCCGTGTGCTGGGTTCGAAAAGGTTGTGGCCGCGCAGCGGAATGAGCCCTTGATGGTTTACGCTGTCCTTCGGCATTTGTCCCCGTTCCTGCAGGTTGATACAAGGGGATCAAATGATGCTTGCTGTTGCCAATTAAATCATGGCGACCCATACGGCGCAGCGCGGCACGCAGCATCGGCCAATTGTTCGGATCGTGATAACGCAGAAATGCCTTGTGCAAACGGCGTTGCTTCAATCCTTTTGGAATTATTACCTCTTCACTGTCGCGCGTGACTTTGTGCAAGGGATTCTTGCCGGAGTGATACATCGCCGTGGCTGTCGCCATGGGCGATGGCAGGAACGCCTGCACCTGATCAGCGCGAAAGCCATTTTTCTTCAGCCACAGCGCCAACTCCAGCATGTCTTCGTCGGTCGTGCCAGGATGCGCGGCAATAAAATAGGGAATGAGGTACTGCTCCTTGCCGGCTTCCTTCGAATACATGTCAAAGAGTTGCTTGAACCGGTAATAGGTGCCAACGCCGGGCTTCATCATTTTTGAAAGCGGGCCTTCGGCGATGGCTTCAGGTGCGATTTTCAAATAGCCGCCGACATGGTGCTGCGCCAGCTCTTTCACGTACTCAGGCGATTCGATGGCGAGGTCATAGCGCACGCCCGAACCGATCAACACTTTCTTGATCCCCGGCAACGCTCGCGCACGCCGATACAAGTTGATAAGCGGCGTATGATCGGTGTTGAGATTCTTGCAGACGCCAGGATACACGCACGACGGTCGCCGACAGGCCGCTTCAATTTCACGCGACTTGCACGCCAAACGATACATATTTGCAGTCGGCCCACCCAAATCTGAAATGACACCCGTGAAACCGGGAACAGTATCGCGAATGGTTTCGATTTCACGGATGACCGAATCTTCGCTGCGGTTTTGAATAATGCGTCCTTCGTGTTCGGTGATCGAACAGAAGGTACAGCCACCGAAACATCCGCGCTGAATTGTCACCGAGTTACGGATCATTTCGTAAGCAGGGATCTTCGCCGCGCCGTAGCCGGGATGCGGTCTGCGCTGGTAAGGCAACTCATAGATCGCGTCCATTTCCTTGGTCGTCAGCGGAATTGGCGGCGGATTCAACCAAACGTCCTTATCACCATGTCGTTGCAACAGGGCGCGCGCATTGCCGGGATTGGATTCCAGATGCAGAATCCGCGAGGCGTGCGCATAGAGCACGGGGTCGTCTACAACTTTGTCGTAGTCGGGTAATCGGATCACACTGCGGGCGCGATCCTCAATTGATTCCCGGCGCAGGAAAGAAATTGGAGACAGACCACGCTTCTGCTCAAAATTGTGGTCTGTCCCCGATTTCTCCGCATAAGGATCGATGGGAGGTGCAAGCGGGCCAGGTACATCGATACGGGTTGAATCGATGATAACGTACTCCGACGGGATCGCGTCACGCACAAACGCCGTACCACGCACGTCGGTAATGTCCTCAATGCGCTGTTTGGCCGCCAGACGATGCGCTATCTCTACGATGGCGCGCTCGGCATTGCCGTAGACCAGCAAATCCGCGCGCGCATCGAGCAACACCGACCGGCGCACTTTCTCCGACCAGTAGTCGTAGTGCGCGATACGACGCAGGCTGGCTTCGATGCCGCCGATGATGAGTGGCACATCGCCAAAGGCTTCTCGCAGCCGTTGCGAATAGACAATCACCGATCGATCTGGTCGCTTGCCGGCTTCACCGGACGGCGTGTAGGCATCGTCGCTGCGAATGCGCCGATCCGAGGTGTAACGATTCACCATCGAATCCATGTTGCCGGCGGTCACACCGAAAAACAGCGTCGGCTTGCCCAATGATTTGAAATCCCCCGTTGAACGCCAATCCGGCTGCGCGAGGATCCCGACGCGAAATCCCTGCGCCTCCAGCAGCCGGCCGATGAGCGCCATACCAAAGCTGGGGTGATCCACATAGGCATCCCCGGTAACCAGGACGATGTCGCAGGCATCCCAACCCAGCTCATCCATCTCCGCTTTCGATGTCGGCAGAAAAGGCGCCACCCCAAAACGCGCAGCCCAATACTTCCGATAGGCGAAAATATCCTTTGGCGAATGCGCCGGTTGGGCCTGTTTAGCGGGGACGTGCATGCCGCGCATTAGACCCTATCCACGGCCGCCGTCCTAGCCGCTTGTGCATTGCGGTGCCCGGAGCTCTTTCCGGTAAGGAAGTGGATTCCTAACCTTATGATCAATTTCACTTTATTTGTAATACGACAGGTCTAGGATCAATTAGCTCTGGCGCCCAATTTCGGACAGCCACGGCTAAAGACCGGCCGGAGGCCGCCGATGTACAGAGGATAGCCAGCGGTGTTGGCTGGCTGCGGCGTTCGCTGCGGCCAGAACACTGCTGCGCCCATGGGACGAATAATGAAAGGCCAGCACATGCCAGGAACGATTGAACAGCTCTTTGCCCAAGTCCACCGCGTTCCAAGTATCCCAACGGTGGTCAGTAAGCTCATCCAGGAATTGAACTTGCCGAACGCCGATTTCAAATCGTTGGCGACTCAAGTCAGTCACGATCAGGTCATTGCAATGAAAGTGCTGCGGCTGGTCAACTCAGCTTACTTCGGGCTGCCGCGCAAACTTACCGCCATCGACGAAGCGGTAATGACGTTGGGCACTGATCGCTTGAAGACATTGATCATTGCTTCGGGCATGGTGTCTTCGGTGCCGCAGATGCAGGGCTTTGATCTGAAGAACTTCTGGACCAATAGTTTTCGCCGCGCGACCTACGCCAAGGGCATTGCCGGATTTGTGCCGTCGGTCGACGCGAACACGGCGTTCACCTGTGGACTCATCGCTGACTTTGGACGCCTAATGTTGCGAATGGCGGCCACGGCCGATGCGGAGCGCATCGATCAACGTGTCGCCGGCGGTACGAGCCGTTTGGATTGCGAACGCGAAGAGTTAGGCTACACCACTGCTGAAGTGGCCGGTGAATTGTGCAAACGTTGGAGTTTCCCCGAGGCCATTCAACGTGGCGTGGCGCAGGCAGCCGATCCGCTTGGCTTCGCTGAATTCGATCCGCTGGCCGCCTGCGTGCATTTGGCCGAAGAACTGTGTTTGCTCAAAGCGAAGGACGTCATTGCGCACGATATTCCCTCAGCTCTGCCTGCGGTCATCGTCGAACGTCTAAGGTTGAATGCCGCGCAATTGCAGCAGATCGCCTTCCGCGTTTACGACAGCGAATCCGGCTTAGAGTCGCTCGCTGCCTGATTTCAACATCAACGCTTACGTTGGTTGTCCGCGCCGGGCGAAAATATCCGCTGGAAACGCTCGCGCCCGAGCATGCGGTCCACGTTCGCTAGCATGCTTGCCACGGTCGCATACACATCGGGAAAGTGCCCGCGAAGCGCTTGCATGGCATCATCCGCCAAAGCACTTGAATCCACTTCACCCTCCTCTTCAAGTACGTGAAATGCCGCGTTGATCTTGTCAAAGGCCGCAGCAACGTGCTGATTCTGATCGCGTCCAATTTTCGCCAATAGAGCACGCGCTTGCTCCATTCCTGAAAGCCACCGCAGCAACGATGGCTGACTATGCAAGCTCAATTGCAAGGGCGTTGGCGCGGGAGAGGTCTTGCAGGGCGGCATCGTCGCGCAGTCCTCGTTTAAGTTACCGTCAGCCCTTGATGAAACAAACGAAGTGCAAAAACGATCAGCGCCAAGGCCAGCGCGCGACCAATCCAAACTCCCGTTTTTGGTAGTCGACGCGTGCTTGCGCGTGCGACCAACCAAGCAACGCCGATCTTGGTGCTGACGATCGCCGTTAGAAAAGAAAAAACAAACGCCGTGACGGCGAGTGCACCGCCCCTGGTCATGTACGCCGCCCCCACCGTCAGCCAGAAAATGTAAGGATTGGGATTGAGCAGGTTGACCATTACTGCCTGACCCAGCGTTCGATGCGCTGGCAGCGCTTCCGGCACATGATTGAAGTCCAGCCGTAATGTTTGCCAGGCCAGCCATAGGCAATAGAACGCTCCGCACCAGGCAAGAAGCGATAGCGGCCAATTCCGGCCATTGTAATAACGCTGCAACGCCATTACGCCCAAAACAATGGGCCCGTCCGACAGCATCGGTGCGAAAGCGACCCGTGCGCCGGCGGCGAAGCCATGTCGACTGGCCTCGCGCACCACCAGAGCCGCCAAAGGTCCGGGCTGAATGCCCGCAGCCAAACCGGTGACAAGGCCCGCTAAAATGTTCTCACCTGTTAACATATCGGCGTTGATCTGTTGAGATATAGTTGTGGCTTGCGCGTGTCGCGCTGTTTGAATTCCGCCTGTGACCCTGGAACCCGTCTTATATTCTCCAGACTACCGCCCGCCATCCGTACATGCTGACATGCCGCTGACCGTTTTGCAGGTTCTGCCAACGCTGGATGCCGGCGGAGTGGAGCGCGGAACGGTGGAAGTCGCGCGCGAACTGATTCGGCGCGGCCATCGCGCGCTGGTGGTTTCCTCGGGTGGGCGAATGGTGCCTGAACTCGAAGCCATCGGCGCACGCCACATTTCCTGGGCGATTGGCAAAAAAAGTCCGCTGACTTTGAACTATGTGCGACCGCTACGCCAACTGCTGCTGACGGAAAAAGTTGACATCCTGCACGCGCGGTCGCGCCTGCCGGCGTGGATTGCCTACTTCGCATGGCGCAAACTCGACACACCGCAGCGTCCGCGGTTCATCACTACCGTGCACGGCCCTTACAGGGTCAATCGTTACAGCGCCATCATGACCCGCGGCGAACGGGTTGTCGCCATCTCGGAGTGGATCAAAAAATATATTTTGACGAACTATCCAGGCGCCGATCCTGGGCGTATCGTTGTGGTGCCACGCGGCGTCGACCCGGCGGTTTATACCCATGGCTGGCAACCAGATAAGGATTGGCAGCAGCGCTTCTTCAAACAATTGCCGCAGTTACGAGGAAAGCGCCTGTTGATCATTGCGGCACGCATGTCGCGTCGCAAGGGCTTCGAGGATTTCATCCATCTTTTTCCGAAGCTGCTGGCGCAAGATGAGCCCGTACACGGCGTGATCGTCGGCGGCGCCAGCCCCGGCAAGCGCGACTACCTGCAGCACCTTCGGCAAACCGTCAGTCACTTAGGTTTGGACGCACACATTAGCTTTCTCGGTCATCGTGATGATCTGCGTGAAGTCATGGCGATGTCGGATATTGTGTTTAATCTGGCGGTGGAACCGGAAGGATTTGGCCGCACCACAGTCGAAGCGCTGAGTCTGGGCGTGCCAGTAATTGGTTATCGCCACAGCGGTATCGAGGAAGTGCTTGGTCGCATCTTGCCGCAAGGATTGGTCACACCTAGTGATGCGGAAGATTTGCTTAAGCGAACACTGTCGTTTTTGCACTCGCCGCCGGCGGTTCCGAAACAAGTTCCCTACACACTGCAAGCCATGCTTGGTGCCGAACTGGCGTTATACGAGTCGCTGGCTGCAACACGGGGTATGAGTTGAAGTTGCTCGGCCACCTGCTACAAAAACTTTTCGCGCGCGATCCCACACGCTGCGACGGTGGCACACTTGTCGTGCAGCCGTTGCCAGGGATTGGGGACATGATCTGGCACCTGCCACATCTGCATAGCATTTCAGCGCAGTGCAGTGCGCCAGTGACGGTGTTAACGAAGCCGCGCTCGTTGTCCGACCGTCTGCTCGCTGCCGATCCTGCTATCAAGCGGGTACTATGGCTGGAACGAAATCCAGGGAAGCATGATGGTGTGCTGGGGATTTTTCGCTTGGCGGCGATGTTGCGGCGTTTGAATTTTCGCGAAGCGTGGTTGTTGCATGGAAGCAGCCGCTATGCGCTGACGTTGTTGCTGGCCGGCATTCCGCGCACGATCGGTTTCGGTCGTGGCGCGCAGCGCTGGCTGCTCAGCGAACCGGTTTTTCTGCCACCCGAACGCACGCATGGTCATCCCATTCGCCTGGCCGATGAACTACTCTCAGCGCACGGGATACAGCTGATTGAAAAAGAACCCGCGTTGGTCGTCGATGATCGCGCTGCAGCCGCCGTGAGTGCTCGGTACCAACAATGTCTAAAGCCGTGGGTTGCGCTGGGCATCGGCAGCAGTGAACATTACAAACAATGGGGAGCGGCGAATTTTGCATCACTCGTGGAAAAGTTGCGTGAAACCGTTGATGCGCGCTTTTTTGCGGTAGGCGGACCTGCGGATGCAGCGCTGGCAGAATCCATTATCAAAGAATGCGGTAATCATGTCGAAGCCATAACGAAGCTTCCCATCGACCACACTGCCGCCCTGCTGAAACATTGCGTACTTTACATCGGCAATGACACAGGTGCGTTGAACTTAGCAGCGGCAGTCGGCACCCATGCCGTTGGTTTGTTCGGCGCTTCACCGCCGCTGCTCCATTCACCGCACATCAAAGCGGTTCAACCGACTGGCCGTGCTGGTATGGCGGGGATTACCGTCGATGCCGTAGTACAAGCCGCGCTACCGCTGCTGAAGAACTCGCTCACTGCCGTGCAATCGAATTGACTCCATGGCCGGAATTCTTGTCATCAAATTTGGCGCGCTTGGCGATGTGGTTATCGCCACCAGCGCCATTCGCAGCATTCAACTGGCACGTCCAAACAAAGCGCTGTGGGTGATGACGGGAAAGATGTTTGCGAATATTTTTCAGGACTGGCCAGGTGTCAATCTTCACGCCGTCGAGCGCAAAGGTGTTTTCAACACCGCGAAACAATTGCTGTGGCTACGACGACAGCGTTTTGAGGAAATAGTCGATCTGCAAAGCAATGATCGCTCGGCATTGCTGTGTGCGCTTTCAGGCGTTGCAGTACGCATCGGGAATCATCCGCGGTTCCCGTACACGGTGTATCCGCCCACATTTCATGGCAAGGACGAGCCTGGGTATCAGCGCCAAGCTCTGATGTTAGAAGCCGCCGGGTTGCCGGCACCACAACCCCGCCCCTATCTGCCGCTGTCGGCGGAACAAAAAGCCGAAGTTCAAACATGGCTTGTGGAAAATCATTTGATCGATCGACCCCTCGCGTTGATGCATGCCGGCGCGAGCCCGATGTGGCCGGCCAAGCGTTGGCCAAATTTTCCGGCGCTTGCCAAGCAGATAACCGATCGAAAAATACATGTCGTGTGGCTGGGCGCTGGGAATGATCGTTCAATCAATGCGCAATTTGCTCAAACTGTTGGCATCGACGCCACCGATGTGTTCTCGATTTCACAACTCGCCGAGCTCGCTCGACACGCCCGGTTTGCGGTCACCAACGATTCTGGCCCCATGCATGTATTATCGGCCGCGGGCATTCCCGTCTACGGATTGTTCGGCCCAACCGATTGGCGGCGTTGTCACGCCATGGGACAACGCGAGCGTGCACTGGCAAATAGTGAATCATGCGCTGCCTGTAGCCGGCCGGATCGCGCCACTGCTCGCGATCATACCTGCCTATCCGGTATCAGCACCGAATATGTGTTTAACCGCTTACTGCAGGATAAGTTGATCGAATAAGCTCAAGTACGCGCCAACAACTGCTGCGCGAGAGAATCGTTGCTCGAGCGTTTTCCGCCCGGCTTCGACAAATGAGAATCGCTCTGAGTTTGAAGCATTCCGGATTCTATCAATCTCTACCGCCATTGCTGCCACATCATCTACCGGCACCAAAACACCGTCGACCTGATCTGTCACCAGTTCAGCAGCACCCGCAGTGCGCGTCGCAACCAGCGGAACACCGTGACTCCAAGCATCCAATATGACGTTGCCAAAAGGTTCCAACCGCGACGGGCACACAAAGACTTCCGCCAGGGCGAAATACGCCGCCAACGAATCGCGCCATCCAGGCATGCGCAGGAACGGATCGATGCGTAATTCACACGCGAGCCCTTCCAGCGAATGCCGCTCGCTACCCTCGCCAAGTATCACCAGATAGACGTCGGTGTTCTTGTTGTTCGCGTGCAAAGTAGCAAAGGCTCGCAGCAATGTGTCAAAGCCCTTGACCTGATGCAGGCGCCCCAAAGCCAGGACTACTTTCGCCTGCGCCGGCAACGTCAACTCCTCACGGGCGGCGGTAATCGAGTCTTCGCGCGCGGGTTGCGCCTGATCGATGAAGTTCGGAATGTAAGTCACGCGCGCGGCGGGCAAACCACTGCTCACCAGGTAATCGCAGATACCCTTAGTGTTGCCCACCCAGGCATGTGCATGCACGTACTGGCGAATATCGTAGTAACCGCCAAGGCGAGCGATGTGAACCGGTTGCTTGCCGACCGGCAAGTGGACTAGACGCGTCGCACGACCGAGATACG
Source organism: Gammaproteobacteria bacterium (assembly GCA_046347035.1). Classification (GTDB taxonomy): domain Bacteria; phylum Pseudomonadota; class Gammaproteobacteria; order JAJPIJ01; family JAJPIJ01; genus JAJVHZ01. The sequence goes on along the minus strand of JAXMGY010000001.1, from coordinate 1,853 downwards.
TCATCACGATATCGGGATGAGCTTCGCTGATGAAGCGACTTAGCCGATAGCGCGCGACGGGATCCCAGTGACTACGCATCTTGATGTGCTTCTGCTTGGCCGAGTCACCCAGCAGATGCGCTACCGCACTCTGCGGCGGACAAACTGCCATCGCTTCGTGCCGCGATTCATTCAATGCCTGCAGCAGACGCACGTAAAATCCTTCTGCACCGCCCGGCCGCTTGCTACCGATAATATGTAATGAGCGACTCATGATCTATTCGCGACGCTTCAGCGCGACAAGCATATCCTCTGCCTCGGCAGCAACACGTGCGGGAGTGAGGCTGGCGATATTCTTATCCTCAGCCACCAACCAACGTACGTTAACCCCCCACGGATGATAGCGCGCGGAATCACCTGGTCCGAACAACGTCAGTGTCGGCGTCCCGACGGCGGCGGCGATATGTCCCAATCCCGAATCATTGCCTATAAACAAAGTCGCCATTTCGATCAAGGCTGCTGCTTCAAGCAAATTTGTTTCACCCGCGGCGTTGATCGCCGGAACTGGACTGGTCTTTTCCAGTGCTAAACAGAGCGATTTGTCCTGTGCACTGCCGACCAAGATCAAACCATTGAAGTGATATTTCAGCCGTGGCAGTAGCTCTTGAAAATACTCGATCGGCCAGGTTTTCGGCTGCCAGTTCGCACCCGGCGCAATCGCAAGCCATTTGCCCGGTGGAAGAGTATCTGCACGCGCGCGCGCGGCGCTGCGATCTCTTTCTCGTAACCACAACTGTGTTGGCGGCGGTGAATCGTGGGTAAGCGTGGATATCACCGCATAAGCCCGCTCCACAGCGTGTCCAGCGGGTTTGCCAGCGTGACGTTTGGTATAGCGTTGATCCGCGCACAACAGCCAGCTCAAGCCATCAGTGCGCAGATCAACGATGGCGGCATAGCGGCGTTGTCGCAACTTCCTTACCAGTGCAACTATGCCACGCAAACCCTCGTTCTTGTTTTTGAGAAGAATATCGCCGCGAAAGGGACAGGGCTCGAACAATGCCGCCGAACGCGCGTCGGCAACGATGTCGATCTTCGCGGTGGGGAATAGTCGATGCAAGGTCGCGAGTACCGGCGTGGTCATCACTGCATCGCCAATGTTACTGAGCGTGATGAACAACAGTCGCGGCGCTTCGTTCATTTTCCTATACAGAAGCTGCCGAAAATTTCGCTCAGCATGTCTTCAGTAGTGTATTCGCCGGTAATAGTGCTGAGTGCAGCACGGGCGCGACGGAAGTATTCAGCGGCGACCTCAAGCTCGTTAGCATGGGCGAGCTGCGGCAAAGCTTGCAAAAGTGCACTGCGCACTTCCCGAAGCGCGGCAACGTGACGGCGGCGTGCGGTAAATGCACCTTCGCCGGCATCGCTGGCAGTCGTCGATTGCTGCAAATGGCGCACGAGCAGGGGTATCCCTTCGCCACTTAGAGCAGAAATAAACAATTGCGGAGGATTGTGCGTTGAAACGAGCTTCGCTTCCTCGCCCGTTAGATCGATTTTGGTCCGTACCATGGTTACCATCACCCGCTCACCCAGCGAAGACATTACGTTGCTATCATCTTCGTTGAGCGATTCATCGGCGGGCACCAGTAACAGAACGTGATCCGCTTCCTGCAGCATCGCGCGCGTGCGACGCATACCTTCTTGCTCAACGCTGTCATTGGCGATGTGCAGGCCGGCCGTGTCAGTGATGACGGCGCTGACACCGTTAAGATTGAGCGAAGCATCCAGCGCGTCGCGCGTGGTGCCTGGAATGTCGCTGACGATGGCGCGGTCTCGCTGTAGCAGACAATTAAACAAACTGGACTTGCCCGCATTGG